>JAFGSB010000128.1 GCA_016934825.1 Candidatus Zhuqueibacterota bacterium
TTGTTCAGCAGTTGTTGTTAATTCTCCTCGCGGTTTTCCGGGCAATTCGATCGTTTCAAAAGCCGTGAGAATCGGACCGGTTGAGGAGACTCTTTTTATATCATTCAAAACATGCACCACTTCTTCACCCAAAAGCGTTCCCAGCAGTACCGGCTCCGGAATCCAGCCGTTTTTCGTTTCAAATTCGGGTAAAATCCGGTACCAGGGATCGATGTTGCCGGAAGCGCCCGCAAATGCCGGGGCGATGACATGATTCCCGAGATATTTTTCGACGAATTGTTCAGCCAAACCGTGTACGTCCCCGCTGATGATATAATTTTTGGGTCCAAGTGAAGTGCTGTGCGTGGCATAATCAAACAAAACCGCCTCAAGATGACCGGTATTGTCTGTCATTTTCAGGACTTGTACTTCTTTATCGGTCACACCGTACGGATTTCGTCCAAGCCACGTCCGGGAATTTCCGACCGAATCATACATCACTTCCCGGCGGTTCGCCCCAACCGGTGAAGTCCCCGAACCTGCGCCGATCTGTACAGGTTTTTTATTTTCAAATGCTTCACCAATTACCTGTAACAGTTTGTCTTGCAGAGCGTTCACGTATTCGATATTATTCGCGTGCCCTTTTTCCGTATCTAATGTTATTGACGGTCCGCTGTGCGTGTGTATGGCCGATAAAAAAAGCTCGGACGGTTTGAGGTCAAACTTTTTTGTTATAGCTTGTCGAAAAATATCGGCGGAGCCCCCGTTATAACCGATTATATCCGTCGAGACCAGCACCAGCTTGTTGCCGTCCAGTTCAAAAACAACGACCCTGGCGGACAGAGAATCATGAATGCCCTGAGATAAGCCGGTGCGTCCTGAATAACCCGCCATTGTCACCGGTTTTTCAGGAGTAACATTTATTTTGGCAGCCCCCCCATAAAGTGTGTCCCCGGCTTCGGTTGGCAATAACGGAGCCGGCATAAAAGGATACATGGAAACCAGAACAATACAAAAGACTAAAAATCGTTTAATAACGGATATTTTTTTATTCATAGCATCCTCCTGAAAACGAATTTGTTTTAATTCTGCCTTTTATTATTGTTTCTTTGTCTGATGATGTAATTGCATATATTTTCGACCGTGTCGATCCATATCCCATTGTCAGGATTTTGACAATATTCACATAGTTGTTCAAGGGAGGTGATCAATGTTGTTTGCCGTCCGCCGTCATTAATATCATGCCCGCACAAGATCAGCCAGCGGCCGTCAGCAGCGGCATTATCGACAAGTTGTTTTAACTGCTCAAAGCTTTTACCGTCGCTTTCCATGGCGAGGAGCCGGGCCATATCACAGAAAGCAGGATCGTTGGTGTTCTCATCGAGCCAACCGCGTCCGGCGATAAATTTTTCCGCGATGATAGGGACATAACTTTGCAGTCCGGCGCCGCGGCCGACAAATTTTTGTCCGCATGGGTAAGCAAATGTTCTGGTTGTCACACCCAGCAGCTTTTGAATCTCCCTGTCCGCCGTTTCGATATCAGTTTTAATTTTTTCGAGTGTATATTCTTCCAGCGCGTTTTCGCGGGAGAAAGGATAATTGCCGGTACAGGGGTGGGTCATAGTGTGGTTGCCGATTTCATGCCCGGTTTTTGTGACATTTTTCCATCCTTCTAAGCGTTTTTCAATATTCTCTGGCGACAAATAAAACGTTACATTCACGCCATAACGGGCAAACAGGGGAATGCCGTTGTCTATCTGACTGGGTC
Source organism: Candidatus Zhuqueibacterota bacterium (assembly GCA_016934825.1). Classification (GTDB taxonomy): domain Bacteria; phylum Zhuqueibacterota; class Zhuqueibacteria; order Residuimicrobiales; family Krinioviventaceae; genus Fontivivens. Next base: position 1,748 of record JAFGSB010000128.1, read on the forward strand.
TGGCATCGTCAAATGTCAGGCTCACGGCGGCCCGTTTGCCTTCCGGCCACACTATTTTTTCGGATTTTTCTGTTGTTTCCTCAGGCATTTCATATTGTCCCCAAATTTGTGAATACGTCAAAAAAAGCAAACACGAAATAAAATGAAAACTTTTTATCATTTTCAACATGTCGTATTCCTTTCATTTTTCCGATACTAATGATAAACAACCGTTCCGGGAACAGGCTGTCTCGGAATTCCGGGGCCGGCATAACCGACTTCCAAATACTCCCTGCCGTCTGTTTCAAAAAACAGGATTTTTACAGGATGAAAACCTTTTTGCAACGCTATTTGAGCCTTGAAAATTTGAGCCCTATGTTTGCCGTCATTACTGAGAAGACTTTTGTCGCCGATAAACAACTCACTGCCGTCGTTCGAGTTCAGATAAAAAGTATATATACCCGTTTCAGGGACTTTAATATAACCGTTGTAGACAAGCCCAAAATAATCTTCCGCACAGCCTTCGGGAAAAACAAATGCTTCAGCAATTCCCGAATTTTCCGGTTTTGACTTTTCCAGGTCATTGACCGATTGGAACTCGCCTGAAAAATATTGATATTGAAGCCCGGGGGATGTCTTTTTGAGCTGTACTGCTTTTAACGGCTCGCGATGTTCGAATACGCCGCTTTTCAATTTGCCAGTTTTTTCCCCGTTCCTGAATGCCTGCGCTTTCAATTCAATATTTTTATTTATAGTTATCGGTCCGGTGTACAACGTTGATCCAGCATCCGGTTCCGTGCCGTCCAGGGTGTATCGGATCTCCACCCCCTGCCTGGCAATGGCCAACGTTACCTGTTCGGGCTCGATAAAAATATTTTCGGATTCGTAACCGGTGATCAGTGGATGCCGGTAATTGACTTCAAGGGCGTCTAACCGGTCATAATATATGGACAACCGGGAGAAAAAATCATCAGGGTTACGCTGTTCTTTTGCAGACCAGGCCACTTCGGCCAGGGCGCACATCCGCGGAAGCGCCATATATTCGGCATATTTTTCGTCAGAAATATATTCCGTCCACAGACTCCCCTGGACGCCGAGGATGTGTTTGTGTTTGTCTGCCGTCAGGCTGTCGGGAATGGGTTCGTACTCGTACACTTTTTCAACCGGCAGGAATCCTCCGATTGCCAGCGGTTCGTTTTCCCTAGCCTGGTAATAGTCAAAGTAACAATGCGTGTTTGGCGTCATGACGACATCATGTCCCTGACTGGCGGCCGCGAATCCTCCGGCCGTTCCCCGCCATGACATGACTGTCGCTTCCGGCGCAAGGCCGCCTTCCAGTATCTCGTCCCAGCCGATCAGTTTTTTATTTTTGGAGATTAAAAATTTTTCAATCCTTCTGATGAAATAACTTTGCAGTTCATCCTCATCCTTTAGATTTTCCGCCCGAATTCGCTCCTGGCATTTCGGGCATTTTTCCCAGTTCGCTTTATGGGCCTCATCTCCGCCGATATGAATATAGGGGGAGGGAAACAGATCGATCACTTCCGTCAGCACATTTTCCAGGAATTCGAAGGTTTTATCGTTACCGACGCAGAAGATATTGGTGATCGGCCAGTACCCGCCCGGCATGACATAAAACGGCCCGCCCGTGCATGACAATTCGGGATACGCGGCCAGCGCCGCGACCGCGTGCCCCGGCATTTCGATCTCCGGGACGACGGTAATATAACGATCCTGCGCATATTGTACGATTTCCTTAATTTCGTCCTGCGTATAATAACCGCCATAGGTCGCCTTTTCGCCTTCCTGCGGTGGTGTTCGTTCGTTCCAGTGCTGGTCTTCGCGATCGACACGCCAGGCGCCGATTTCCGTTAATTTGGGATATTGTTTGATTTCGATACGCCAACCCTGGTCTTCCGTGAGATGCCAGTGAAAAACGTTCATTTTGTGCACGGCCAGCAGGTCAATATACTTTTTGATAAATTCTTTCGGAAAGAAATGGCGGCACACATCAAGGTGCATACCCCGCCAGACAAATCTTGGTTTGTCCGTAATTGTTACAACGGGCAGTTTCAGTTTGATTTCTCCCAGGGATTCCGCTTTGGGGGGTTCGTCCGGGAAAAGCTGTAATAAAGTCTGAACGGCATAAAAAAATCCGGCTCCCTTATTCGCCCGGATTTCAATTTTATCCTGACCGACATCGAGTTCATATCCCTCGTCTCCCAGGGATTTGTCCGCTCCCTGACTAGTGAAAAAGATACTATTTGTCAGCGCCCCGTTACTGTCTGATGCGGATATCAAATTAAAACCATAATGTCGTTCAAGATAATCCTGAAAATAATCTACCAACTGTTCGTCAAAGCCTGACTCAGACTGGACGGTAATTATCGTCAACGGAGTGATTAGAAAAAACCCTTCACCTTTTTGAATTTTTTCGGGTCGGGGAATTATATTTGTTTGCATTTCCAAATCCTGACTTGTTACCGGTTGGCTGGGGAATAATACCAATAACATTATGATAGAGGTTGTTGTTAATAATACTTTTAACCCTTTAAATCTGTTCATATATCCTCCTAGAATAAACTTGATTAGAATAAGACCAAAGATTACAATTATACAATATGATCAATTTGTATGTTAATAAATTTAATATCAATCGGGAAGACAAAATTTTTGATTAGAGTCAGAAATAAGTTAAAATTGTTTTACAATTCAAGTTATGAAAATTGTCGATTTAAGCAAGCATTATCTGTAAGAATTTCATGAATTATGTGCCCCTGGTTCGTTGTGGGGTGTTTTATTGAGGAAATTTGCCGGTAAAAGTCCCGTTTGTCTCAAGAAAACGATACATGGTTGCGCGCGATACATGTAGTAATTTTGCGGCTTTTAATTTGTTGCCGTTTGTTTTGCGCAACGCTTCGCTGACAAGCACCCTGTCCAGTTTCTTCTTTCGCACCTTTTTGGCCGGATTCGCCGATTCGGTTGAACGTTGTTTAATGGAAGGAGGCAGATGTACGGGTTCAATGATCCTGTCTTTACAATGAACCAGCGCATATTGGACGGCGTTCTGTAATTCGCGAATATTTCCGGGCCAGTCATATTCCAGCAGGATGTTTAAAGATTTATCCGACAAAACGACATTGCTGCGTCCGTTCGGGAGTGAATATTTTTTCAGAAAATGATCCGCAAGCAAATATATGTCGTCGGTTCTTTTTCGTAACGGCGGGGTACACAACGGCACAACGCACAGCCGGTAAAACAAATCTTCTCTGAACCTGCCGGAAGTAATTTGTTTTTTTATGTCTTTGTTGGTCGCACTGACGACCCTGACATCGACTTTTTTTGATTGTTCACTGCCCACAGGTTCAATAATGCCCTCCTGCAAAACCCGCAGTAATTTGACCTGCATGGCGGGTGATATATCTCCTATTTCGTCGAGAAAAATCGTCCCACCGTCGGCCAGCTCGAATCGGCCCCTGTGATCGCGGATCGCACCGGTGAAAGCCCCTTTCATGTGACCGAACAACTCGCTTTCCAGCAGATTATCCTGCAAAGCGCTGCAATTCACGGTAACGAATGGTTTGTCCCGGCGCGGCCCTTCGTTATGTAATGCATTTGCAATTAGTTCTTTCCCTGTACCGCTTTCGCCCAGGATCATGACCGGAACATCGACCTGTGCAAGTTCATAGATTTGTTCTTTTAATTTTAATATTTCAGGATCATGCCCGATCATCCCCCGGATTTTTTCGTTATGGTTGATTTGATGTAAAAGCTCGTTTAACTCGGTTATATCTTGGAAAAAGACGATCCAATAATTATGATGTTCTATTGTTACCGGATTTGTTGTGATCAAAAGCTCTTTGTTTTTAATTTTTCCTTCAATTCGAACTTTGACCCCGGCTTTGTGCCGTTGCACCTGTTCACCCTGTATAGCGGAAACCGTGGAACGAAAAATCTGGCAGTCTTTACAATGGACGGTCGAACCACAAAAATTTTCACCGGCATCCGAATTGACACAATCTAAAATATTTCCGATGCTGCCGCCGATAAATTTGGCATCCCCGGTACCAAAAGTTTTCAGCATAAAATCATTTACGGCAATAATCTTTCTGTCCGAATCTAAAAGCAGGGCGCCCAATGGGATAGAATGAAATAATGTTTTAAAACAATGATCCTGGTTGAAAAATTGGTCTAAATAATTCAGTTGTTGTTTCATTGACGACCAGCTTTTTTAAATATTATTTGTTTTCGGAACAAACATAATTAACATAAAACATACCCCGCAAATTCCCAGGCTGTTCCGGTATATCGAAGTTTACACGAGTAAACGGCAGCCGTTAAAATTTGTCTGGATTAAATACAAAAAATTTAATACCTTATTTATTCTGAAAAAAGTCGATAATGATAATCACCTGTATTTGGTTACACCCGGACTCTCGGTACTCTTAACATATTATATTATTAGAATTTGCAAATATGAAATCATTATTTGACTTTAAAAAATGAATTTTGATTATTATTTATTGATTTTAATGAATTCGTAATCCGGATCAGGTAAAGGTGTCCGTAACCCGGACGCCGGTGAATAATAATATTGAGTGATAAATGAGGAGAAGGTATGTTTAAAAATCACCCCAAAGGACTTGTTGTACTGTTTTTTACGGAAATGTGGGAACGGTTTGGATATTATTTGATGCTGGGCATCTTTACATTATATATGATCGATACTCAGGCGGGCGGATTGGGCCTGAGTTTGGCCTCAGCCGCGGATATTTACGGCACCTATCTGGCGCTGGTTTATCTGTCCCCGTTTGTCGGCGGGCTGCTTGCCGACCGTATTCTCGGTTACCGCCGGGCCATTATAATTGGCGGAATACTGATGGGAACCGGATATCTTACCCTGGCCGTCCCCGGAGTAACTGCTTTTTGGATTGCTTTATTTTTGATCATTGTAGGCAACGGTTTTTTTAAACCGAATATATCCACACTTGTCGGTAATTTATATTCGGACGAAAAGTATTTAGATCGCAAAGATTCGGGATTTAATATATTTTATATGGGTATCAACATTGGCGCTTTTATCTGTAACTTTGTGGCCGCATATTTACGTAATCATTACGGCTGGGGTTACGCGTTTGCCGCGGCCGGAATCGGTATGTTTATTGGCGTTATCTGGTTCATGACCGGGCAAAAACATGTCAGTGAAGCCGATGTGCTTAAACCCGTAAATCCTGAAGATATGTCGCTGTTTAAAATTTCGGCTTATGTCTTTTTCCCGGCAATTGTTTTCGGCGTCATCGGCTGGTTTATGCCCGAAAATCTTTTTGGTTCCAATTCCACCGACGCGTTTTTATTTGCCAGCACACCCGTGGTGTTGTTCTACCTTTCGCTGTGGATCAGGGCCTCGAAAGAGGATAAAGCCCCGATCGCCGCATTACTTTCCATTTTTGCGGTGGTGGTTGTGTTCTGGGCCATATTTCACCAGAACGGCTCCGCTTTAACCGTCTGGGCTGAAAGTTATACCAATCGCAGTATGCCAGCGGTTGTGGAACCGGTGGCCAAGACATTCGGCATGGCCCAGGATGTTGATACGACCCCGCGTGAAGTACCCAAACTCGACATCCACGGCAGAGCATTAGTCGATAAAGACGGCCACACCATTACCGAAATGGGCCCGCACCCGTATTTGAATAATCTACCCAAGAAAGAGTGGCCGGCCGAAGGAAAAAGTTTGACGCTGATTTCGACGGAAATCTTTCAATCGGTCAATCCTTTTTTTGTTGTCGTGCTGACACCCGTTGTTGTCTCTTTTTTCGGTTTTTTACGAAAGAGAAAAAGAGAACCGTCCACGCCCGCCAAAATAGGCTGGGGTTTGTTTATTACCGCATTGTCTACGGTCATTATGATCGGAGCGGTATTCGCCTCGCAAAACGGACTTGTGAAAAGTTCTCCCTGGTGGCTGATATCATCCTACGGGGTGATCACGGTAGGCGAATTGTTCCTCAGTCCGATGGGCCTGTCACTGGTGTCAAAATTAAGTCCGCCTCGCATTACGGCGCTGATGATGGGCGGCTGGTTCCTGGCGACATCCATCGGCAATAAAATGTCGGGTGTGCTCTCCAGTCTGTGGACCCGTTACGATCACAAGGCCGTATTTTTCAGCATCAACTTTACCGGCGCCATGCTGGCCGCGCTGGCCGTTTTTTTAATGATAAAATGGCTCAGACAGGTCGTAAAAGACCATACGGGAAGCCATTAATATTGTGTTATTGAACAGAATTAAATAAAATTGAACAAGGGGCTTGTTCCCCTTGTTCAAAAAATATAATCTACAATTCCATCGCTGTAATCCGCGTTTACAGCCCGGTCTTTTTACGATACTTTTAACCCGATACATATTTTTCATCACGAATATCTTGTTTTATTGTAAATAGTTTTTTATTTTCATTAAAAAAATTGTCTAACAATCTCAAACAAAGGAAAAATTTAAAATGGTATACAAGACTTCCGAACAACGATATGATACAATGGTATATAATCGCTGCGGCAAAAGCGGGTTGAAACTACCGGCCATATCACTTGGCTTATGGCACAATTTCGGTGGAGTGGATACAATTGAAAACGGCAGGGCAATTCTGCACAAGGCATTTGACAGCGGCATCACTCATTTTGATTTAGCCAACAATTACGGTCCGCCTCCGGGCTCGGCCGAAGAAATGTTCGGCAAAATTTTTAAACAGGATTTAGCTCCCTATCGCGATGAAATGATCATCTCCACCAAAGCCGGTTACACCATGTGGGACGGACCCTATGGCGACTGGGGTTCGAAAAAATACATGGTTGCCAGCCTGGACCAAAGTCTGAAACGTATGGGACTGGATTATGTGGATATTTATTATTCGCACCGCTTTGATCCGGAAACGCCCCTGGAAGAAACTATGGAAGCGCTGCACCTGATCAAACAGCAGGGCAAGGCTTTGTATGTCGGTATTTCCAACTACAGACCGGACCAGACCAACAATGCCCTGAAAATATTGAAACAACTGGGTACACACTGCCTGATACACCAGGCCCAATATTCCATGTTCGAACGCTGGGTTGAAAATGGATTGCTGGATGTCCTTGATAATGAAGGCGTCGGGTTGATCGCTTTTTCACCGCTGGCCCAGGGTTTGTTGACGAAAAGGTATCTTGACGGTATTCCCGCCGATTCCCGCGCGGCAAAGCCTCAAACCTTTTTGGACAAAGAAGATGTCACCGCGGAAAGGCTTAAACAGGTACGCGCCCTGAACGACATCGCCGGCGAACGAGGACAAAGTCTGGCGCAAATGGCGCTTGCGTGGCTTTTAAAGGACACTCGGGTGACGTCGGTATTGATCGGCGCCAGCAGCGTTGCCCAGCTTGAAGATAACTTAAAGACATTAAATAGCCCTAAATTTACCGGGGAAGAATTAAACCGTATAGAAACCATCCTGGCGGGTTAATTCTGACCTTTGCTGCGAGAAATTAAAAGATATGGAACCATTAACAGAATTATTTGCAGAACGCATTCTGAATGTTCAGAAATCATTCATCAGGGAGATATTAAAAATAGCCGGCGATCCGGAGATCATATCCTTTGCCGGCGGTCTTCCCAATCCTCATATTTTTCCTGTCCAGGAGATCCGCACCGCCTGTAATGAAATTCTAAAAGCGGACGGACCCAATGTGCTTCAATACAGCACAACGGAAGGTTATCTGCCGTTGCGGGAATATATCGCCAATGATTACAATAACAAATATAAACTGAACATTAACGCAGATGAAATCCTCATAACCAACGGTTCACAACAGGGCCTGGACCTTATCAGCAAGGTCCTGATTGAAAAAGGCGATCCTGTCATCATTGAAAGACCGGGATACCTGGGCGCTCTTCAGGCATTGTCCATCTATCAACCGGATTTTCATAACGTGACACTGAAGGAAGATGGTATAGATTTAATCGAATTGACAAATATTTTATCCGCTTTTAAGGTAAAGTTGTTCTATGGTGTCCCCAATTTTCAAAATCCGTCCGGAATCTCATATTCACAACAAAACCGGGTAAAATTGTCTGAAATTTTACAACTATATAAAACCATATTCGTTGAAGATAATCCCTACGGGGACCTGCGATTTATGGGAAAAGACCTGCCGCCGTTAAAAAAATGGCTGGGGAAACAGTCGGTTATGCTGGGTTCTTTTTCAAAAACTGTGGTTCCCTCGTTCAGGCTGGGCTGGATTTGCGCCGACAGGGATATTATGGACAAGGTTATCATAGCCAAACAGGGTGCGGACCTGCATACCAATTATTTTTGCCAGCGGATTGTACACTATTATCTCACCCATTTTGATATAAACGCGCATATCGAAAAAGCCAAAAAGGCCTATAAAGAGCAAAGGGACGCAATGGTGACGATGATAGAAAAATATTTTCCCAAAGAAGTGAAATATACAAAACCGGAAGGAGGTATGTTTCTCTGGGTAACATTACCCGAAGGTATGTCTTCGATGCGTCTCTTTGAACTGGCCATTAAGAATAAAGTTGCATTTGTGCCCGGGGCCCCTTTTTATATCAAGGACGGCGGCAGTAATACACTCAGGTTGAATTACTCAAATTCCGATCCAGAACAGATTGAAACGGGAATCATAGAATTATCGAAAGCCATAAAAGAATTGAAAGTAAATTATTGTCCTTAAACGTTTAAGAATTTGCTTGCATAGTTATTATTTATTTATTATACTTTCAATCAACAGGTCAAGAGCACAATCAGCATAAATTTTTTAACCGAAATTTCTATAAAAAACACATTTGATATGATGACTTTCTATTAAATAGTTTTATTACTGCATTATTTAGCTAATTATTTCAATCTGAAAAAATTGGAGTTAAAAATGCTTGGTAAAATTACCCCATTGAAATCTTTATGTTTTAACATCTGCCAGAAAACAGGAAAGATTAAATCATTAAAATCCCCCAAAGGAATAACAAAATTATTATTCCCGGTTATCGGACTTTTTTCATTAATATGGTTCCTGATACGTGTTCTGCCAAAGCCGTCACGGGCGGCTTACCCCTGTATGAGGGTTGCGGTCCCGGTCGCTTCCGGATTTATTGTATACATGCTGGGATTAATAACTTCCATTTTTGCTTTTCATAAAGCAAAAAAGCGGCTGCGCGAATCGCGGTACATTCTGGCATCGGTGTTTATCGTCATCGGTTTGGTCGGCTCTTTAATATTAACAGAGGACCCGAAGAATCCGGTTTACGCGAATTTTGTCTCCGATGAAAATCCACCAAATACGCCAATTGGCACTCCAAAAGGTATTTTCCCCGGCCGGGTTGTCTGGGCCCATAACCCGGACGCCACAAATGAAAAATGTACACTTGATTACCGTAAAGACGACGGCTGGTTCATGCCGAATAACAATGACCCGGCGATCATCGAAAAGATGGTCTCGGACGTTTTACAATCACTGACCGGCACAACATCCGATAAAGAAGCGTGGAAAGAGATTTTTAAATTTTACAATAAAAATCATGAAAAAGGCGAGGTGACCTACAAGACAGGTGAAAAAATATTCATTAAAATTAACGCAACCAGCGCCTGGAGCGGTAATTTCAACACCTCTGATTTGTCCAAAGCAGATGGCAAAAATTATTCAATTGCAGAAACAAATCCTTATGTTGTGCTGGCCGTATTTAAACAACTGGTCAATGTGGTTGGCGTTCCCGAAAATATGATATACGTCGGCGACCCGTTAAAACATATATACAAGTATATGTATGAACTATGGCACAGTGAATTCCCGAATATCCATTATCTCGATTATTCTTATAATAACCTTGGCAGAGAAAAAGTGGTAAAAAGCTCCAAACCGGTAATTTTTTACGCCGACAAGGGGGAAGTACTGAATACCGGATCCTGGAATGATCCTTTTGGCGGCGAACCGGTTTATGAGGATTTTTTGTATACTATATTCCAGGATATGGAATATATGCTTAACATACCCACATTAAAAGGCCACAAAAGAGCGGGTGTGACCATGTTTGCAAAAAATCATTTTGGCTCGCATTGCCGGAATGATGCCTCTCATCTTCATAACGGTCTGGTTAATCCAACGGAACAGGATCCCTTCAGACAGGGTTATGGATTATACAGGGTCCTGGTCGATATTATGGGTCATGAACTGCTGGGCGGCAAAAACCTCGTCTATATTATGGATGCCATTTATGCCGGTTCCGAAGCGACCGATCCGCCGACAAGATGGACAACCTCTCCCTTTAATAATGACTGGACATCTTCGATTTTTGCTTCCCTTGATCCGGTTGCAATCGAATCGGTTGGCTATGACTTTTTAAAAGCCGAATATACGGAGGATAAACCATGGTCCTATCCGCAAATGGTCGGTGTGGACGATTACCTGCATCAGGCGGCCGATAAAGCCAACTGGCCCAAGGGCATTGTTTATGATCCCGAAAACGACGGCACACCCATAAATAGTCTTGGTGTTCATGAACACTGGAACAATGATAAAGACAAGCAATACACCAGGAACCTCGGTACCGGCGAAGGCATTGAACTTGTGAAAATCGGCGGTACCACCGCGGTCGAAGAAAATGAAATGTCGGGCGCCGTTAAAAGTTATCAATTATACGCCAATTATCCGAACCCGTTCAACCCGCAGACAACGATCCGGTTCGATATTCAGGCCCCGGCCCATGTGGAATTGACCGTATATAACACCATCGGACAACAGGTTTCGTCGCTTGTTAATGCCGATTACACGGCCGGTTCATTTACGGCAACCTGGGACGGAGCATATCAAAACGGTAAATCCGCAGCTTCGGGAATTTATATTTATCATTTACGGGTTACGGGAGATGATGTCCTGTTTCAGGAATCACGTGAAATGCTGTTATTGAGATAATAAAAAACTGAGTTGTTGTACATCTTTAATAATGTTATGAATGAATTATAAATTATAAAGGAAAAATATTGATCTACAGAAAAGCAGTATTAATCTTTTTAATTACTGTTATCGGCTCAGTTTTGGTAAGCGCCGGGGAATGGTTCGGTTTTAATACGGAAAACAGCGGCTTGTCAAGTAATCAGGTCAGGTCAATTTACATCACCAATGACGGGATTAAATGGTTCGGCACGGATAAAGGCATGACAAGTTTTAACGGCAGCGAGTGGAAAACCATATCCGATGATACGTACCCCAATTCATATAATATCCGCGATATTGCTTTTGAACAGTTGAACGGGAATCCGGCCCTGTGGGCGGCCACGGCCGGGGGCGCTACTTTTTTCCCGATAACCGGGAACGAGGTGGCATCTCCTGTGTTTTATACGCCGGAGAATTCGGGTATTGCCTCGGCAAACGCTTCGTCGGTATGCGTTGATGTTTTTAATGTCCGATGGATCGGGACCGGGGAGGGTGTTTCCGGTTTATTCGGTACGGAATGGTCCACTTTTACGACCGATAACCACCTTTCCAGTAATGTCGTCACCTGTATCGCAGCCGATAAAGACAGTTTTAAATATGTCGGGACTCTGGGCGGCGGCGTTTCCAGGTTGATATGGAACGGGGTGGACGCGGTTTCATCCGCCTCTCCCTATGATTATTCCTGGACCGGTCTGCTTTCCAGGGATGATAATATATTTGCCATATACGTACTGGAAAACGGCGACCAGTGGTTTGGGACGGATACCGGCTGCGCCTTTCATGATACAACGGATACAAAAGCAGGCTGGACCGCCTATACCACCGAAGACGGCCTTGTCCATGATTTTGTACAGGCAATCGCGCAGGATTTACCGGGCAATATGTGGTTCGGTACCAAAGGCGGCGTTTCAGTATGGCATGACAACAGGTTTACCAATTTTACCACAGCGGACGGACTTGCAGATAACAATGTGAACGATATAGCCGTCGACATCGACGGTTCAATCTGGTTTGCCACGGAAAACGGGGTATCGCACTTAACCGGGGTTGTTTCGTCGATAATTACCGAAAAGCCTGCCGCATCTGTTTCCGGTTATCAACTACTGAGTAATTATCCGAATCCGTTCAATCCGGAAACCACCATTTCCTATCATATCACATTTCCGGCCCATGTCCGGCTTGATATTTATAACATGCGCGGGCAGTTGGTGGACAGACTTGTTGACGCCCGGCATTCGCCAGGTGTCTATGAAATCAACTGGAACAGCGTCTCCAGGAACAATTTACCGATTAATACAGGGGTATATTTTGCACGAATTGTTATTTCTGATAACGATCAATATATCGCCGATTCGCACAAAATACTATACATAAAATAATTGAAATAAAAGAAAAACGGTTATGTTGGAAAAAGAACGGCCACAGGTCGTTCTTTTTTTATAATAATTTACCTTTCCTGACAACATTGAATTTTTAAACAATATTTGACCCCCATTTAAACTGGTTGCAATCCTTCACAAATAGTTTAAGTTGTAATTTAATTTTTTTTGTTATATAATATGTTTTACGTACAAAATCATATTATAATAACCTGGATGAATCCATGCCCGATATTCATTTTTCTTTTTGTCCGTTTAATGAAGACCTGATCGCAAAAGTTTTAGACGAACAGCCCCATGAAAAATCGGTGTTTATTTTTCCCAATGAAAGCAGTAAACGCGTCGCGCTTAAAAAATTTCAGCCGCAGTGGGAATTTGACTTTACCTTGTTTATCACGATGGCGGAATTCAAGGAGAACCTGTTTTTACCGGGGAAGCCCTTACTGAAAGAAGAAAAGAGGACCCTGGCCTTTTACGCTTCCCTTAAAGATGAAGATAAAGACTTTTTTAAAATTACTAATTATTTTCAATCCATAGAACTGGCAGGAAATTTTTTCAGTTTATGGGAGGAATTTAATGAAGAGAATGTGGATGAAAATCTTGAACGCTCTATTTTTATTAATAATGACGCGGACTTTTTAGGGTGGCAGCTTGAAACATATGAATATTTGCTTAAAATAAAAAAACAATATCAGGGTCATATCCACAGGATCGGTTTTGACGATTCCATATTTATTCACAAAAAAGAAAAAATCAACATATTCAGCCTTGACGACTTTAACCGGTTCATTTTTGTCAACCAGTTCTATTATACAAATTTTGAAAAAAGTATCATTGAAACATTACAGCAGCATAACAAAACCATTGTTATATATTACCAGCTTCCGCAGCAGATTGTCGATAAAGATAATCTGACTATAAGGCCCTTTACCCTTAAAAACCTGTTACAAAATTATCGGACGCATCAAATCATTATAACCGAAAGCAAGAATGATTTTTCCATGATTATGGCCCTGTTGCAGCAAACAGCGGAAAGCAATATTAAAAATATCATCGATATATCATTTCAGAAAAATCCGTACTCGCGTTTTTTATCCGTTGCCGAATTTAATATCGGCTATACGACATCTTTTTCATCATCATCGATATACCGTTTTTTCACCGTCTTGTATCAACTTTTGGATAGTATGCTCTGGGAACCGGAGCGTAAAAAAGTCCTTGTGCCGTTACAAAATATATTAAACAGTTTACTGACAGAGGATTTTATTTTTTACTTTTTAAAAGACCAGTCCCCGCAAACCCGAAAACAAACGCATGAACAGGCATTAAAATATGTTTATTCGCTCATCGATTATGAAATTAAATACCTCGATTTGGACGATCGAAATTTATCCCATTTGCCGAAAAGTCCGGCGGTAAATATTCTCCAAACAATCACCGGTTTTGTTCACAAATTTGCACACATCAATAATATTAAAGATTTGATCGCGCGTCTTGATTCGGAATCCGATGGCGTAAATATAAAAAAAATCATATCCGACAGGGAGTTTAGATATTCGAACATCCTGGATGTTTTTTTCAGTTTATTGGCCGATTTCATGTCCATTGAAGAGGTCGGTATTGTTCAAGACTGGGATCAGTATTTCAATATTTCAAATCCTTATCTTAAAAAGTTAAAAACCGCAAGCGGAATACTGCGATTGTTTATCGATTACATGAAGCCCAAACATTTCCATTTTCAGTATGAAACGGAAGGATCGCGTTGTGAAATCACCAGCCTGCAGGATACTCGAAACATATCTTTTAATAACGTTGCCGTTTTAAATGTCACAGAAGGAAAAATCCCGACCGGCCGTATTATTCCCTTTTTATTTACCGACAAGCAAAGAAAACTCATGAATTTAAAGACCTATGATGATATTAAACTTCGCGAAAAATATTATTTCTTTCGGCTTGTCCTGTCCGCCGGGAAGGTTTATTTGTTCACCCAAAAAAATACTGAAAAAAATATCGAAATCAGTTCGTTTATTGAAGAGCTTTTGCTCTACTTTCCGCGGCAAGTTCTTTTACTCAATGATACAAAAGACCTGTTATACGGAAATATCTATCGCTATATTATGGATTGTAAAGACTACCGGCCAAAGAAAAAGATAACGCAAAATCCCGCATTTTACCGGTTTGCTTTGGATAAAAAAACAGAGTTTGCGGATGATTGCATCAAATTAACATACAGCTCATATAAGGACCTTGTGAACAATCCGTTTGTTTATTATATAAAACACATCGCGGAGCTGAATGAATGTCCAAAGCTTGTGGAAAACGACTTTTCCCCCCGCCTGATCGGGAATATTGTTCATGATATAATTAATGAAGCCTGGAGCTTTTTACAGCAGCAAAAAAGTCCGCTTTTGGGTTATGATTTTTCCCAAATTAATAAAGATTATATTATCAGGGCTATTCATAAAACAATCGGCAGACCGAAATATTATTATACCATTTTACATGACCACACATTTATCTATTTCGATACGATCATTGTGCAAAATATAACCGACGGGATTACCGGCTTTTTCCGGTTTCTGGACGATTTACATCTCAGCTTTAAAGAACTTGAAATTTTACCGGAAACCGAATATTCATCCGGGGACGAAAAAATATACAAAACCCTGTTTTCTCAGACTGAAAATGATTTGAATCTTAAAGTACAAATCAGGGGCCGGGCGGATTTGCGTATCCATGTTCCGGGAGACAACAAACACCTGATTTTTGATTATAAAACAGGCAACTATGAAAAAGAGCAGTTGATATTGTATGAACTCTTTTATTATCTCATCGATCACCCGGAAAAGGCTGAATATGTCGATTCTTATTTTTACCAGATATTAAAAAAACAGTCACAGGGCTTGCGGGATTATTATAAAACCGGGCAAAAATCCAAAACAAAATCTGAAATTTTACAAAGCTTTAAATATGGTTTTCTGCATATATTGAATGGATTATCGCAATCAGGTTATTGTCTGCCTGAACAAAAAAGTAAATTAAACGACTTTGCTGAAATCACCAGAAAAGATCTTTTCCTGGCAAAAGCCGGTTTGAATTCCAACACGATCAAGGTGTAAAGATTTGGAAAATAAAATTATCAGGGCGAGCGCCGGTACCGGTAAAACCTACAGGTTATCGCTGGAATATATCGGCCTGCTGATCAAATATTACAGGTTGAATATTCATTTTAATGAGATTCTCGTTATCACCTTTACCAAAAAAGCCACGGCCGAGATCAGGGAAAGAATATTTAACCATTTGCGGGCCATTATCGATAATACCGGCGAGGGGAAAGAACTGTATAAAAATCTTGAATCCATTCTTGGTTTGCAGGTGTCCGAGGAAGACAGAACAGTTTTGACTTCTTATTATCACGAGATGCTGTTGAACAAAAATCTCGTCAAAATAAGTACGATCGATTCTTTTACAAATGATATATTTAAAACCATCATTTCTCCCTATCTCGGTATCACAGCTTACGACATTGATAATACAATTCCCCAGCATGTCTACGCGGAAATTTACAAATCTTTGCTGGAAGATAAGGAGAACCGGGATATCTTTCAGTCGTTTTTTAACCGCAGCGGCAAGAAAAAGATCAACGATTTTGAAAGTTTTGTGTCTTCTCTGTTATATAACCGGTGGATATTTGATTTTATTAAAAAATGCCCCAATAAACGTTCCGATGATTTAACCCGGCAAAAAGAAGCGAAAATGTGGTTGAATAAATTTCGGGAGTCCATGTTTGAGCTGATGCAAAAATTCCAAATCAGGGTCATGTCCGATTATCCGCAGTATTCCGTTGCGGATTTGTTCAAAAAGGATTTTTTTGAACTGTTCTTTAAAAAAGAAAAGTCGGCAACGCAAAATAAACTGAGCCAAAAAGTTGCGGAGAAACTCGAAAAACAATTTCTTATCGAGAATCACAAGACGCTTCTGAAAACGGGATCATTCTGGAACGGTAGCAAGCTCTTTCGTAAGAATCAGCAAAAGGATTTTGCCGCCGAGTTACTTGCGGATTACGAAAACGCCAAAAACCTGCTGGGTGAGTATATCTTTTTTGCGGAACTCATTCCCGAGGAAAATGAAATTCAAACTATTGCCGGTTCAGTGTACGAAAAATATGATAGAATAAAATTCAGGGATAAAAAATTTACTCATAACGATATTTCGTATTATACATTTAAATATTTATACGATCCGGAATTGTCGCTCATTGACAGTTTTTCCGTCACAAATGCTTTTTATGAATACCTGTCCACCCAGGTCAGATTTATTCTCATTGATGAATTCCAGGATACCAGTATGATTCAGTTTAAAATTTTGTTCCCCATCATCAGTGAAATAACCAGCGGCCCCGGTGTAAAAGAATACGGGGGGGTCATTGTTGTCGGCGACGAAAAACAATCCATTTACGGCTGGCGCGGTGGAGAAAGGGATTTGCTGTTGACCATGCCGTCGATATTGAACAATTACGTTCCGCACTTTTTACACACATCCTTTAGAAGTGATAATACGATTATCGGTTTTATTAACGAGATTTTTTCCAATTCCTTTCTGCAAAAAAAACTGGAGCCGGTAAATTGGCCTTATGAACAGGTTAAAGCCAGCCGAATCACAGATTCCGGTTACATTCGGTTTCAGGCGCGAAATTTTTCAAATACGGCGGATGAACATAACGATATTTCCCAGGTTGAAGAAGCGATCCGAGAATTTGTATTAGACACGATAGTCCCGTTAATCACTGAAAATAGGATCGACGTTAAGAAATCCGCGATCCTGGCGCGCCGAAACAGCGATTTGAATAATATTGCCGCGGTGCTGGATGAAATGGGGATAGATTATATTTTAGAATCCTCCAGTTCCGTGTTGCATCACCGGGCCGTTAAACCGCTAATATATTTGTATGAATTCCTGGTTTACTGTGATCTCTATGATCTGTTAAAATTTTTCCGTTCCGATCTTGTGTTAATGGACAGCGGCGAACTCAAACAAATTCTTGAATGGCATAAAAACTATAATGGAGAATATTCAACAAGTCAGTTATTTATGGAACTGGACCAGATCGATGCTGTTCATAAAGTCGCTTCCCTGCTTAATAATACGGAGGAACCTGAAACAGACCCGGGAACAAAAACCGAATTAATCAATTCGAACCTTTTATTGTTCACCCGGAATGTCATCCGGGAATACAATTTGACAAATCTTTTTAACCAGGAAAACGATTTATTGAACATCAATCTGTTCCTGGAAATTATCTCGGATTTTGAAAATTCGAACAGGGATTATCCCAAATCACTCAAAGGATTTTTGGATTATTGTCGGGACAACGAACAAAACGAAAGTTTTCAGCAGCTTGGCCTGGACGAATATAACGCCATCAACCTGTTAACCATTCACAAAGCCAAGGGGCTTGAATTTGAGACCGTTTTCCTTTTCTGGAACCTTTCCGCTAATAAAGGACGGTCTTTCGGCAGCCTGAATTATTACCTGAAATATTTTGGGAATTTCACCGGACTGCAAAATTATATATTAAATTATAACTATGATCATATTATTCCATATTGCAGCGGCAAAGAGCTCAAAGCCGACTCTGACAACAGGGAAATCATTGAAGAACTCAATAATATTTATGTGGCCCTGACCCGCGCTAAAAACAATTTATATATTAATTTTGTTTATAAAAAGAAAGGGGGACTTTTAAAATTATTCGATGACCTGATGAATTCCGATGCCGTTCCGGCCGAACAAATTATCTTATATGCAATATACCACTATTTTAAAAATAAGGATTTATTGGTTCCGGAAAATGATTTCAAAACCGCCGCTGCAACAGGAAATCTCCGGAAAAGCGTGGAAAAATCGCTCCCTTCTTCCGAAAAAGATTATTCCTTTTTAAACAAATATATTGATTTTGACAACTCAAAATACCTGAAATCTGATGCAGAACGGTTGAAAAGAGATGAATATATAAACTTTTCAAGTGTATATCTTGTAGACCGTGATATTGATAAAGGAAATATTATCCATTACTTTTTATCTATTATCAGGTACGGTTCCAATGAAGAGATCGAATATGCTGCACAAAAAACCATCGGGTATTTTGGGAATCTGATACCGGAGAGTAAAATTCAGGAACTGTTACAACAGGTGACCGAATACCTTAAAAAAAATCTGACCGAACTTTTTTCAGAAAAATGGGACAGAATTTTTACCGAATATACGCTGTTCAGCCCTGCCGGAAAAGAACTTCGACTCGACAGGCTGATGATAGATCAAAAGAACAGGGAAATAAAAATAATCGATTATAAAACAGGTGAATATTATGAACAGCAGCAGATGAATGAATATATATATGCGGTAAAATCCCTTTCCGTTGTTAAAAAGGGGGATTATAAAGTAATTGGAAAATTTGTAGAAATTCCGTTATTTTAGAAAAAAATAATTGTGAATTTCTTTGTTTAAAATTATTTATAGGGATATTATATGTTAAAACAAAATTTTGTCAAAACACTGGAAAACAGTATTAAAAACAACTGGAGTTTACCGGCTCTTTCCAATTATCAGGAAGGATATTTAAGTTATGAAAAGGTGGGCGAAAAAATTCACCTGCTGCACTATATTTTTAAAAAAAGTTCCATAAAACAGGGGGACAAAATTGCCCTCATCGGCAAAAATTCTGTTAACTGGGCGATTACTTACCTGGCAACCGTAAGTTACGGCGCCGTTATCGTGCCGATATTACCGGACTTTAATCCCGAGGATGTTCATCACATCATCAATCATTCCGATTCGGTAATCTTTTTTACCTCAGATCAATTATATGAAAACCTGGATGAAACCCAGATGCCGGACCTGGAGGCCATTTTTTCGCTTGATAATTTCGGTTTGCTATACGGTAAAAAGAAAGAGTATGATAACATATTTAAAAATGCACAAATATCACATTTGCAGGAATATCAATCATTCTCTCCCGCAGTTATTAAATTCCCGGAAATTAACAATAACCGGCTTGCGGCAATTGTTTATACATCGGGAACCACCGGTTTCTCAAAAGGGGTTATGCTTTCACATAACAGTTTGATGGCAAATGTTAAATACGCGCAGGACCACATGCCTTTGAAAGCGGGTAACAAAATACTATCCTTTATGCCGCTGGCGCATTCCTACGGCTGCGCTTTTGAATTCCTCTTCCCTTTCACGCTGGGATGTCATATAACCTTTTTGAGTAAAACTCCCTCCCCCAAGGTTATTGTCAAGGCATTTCAGGACATAAAACCGCATTTAATTTTATCTGTTCCGTTGATTATCGAAAAAATATATAAAAAACAGATCAGACCCGCTTTAAACAAAGGCGCTGCCAAACGATTAAAAAGTATACCTGTGTTAAAAAACATCGTTCATAAAAAAGTATACTCAAAACTGATTGAAGTTTTTGGCGGTAATTTCTATGAAATCGTAATCGGCGGCGCCGCGCTCAATAAAGAGGTGGAAAATTTTCTTAAACAGATCAAATTCCCGTTTACTATCGGGTACGGCATGACCGAATGCGGGCCGCTGATCAGTTACACTGCATGGGATAATCACAGACTGGAAGCGGTCGGACTGCCTGTCGATACCCTTGATGTAAAAATAGATTCCAACGACCAGCAGAATATTGTCGGTGAAATTTTGGTGCGCGGTGAGAATGTCATGGATGGTTATTATAAAAATCAGCAAGCCACCGATAACGCCATTGATCAGGATGGATGGCTGCACACCGGCGATTTGGGATTGGTTGACAAAGACGGATTTGTCTTTATCAAGGGCCGCAGCAAAGATATGATCCTGGGCCCCTCCGGTCAGAACATCTATCCGGAGGAAATTGAGGCCAGGCTGAATAATATGCCCTTTGTGCAGGAATCTTTGATCCTGGATAAAAATGGTTCCCTAATGTCCCTCGTTTATCCCGACCTGGAAATGATGGATACGGAAAATGTCACCGAAACGGATTTATTAAAAATTATGGAAGATAATCGAAAACAATTAAACAGTCAGCTTCCTTCCTATATCAATATTATGAAAATAGAAATATATCCAAAGGAGTTTGAAAAAACCCCAACAAAGAAAATCAAAAGATTTTTACATACGATTTAATTCACAAAGAGATTATTACAAAAAAAGAGGGAAAAATGTTCGGTATCAATATCTGGCTAATCTGGTTTATTCTGGCCGCGTTTTTCATTGTCGGTGAAATGTTCACGGCCGGATTTTTTATTCTGTGGTTCGGAATAGGCGCTGCCGCCGCCGGTTTGTGCGCCCTGCTTGGACTCGGTCCAATATGGCAATGGCTGGCTTTTGTTGTCATTTCGGGTATACTGGTGGTGGTATCGAGAAAATTTGCCAACCGTGTGACCAAAGAACAACCCCCCGGAATCGGTGCGGACCGCTTCATCGGTATGGCAGGAATGGTTCTGGAGGAGATTAATAATTTGAAAAATACAGGTCGTGTTCGTATGAATAAAGAAGAATGGCGGGCGGAAAGTGCGAACGACGATATTATTCCGAAAAACAAAAGAGTAAAAGTGATCAAAGTCGACGGGACTCATTTAATAGTTGAACCAATAAAGGAGGGTGTGTAAAATGGAAATACTGTTAATTATTTTCGCAATTGTCATTTTTATCATCGCCGGCCAGGGTTTGAAAATTGTACACCCCTGGCAAAAAGGTCTGATTGAACGGCTCGGGAGATATCAGCGCACGGCAGACAGCGGCCTGACCCTGATTGTCCCTTTTCTGGAAAATCTGAAAAAAGTGGATATGCGGGAACAGGTTGTCGATATTCCGCCGCAGGCCGTGATTACCAAAGATAACGTTGTAGTTGAAGTTGACGCCGTGGTTTATTATGAAATCTCCGACCCGGTTAAAGTAACTTATAATGTGGCCAATTTCTGGATGGCTGTGACCAAACTGGCGCAAACCAACCTTCGTAACCTGATCGGTGATATGGCGCTGGATGAATCGCTCACATCCCGGGAGGCGGTCAATACCAAGTTGCGCGAGATACTGGATGACGCTACAGATAAATGGGGCACCAAAGTTACTCGCGTGGAGCTACAAAAAATTGAGCCTCCGGTTGACGTGACCGAAGCCATGCACCGGCAGATGAAAGCGGAGCGGGAACGCCGCGCCATGATCCTCGAAGCGGAAGGAGCGAAAAAATCGGCCATTTTAAAAGCCGAAGGAGAGGCGGAAGCCATCAGGCAGGTGGCCGACGCCAACAAATACCAGAAAATCGCTATTGCAGAAGGCGAGCGCGAAGCCATTACGCTGGTCTTTAAAGCGATTCATGACGGGAACCCCACCAATGATCTGATTGCCATTAAATATTTGGAAGCGTTGGAAAACGTTGCCAATGGCAATGCAACCAAGGTGTTCCTGCCGATGGAAACGGCCGGTATACTGGGCAGTATTGGCGGTATCGGTGAGTTATTTAAAGAAAAAGTGGCCGTGAAGCAGGGGAAATAGTCATTATAACACATTTTCCACCCGGAATACCCAGGTGGAAAATGTGTTAAATTAGGGGAGAAAACCAATAATTAAGGCCTGAATAACAATTATAAATACTATATTATATTTGTTTGTACATACAAATATAATTTATACCAACTTTTTATAATAATCGATCATTTTATTCAATAATTCTTCGGTTTCTTCCTTTGTGGTCTGTTGAACAAGCCCTTCATTGAGGTTATTGATGAGCTTTTCGAGATCATACTGAGCGGAAACGGCGCGTCCGGTGGGGTAGAGCAGCGATCCTTTGCCTTCCTGTTGTCGTAAAAGATAGCCTTTGACGACAAGCGTGTCGATGAATCGACTTATTGTGGAAGGTTTCAGACGCATCATGTTCGCCACGTCCTTTTGCGTGATCCCGGGGCGTGATAATACAATATTCAGCAGGTATCCATGAGAGGGAGACAACCCGATTTTGGTGAATTCCTCATCCCACATCCGGTTAATTTCCCGAAAAAGGATATTCATATTAAAATACAGACAATTTTCAAACATTTTTCAATTTCCTCTTATTTAGTTGTACATACAAATATAATATTCTAAATTTTTAATGCAAGAAATATTTTGTTTCGATGATAATATTTTTTATCCTGACAAATTACCGGATTTGTCCTTAAATAGGGATGTAATTTAAAGTATTTTTAGAAATTTACCGACTTAAATTTCTTACTTTCCTGGATTGTAAACAGGACACTGTGCTCATAAATGAACATACGGATAATTTTTCAACAAAATATTTACTGCTTGTTTTATATATGATTCTTCATCATATTTATTAAAACAGTTGATTGAAGTAAAATATTATGTAAAATTCCCGTTGCGAGGCGTCATGAATCATTCATTGTCCATCCAAACATTCATTTCGTTTCTGTTGCTGATTTATGTTGACCATGCCTTTGCAGATAAATTCGAACAAACATCCGGCGGCCCTTTATCGCGATTACAGGCGGCTTATGATGTGACTTTTTACGATCTCGATCTGAGTATCGATCCGGATAATCAGACAATTTCCGGTTCCAACACCATCTGTGCCGGCATTATAGCTCCCTTGGACCAGTTCATTTTGGATATTGATTACCGCCTGACCGTCGATTCTGTTTTTGTTAACGAGACAACAAACCGACTCATTTCTGCCGGATTTAAACAACTGGTATCCATACTTATTGTCTATTTCCCGGAAATCAGGCAACCGGGCGATAAAGTCGTAATCCGTGTGTTTTATCATGGAAAACCCTTAAAGGCCGCCATGCCGCCCTGGGTAGGCGGTTTTAGCTGGGAAAAAACAGCATCGGGTGATCACTGGATTGGAGTGTCCTGTGAAAACGAAGGCGCCGATGTCTGGTGGCCATGCAAGGACCATCCCTCCGATGAACCGGATTCCATGTCGTTACGTTTTACAGTGCCGGAAGACCTCGTGTGTGTATCCAACGGCAGGTTGCGCGATGAATTTCAAAACAATAACGGCACAAAAACATTTCACTGGTTTGTTTCAATGCCGATCAATAACTATTGTGTATCGGTTTATATCGCGTCATATAAAACAATACAGACGAATTATGAAAGTGTCACCGGGGAAATCTTTCCGGTTATTTTTTGGCATATTCCCAGGGCGAATAACCTGCCTGAAAAATTTTTCCCCTATATGACAAAACACTTGCGGTTCCTGGAAAATACCCTCGGGCCTTATCCGTTCAGATCGGAAAAGTACGGTGTGGCGGAGACATCGTATCTCGGTATGGAGCACCAGACGATTATTGCTTATGGAGATATTTCAAATACCAGGGGACACATGATTCATTTTCATGAGCTTTCTCACGAATGGTGGGGGAATCTGGTGACCGCCGCAGACTGGAAGGACCTCTGGATCCACGAGGGTTTTGCCACATATATGGAAGCATTATATGATGAAGCAGAGTATGGTTTGGGCAGATATTTATCCCATTTTGGTTTAAAATTTAAAAATTTCAGGAATGAAACACCCATAGCTCCCCTGGAACCAAAAACAACAACAGAGATATACGGCAACGAGGTATATACCAAGGGAGCTTATATTCTGCACAGCTTGCGGTATCTGATTGGTAAAGAGAAGTTACTGGAATCCTTTCGCCGCTTCCTGTACCCCGATTCCACCTGTATGGATAATACAGATGGTTCATGCTGCCGGCTGGTGACGACCGGGGATTATATTGAAATGGTAAATGATATCGCACATTCGGACCTGAACTGGTTTTTTCAGGCATATCTAAGAACGGCGGCCCTGCCCAAACTGGTGGTGATTTATAAATATGACGAACTGGAAATGTACTGGAATTCCAGAGATAACCCGGACTTTTTTATGCTGGTTGATATCGTTACAGCAGATAAAGATACAAGCCATATAGATATGTCGGATGGACATGCCGTTCTTCACATTACAGCCAATACAAAACCGGAGATCGATCCGCTTTACTGGGTATTGAAGGAAATGGTTGTCAGGTATGATCCCACATTTATTGTTCACAGCATCAATAAACCCGACCAGGTTTTTCTGGAACAGAACTACCCGAATCCGTTTAACAATTCCACAAAAATAACCTGCTATCTGCCAAAAGAAAATCATGTTAAAATGACAGTTTATAATATTCAGGGCCATTTGGTCAGGGAGTTGATAAATGAACGGCATGATGCGGGGTGGTTTTCGGTTCAATTTGACGCAGACAATCTGCCCAGCGGGTTATATTTCTATAAAATCGAGGCGGGCGCTTTTCACGAAATAAAATCATGTGTATTGCTTCGATAAATATGATATATTGATTTCAAAAGCTGTAAGCAGATTTAAGACGTCAATAAATAGTATCAAGGTTTAAAAATAGTCAGGAGACACGGGAATGAAAAAAAATATCTTTTTATACGCGATCATTTTTTCCCTTGTATTGTTCTGTTCAAACTTGTCCGCCCAGCAGAGGGAAACTGTTCCGGTGAAATTGAAGCCGATTTCCGACAGGTTGTATGAAATTTTAGGAGGACGCGGCGCGAACGGCGGGTTATATATCGGCGATAACGGTGTGATGGTCATCGACGCGAAAATGGATAAACAATCCGTTGATGAAACGATTGCCGCAATCAAACAGATTACGGACAAACCCATAAAATATCTTTTTAACACGCACAGTGACGGCGACCACATCAGCGGCAACCGGTTTTTCCCTCCGACAATCACTTTTATCGCGCACGAGAATTGTAGGAAAGAGTTTTTTCATCCCGGACGCGACGGCGCACCTTCCGAGTGGAATTTGCCGGATCGAGCGTCTTTTGTTCCGTCAATAACATTCCGCGATAAAATGGATATTTATTTCGGTTCGAAAAAGGTGGAACTGTGGTATTTTGGAGTCGGGCATACGACCGGCGATGCCGTAGTTTTTTTCCCGGAAGAGAAGACCGCCTTTATTGGCGACCAGATTTTTGTCGGCCGGGCGCAGCTCATCCATTCTTACAAGGGCGGCAATTCTTTCGAACATGTAAAAACACTCACGAAAATGCTCGATACCCTGGATGATGCTGAAAAATTTTGCAGCGGTCATGCCGATATAATTGATCGTCTGACAGTGACGGCGCATATTAATGAAATGAAAATACGTCAGGAGAAAATAAAATCGTTTGTAAAAGCCGGTAAGACACTGGAAGAAATTAAAACCGAATTCCCGGAAAATGAGTCCGGGCTGGTTGAGGCGATCTTTAATGAATTAACGGGAATGAAATGATCAAAATTACATTCATCAATATGCGTTACGACGCGGATCTTTTGAATTATATCAAATTCTTTATCTGCCGTTTCATATTGTTATGTATTTGTTTTTATTTCTCTCAATCCCCTGCCCAGGATATTGATATTCTTTCCACAACTGATTCTTTCGAGGTGCCCATCCATTTCCAAACCGGTACGGATCACTTTAACGGTAATGCTTATGTCACGTTCCGGATCAATACGACCGATGTGAACCTGTTCCTGGATACGGGCGCGCCGTGGGCAACGATACATTTAACGCCCGCCGCACTGGAAAAAGTGAGTGTGAGATACACCGGCAAAACCAAAAAAAACAGTGATTCGTGGGGCAACAAGTATAAATCCAGAGAGTACAAAATCCCGGAAGTGAAAATAGGCGGATTTTTATTTAAGGATATTGTGGGTGTCGAGCATAAATTCCGGGATGAAACGGACGGTCTGTTCAGTTTTAAATTATTTGAAAATAACAATTTATTGATTGATTATCCCGGCCGAAAACTCGGGATATACAGCAGGGAGACCCTCCCCGGTTTTTTATCGGACGGCAAGTGGGAAAAGGTGAAATATACTCAATCCCCGGATGGAGAAGGTATCCGGCTGCCTGTAAAATTTACTTTAAGCGACAAAACATTTTATTTTTCCCTGGACAACGCGGCGATTGCCGTCGATGATACGAACAAGCCGTACGGGTTGATCAGGCTTGGTTCATCTCTGGGGAAATTACTGCGGGAAAAGGATCTGATCATAAAGAATTCGCCTGAGCCCGCAGTTGTCGGCACATTCACAGCGCGGGATATGTTTATCGGTTCGGCGCCGATCGCTCAATATGATTTTATGATAATTGATAATAAATATCCAAAATCGGACGGATTGATCGGTTATGATCTGTTTGTTCGGTATCCGGTCTTTATTGATTTTATGAATAAGGAATTGTATCTAAAAATGAATGATTGATTCAAACCATCAGATTTACACCTCCGGGAGGTCGTTTCCTCCTCTCTATTTCCCGCTCGGCAGGTGCATCCATTGTGGAATGAAAAAAATATTGATTTTGTTAAATGTTTTGCTTTTATTTTAACCGTATGATTAAAAAGGGAAAAAGCACAATAGGGTCCGTATGTTGGGGATT
Source organism: Candidatus Zhuqueibacterota bacterium (assembly GCA_016934825.1). Taxonomy (GTDB): domain Bacteria; phylum Zhuqueibacterota; class Zhuqueibacteria; order Residuimicrobiales; family Krinioviventaceae; genus Fontivivens. Next base: position 28,563 of record JAFGSB010000128.1, read on the forward strand.
TATTGTGCTTTTTTTGTTACTTTTAATATAATTCAGGTCACAGGGGGCTAATCTAATGATATACAGGAGTGTGAAATGCTGAAAGATGGTATCCGGATTGTGGAAAAGAAAGGGCTGTGTTATATTGCGGACAATCGTAATAAAATAAAACGATTCAAACCCTGGCTTGGGGACAGTTTTTCATTTTTATATGACCGTATTATGCAAAAGTCAATCTTCCCGAAGAAATTCGGCGGGGATATGGGTAAACATATAGACATTCTGCAAAAAGAATTAAAAGATGTCCGGGGTAAAAATGTTCTTGAACTGGCCACGGGCAGCGGCAGCGCGGTCGATTTTCTGCATAACAGCAATCATTTTACCGGCAGTGATATTAGTGAAGGTCTGCTCCGGCAGGCTGTGAAAAATTTCAGGGATGCCGGTTTTAAGGAAACAAAATTTTATGTGACCGGCGCGGAAGAACTTCCGTTCGCAGATAATATGTTTGATGTATGTCTTTGTATTCTGTCGTTGAATTTTTTCAGCGACGCGGAGACTGTATTTAAGGATATCAGAAGGGTGTTGAACACCGGCGGGATTTTTATCTGCAGTGTGCCGGTCCCGGAGAAAAACAAACGTGAGAGCACGATCAGAGGCAGGTTGCATTCGGAACAGGAATTGAAAAACATATGTGTAAATAATGATTTCAAATACGAAGGCATAAACGCTGAAAACGGCGTTCTGTTGTATTTCAGGGCAGTTTTACAGTAAAAGCTGCGGGTAATTGAGTTTGTTGTATTCTACCTTTCATAACAGTTAAAGCTGTTGGCACATATTCAGAAACCCTAACAATGAAAATTTTTACAGCGTCAACAGTACACATTGGGTAACACCGGTACGCCGGCCCCAGTGTAGTTCCGTCCCGTTTTGCTTAGGGGACCGCTTTTTGCGATCATTCCGGATTCTTTCGCTTCGAACGTCATCTCGATACAGCCTGTCTCGCAAAGCTCGACAGCCTTACTCGATGACCGGTCCAACGCCCCGGGGCGTGTTCTCAAAGAATATATGACCTTTCATATGCTCATGAACGGGATAAATGACGCCCCGGTGCGTGGACCGTCATATTACACCGTTGCGCCGGGCCCGAGTAGTCACGCTTCTTTTCGCGGGACGTATCGAGGTGACATTTTCATTTTAATCCCGTGGATAGGCTTGCGCCAAAGACGTCTCTTTCTCGCTTTGCGCTACTCGACGACCGACCGAACGAAGTGAAAGATATTTTGTAGAGGCGAGGCATGCCTCGCCCCTACGGGGGGAAAAATAATTATTGATCACGGGGGCCGCAGCAACAAAGATTTTCGCCACGGATTTGCACGAATTGAACACTGATTGACGGCATGTGCAACACACTAGCCAGATGTCTCGCACATTGTCCCCGGTAAATTTTCCCACCAAATTCGCAAAATTTTACTTGACTTTTTAAAAAATTAATTTTATGTTTCAAACAGGGAAACTTTATTTACAATTTGTACACCACACCAGAACGGATAAACCGACAAGGGGCAACACAGGGCGGAAAA
>JAFGSB010000129.1 GCA_016934825.1 Candidatus Zhuqueibacterota bacterium
ACTATTTTCGATTCTTCTGCGCATCGGAAAACTGAATTGAAACGCTTTCTTAATTATTACAATGGAGTAAAACCTCATAAAGGTATTAATAATCTTACTCCTGAAGAAAAATTAATTCACTATTTTTTTTCGATGTACTGTAAACAACGCTTGCTTTTCTAACAACTTAATTAAAAAATTTTCGCAGAAAAAAACAAGTTTTTTTTAAATTCTTTACTTAAAAAAGAAAAATATATTTTAGTATGTCACCTTTGCGCCCCCCCTTCCCTCTGCGGTTCACCCCAGCGCACCCAGCAAATAATAATGGATTTTAAGTCTTTGTATTCGTATTTTTTAGGGAACTAAAATAAAGAGGGAAAAAATGAAAACCATCCGTTTACTATTAATACTTATATTTATCAATATAACGTCTTTACTTGCCGCCAAAACCGAGCGCCTGTACCTCTCCGGCACGGACAAAGACCATACGGTTAACTGGGAATTTTTCTGCACGGACGGCCGCAACAGCGGTCAATGGACAACCATACCCGTGCCGTCCTGCTGGGAACAGCACGGATTCGGTTCCTACAACTATGGCAACGACCGGATTCAGGCGGACGAGCAGGGCAAATATCGTTATAAGTTCCGGATACCGGCCGAATGGGCGGAAAAACAGATCGATCTGGTGTTTGAGGGTTCGATGACCGACACGGAAGTATGGATCAACGGTTTATCCGCCGGACCGAAACACCAGGGCGCGTTTGTCCGGTTCCGCTACAATATCACGGAGCTGGTCAGGGTTGGTGTGGAAAACCTGCTCGAAGTGACCGTCAGCAAACGGTCTTCCGACATGTCCGTGAACCTGGCCGAGCGTCACGCCGATTACTGGATCTTTGGCGGCATTTTTCGTCCCGTTTACCTGGAGGCTTTACCGTATGAACATATCGAACGGACCGCCATAAACGCTCAAGCGGACGGCAGTTTTTCCGTCGATGTGTTTCTGCAAAACATCGATAAAGCCAAAGAGATCACCTGTCAGATCAAAACGTTGAACGGCGAACCGGTCAGACCCGCGTTTACCGGGAAAATCCAAAAAAACAGTACTTTTATAAATTTAAAGACCAACATAGAGCAGCCATTGTTATGGACCGCGGAAACGCCGAATTTGTACAGTGCCGATATTAAACTGAACGGAACGAACACCATTCACGACATATCGGAAAAATTCGGTTTTCGCACCATCGAGGTGCGGCAGGGCGACGGTATCTATGTGAACGGGCAAAAAATCCGGTTAAAAGGGGTGGACCGTCACTCGTTCCGGCCGGAGAGCGGTCGGACGCTCAGCAAACAGGTCAGCATTGAGGACGTGGAACTGATGAAGGACATGAACATCAACGCTGTGCGGATGTCGCATTACCCGCCGGACGCTCATTTCTTGGACGTGTGCGATTCCCTGGGCATGTACGTGCTGGATGAATTGTCCGGCTGGCAGGCGGCCTATTCGACGCCCGTCGGGGTAAAGCTGGTAAAGGAAATGGTCACCCGGGACGTGAACCATCCCTGCATATTGTTCTGGGACAACGGCAACGAGGGCGGGTTCAATTATGAACTGGTCCCGGAGTTCGGCAAATACGATCCGCAAAAGCGTTCCGTTCTGCATCCGTGGGAAACCTCCGCTGGCGTGAATACTACCCACTACCGCACGTATAAAATGTACGAAAATCTGGCCGACGGACCGGACATCCTTCTTCCCACGGAGATATGGCACGGCCTGTACGATGGTGGACACGGCGCCGGTCTGGCGGATTACTGGGACATGATCCAATCCAAACCGCTGGCCGCCGGCTGTTTCCTCTGGGTTTTCGCCGACGAGGGCCTTGTCCGCACCGATATGGACGGAAAAATCGACGTGGCCGGCAACCAGGCGCCGGACGGTATCGTCGGTCCTCACCATGAAAAAGAGGGCAGTTTTTACGCGGTCAAAGAGATCTATTCGCCCGTGGTTGTGACGACGAAACAACTCCCGCAGGATTTTGACGGCAGAATGAATATCGAGAACCGGTATGATTTCACCGACCTGTCGGCCTGTACATTCACAAGCCGACTGGTCAAATACAGGGAGCCGTTTGAGACTGAATCGGGCATAAAAGAAAAGACCGAAGTAAATATCCGGTCTGTTGAATGTCCCCCGCACCAGAGTATATCGGTGCAATTACAATTGCCGGAGGACTATAACGAATACGACGCCCTGTTGTTTAGCGCCGTCGATCCGACCGGCCGTGAAATATACGAAAAGAGTTTTGCGTTGCGGAAACCGTCGTATTACGCCGGAGAATTTATCCGGACGATCGAAGGTAAAACCGCCCCCCGGGTGAACGATGGAACCATTACGGTTTCAGCCGGGGAGACGGAATTCTTTTTCGATATAGATCGAGGTAAATTACAAAAAGTTTTGCTTGGAGATCAAATGGTTTCGTTCGGCGGTCCGTCACTGGCCGCTGGCGGAGAACACAACGCCGACGTAAAACATTACCCGGACGGCGATAATTATGTGATCGAGGTAAATTTCCATTCCGCCAATTTCAGGAATCTGAAATGGACCGTTTACGGTTCCGGCTGGCTGAAATGTGAATACAATTACGATCTGTACGGTTATTTCGATTTTATGGGTCTCTCCTTTCGCTGTCCCGAGGACAAAATTCTGGGGATGAAGTGGCTCGGGGACGGTCCGTACAGGGTGTGGAAGAACAGGCGCAAGGGCGTTACTTTGAACGTCTGGGAGAACGAGTATAACGACACCACGCCAGGCGAATCGTGGGATTATCCCGAATTCAAGGGTTATTATTCGGACTTTAACTGGGCGGTGATCAACACAACCGAAGCGCCCATAACCGTGCTGACGGAAACGGACGACCTGTTTTTCAGAATGCTGACCCCGAAATCCGGCAGGGACCCGCGCAGTACGATCGCGCCGTTCCCGCGCGGGGATATTTCGTTTTTACACGGCATTGCGCCCATCGGTACAAAGTTCCAGAGGCCGGAAAATACCGGGCCGTCGGGTGAACAGAACAAGGCAAATGGCGAATACGGCGGCGTTTTGTATTTTTATTTCGGCCCGCTTGAAACAACCGGACAATAAAAAATAATTTTAATAGAATACCTTTTACAGAAAAGATGTTATTAATGGCAGTAAATTATCGAAACTTGAAAGAGTTAAAGGAGTTATTGTGAGCGGTAAATTATCGGACAAATATTTCGCGCGGGGGAGAGAATTTTTCGGCATACAATACCCGATCATCAGCGGGGCGATGACGTGGGTCAGCGACCCGAACCTGGTCGCCGCGGTGTCCAACAGCGGCGGACTGGGCTGTCTGGCCGGGGGCAACACCCCGGTCGATATACTGGAAAATCAAATCCGGGACACCCGCGAACTGACGGACAAGCCTTTCGCGGTCAACTTGATCACCATCGCGCCGCTGTACCGGCAGCACCTGGAGCTGGCAAAAAAATTGAAACTGCCGTTTGTCATTTTTGCCGGGGGTTTCCCGAACAAGAGCGAAATTCAAACGATCAAGGATACCGGCGCGACGGTGCTGTGTTTCGCCTCGACCGATTCCATCGCCAAACGGATGATCGGTTTCGGCGCGGAAGGGATCATTTTGGAGGGAATGGAGGCCGGGGGACACGTCGGACATGTCAGTCTGGTTATACTGTTACAACAGGTGCTGTTCGAGGTGAAAGACGTGCCCATATTTGTCGCCGGTGGACTGGCAACCGGCAAGATCTGCGCGCATTTGCTGTTGATGGGCGCCGCCGGGGTGCAGTTAGGGACCCGCTTTGCGGTTGCCGAGGAGAGCATCGCCCACCCCAAATTCAAGGAGAAATTCATCCGCGCCAACGCCCGGGACGCCGTGTCCACGCCGCAGTTCGACAGTCGCCTGCCGGTGGTCGCCGTGCGGGCCCTGCGCAACAAGGGGATCGACGAATTCGGCCGGCTGCAGTTGGACCTGATCAAACAACTGGACCAAGGCACGGTCCGCCGCCAGGACGCGCAGATGAAAGTGGAAGAGTTCTGGATGGGCGCCCTGCGCCGCGCCGTCATCGACGGCGACATTTTAAGCGGCTCTCTCATGGCCGGACAGTCCGTCGGCCTGGTCAACAAAATCCAGCCGGTGAAAGAGATCATCGATGAACTGGTAACAGAGATCGAGGAGGAACTGCAGCGGGTGAAGGCGGAGTTGGGGTGAGAAATGTAAGGCGGGATTCATCCCGCCATTTTTTTAATATACCGGTTCATTTTTCGGCAAAATGAACTTTACAACCATTTTGGGGGGACAAGTCTTGCCCTACCAACTTAAATCGCTACTTTGGACGTTCGAAAATCATCGTTTTGCTCGTCAGTTAGGTGAGGTACTTTTTTATGTTCAATCTCTTTTCCCAAATTAATGAGTTTTGTTGGCATCTCATCCCATGTTCTGCCGTCTAATAGTCTTCCGGTTTCCTTTTTATTGATTCCACCCCATTGTTTGAAAAAGAATGGTACGTTTTGAACAATACATTGTTCTTTAATTTGTATTACCCATTCTTTTTTCATGGGTCTTGCTCTTGGACCTGACTCACCTCCAACAATTACCCAATCAATATTGTCAAAGTCGAGTGATGCAAATGGCCCAAGTAAAGGTTCAAATGAAATAAATCTTATGGCGGCATGTACCCGCCTTAAGTCATCTATCCGAAATTTTACAGATTCATTTTCAACGCTGACACCTAACCAAACATTTTTAGGCCAATCAATTTTAGGGGCTATTTTTTTCAAACGAATGGATCGTTTAGTAAGAATTTGAAATTGGTGCCAATGGGCTTGCTTCATGATATCAAAAATTTTAAATATAAAAGAATCTGGTATTTGTTCATGGAATAAGTCGCTCATAGAATTGACAAATATGGTTTTCGGTTTTTTCCAGTGTAAAGGATACTCAAGAACATTTTCATGCAAAGTTATCCGAAATCCGTTGGCATAATTAGGTTGCCCCATCTTTTTCAACCTTTTTGCCATACGCTCTGCATAACAATTTTTACATCCTAAACTAATCTTTGTGCATCCGGTTACAGGATTCCAGGTTGATTCCGTCCATTCTATTTTGCTATTAGCCAATTACTCTCCTATGCTGGAAAAGTTACTATAATATTATCACCGAAAGTACTTTTGCGTGGTGGTTTCCCTGTCTGAGAAATTGCATCAATGAGACCATCATCATAAAGTTTACGCAGAATGTCTTTGTAATTCTTTTTAATATAAGGAGTATCTACATTGTGCTTTTCATATATGTCCTGCATAGTTAGCCTTCGGCCTTTAAATTTTTTCAATAAATCTACTCTTAAATCATCAAGTGGACGAGAAAGTTGAAACAAAAGCGTTTGTTGTGGCAAAAAATCTGCTGGATTATATTCGAATGAAGGCACTCCTTGCGTCTTACTTGTACTTTCACGGGACATGATATCTTTCATAATTTCGTACCCACAAAAACTTTTACTCACAAAAACAAGGTGATGACTAGTTCTTTTCCCTTTGTCATTCTTGAAGCTAAAAGGTAAAACAAATCGTGATCCATATGCCTTTAATGCCTGACACAGCTCTTCAACAATGAATAATTCTCTCGCTTGTGAACTTTTTCCTATTAATTTTTTTCTTAAGGCTATTGCCTGTTCTTTACCAAACAGGGCTTGTATGTGCTCTTTAACGGCTTCATTATTTAGTCCCATATTAATGCGATTGTAATTGAAAAAGAAAATTGCATCACAACCCCAATCTTTTAATACAGAATTTATAAGTCGAAGAGAAAGCCCTTTATAACCCCATGGGTCAACAAAAAAAAGTGTGGGAATAAGATTCATACTTTCAAACATTTTGATAATATTTTTACCGACCTCGTGATTATAAACATGTGGTTTATTTTTCAATTTTTTTATTCCAGGGATTTCTTCAATTGTTTTTTTTAAAACTTCCGAATTTTTTTCGTCCTTATCATTAAAAATAGTTACCAGTCGTTCACACAAATCTGGTTTTTCTATTGCATGGGTTAATATTTTCAATGGTGTCGACTGTGAGCCATCTTTATAACGACCAGGTCCGGCAAACAGATCAATATAAGCAATTTTTTGTTCCTTTTTTGGATATTTTTTTTGAGTACTGATTATTACATTTGACCATACATCAAAGTATTTAGCCACAATGGTTGATTTAATCAAAGACTGCTCTTTTTGTTCCTCAAAAAAACTATTATCGGTCATTATTTACCCCTTATATTAATAAAACTCCTCAAACATTTCACAACATCATCCAAATACTTATTCGGATAATTTTCTTTTTAATAATGAGAATATAGTTACATAATGGAAATTACCTTTTGCAATTGGGTGGAAATCCGCAGTAAGAGAAAATCTTCATTAGACCGCATTTTAAGAATTGGTCCCTTACGAAAAACTGTTTGTATATATAAAAATAAAGTAAATTTGTATTTTCAGGATTTAATCCTTTTTTTTTGCCTATGACAATAAAATACCAAATGATCAATTGTGGGTCATGCATTGGATGCAAATTATTGTTAAAACATTAATCCTTTACCAAACAAAACCATTTACTTTCATATTGTTTAATAATTTTATAAAATTTGATTTTTTATTAGGATAAATTACAGAGTAAGACACAAATTTATCTTTTACTTTTTCAATCCATCTTGTGATTTTGTCATTTTCTCCATTATAAGCCTCTTGAAATCCATAATAGTTTATTTCAATGTACAATCTTAGAAAAAATGACAAAATATCAACAACTTGTGCCATTGATGAGTGATGTGACCTTACAAAATAAGCACTATCAATTATTTGGTTGAGTCTTTGTAATTCCTTCTTTGGTTCGTATTTCACAAATTCATCAATATATTCAGGTGGATTAAATATTAATTCACATAATTTATTTTCAAAAATATCCTCTTGATCAAAGACTAAAATTGTTTTACCCTTATTTTTAACTCGAGTACGATTTAATTTTTAGATTACTATACTTATATGAAAAGCACCTAATAACCATGGAAATGGACAATCCTTAAAAAAAATATTGTCTTTTTTCTCTTTTTTCATATTAAAAAATACACTATTATCAATCGTTGATATAATAAATTTATGATTTCGATTTCTAATCCAATTGAAGTAATATTCTATTACTTTATCTCTGACATCAGGTTCAATGTTTGCCCATGATTGTCGGCCACGATATATCTCATTGGCCTTAAGCTCATTAATTGGAATCCTTTTATTGATTATTTTGAAGACTTCTTTAAATTCTGCATCAGATTTATGAAAACTATAAAGATTAGGAAAAATACCAACCATTGTTTGAACAGGTTGATTCTCATTTAATTTTTTACCATTAAAGCCACTTTCATCAACGTAACATAAATACATAATTTATTCCTTTTATATTAGGCTCTAACGCACGTTTCATTGGTTGAAACCGCTATATGAATATATAAGGTTTTATCCAACCCTTTATAAAATTGACTTTTTGCTTTAAAGCGTTTTGCATCTTTCACTATGGTTTTAGAGATTAGTCCCTACATAATAATTCGAATTTTGGAAGAAACTAAATCAACTGTTCATTACAAACAGGTTTCCATTTCTTAATGAGGTCTAACTCTTCATTAAGTCTGTTTTGTTTTAAAGAATTCAAATGGGCATGTATATGAGTAGCACCATTGCTCCTCGCACAATTTTCCTTTTCATGATTTTCAAGCCTTTCATTAAGATTATTTGTTTGACCAATATAAACTGAAGACCAATGTCCAGGGGATGATTCTAATGCAAATATATAATTTCCACCTTCTTCTTTCAAGGATGTATCAATTGGATAAATCCAATATTTGTATTTTTTACCAGAAACTCCTGGCCATTCAATTATAGGTGTGTTCATAAAACCTCCTTAATTTTATTTAATGATAATATCTGTTTCATTTTGTTAAAACAAACTGAAATTAAAACCTTAATAGATGATTTTAGTAAAATTGGAAACTTCTAAACACCATTGTTTTCAACTCGGGTTAAACCATTGTTATGCATTATTTAATTTTTAGTAATGAAAAATTCGTGATCCTTTTTGTGTATCATCTTAGCCCAAAAAACAAGGAGACAATCCTTTGATATTCAGAAATATAAAACTAAAAATCATTCAAGTATAAAATACCAACTCGAATAATTAACAAAATAAAATTTTTACTTCTTGATACTACATAATACAGAAAAGCTTCCCCACCCTGGAATCATCGTGTCATTGCTGATGTGATTGATTAAATAAAGGTAATTTCACCGAAAAAAGCAAGGAAAAAGTGAAAAAATATCAAAAAAAATTATGTGTAGCCCCCCTTTCAAAATGGTCGAAAGATTTGGCATTTGTTCCGAATCAACAACAATAAAATTATTTATTTACGCCCACAGATGGAATACACGTGACAGTGTCGATGTGCGTCTCGATACGGGCCGTAAACAGCCCTACTCGACGACCGGGTAACTAAACGCACAGAGCGCCGGTCCCTGAAACCCAACCCACGCAGGTTTCGAAAACCAGAGTGGTTTTTCTAATAACCCGACGACCGGGTAACCCTATCCGTGCCCATCTGCGTCATCCGTGGGCGGGTTTTTGCCACGCACCACTCGATTAATCTACAAGTTGGATATAATCTCACCATTTTCAATTTTAGTTTATTATTGCATTCGTATTTAAATTTTAGTAGATTAAAAAAAATTGTCAACGCTTTTCACAAGGTAAATACAAATGAGTGATATTTTAACTGAACAAATTATAAAACAACTTGAAGAATTGCCCATTGTTAAAAAAAAGGCGATATTGGAATTGATCAAAAAGAATGATTCTGTAACAAAAAAAACGGACAAAAATTCTTTAAAACAATGGAGAAACGAATTATTACAAACATCTGTCTGGTCTGATTCTGAAATTAATGAAATTGTCAAAGCAAGGGAATATCTTAATAAATGGACGCCAAAACAATTCTTCTAGATTCGAGTATCTTGATTGATTATTTCCGGAAAAGAGATAAATCGAAATCAGTTTTGTACAAATTATCAAACAAGTACAATTTCTGTTTGTCAATTATTACTGTTTTCGAGATCAAAATTGGTATAAAAACGGAAAAGCAGAGTCAAGATTATCTAACCCTGACAAAAAACATTGAAATTTTAAGCATCGATGAAGAATGTATTAACCAAGCAGTTAATATCTATAATTATCTAAAAAAACAAAACAATTTAATAGAATTGGCTGATCTACTTATCGCCGCAACTGCAATGAGTAATTCTCTCCCACTGGCAACATTCAATATTAAACATTTTGAGAATATATCTAACTTAAAAATCATACAACACTCGTAATCCTGATACAAAAACTCACTCTGTTTTTTCCCATGGGGGTGGGTTCGTATTAAAGGGTTTTCCTTGATATATCCGGCAGGTCAATTTGCACCGAAGCCCATCTCGATACGGGCCGTTTACAGCCCTACCCGACGGCGGGGTTGTACAGTTTGTGGTTCCCGTAGTTCCGGCCGGGCGAGCAGATAACAATAATTATATTTGCGGATACACTTTCGATTTAAAATTTGGGGCTTTAATTTATATCCTCATATTTCTTCACTATGAGGCAAGCGTTGCCGCCGCCGAATCCAAAAGAATTACTCATTGCCGCATTTAAATCAAGCGATTCTGCTACATTGGTAACATAATCAAGAGGACAATCAGCATCAGGCTCTTTATAATTTATGGTTGGCGGGATTTTACCGGTAAACACACTCATTACGGTCGACACAAACTCCACAGATCCCGCGCCTGCCATAAGATGACCGATCATTGATTTAATTGAACTGACCTTTAAACTTTTTGCGTAATCCCCAAATACTTTAATTATTGCCGCGCTCTCGCATTTGTCATTTAATACAGTGGACGTACCATGCGCATTGATATATCCTATTTTTTCAACCTCCAAATCCGCGTCACGCAGCGCTGCCTGCATAACCCGGATCATGCCGTCGCTGTTGGGTTCAGGCGCTGTAAAGTGATAGGCATCTGCCGTGTTGCCGTATCCGACAAGTTCAGCATAAATCTTTGCGCCCCGTTTTAAAGCATGTTGTTTGTTTTCCAAAACAGCAATTCCGGCGCCTTCCCCCATTACAAATCCATCACGATTCTTATCAAAGGGTCTGCAGGCATTTTCAGGATTATCATTTGCAGTCATGGACCGTGTAGCGCAAAAACATCCAAAGGGCAGCGGATTTATACTTGCCTCGGAACTGCCCGCGAGCATGATGTCGGCATCTCCTCTCTGAAGGATCCGAAACGCATCGCCAATGGCATTTGATCCCGTAGAACAAGCCACAGAGGGAGCGGAAAGGGGGCCTTTCAAGCCATATTTAATGGAAACCATACACGCGGCCATATTGATGAGCAGCTTGGACACAAAAAACGGATTTAAACTATTGGGTCCATTTTCCTGAAGCGTGGAATAACCATCTTCGATTGTCTTTGAACCCCCAATGCCGGAACCGATGATGACGCCCGCCCTGTTTTTATCAAAAGAGAAAGATTCTAATCCCGCATCTTCCATTGCCATTGCAGATGCAGCAATTCCAAAATGTGTGAATCGATCCATACGCTTTGCCGATTTTTTATCAATCCATTCTACTGCTTGAAATTCTTTTACCTCAGCCGCTAACTTGGAACGAAAATCTGTCACATCAAATTGGGTAACTTTTGCTATTCCGTTTCGTCCGGTTTCCAATCCTTCACAAAAAGCCTTTACACCAATACCAATTGGTGTTACAGCGCCCAAGCCTGTGATAACAACCTGTTGTTCGTTCATAATTAGAAATCCCTTATAAAATATATTACAAAGTTTGGAGCGACATTCTAATAGAAACCTTCTCTTTTAATAAAATAACTTTTTCTAATGGAGTAAAATTTTTTTCTTGCCATATCCTATATAACATAACAAATTATTCTTTAGTTTTCCATATATCATTTAAAAACTAAACTTTTATTCATCGATTTCCAAGATAATTTTCCACTTATTTTGTTATATGCCAGCAGTATAACATGACACCCGGGATAATTTAAAGAAAATTGACTCGATACGTATCTCCCGTCTCATCCGTGGACTGGTTTTTGCCCACAGATCACACTGATATACACGGATAAAAAGAAAACCGGCTGGTTCGGGATTTCCAAACCTTGTGTGTTAAAAAAACAAAATGGTTCAGATACCGGAAAAACCAGATATGTGCACATCCTTTCAAAACAGTTGAAAAATTTAGTATTTTTGCCGAATTTATTACAACAAATTATTTCACCACACCCACAGGTGGACTACACGTTATATCGATAAAGTGCGTCTCGACATGTCCCGTACCGCCAGGCGGTAATGCAGGACAACCCGACGCCCGGGCAGCCGAACGCCTGTCGCGCCGGTTCCTTCAGCCCAAACAACGCAGGTTTCCAATACCTGCGTTGTTTTAACAAAATCGAAATCCGTGCCCATCCGCGTGATCCGTGGGCGTGTGGTTCGTCATGATGTACAAAGGTATTTCACAAATCGGGAATTATCCCGCCATTTATTTTTTAGAACTGTTTAAGGTCTAATAGTCACCATGACGACATCATGGGAGGGTACCGTTCCGGTAAAACTCCCTTTGTAGTTCCCAAGATTCTTCTTCAGCCACAAGTCCCTTACTGTGGCAGTGAAATGATCCGGATAACCTATCTCATTCCAAAACACCGGGATTTTTGCTTCGGATTGGCCCCGATTAAACAGGACAACGGCGCGGCTGCCGTCTTTTAACTGCTTTACCCAGACTTCCGTATCGCCATCGTCCCTGACTTTGCGTCCCTGCATGCCCAACGAGTCCTGGTTTACGGCAATGACCTCGCGGTTGGTCAATATTCCGGCAATCTCCGGCGTCATATCTCGCAGGTCATTACCGGCGATGAGCGGCGCCGCCAGGATGCACCAGAGACTGAAATGCGCCCGGTATTCAGGGATTGTCAAGTTACTGTTGCCAACCTCGAGCATGTCGGGATCATTCCAATGCCCGGGACCCGCGTACGATTCCAGGCCGGTTTGTTGATCCAGAATTTTTGTAAAACCAAGAAAATTTACACTCTCTTTACCCCGGTAAACCACTTTTGTACTGCAATCCCAGCAATCCCGGATGTCATAAGTCGTTCTCCACAAATGCCCGACATCTCCGGCCCATATCCAGGGTTTTGTGCTGCCCCATTCGCAAATGCTGAATACAATCGGCCTTCCGGCTTTATACAGGGCATCTCGCATCAGCCGGTAAGATGCCAGCGAATTCTGGTCATCCGCATAGCACCAGTCATATTTAAGATAATCCACTCCCCATCCGGCATAAGAGCGGGCATCCTGGTATTCATAGCCGCGGCTGCCCGGACGTTCCCCGCATGTCAGAATACCCGCATCGGAATATATCCCGAACTTTAAGCCGATGCTGTGTATATAATCGCCTAAAACTTTCATGCCGGATGGAAATCTCTCAGGGTCCGGCACAATATTCCCCTGGTTGTCCCTGCCGACCTGCCAGCAGTCGTCAATGACGATATACTGGTAACCGGCGTCTTTCATCCCGCTACTGACCATCGCGTCCGCCATTTCCATGATCATCTTTTCGCTGACGTCACAGCCAAATTTGTTCCAACTGTTCCAACCCATCGGGGGAGTAAGGGCCAGTTTTTCAAATTTCTGACTAAAGGCAACCTGACTGAACATATAGGAAAGAACCAATATAGATAATATTTTTTTCATAGAACCATTCCTTTCTCGTAGAATGACATAAAAACACTATAACTATTCAGATAACAAGTTTAGATTTCCCGGTTTCCAATTAAAATTCAAGTTTGTGTGTAGTCAGAACATATTGGACTTTTTGTACATTAAAATAAGAGATAGATTTTTAAAGAACAATTATTATTTTAGTTTTTCAAAACTAAAAAAAATTTTTACTTTACTATTTCAATGTTTGATTTGTTATAGTTCACCGGAAGTTTGAAAAACAGGTTAATTAAAACAAGCTAATTTACGAGTTCTTTCGACAGAATCCCCTCTCATAAATATAGGAGTGGTGAGGGCGAAAAAACCATCAGTCTTTAATCCTCCTCAAATATACCATCGTTAAAAAAGATTATGTGTAGTCCACCTTTCAAAAATGTTAAAAAATAGAGTATTTTTACCAAATTTATAAAACTTAAAGGTTACATCAACGTCCTCAGGTGGACTACACCTTATACCAAAGTACGTTTCAATACACTCGTCCCGCAAAAACGGCCGGACTCGTTACTCGACGACCAGAGGTTCAGGTTTGCACAATCCGGAATGTTTACCAGGTTAAATTTTCGTGTATATCAGCATCATCCGTGAGTGGGTACTTTGCCCACAGATCACACTGATATACAGGGATAAGAAGAAAATCCGCTGGTGCGGGATTACCCGACCCTGCGCGTCAAAAACACAACGAGTTTCCTGTACCGGGAAAACCGGGTGTAAGCCACCTTTCAAAACAGTTGAAAAGTTTATTTTTCACTCCGAATTAATAAAAAATTTACCAACAACACCCACAGGCGGATTACACGTTATATAGATAAAGTGCATCTCGATATGGGCCGTAAACGGCCCTCCTCGATGCCCGGGTAATATAGCTTCCGGCGCGCCGGTCCCCGAGAAGATACAACTGAAAAAAATCCCCCCCGGCGGAACTTTATGAGATATCTCATGTAAATCTGCAGATCACATGGGCGGGACCGGATATATAGAAACGCCTGTTTTTATATTAACCATGCGGACAACAAACAACCGATTTACATCGCGAGCCAGTGGACATGGTTGATATATTTCTCTTTCCAATAATAGTTATTAATTTTGTAATACTTTGCGCTTTGTCTTTATTCGAACGATTATTATGGTTGTAATGGATATTGCTGCGCAAATCAAAATGAAACCGGTCGGAAACAGATCAAAATATGGAATCAACCTGATTGCTTTTTGTTCTTTGAGTACTGTTTTGATCAACCCTTTTGTTATAACATCAATACATTGGCTTGGGAAAGCGTTGATCATAACAACGATACTCACATGATAGTCCGGCAAATAAACCATATAGGTCGATGTACCAATATTTGCCCCGCCATGTCCAATGGCTTCTTTACCATAGGAAAAACTCTTTGGGTAAATCTGCACCCCCAATCCGTAGGCACTCATATTCGCAACAGGTCTGAATTTTACAAATTGCAGCATTTCATTCATTGATTGCTGTGACAACACTTTTCCTTCGAAAAGCGAGTGACACCAGCGGGCCAAATCTTCAGCAGTGATAAAAATCCCGGAAGAACCGTATGTAATGCTTTCATGAGAAGCTCTCGGTAGAAATGTCAAATCAATGTTCGAACCGTCATTATTAAAATTGTCCCCAAAGACATGGGCCTGATTTTCCGGAAGTTCTTCCTGAAGTGAAAGATAAGCATTGTTTATGCCCAAAGGTTGCCAGAACCGATTTTTAAATTCAGTCGATAGTGTTGAACCGGTAACTTTTTCAATGATCATGGCCAGCAGCAAATAATTGGTATTCGAATAATGCCAACCTTCGCCGGGTGCAAAATAGGGCTCTTTGATGTAATTTAGAATGTCCTTGGGGGTCCATATTTTTGTCCTGTCTTCTTTCAGAGCGTCCCAAATTTGCTGATTATCCCAAAACATATAAATGCCGCTGGTATGATTAAGGAGCTGACGAATGGTTATGTTTCCATCTATATAAGGATACTCCGGAAGCCATTTAGACAATGGATCATTAAGCGAGATAGCATTTTCTTCGACAAGTTTCATCGTAAGAGCGGCGACGACATTTTTGGTAATACTGCCAATTGCATACAGCATATCCGGGTTCATGGAAACAGAATCGTGAGATATCCCGCTTACACCCGTCCAGATTTTTTCATTGGGAAATAAAATCGCTGCCGACACCCCGTTAACATTATACTTTTTGATTCCCTTATCAAGAACCTTTTGCAATCGTTCTTCTATGGGACGTTTGGGACCGGCAATGCTGTAATTCAAATAGAGTAAAACAATCGTAATGAAAAAAATCCCGGCCTTTTTTATATAAAGCGTTATTTCATTTGTTTTTTTTGTTGTCAACATTAAATGTCCCTTTATCAAATTCCAAAAATCTGACGTCTGAATTCTACCTTTAAGGAATTTATTGATATTTGCTTATCGCAGCAACAACATTTTGCGATATTGAGAAAAATCCGGTGTCCGAAAGCTTATAAAATATACGCCGCTGGCAATATCTTTACCGTTAAATACAACCGTATACCGGCCGGCAGGCAGTTCTTTATTTATCAACGTTGTGATCTCTTTGCCTGTAATATCATATATCTTCAGTGTAACCATCTCCGTTTTCGGCAGATCAAAACCAATGGTCGTTTCCGGATTAAACGGGTTCGGATAATTCTGATATAAATTGTACGATTTGACGATCTTTGCTTGGTCATCAGCCTGAACACCAGTCGACGGCACTTTTTCCACCAGACTAATGTAATCCAGAAAGACGTCTATATCAGAGGTGCCGAAATCGAAACCTATACGGGCTTCGGGATTGGTGGGATAATTCATGGTAAAGGTGAATGTAAAAGTCTGCCACTCGGTGGTTAACGGGAAAGTAACATCGCTGTTGTAGAGTGTCCAGGGTTCGGTATTCATCGCTACCCAGGCGTTGATGTTCCTCGGGCTTGCCGCGCGCGCGTCAAAAGTCGCGGTGTAGGTGTTGCCGTTGACTATCCGGAGATCGTATTGATGCAAAGTCACCTCCCAGACATTGTCGCCTCCGCCTGTGATCTGCGCGTGAAACGCCCCTCCTTCAACCAAACCGGTGGCATTGCCCGAGCCCATCGTTATAAATTGCCAGTTTTTCAATCCTTCGGAAAAATCTCCGTTGGAAAGCATGGTGCTCGGGGGCAGTGCTTTTTCTTTAAACAGGCTGATGTTATCCAGATACACATCCACATCGGACGTGCCCAAGTCAAAGCCAAAATGGGCTTCGTTATTGGTGGGGTGATACATGGTGAAAGTATATGTGAATACCTGCCATTCCGAGGTCAAGGAAAAATTTTCAAGTTTATAAAGTGTATGAGGAGAGGTTACTTTTGAAACCCAGGCCTGGATGTCCCTCGGACCATCTGCTCGCGCGTAAAAGATGGCGGTATAGGTGCTACCGTTTTCTATGGTTAAATCCTCCTGATGTAAAGTCAAATCCCAGACATTGGTGCCGCCGTTTGAAATCTGCGCGTGAAACACGCCGTTTTCAACCGAACTTGATCCATTACCTGAACCGATGGCGTTAAAAATCCAGTCACTCATTCCATTGGCAAAATTCCAGTTGGCGATCAAATTACCCGCGGGTTCCTCGGGTTCTTCAAATCCCGGAGGGATATTCACCTTTGGCGTGTTGTCAATACGGGTATTGTTGTTCTCATCGGATTCGGATATTATGCCGCTGCCGTCCGCATAAACACCCAGATAATAGTCCCCGGCAGGCACACCGCTGACTGTAATCGGAATCTCGCCGGAATTATGGGTGGCCCCGGCGTTCAGGGCGTTGGTTTGTTTTTCACTAATCCGGTAATCAGTTTGGGTTATGGTTTGATCAGTGGACAAATAGATATAATTTGTAAATCCTTTCCCCGTGCCGCCATCACCCTGATTTTTTACCGAATAATTACACTCAATCTCTGGACCTGTCGCATCGGTCACAGTAACATTGGTGACGATCAGGTCCGGATGGGTTGTTGGTGGTGCAGGAACCGTTATTTTTCTGAACGTATAATACCGGCTATTATTGGTTTCATCCGATTCCGCAATGACATCATTCACGTCGACATAGACGCCCAGATAATACCGGCCACCCGGTATATGGTCCGGTATGGTGATGGGACCCGGAAAATTACATTGCTCCAAATCCGTATAACCAAAAAAAGTTGACCAGGAATGAATTAAATAATCAGAGAGAGTGATGTTCGCATCTGCCGACAAAAAGACATTCACTTCATATTCTTGCCAAAATGGCAAATCGCCTCTGTTGTAAACACAGGTCCCGAAATCAATCACCGGTCCTATGGAATCATACGGGCATTCAACCCAGCAGGCAAGGTCCGCCTGACAACCTTCATCAACAAAAAATGTTGGTTCTATATATCCCTTATTGTTATTCTCATTGGATTCTTCCACCTGATTATATTCATCGATATCAATTACCACATACCAGGTGCCGCATTTACCGGTAAGGTCTGCATCAAAAGTCACTGTTGTATAGGTATTGGGAGGAAGTGTGCTTAATGTCTTCAGTCCGAGTTTTACACCAAAGGAATGATATTGAGTATCATTTGATAGTTTAAATTTTATCTCTATATTGTTTGCAGTGGCAGTACCCATATTGGCGATATTGGCCTGAATATGCAGATTGGGATAGGAAAAACTATAACTTTCGGAAAAATAACTCAGGTCCGGTAAAGCTGCGGGTTTTGCCAACGAGCCGCTGCCGGTCGACCGACCTGCTTGTATCAATTGTAAGGATTGTTCGGTATTTTCTCCCTTCACATCCGGGTCCAAAAACTCGATATTACCGTTTTCATCCACCCTGATTTTAGTCAGAGATTGGGCCTGCTGCGCCAGTGTGTAAGATGTGGTCATTAAAAAAATCAGTAATAACGGAATTATACTTTGTTTGACTTTCATTGTTACCTCCGTAATATGTTAGATTTTATTCTGACCAGCCCCGCAAAAAAAAGAGGACAATTAAATGACCAGTTTTTAATGACTCAATGGCTTTTTTTGGTTAAACAAAAATCGACCACGGGGGAAAATAGTTTTAAATTTTCATATAATAGCTCCCTATTAAGGATTATTATATGAATCTTTTCAGTCATGCTCGATTACTGCAAAATCGCGAAAAATTGGCAGAAATGAGATGTTGTATTCCCCGGACGTTACAAAACATCAATTTTCTCCCGAGTACATAATCCCCGTTGGAAAAGGCATATTACTGGATAATTTTCAATGAACAGTTTGTATTAATTAAAATATTAATTTAAAGGAAACGTTTTCCCACCCCGGAATCGTCATATCATTTCTGATGTGATTATTTAAATAACAAAAATATCATAGTAATATGCAAGTATTAATAAAAAAAATATCCTTATTGTGCCGTTATATACCCCGGATTATATTACTATTTGTTCACGTGATATATAATGCTGCTTGTTTTAAATTCAACCGGATTTTTTATTACCGGGAAAAGCCTTGATTTTTCCACCAAACAAAGTTGTATGAATTGTTTTTGTTCCGAATTAATCACAATATATATTTCGCCAATATCCATACCTAAACCAAATACCGATATATCGTTCATATTCTTTACGGAAAGCTTCACATTTCAGACTCTACAATCATTATCTAAAAAAAGTTAAAAAAATTCATTTTTTACTTGACAAAGTTCTACAAATGTAGTATTTTCTACTACAGACGTAGAAGTATTGGAGGATTATTATGAAATTATCGGATGCCGAATGGCAAATCATGAACGCCCTGTGGAAAAAACACCCGGCAACGGCCCGGGAACTGATGGAGGAAATCCCGCCGGATAATAACTGGGCTTACACAACCGTAAAAACCATGCTGACCCGGCTCATCAGCAAAAACGCGGTTAGTGAACATAAACGAGGCAATACCAGCGTGTATGAACCGCTTGTGTCCCAGCAGAAAGCGCGCACCGGCGCCCTGAAATCGCTTGTGGATAAAGTTCTGGGCGGAACGCTGGAACCCGTCATGCATTACCTGGTTGAGGAGAGGAAATTATCCGAAAAAGAACGGCGGAAACTAATCCGGCTTCTTGAAGAAATGGATACATCACAACAGGGGGAGGACAAACATGAGTCTGGTAAATAACATAGCACTCGTTTGGTGGGACTGGATGGGAGCCATGTTCTGGCAGGTGAGCCTGCTTATCATTTTTATCTCTTTGCTTGATTATTTCCTGTTCAAAAACGTCTGGCCTCCGGTGCGTTATGCCGTTTGGGTGCTGGTCCTGGTTAAATTGTTTATCCCGCCGGACTTTTCATCCTCTATCGGACTCGTGCCGAAAATTCAACCGGTAATACAACAACAATTTTTCGCAAAAGGGATTGATTTACATGCCCTGTCGCCTTCATTCGGCCTAAAAGATGAGATATCAACAACATCGGATGTTATTAAGCAAAAATTACGTCAGGAGGGCGGGGACCAACCGATGCAGAGTTCGGAGGCTTCCGCACCACCGGCAATCAACAGTATGGAAAAACCTGTCTGGCAGGTTTACGTAATGGGAATATGGCTGCTGGGTATTTTTATTTTTTCCGGTTTTCTCCTCACCAGGATATACACATTACGCAACTGGCACGATAAACAGGAACAACGGCAAAATATACCGTCCTGGTTCCATAATATTTTAACTCAAACCGCACAACGATTAAAGCTGGGGAAATTACCGGCCATTGTGTACTCGGAAAAGGCGGTTACTCCGGCAGTTTACGGGTTGTTTCACCCGGTATTACTTTTGCCCGCCAATTATTTTGATCGACTTTCTTCAGAGGAGGCGGAACATGTGCTGCTGCATGAACTGGCGCATCTCAAACGCGGCGATTTGTGGCTGAATTCCGTTTGCCTTTTCGTGCAGGTCGTTTACTGGTTCAATCCACTGCTTATATGGGCCAGAAAACAACTCAAACATATTTGTGAAATGTGCTGTGATTTAACGGTTGCCGGTTTATTAAAAGATCATACCCCTGCTTACCGAAAGACTCTTTTAACTACGGCGAGGGGGTTGTTGACCGAGTCACCGAAGCCCGGAATGGGACTGCTGGGCGTGTTCGAAGAACCGTTTCTTTTGATGAACAGGCTAAAATGGCTGGAAAAAAATTCATGGAAAGATAAAAACCTTATGTTTGTCACCGCAACGATCGTTTTCGTTTTTATGGCGGGCCTGGTGCTTCCCATGGCGGTTTCAGAAAAACAGGACAAAACTAATGCCGGTATAAAGTCCGATACCGAGACCATGTTGGTCGAAAACCAGGAGTCTTCATGGATACGCGACCTGAAAATTTACAAAGCACGGAATTCCGATTTCATATTCAGGGCAAAGCAAACGGAGCCTTTTTATGCCGTTGTTTTGCCCATGCGCGGACCGATCAGCCAGCTTAACGACGCGATGGCCCAGTTACAGGGATATATGCGGCAAAATCGAATTAAACCGACAGGTCCTTCCTTTATCCGGCAGTTTGCCAATGCAAACGTGCCGGTACCGGAGGTTGATAATATTTGGGAGGTTGGTTATCCGGTTGCGGGTAAGCTGTCCCTGTTAGCACCTTTTGTTCTGAAAAAGATACCGGCCCAAAATATTATCGTAAGCCGGTTGGATCAGTCTTTTAACGAGGATGAATACAACAGAGAAGCCGCTATATATTTATTCAATAATAATCTTGTTACCAGCAATGCCTCTATTCTTTATTGTCCTGACAAATTGTTTGAAACGGGACACCACAACCCGAAATGGGAACTTCAGATACCGGTTATAAAAACGGACAAACCGTTTCCAAAGGTCCCGGTTTACACAAAGTGGACCGAAGCCATTGTGGCGCTTGTTTTACCAATGCAGGGTTCATACGACAATGAACTGGAGGCTCTTGAACGATTGCGGGCTTACCTGAAAGAGATTAATGTCGAACCCATTGGCGATCCTTTTTTTCGTTACTTTAATAACAGCGAGTTCCTTCCCGAACAAGACGTCTTTTGGGAAGCGGGATATGCTGTACCCAAAGAGACCAAAGCCATTGCCCCGTTTGAGATTAAATATATACCCGAAGAACTTGTTGTTTGTACCGAATTCACCTACGATTATGATGACATTTTATTATATGTGAACAGTTTTGCGTTATCTTATATTATTGAAGGGTATCGGGGTAACGGTTACCCGATGAGAATATTAAAGAGTGGTGATCTGCATGGTGTGGAATTAAATGAATTCAGAATTCCGGTCCGTAAGGAGCGTTATAATATAACCAGTTTACCGAAATTCTAATTTTAATGGTAACAATATAAAATTGCGTCAAAAAATAATGTTCGTTTTATACCATCAACCGATAGGGAGGATAAAATGGCAGTACTTAATCATATAGCGCAATTGTGGTGGCAATGGATGGGCCCCATGTTGCTGCAGGTTACTGTTTTGATCCTGATCATCAGCGGGCTTGAACTGATACTTAAAAAATGGGCCTGGCCGCAGATCAGGTACGGATTATGGATACTGGTGCTAATAAAACTGCTTATCCCGCCGGGCTGGTATTTACCCAGCAGCGTGATCTCACATTTTCAGCCGCACATCAAACAGGCGGTTTTGAGCAGGGTTGAAATAGCGGGAACCTCTTTCACAACACAGGACAGAATATCAGAAAGTTCGATACCGGAACAGACAACCGCCCATTCTCCTGCAGAAACATTGCCGCAACCGGAAAAACAAGCGATTTCTCCGCTTCACGCTGAAACCGGTGAAAAACCTGTCTGGCAAACCTGGGCAATGGGGATTTGGTTGTTTGGCATATTGATTTACCTTACTCTGTTAATTGGAAAAATGAAAAAATTACGCTCCTGGCATCAACAGCAAAAAGATAAAGATATTCCGCCATGGTTTCACAAAATACTGGTGCAGACAGCGCAGCGGTTAAATCTGGATAATCTTCCGGCCATTGTTTTTTCGGATAAAGCGGTTACGCCCGCCGTTTACGGAATGTTCCGTCCGGTGCTGCTGCTGCCGGCAAACTATTTTGACACACTGTCCGAAAACGAGGCCAAACATGTCCTGCTGCATGAACTGGCGCATTTGAAACGCGGCGATTTGTGGCTGCACGGCCTCAGTTTATTTTTGCAGATTATATACTGGTTCAATCCGTTGATGTTATGGGTCAGAAAGCAGATGAAACATGTGCGCGAGATTTGCTGTGATTTTACCGTGGCGAATATACTCAGGGAAAAAACCGGTGAATATCGGCAGACATTGCTGAATACGGCCCGTGAGCTGTTGACCGAAAAAGTTGAACCGGGTCTGGGACTGTTAGGAGTATTTGAGGAACCATTCTGGCTGGTAACCCGGTTGAAATGGCTGGAAAAGAAACCCTGGCAAAACCAGGGGCTGGCGCTTGCCGCAGCTTTTTTTGCGGCGCTGATTATTACCTTCAGCATCCTGCCTATGGCCGGTGCGGAGAAAACACGGCCCACGTCGTCAACCATTGATATAAGCGGTAATGTGAGTGAATCCGTATTACCTGAAATAACATCCGCTCCGGTACAAGATTCGACTAAAATTAATTTCAATATCACAATTAAAAACACCGATCCGCTTTACGCTGCGGTACTGCCGGTTGTGGGTCCCCCAAACGACCTTTTTGAAGTAAAGGTTAAACAGGTCACGGAATTATTGAAAAAATCAGGGATCAAACCTACGGGTTCACCATTTGGCCGATATTTCAGCGATCCGGAAAAGGTGACGCCCGAAAATTCATATTGGGAAGTCGGATATCCGGTCAAAGTGGGCACAAAAGTGAATCCGCCGTTGGAAATTATCCGGGTCGCCGGGTGGCAAATGGCAAGCGCCGTCATTGAAGGGGTAAAAAATACTGATCCGGTATGGGACAGATTTTTAAAAAGGCTTGAAACCAGGGGCTACGTGCCGGGATTTCCTCCGGCAATGGAGATTTGGACCGGCGAATTTGTTAACAAAGAATTCTGGTGGCGGACCGAATTGCTTATCCAGGCGTTTCGTCCCGAAACGGGTTATCCCGGAATGGATATAACAATAAAAAAAACCGAACCGATGACGGCGCTGGTGCTGCCAATGGACGGTTCATACGCCCAGCTTCCGGGCGCAGTTGAAAAATTAAATAACTATATCCGGCAAAAGAAAATCAAACCCGCCGGGCCCCAATTCGGACGTTTTTTCACCAGCCAGACAACGGAAATCCCTGAAAATTATTACTGGGAAATGTGCTGTCCGGTCGAACCGGGAACCGAAGCTGAACCGCCGTTTGAAATTCAGGAGATAGACAGCAATAACGTCGTGTCGGCTGTATTTAATGGACCAGCCAATTATGAATATCCATGGGGTGCTTTTTTAGTGATGTCTGTTTTAAAAGGTAAAATCCCCGGGGGACCCGGCATAGAGGTCTATTCACCCGACCAGAAAAAGAATCCATGGATTGAATTACAAATCCCGGTTATGCATATGAGTGGTTTTGTTGAAGACATGATAGAATGGGGTGAAAATCTGGGCCGGGAAATGCAAAAGATGGGAAATTCTTTAGCCAACAGCATGGTCACCCCTGCTGTAAAACATAAAGTTTGTTATATCAAGACTGTCAACAAGATTGATACTTATACATTCTGGAAAAAAACAAAGTCGGAATTTGATTATATTGGTGAATTGTGGATTGATGAGGACAAGACCGTACTGATCGAAAAAAACAAAAAATTAATTTATGATCAGGGGAAAATGACATTCAGTTATATCAATTTGCGCGACAGTACTTTTGTGGATACCGGTTTACCGGTCGATTTGTCAAATTTGTTCACTGATGATCTGTACTGGAATTTTAAAAACAGAAAAGTAACGGGTAAAGTAAAAGAAACAAATAAAACACTGGATATCCTCAGCAAACAATGCAAACTGACCGAATTAACATTCTGGGACCTGATAGACGGATCGAAAAAGAACAAAAGAGTTTCCAAAGTGTGGACGACTATGGATGTTCCCTGTAATGTGGAATTATTTCATAACCTCCTTAGAATTATGCGAACGCTTTACAACCGCGATGAATCTTTGATTAACGAAATGGAAAAACTTCTGGGCATCCAGATGCAGGTTGAAATAACGATAACAAAATTCCCGCGGAAAAAGGTATATCTCTCAACCGTTGAAGAAATATCGCAAATGGTCCCCCCGGACGGTGTTTTTTCCGTTCCCGACGGTTTTGAAAAGAAGGAAAAGCTGTCGAAACGGGATATGAATTTATAAAGCACATAACCTCTGCGTTCCATCCTGTTAGCGGGATGGAATATAAATATATCCTGTTTAGTAATTGGAAAGCTTTTTACTGACTTTCGTATGGATTATGGTGTAATACCATGCGAGTCTTTCGACTCGCGGCCGTCCATAAAGGGACGTCACTCCGGAGATTGTTTCGTTTTTATGATATGTGCGAGACACTTGACGAGTGCATCCCACATTCCAAATTTATCTTATTAACAGCATTTTACGTGACGCGTGAAAACTTTTGGCATCGAGATTAATCAAATAAAGTCCGCTGGGGACATCATGACCGTAAAAATCTTTACCGTTCCATATTGTCGAATAATAACCCGCCAGTTTTTGCTTGCTGGTTAGTGTGGCCACATTCTGACCCAGTATATTGGAAATGACAATTTTGACATGGGACGCTTCCGGAAGCTGATATTTTATGGTCGTCTGCGAATTAAACGGATTGGGATAGTTTTGATATAACCGGTATTTTTTCGGCAGTTGAGCCCCGTCCACAGCGACATCCGTGCTGCCCGGCGTAGTAAACGCAAAGACCTGCGCGCATTCCGTTTCCGCGCCGTCAAAATCGACGGCGGTCACTTTCCAGTAATAGGTATTGTTTTCTTTTAATCCCTTGTCAACTGTCCACAGTGTGTCGGACAGGGTCTTTGTGATAACGGCGTTTTGAAAATTTTTGTCCTGACTGATTTTTAAATTGTAAAACACAGTATCACCGGGGTCAGGATCGATTACGGATTCCCAGTATAAAACCGGATTCAGACTCTTTAATTTGGCTCGATTAGCCGGTTCCCTTAAAACAAAAGTATGCGGCAGGTGATTGATAAACTGAACGGCGCCCATGTCCCACATTTCGTACTTTACGCGTTCCACAGTAAAAAAATCATCCTGAAACCACTGTGACATGGCAACACTTGCTTTCCGGGCCGGTGAGGTCGCCAGCAGATAAACATCCGCGGCGCTGTCCGGTTTACTGCCGCCGCAAACCAGCAGGGGATTTGTATCCAGCGAACCCATACAGTTTACGGAATTGCCTTTTTCTTTCCAGTAGGACTGAAAATCCCTGATGGTGTTGAAATCACGTTCATAGGTTGGGATGTCTTCGTCCCGGTAGTGAATGATCGCTTCCGTACCGGTGACTGGGCCATTGTTGTATAAATTATGATGAAATAAATGTGAGTCGTTTGCTATATCGGCAATGATCATTTGATAATAGGCATTGTTGACTAAAATATTACCGATAACGGTTTCGTTCGAAGCGTCTTTAATATTTTCAATTGTTGACACAACCGCCAATCCGGCTTTATTTCCGGCATGTTCACAATAACCGTTGGCCACGATTGTATTGTTCAGAACGAAACAGTAAGAACTCGCGGTGATGGCAATTCCGGCGCCTTCATTACCAAAACAGATATTGTTATATATCCAGGAACTGTCCGCTCCCTGGTCGGCAATAATACCGTTGCCGTCATCCCACCAGTTGAAACCCACTTCACCGGCTGTACCCTGGTGGTTATTATAACTCAGGTTTTGCCGGACAATGTTTCCCGGGCTTTTACCGTGGATATTAATACCGCTGCAGCCCCCGTGCATCCAGCCGTTTTCACCGGTTTCATTTTTTTCGATTGTATTATTACGTCCCGATACGCTGATTCCCCACGCCCCGTTTTGGTTACATGTATTGTCCGAAATGACACTGTTTTCCACATTTTCAAGCGATATGGCGGACGCGCCGACTTGATTTATGCGGTTGTTCCGGATTTCCGCACCGTTGATAACCATGTCCCCGCCGTCAATATAAATACCGTGCCCGGCGCGGCCTCCTTCCGCCGGCGTTTTGATCCAGTCTGTGTTATATAAAGTCTTGTCAATTGTCGCCGGATAATTAATGTCATAAATAACATTGTTTTCAATTTTAAAAAACGACGTGTTATAGATATTGATTGCCGTAAAACTTTTTATAATTTGAAATTCGGATTCTCCCGGGACGCCATAAATTTCATTATTTGTAATTTTGTTGCCGGGACCCGCGGACCAGATCGATATCTGGTCGGACCGTTCGGCTGTAGGCGACCAGTTCTCACGGAAACGGTTGTTGTCAATCAGGTTATCGGATGACTGTAATCCCTCTATAGACAGGGTATATTCACCCCGGTTTTCGAAAAACGCGCATCCGCTCAAAATTGTTGAATCCGTATGGCTCAACAAACAGCCCGTTCCCTTGTTATTATAAAATTCATTATCCGATATGATATTGTTGCCGGGTATTTTCTCACCTTCAATATAATCTTCTTCGGCAATACCGATAAACAGCGCGAGCCTTTCGAGACGGTTGAAAAGATTCTGGTGGATCAACGTGTTTGATGTCCGCTCGCAGCAAATTCCCCGGTCTGTTAAGTTATTTCCGACACTTGTTTGAGTAAAAGTATTACGTTTGATTCTATTAAGTACTCCGCACGATTGTAAAAATAAATGCGAGTCCCAGATCCTTTCATTATTTCCGTTATCCTCAAAATAACAATCGGAAATTTCGTTGAGTGACGATCCGTTTTTGAGATGGACCGCGGCCGAGCCCCCGTTATTTTTAAATGTACAATTCGAGACAAGACACTGATGGGAATAATCCAGCAGTAGAGCTTTGCGGTCTTCCGGGGAAGAACTAAAATCAAGACCGATGATAAAAATACAGGAAACACTGTCCAGGTTGAACGCGTATGATCCGTTCCAGGAAGCGGCGGAAATGACCGGGATTTCGCCGGGGAAATTTGTGAACACGATCGGTTTCAGCGTTTCTCCTGATACTGAAATAATAACCTGTTCATTATATTGGCCGCCACGGATCGAAACGGTATCGCCCGGCTGTACCAGAGATGCGGCTTTAGTAATCGTTGCAAACGGCCCGTTGTATTCCAGTTCATATTTCGGAAACAGACCGTTATACAGGTCGTTGCCATCCGTTTCGGAAATATAATATGTCGAAGACAACAGTAAATTGATCAACAATAAATTAATCAGGAAAGAATAAATTAAAAGTTTTTTCAAAATCGTAATCGCTCCTTACTGTTTGAAACTATCCTTACAAAATAACAAATATTGTACCATTATTAAAAATCAAGAAAAAATAACACATGACAAATTCAATATTGAGATGATAAAAGAACTTGAAAAATGAAACAATTCTAATTATATTTTCGTACAATAAATGACCAACAGTCATTTTATGCACAGCAGTTTATTATACACAGGAGTCTTAAATGGGCACACAGGAAAGACGACAAAGGGAAAAAGAACGCCGGCGTAACGACATTCTGAATGCCGCGGAGTGTGTCTTTTTTTCAAAGGGCGTCAATACGGCCACCATGGATGACGTTGCCGAAGAGGCGGAATTAAGCAAAGGGACGCTTTACCTGTATTTTAAAAGTAAACAGGAATTGTATTTGGGAATCAATCAAAGGGGTTTTGATATCCTGGGCAATATGTTTCAGAAAGCCATAAAAAATAAAAAAACCGGCCTGGAAAAGATCAAAGCGATGGGCTATGCCTACTATGATTTTGCCAAAAAATACCCGGACTATTACAGGGCGTTGATGTATTTTGAAAACAGCGGTATTGATTTTTCCGATTATGAATCATTTTTCGAACAAATTAAAACGTCAGGATTCCGTGTTCTTCATTTTGTCCGCGATATTCTTTATGAAGGACAAACCGACGGTTCTATTGCCGGGTCCTTTGACGCTGAAAAACTCTCCTTTATACTCTGGGGGCAGACATCGGGCGTCATTCAGATCATCTCAAAAATGGATAAACATCCCAATAAAGATTTGAATTTCAAACCCGCGGATTTATTTGAAGAATATATCAATCGAGCAGAAGCAATATTAACAAACCGGTAATATAATAATCGAGGTAAGAATGAATAATTATATTCAATATAAATATGTTTTAGTATTATCAGCATTTCTTTTGGGATTGTCAGGCTGTGGCAAGGAATCCGGGGACATAAAAATTGAAAACAGGGTGACGGTTAAAATTAGTGATATATTAAAAAAAGAGT
The DNA here is from genome assembly GCA_016934825.1 of Candidatus Zhuqueibacterota bacterium. Classification (GTDB taxonomy): domain Bacteria; phylum Zhuqueibacterota; class Zhuqueibacteria; order Residuimicrobiales; family Krinioviventaceae; genus Fontivivens. The sequence goes on from JAFGSB010000129.1 coordinate 28,276, forward strand.
TGTCTGAAACAATACACAGCAGCGGTGTTTTGCAGTCAAGCGATATAATAAAATTGTCCTTTAAAACCGGCGGTATAGTTGACAGGATATTTGTCCATGAAGGGGAAGCCGTAAAAACAGGACAGTGTCTTGCCAGTTTAAAGCAGGAAGAAATGAACGCACAGTTGGAACGCGCCAGAACAGGTTATGAAAAAGCGGTACGTGATTTTGAACGCGCGAAAAATCTTTATACGGATAACGCGGTCACCCTGCAGCAGAAACAGGATGCGGAGTCCGCCCTAAAGTTGGCCGCTTCCACCCTGGAAATTGCAGAATTTAATGCCCGGTATTCAAAAATTATCTCGCCCGGGAACGGGAAAATATTGAAACAGGTTGTGGAAGAAAATGAACTGGTAAACGCCGGCACTCCGATTATTGTATTCGCGTCAACGGATAAAAGCTGGATTGTTAAAGCGCAGATTATAGATAAGGATATCGTCAAACTGCAAATCGGCGATACTGCCCGTGTTTTGTTTGACGCCTACCCCGGTCACAATTTTACCGGGGAGGTCAGTGAAATATCCGAATTTGCAGATCCCGGGACCGGATTGTATGAACTGGAATTGACATTATCTGCAAAACCGGAAAAACTGATCAACGGCCTGATCGCTAAAATTGATATTTTTACTTCCAAGGCAGGAAAATATTTTTTTGTGCCAATTGACGCACTTGTCGAAGCGAGGGGAGATGAAGGATTTGTGTATACAGTCGATGAAAATAATTACGCAGTGAAAGTGCCGGTGAAAATTATATCCGTGCTGGATGAATATATAGCCGTAAGCGGAAATATTGTAAACACACGAGTCGTCACTTCCGGGGCGGCTTATCTGTCGGATGATGAAAAAACACAGATCATCACGGGCATGGATTCTGTTATTGGGGGGAGAAAATGAATCCGGCAAAAATATCGGTAGAAAACCATCATTTTACAATTATCGCCGTCCTGTTGCTGATCATTTTCGGTTTGTTTGCCATTTTTAATATGCCGAAATCTGAAAATCCGGCCATTGAGCCGCCGGGCACATCAATCATCGTTTTGTACCCGGGAGCGACTCCTGAAGATATGGAAGAACTGGTGACCATTCCTATAGAAGAGGAGATCAACACAATTTCCGAAATCAATGAAATGACGTCAACAAGCGGAAACGGATTTTCCAATATTGTCGTCGATTTTGATTTTGGGGTGGATATTGATGAAAAGTACACAAACATAACCGAAAAAATTAATAATATCCAAAATGAATTACCCCGGGATATCACCAGTATTGATATTATAAAACATGAAATCTCAAATGTTTTTATTCTTGAACTGGCGCTTGTTTCCGAAACCGCAGAGTATAAAAATATAGAAAAAAAACTCGAACAACTCAAATTTGAGATTGAAAAAATAAATGGTATCAGGGGAGTGGAGATTAAAGCCTGTCCCGAACAGCAGGTCAGGGTATCGATCGATCTTGAAAAAATGGCCCGATTGTCCATTCCCCTGGAACGCGTAATTGGTCTGATTCAAAGCACAAATTCCAATATTCCCGGCGGGAGTATCGATATAGGCGGTAAAAATTTCAACATAAACACCAGCGGTTTTTATGAGTCCCTTGACGATATAAAAAATACGATCATTCCGGTCGGCGCCGGCCAAATCGTCTATCTGAGGGATATTGCCACTGTAAATTACGATTATCAAGACATCAATTATTTTACCCGATTTAACGGTAAAAGGGCTGTATTGCTGGTGGCAAATCAAAAAGAAGGTACGAACCTTTTTCAGATTACAAAAAATATAAAACAGACAATTCAGGACTTTGAACAAGATCTGCCGGAAGATATGAGCATACATTATGCTTTTAACCAGACGGAGAGTGTGTCCGATTTCATTTTCAGTTTTCTGCTGAATTTACTGGAAGGTATTTTATTGGTTGGTTTAATTGTTTGGTTTGGCATTGGCAACAGACCGGCGGTTATCGTCATGTTGTCCATCCCGATTTCCATTTGTATCGCTATGGGTTTTATGAACCTGAACGGTTACGGAATCCAGCAAATGACCATTGCGGGACTCGTAATCGTGTTGGGTATCCTTGTTGATAATGCCATTGTTGTCACTCAAAACGTGAACCGGTTTTTACTGGAAGGCCATGATCCCAAATCCGCCTCGATTGGCGGAACAACACAAATTGCCGCGGCTATTGCCAGCGGGACCATTACCACATGTATCGCCTTTATGCCAATTTTACTGATGAAAGATATCGCCGGCGAGTATATTCGCAGTATGCCGTTGATTGTGATCTATACACTGCTGGCTTCACTTTTCCTGGCGTTGACCTTTACTCCATATCTCTGCAGCGTGTCACTGAAAAAGGAATCGGCCAATCGTGTCAGCTTATTACAAAAGTTATTGCAGAATATTATTGAAACAATCTACCGACGCACCCTGAAAAAAGTTCTGAAAAAACCCGGACGAATTTTAGTCATCAGTTCGGTTATTTTTCTGGCAAGTCTCGGCCTTATCCCGATGATAGGTGTGAGTATGTTCCCAAAATCCGACAAACCAATGTTTTTTATTGACATTTCAACTCCTGATGGTACAAATTTGCAAAAAACAGACAAAACGGTAAAGTTAATTGAAAATTCTTTATTACACAAAAATTATGTAAAACATTTTGTTTCCAATATCGGCGGGGACAATCCGCGAATATATTACAACGTTATTCCACAGCAATCAAAACCGCATGTGGCCCAGGTTTTTGTGCAATTGAAAAAGAATTATTCGAATGACATTCCGAAAATCATAAAGGAATTGATGGACGAGTATGCAAGTCTTCCGGGCGCTAAAGTAAAAATTAAACAATTGGAACAGGCATATCCGAACGAAGCGCCGATTGCTATGAAGATCATCGGTAAAGATACGCAAAAAATTAAAGAGTTGTCTAGGGATGTGGAAAAAATATTCAAAAACACGGCGGGCCTGGTCAATATAGAAAATCCGCTGGACAGCGATATAACGGATTTGAAAGTGACGATTAACCGTGAAAAAGTCGCCATGCTCGGCCTGACCCTGGCGGATGTGGATAAAACGATCAGAATTTGCCTGGCCGGAATGAGTGTGTCCACATTTCGTAATCCGGAAGGCGACCAGTTCGATATTGTTGTTCGTCTTCCTGTTCATGAATCACCCCGAATGACAGATTTTGATAAAATTTATATCACTTCAGTAACGGGCGCCCAGATACCCCTGAAACAGGTTGCCTCGATAGAATTCGATTCCGGTCCGCAAAATATTCACCACTATATGCTTGAGCGCAGTAATTCTGTCCTGGCTGATGTCATGCAGGGTTATTCGGTGGATAAACAAACAAAAGAAATCATAAAAAAGCTGGAAACATATGACTGGCCGGCCGGATATTATTTTCGTGTCAGCGGAGAAAAAGAGAGTCAGGGAAAGGCGTTCGGAGGACTGGGCAACAATTTTATAATCGCCCTGATAGGTATATTTGCCGTTCTGGTCTTTCAATTTAAATCATTCCGTCAGCCGTTTATCATTTTTTCCTCAATACCGCTGGCGGTTATCGGATCAATTTTGGCGCTGCTGGCAAGCGGCTATACCTTTTCTTTCACCGCGATGATCGGATTAACCAGCCTGGCCGGTATCGTCATAAATAACGCCATCATTCTGGTGGATTATGCCAATGAACTGCGCAAAAACGGTCTTGACCTGGTTTCGGCCGTGCAAATATCAGGAGAAACCAGATTTATGCCGATTGTGCTCACCGCGGCCACAACCATTTTCGGACTTTTACCTTTGACGCTGTTTGGCGGCAGCATGTGGGGCCCCATGGGATGGGCCATCATAGGCGGTTTGTCGACATCCACGTTTTTAACGCTGATTGTCGTTCCGGCATTGTATAAAGTTTTTACCAAAGTGGATTAATTAAAAGGAATGTCCGAATTTTTGATATTATCCGTAGGGACGATGCTGTTCCCGTTCCAAGTACGCCAGGGGGAAAAGACCATCCACAATAGAATATGTTTTCAGCATGTTGTGATTATGGAAAATGATTATTAAATTTTTTAAATTCTTGTAGGGGCGAGGCATGCCTCGCCCCTACGGCGAGACAAAAAGGGAGCGCCGACAGGTTCTCTCGGCGCCATTATCGGATCGTTTAAATCCGCCGTTACAAACCGCGTTAACGATTTAAATCGGTCATATGGTGAACCATTTTGGCAGCGAAATTATTATGAGCATATTATCCGAGATGAAACCGATTTAACCAGGATTCGTCAATATATTGATGAAAATTCTTTAAAATGGATGGATGACAGGTATTTTATAAAATGAACAAGGGATTAAGTGTGATGAAACACATTGCACAACTAAAATAAACGGACCAACAAAAAATTACAGGCAACAAAAGATTGAATAAAGTTGACGCGCAACCGCATGATTTTTTCAGTTCCCCATTTATGCAAAAGCGAGGCTTACCCCGCCCCGGCAGGAATATACAAAGGACCAACCAATTTTTAAAATTATTCCCTGTGGGTGTTATTTTTGGTTGATAATAATTTTTTTCTTGGATTTTTAACCGAAAAATGTTATGGTATAAAGTAAATCAATATGACTAATTTGGAGGAAAAAATGAAAGGCAACGAAAAGATAATTAAAACATTAAACGAACTTCTTGCCGAAGAACTGACGGCGATAAACCAGTATATTGTGCATTCCGAGATGTGCGAGGACTGGGGATATAAGAAGTTGCATGATGCCAACGAAAAAAGGGCCATCGGGGAAATGAAACACGCGGAGCAACTGATCGGCCGTATTCTTTTTTTAGAAGGCAAACCCATTGTCGACAATTTGCTAAAAATAAAAATCGGCGAAAATGTTAAGGAACAGCTCGGAAATGACCAGGTTGCCGAAGCGGATGCCATTAAAATGTATAACGACGGAATCAGACTGGCGATTGAAGTTGACGATAACGGCACCCGGAAACTTTTTGAAACGATTTTAAAGGATGAAGAAGAACATATAGACTGGATCGAAGCCCAACTGGACCAGATAGAACAAATGGGCATTCAAAATTATCTTATGGAACAATTAAGTTAAAATGAATAGGGTGTAATAGACAGTTATACTCGTGATTGATAATAATACAATAAAAAAAAGGGAACATTGTTCCCTTTTTTTATTGTAATTAAAAATGACTCGATGTAATCTTAACCATTCTTTTTCGGGCTTCCTGCCGCTTACGTTTCCGTTTCACCGATGGTTTTTCGTAATAGCTCCGTTTTTTCAATTCCTTAAACAAGCCCTGTTGTTGTATCTGCTTTTTAAATATTTTTAAAGCTCCTTCAAGATTGTTGCCATATACTCTGACCATAACTCACATCTCACCTCCTCTAGAGTGATTTAATTTAGTTGATCAGGGTACAACAATTCGTACATGAATTGCAACCGATTATTATATATATTTCACAAATCAAAACTCATAATGTTCCCGGGTTTTTCCGGAATTTTGTTAAAATACGAATTTTATGAATACAACCATCGGATTTTTAAAATTCATAAAATTTTCCGGTCCCGGTATATTATTTAAGGTATATTGATACTACCCATATTAATATACAAATAATTTATATTAAAAACCCGATTTATTTTTATAATTTCAAGAAAATGCAAATAAAATTAAGCATTTATCGCCGGTTCATCTCACACCTTATACGGCAAATGTTATGTCGCCGGGACATATTTTTCAAGTTGCCCCCTTTATTTTCCGCGCCGAATTGTGACAGGCGATGCAGACAATCTGTTACTAATTTCTGTTGTTTGGCAATACCGGCAAAATCCAGTTGATCAGTATCCCCCGCTTGTGAATTTCAATGAAACGACCATTCTGCAAGTGAAATTTTGAATAAAGGTTTTTTTCGCGAGAGTTACAGGCTATTCCAGTCAATCCCACCGCAGATGAAAACGCCAATGCAAATAAAAATATCCCCTTTTTTACTGTACGAATGACTGATATAATACATGGCTGAAAATTTTGTTGTCATTGTTTTGATGCTATTTCTCGACAAGAATATGACTTTTTTTTCGGTGCCATTTTAATTTAAGGTTATTATTTGTTTTACCTGTTAAATATTTTTTTTATATTATTGTAACGATTTCTTCTTTGTACCGTATAAATTAAAAACAAAAAAGGGAGTCATTCATGATACTGAAAATTCGATTATGTACAATTTTTATTTTTTTACTTTTTTTGATCACGGCAGGTTTTTCTCAAACAAAATTCCAGGCCGGTTTGAATTTAAAACTGGGTTTCCCGCAATCGGAATTTAAAGATAATGTTGATAATATCGGCTTCGGCGGGGCGGGACAATTCGGGTATCATATTCCACAATCACCGTTTTATATTGGCGCCAATGTGGGTTTTATCATATACGGTAGTGAAACCCGTGAAGAACCATTCAGCACAACAATCCCTGATGTATATGTGGATGTAACGACCACAAATAGCATTTTTAACGGACACCTGCTTTTTCGGGTGCAGCCTCAGGAAGGGTTTTTACGCCCGTATTTGGATGGTATGATAGGATTTAACTATCTTTTTACATCAACAGAAATAAAAAATCAATATTCATTTGGCGAAGACGAGGAGATCGCAAGTTCTACAAACCAGGATGA
>JAFGSB010000130.1 GCA_016934825.1 Candidatus Zhuqueibacterota bacterium
ATATAGAATTCATAAAGACCTATCGATGGATTGTTACAATCGTCCCAATCATACTAATCACATAAATCAAGGGTCAAGTGTAAAAGACATAAAGACCTATTAAGGGATTGAGACCTTATATCATCAGCGTAGGCAGAACTGGAGGCTTTAAATTTTTTCGTGTAAATGACATGAAGACCTATTGATGGATTGTGACAATCATCCCAATCCTATTAATCTTATAAATCAAGGGTCAAGTGTAAAAGGCATAAAGACCTAATAAGGAAGGAATTGATCTTTATTAGAAGTGTTATTTGGAAGGATGTGCTAAAATTTATCAGGGATCATCAATATAATAATTACGGTTGTTTTTTATATTTAATAATTAAGGGGATAGTACATAATGAAGTCTTTCATCTTTATTAATGCTTTTATCATCAAACCTATAAATACGACATTATCAATGTCATCGGGTACTTTAAAACCGGCCAGAGGTGGGCACTTTAAAAGCGGCCACCAGGATGAACTGAATTTTAACTTTTTTTCTATTCTTTTACAACCTTTTTTTTGTTTGACTGAGAATTTGAAACTGATTTCAATCTGTAACTTCTCCCTGTTATAGTAATCAAGTGAATGTTATGCATAAAGCGATCCAGAATAGCTGATGTTGCAGCATTATCACCGAGGATTTTTCCCCAATCTTCTATGGGCCTGTTAGTTGCTATTATTGTACTACCGTTATTATATCGTCTATGAAAAATTTCCAATAAATCTTCGGCAGCGTTAGGAGGTAATTTCCTCATACCAAATTCATCGATAATTAAAAGATTTGGTTTGATAAATTGCTGGACAAGTTCCTTACGGGAACCAAGGGTCTGTGCTTCCGCAAATTCTTCTGCCAAATCGAATACAGAACGATACAATACCGTATAGCCATTATGAATGGCAGAGATACCAATGGCAACACCCAGGTGGGTTTTGCCGACGCCAGGAGGTCCTAATAACAACACACTTTCAGCTTTGTGAATAAATCGAGAGGAACATAACTCCAGAATGACTTTTTTGTTAATAGATGGATTGAAATTAAAATTAAAGGTATCCAAAGTTTTCAACATTGGAAAGCGAGCGGCTTTTAATCGTCGATTGAGTAAACGTTCCCGTCGTTTTTCCAGTTCGTCACTGATCAATAATGCCAGAAAATCAAGGTGCGGCAGTTCATTGGCTCTTGCTTCCTGTAATCGTATTGGCAAGGCCAAAGCCATGGCCGAAAGTCTGATCGATTTGAGTTGATATTGTAGTTGTTCCATTTTTTGCTCCCATTTTAAAGACTGTTAAAATTTTGTAGTCGTTCAAAATAATTCTGATACTCTTTCGGATTTCGAATAAGATCGTGATTTTGTAATAGCTCTAATTGACTATCAACTTGTTTTTCCGGATCATTTTGATTCTCGCATAACAGTTTAACGGTATGGAATCGGCACGAGCCCAGTACAACAGCTTGTGCGCAAGCCAAATTTATAGCCTCGGTAGTGTATTTATGATTTAACCTTAAAACGCCCTGGATGGCGCGAAACCCAAGTTGGTTACGTTCTTTGATAACTTTTAAAGCCCACAATTTACAGTGCCTGCCAATTTCACTGCACCAGTTTAACAGTCTGGTTTTGTATTCTTCTGTGGTTAAACAAAATTGCTCAGGTATATGTTTTTTGTTTGTTTGAAAGTAACCGGCCTGAATAGTGCGATGGAATGCAACAAGTTCATTTTTATCAAAGGCTTTAACCCATTTACAGTTAAAATGCACATCAAGTTGCTTGCCCACCAAACGATGGGGAACCGAATAATAGGCTCTGTTTACCTCAATATGACCATCGTTGTGTACTTTACGTGATCCGATCTTGAAAAATTGAAAATATTCTTTTGGTAAAGGCTTGAGTGCCTGCTTTTCTTCATTTATAAAAACAGCCCAGACTTGCCTTTTCATGGTACCATGGATTCTTGTGCGGGCCCAGCGTTTATTCCAGAATCTTAGATGATCATTTTGTTCTTTGATAGAATTAAACTTTAATCCTTTTAAAGCGTTGTCTTTGGTATACCCTACACCCGATTCTGTTTTTCCTTTATGTTCAGGTTTTCGGGGCAAACAGGGTAGTATTGAAAAATTGTAATGTTTGGCAAAAGCTGTGAATAAAGGATTAAGTTCAGGCTCGAAAAGATTAACCTCCAATACCGCTGATTTGAGGTTATCGACTCGAACGATTGCCGGAACGCCGCCAAACGCTTCAAAGGCGTGTTCATGACATTGAATAAAGGTTTCAACATCCTGTGTCCAAACACATTCTTCGTAGGAATGCCTGGAATGAGAAAGGACCATTTTGAAAAACCAGGGCCTGACATATCGGCCATTTTTCAATGTCGGAGCTCCCTTTCCAAAGTCAACTTGAGCTTCCTCGCCAGGGTTGCAATGCATTCGGGCGAATACCTTTGGATTTTTCTTTTTTAGTTTGCGAACATACCTTTTGATACAGTCATAACCGTGCTCAAACTCGTGCTCACAAACAAGATCCTGGTAGATTCGTTGCGCGGAAAGACCTAATGCGAGTTTATCACGAATAATGTTGTCATATGGTAACGCTTTACTGATACGGGTGGGTTTGACGGTATTGGAAGGCAGGGTTAAAGTAGTATTGGATTCATCTTTCGTATTTTCAGTCGGTGGGCACTTTGGCCGGTTTTCAGAACCAAATGTATTTAACTCGGTGGGCATATTGGCCGCTTTTGAATTGTCATGGTATCTGGGATGGTTGGGGTCGTATTTTGAAACGGTTTCATGACGTATTCCCGTCTCTTTTTCAATTCTGCGATAGGACCATCCCAACTTTAATAACTGTTTTATAAGAGTTTGTCTTTCCATTTTCAGTGTGTTTGCCATTTCTCTTCCTCCATTGTTCTGGAGGAAGTTTATTAAAATTTAACATTTTTATCACCCTGAAAATGGCCGCTTTTAATCTGCCCATTGGTGGCCGCTTTTGTGTGCCCGCTAACATTATCAATCGGGATAAATATATTTTAGAAGAGATTAAGTATTTGGTGTGAGATAATGATATTTTCCAGGTGGCAGTTAGGTGGCAGATACTGGTGTGAACAATTATGAAAAAATATGAAAAGTAATGAAAAAACAATGAGTTACGTTTTGGCTTCTCATTTTTGATATTGTCTATTGTTTTTATTGAGTTTGGGTTGATTTCCCGCGGGTTTGAAGCCCGCGGGCGCCACCAGGTCGCCATGCATTCCCGTATACCAAATATAACAACAAAAAAAACAAATAAAAAGCAGAAATTCGTATTTAAAAAAATTTGAATTATTGATTTGAATTATTTTAAATGATAAAAAAAAAATAATTTTTTGTTTTGGTAATTTAGTTTTCAATGAAACAAAAAATCACGGAGATTATTTTTACGAAATCATGGTCAATATTACAAAACCTCAATTTTGATGAAAATATCAACAATCAGTATTTAAAAATTCAACAATTACACAGATCAAGTATTATTAATAATTTAACATAGTTTTTAAAAATATACTGTAATCAGTGTTTATGTTTTCAACATTTATGATTATTTTTATGTATAAAAATTCAATTTACGGTTTCTGGTATTCGATTTTTATTTTACATAAAAACAATAACATAAGTCGTTTCAATATTTGAATATTTGAATGTTTGATTTTTGGCTCAATGGTTGCATTAAGTTAAGCAGAAATTAGATTTTTATTAATTAGGAGAAAAAAAATGGTTGTCTTAATAGTCGTATTAATGTTTGTTATTTTCATAGGGATCGGCTTAATCAGAGAATACTCATTAAAAAAGAAATCCTCTGAAGCTGAGTCCACTATTGAGAATTTTGGAACTGAACTTGCTTCCGAAGTTTTTGTTCATCCAAGCCATACTTTTGCCAAAGTCGGATCTGACGGCGTGGTTATGGTCGGTATGGATGAGTTTGCTCGCCGGGTTTTTGGTTTTGTCAATCCGATTGATTTACCGGTTGAGGGCAAAAAAGTCAAACAGGGTGATAAAGCCTGGAGTATCGTTTTCCGGTCCAAGAAAATTGAACAAATCATTCCTGTCGACGGTGATGTCATTCAGGTCAATAAAGATCCGCTCAGCTTAAACGACTGGATATTAAAAATTAAACCGACTCATCTTAAAGAAAATATTAAAAATTTATTGCCGACATCATTCATTGCCGACTGTTTTAAAGAGATCAAAGAAAAGTATGTAAAAAATCATTCCCAAAAATTTGCCTATACGCTGGCATACACCTTGCAAGACGGCGGTGATTTGATTGAAGGATTCAGCGAATACTTTTCCGATTCTCAATGGAACGAATTTTATAACAAATATTTTCAACACAAATAAGTAAATATGGAAAGGGTAAAAAAATGGTTGTCCTCTTTATAGTTAGTATGATTCTTGTGTGTATCATTGCAGATTATTTTGTACAGCGCAGACAGACGCGGTTAGCGGAAAATGTATCGACTGAAAAAATCACGGAAAAACCCCTTTCGGTACTTAACAATAATCCAGATTTTAATCTGCCTGAAGGTGTATTTGTCAGTTTGGGGCATTTATGGAATCTGTTATTACCCAGCGGAAAATTTAAAATCGGGATCGATCAATTTGTTACCAAAACACTTGGTCCTGTTGACAAAATCACCCTGGCGCAACAGGGACAAAAAGTTGAAAAAGGTGATACTCTTATCACTCTTTCACAGGGTGATAAAGTATTAACATTTAAATCACCTGTGAACGGAATCATCGAATATGTTAATCAGGAATTGCTGGATAATCCAAAATACCTAAAATCCAGCTCATTGAATAAAGCCTGGGCGTTGGAAATCAAACCTCAAAATGTATTGCAATATATAAAATCAATGTACATTGCGGATATAGCCCGGGAGTGGATGATGAGTGAAATGAAGCGGTTAAAAGAGTTTTTGAACCAGGTTGCCGCTCAGAATGAACTCGTACCTATGGCCCAGGACGGTGGTTTGCCGATTGAAGGCGTGATGCAAAAAATGGATAAAGATGCATGGAACATGTTTGAAAGTGAATTTCTTTCACAATCTGGTCTGAAAGTAGAAGGGAGTTGAATTCTATGAACGCTGCTATTCTTAACGATATGACAAAATGTATTGGCTGTAAAGCCTGTACTCTGGCCTGTAAAGAGATCAATGGTTTGCCGAAAGATGCTCCTTCTGATGTTCTTTCATCCAAATCATGGACGGCCATTGAACAGAAAAAGGGGATCAACATCAAACGGCAATGTATGCATTGTAACGAACCGGCCTGTGTATCGGCCTGCCCGGTTGGCGCATTGACCAAAACAGAAACCGGCGCGGTAACCTATGATGCAAAAAAATGTATGGGCTGCCGTTATTGTTTAATTTCATGTCCTTTCAGTTTACCGACTTATGAATGGGATAAACCATTGCCCAAAGTTACAAAATGTATATTATGTTATGATAATGCCCTGAAAAAAGGGGAACAACCGGCCTGTACGAGAGTCTGCCCGACAGGTGCGACAAAATTCGGCGACCGGGACGAACTTATACAGGAAGCGAAAGACCGTATTGCTAAAAATCCCGATAGATATGTAAATCACATTTATGGTTTAACCGAAGCCGGCGGCACGTCTGTTATATATTTGTCGTCCGTACCTTTCGCCGAACTGGGTTTTCCGGTTGATCGTCAGGATGAAGCCTATCCAAAACTGACATGGAAAGTATTATCACAAATCCCGAATATTGTCAGTACCAGCGGGATATTATTATTGGGAACCTGGTGGATTATTAACCGCCGGATCAAACTCGAAAACAATGAAAATAATAGTGATGATGAAAGTGTCATAAATTCATAGATTTAATTAATTCTCACGAATAAAGAACAAGTAAAATGAAAAACAGGATATAAAATGAAAGAGATCAAACTACCGAAAATTACATTCTGGCGAGCAGTGCTGGTCATAATCTGGACTATGGGTTTATACGCTACCATAATTCGTTTTACTAAAGGACTGGGCGCGGCAACCAACCTTTCCGATCAATTTCCATGGGGTATCTGGATCGGATTTGATATTTTAGTCGGTGTCGGTCTTGCCGCCGGAGGATTTGTCATTACTGCTATTGTTTATATATTTAATATTAAAGACTTTAAATCTATTTCACGTCCGACCGTTCTGACTGCGTTTCTTGGTTATCTGCTGGTCATCGGCGCGTTACTATTCGATCTGGGCCTGCCGTATAATGTCTGGCATCCGATTATCATGTGGAATCCTCATTCCGTTATGTTTGAGGTCGGCTGGTGTGTTATGTTGTATACTACCGTGCTGTTCCTGGAATTTTCACCACTGGTACTTGAAAGATTCGGATTTAAAAAACCGCTTGCATTTATGCGATCGATCATATTACCCCTGGTGATATTGGGCGTTTTATTTTCCACATTACATCAGTCTTCACTCGGAACATTATATGTCATCGTGCCCGACAAATTACATCCGTTATGGTACACCGGTATGCTGCCGCTGTTGTTTTTTATCTCCGCGATAGGCGGCGGACTGGCTATGGTGATTTTCGAGTCGTACACAAGTTCCCGCGCTTTTGGCAAAGAACTGGAATTCTCCGTTCTGGCGCAGCTCGGCAGGATACTTGTTGTCGTATTGTTTCTGTTGCTTTTTATTCGTTATAAAACCCTGTCGGCTAATCATGCGCTGCAATATATTTTTGACGGATCAAAGGAGAGTATTTATTTTCTGGTTGAAATTTTAATCGGGATCATCATTCCCATAATATTATTTTTAATTCCCAGAATTCGGAATAATAAAGCGGGATTGTTCCTTGGCTCGGTATTTGTTCTCATCGGTTTTATAATGAACCGTTTAAATGTCAGTATTACCGGAATGGCCCGTTCGTCAGGAGTCAATTATTTCCCGACCTGGATGGAAATCGCAATAACAGCTTCAATAGTGTCCGCAGGTTTTGTAATTTTCAGATATGCCAGCAAGTATTTACCCGTATTCCCTGAACATAAACCCGCAGCCGGAAAGGTCGAGGCGCCGCTTATTGCCGCCGGCCGATCCGGATCAAGAGTTATTTGGGTGTTGGGTTCGTTATTATTAATCGTATCCGTCGGGCTGGCGCTTGAATTTTCCAGCATTCCCAAAACTGCGGATGTACCTGAAGAACAAATTGAATCAATTAACAAAGTCACTGCTACTGAACTTGAATTACCTGCTCCGATTGAATTCGAAAAAGGTGAAGATAGTCCAGGACTGGTTACTTTTACTCATGAAACGCATGTAGACCCGGATAATCCCAATTGTACGGGTTGTCATACAAGTATGTTTAAAATCAAACCTGAAAAAGCAGGCGCGGCCGGATCCGTAAATATGGAAAAACTTTACGAACAAGAACAATGTGGTAAATGTCATAATGGTAATGACAGTTTTAGTGTTGATGAATGTGAGTTTTGCCATTATGCGGAATAAAAATCGTAAATTAAATTGAAATTAACGTTTTTATAGAGATAATTATGCAAATTTGGCCAAATGGGGAGTCACCTTGTATTTGGATGGAAGCCGGGATCATTGATTTCAAGCTTTGTGATCGAAATCATACTTGTGATGACTGCCCGTTTAATAAAATCATGACAAATGGCGAGCATGCTTACCATATCAATCATTTTATCAATCATGAAGAAGTTACTGCGATTCAGGAAGAGGCTTCAGATATCGGGTTCAAATATAAAAATGATCCGAAAAAATCATTCGATATCTTTGAAAGGTTTCGCCATTTTACATTTGATCCCGATATTTATTATGGTAATTATTATTGGTTTTCGGAATTGACCGAAAAAACGAAAATACGAATCGGCTTGAATTTTAACGCCTTGAAAATGCTTCCCCCGCTTAAGGAGATAATTATCACACAGCCGGGTGTTACGCTGGAAAAGGGAAAACCGTTGTGCTGGTTGTTTACAAACCTCGGATCACTTTCTCTCAATGCACCCTTGAATGGTAAAGTGATAAAAATTAATCCCAAATTGCTATCTCAAATTAATACTTTTAATGAAAATCATAAAGTATGGATTTTGGAGCTTTTGATACCGAACATGCAAAATCAGTTGAAAACTCTTTTAAAGGGGGATAAAGCGAAACAATTTCTTATGGAACAGCAAAATCTCATTATCAATACATTTGATACATATATTAAAAGAATTTCTCATGAAACGGAGCCTACTCTTCAGGATGGGGGCATGCTCTTATTTAGATTGGAAAATGTGATCGGTCCCCAGAAATATTTGGAGATAATTACACATTTATTCCATGACTCAAATTCTAAAAGCCGTTAACCTGATCACTTTTCAATTAGTGCTGTAACTGCTGTCCGATAGAGACTCGCCATATTGTTATTTCATTAATTCAACATAAATAATTATCATGAAATATAAACTTACCGGTTCGCAATCAGGGGGAATTGTATATTATTTAAAACATATTACAAGAATTTCCGGTCGAAATGCCGGATACCGTTGTTTTATTTTTAGTACAACATTGTTGTGAAGCTAAGATTCATGTTGATATTTAACGCTTTATTTTTTATACTGAGTAAAGTATTTTATGAATAATTTTGTCAATAAAGCAGAATGAAGATTCGTATTACTCAAACCCTTAGTTTTCGGCTGTTTAGTCTGGTCTCGGCAGTTATGACTGTTGGATTCTGTTTTTATACCTATCATACCGTTACGACCCACACAAACCAGGTTCTTGAAAGAGTATATGAAAGCGCAGACAGCGCCAGCGATATCATCAAAAGATCCACTCGTTATGGTATGCTGTTAAACCGCAAAGATGATGTACATCATATTATTAACACGATTGCCCAGGAAAAGAATGTTGAAGGTATTCGTATTTATAATAAAAAGGGGGATATTATATTTTCAACAATTCCTTCCGAACAAAACACATCCGTTGATATGAAAGCGGAAGCATGTAATATATGTCATAGTGAAGAACAGCCGTTGGAATCATTACCAACTAAAAATCGAAGAAGGATTTACAGAACCGTTGACGGTAAAAGGGTGTTGGGTGTGATCAACCCTATTGATAATGAATTTGAATGTTATAATGCCGCCTGTCATGCTCATAGCGGTGAGCAGACAATACTGGGCGTTCTGGATGTAAAAATGTCTCTTGACTCTGTCGATAAACAACTCAGGCACAGTCGAAATTCATTAATTATCAACGCCGTTTTTATTGTCTTAGGTGTGGCCGTTTTATCAGGTTTATTTATTTATTTTGTCGTGAGAAAACGAGTTAAAAAATTAATTGTCGGCACAAAAGAAATCGCCAGGGGACATTTGAAACATAAAATCGAAATACAAAGTAAAGATGAAATCGGTCAACTCGCGTACGCATTTAATTATATGACAAGTGAACTGGATAAAGCAAGAGCCGAAATCACAAACTGGTCAAGTTCCCTGGAAGAAAAAGTTGTGCAAAAGACCAGACAACTGGAAAAAACCCAGGAACAAATGATAAGGATTGAAAAGCTCGCCTCGCTTGGTAAGCTTTCCTCAACCGTGGCACATGAAATCAATAACCCGCTGGCAGGTTGTTTAAATTTTACCATGTTAACTTTGCGTATAATGGACAATCATGAATTAACCACAGAACGGAAAGCTTCGGTCATTAAATATCTTAATATAATAAAATCAGAGATTACCCGCTGCGGCGACATTGTAAAAAATATGCTTGTTTTTGCCAAACAATCCGGTGGTGAATTTACAATGGAACATTTGCACAACCTGATTACTTCCAGCGTCATGCTGGTTAGTCATAAAATGAGCCTGAAAGAAATTAAAGTACAAAAAAATCTCGCGTGTAAAGATGATATGATTTTATGTGATTCGGGACAAATCCGGCAGGCGCTGATCGCATTATTTGTAAATGCCATTGAAGCAATGGGAAAAGGGGGTATGTTGACAGTTGAAACAAAAAGTTCTGAAAAGGATGATTCCATTATCCTGATCATAATGGATACGGGAAGCGGTATGTCGGAGGATATCATCAGCCAGATTTTTGATCCCTTTTTCACGACCAAAAAGGAGGGGAAAGGCGTTGGTTTGGGTCTTTCGGTTGTATATGGGATCCTTGAAAGACATAAAGGGAAAATTAGCGTAACGTCCCGGAAAAATGAAGGTACGACCTTTACGATTGAACTTTTAAGAAAACCGGATATAAATGTCACTCAAATCGAAGAAAATAATGTTTTGAACTGAGGAATAAGATAAATGGAAATTAAAAAAGATCAGTATCATTTACTTATTGTTGATGATGAGGAATCCGTCCGCCAATCGCTTCATAACTGGTTTCTTGAAGATGGTTATTATGTAAAAACCGCAAAGGATGCCTATGAAGCACTGGCCATCATGGAACAGGAATCCTGGCATTTGGTGCTTTTGGATATAAAAATGCCCGGTATGGATGGTATTGAATTACAGCGTAAAATTAAAAGTTTTAACAAAGATATCATTATTATCATTATGACGGCATTTGCTTCGGTTGAAACGGCTGTAAAAGCTTTAAAACAAGATGCTTACGATTATATCGTGAAACCCTTTAATCCTGATGATTTGAGCCGTCTTATTCGAAATGCGATCAAACAGATTGAACTGCGCAGTGAAAATATCCAGTTACGGCAGAAAATTAACAAACTGGAGCAACGGGACGAATTGATCGGTAACAGTGAACAAATCAAACATGTAATGAACCTGGTAAAAACTGTCGCGCCATCCAATTCGACCGTTGTGATAAGAGGGGAGAGCGGGACCGGCAAGGAGCTTGTGGCCCGCGCCATTCATTGTCACAGTAACCGACGTTATCATCCAATCATACCCGTCAACTGCGGCGCGTTATCTGAGACATTACTGGAAAGTGAACTTTTCGGTCACGAAAAGGGTGCATTTACCGGCGCCCAGAGTATGCGAAAGGGAAAATTTGAACTCGCGGATCAGGGCACACTATTTCTGGATGAGATCGGCAACATCAGCCAAAAAATGCAGATGGAATTGCTTCGTGTGCTCGAGACCAAACAATTCACCCGGGTCGGAGGCAACCAGTTAATCAATGTCGATATCCGGCTCATTTGTGCCACAAACTATAATTTGGAAAAGGCTGTTGAGGAGGGAAATTTCCGAGAAGACCTCTATTATCGAATTAATGTTTTTACGATTGTTCTTCCGCCGCTCCGGGAAAGACGTTCCGATATTCCACTACTGGCGCAGCATTTTATCAACAAGTACTCGCGGGCAATGAATAAAGCCATTACTGAAATTACACCGGAAGCTCTGAATATTTTAATACATCATGAATGGCCCGGAAATGTCCGGGAACTTGAAAATGCAATAGAACGTGCCATGGTTGTTGGAAAACCACCAACTATTGTACCGGAAAATTTACCGTTTCAGTTAACAACCCGATCAAGCGAACCGACTTTGGATACGCTTGATTCGGTCGAAAAGAAACATATCTCTTATGTTCTGTCGAAATCTGCCTGGAATATTTCCCAGGCCGCAAAAATTCTCAATATTGATCGTGTAACACTGTATAACAAGATTAAAAAGTACGGAATACAAAAATAGTAATTAATGGCTTCTATTCATATTATTCCTGTTCATATTTTGGACAGAAAAATACTCACACCTTTGTCCAAAGAGATCAGTCATCAATTTGGCCTGCAAACCAGTATTTATAATATCGAGTTTGACGTTTCTTTTGCTTACGATCCCTTTAGAAACCAATATCATTCTACAAAATTAATTTCGGGTATCAGAAATTTGATCGATTCCCCGAGTAACAAATACCTGGCCGTAACCGAATTAGATTTGTTTATACCGATCCTGACCTATGTTTTCGGCGAAGCCCAGTTGAACGGGCCCGTTTCCATTGTATCCACTAAACGGTTACAACCGGAATTTTATGGTCTTCCGTGGGATGAGAATGTAGCGCTGGACAGGTTAAAAAAAGAGGCGGTTCATGAGCTCGGTCATACTTTTGGGCTTCATCATTGTCCGGACTTTCAATGTGTGCTTCATTCCTCGACCTATGTTGAAGAAATCGATTTTAAACTGGTGACTTTATGTGAAAATTGTCTGCTTACGTTAAAAAAAAATATGTTATTATAAATTGTTATCTTTTGGTTACTCTTCATCCTCAAAATTCGATCCGCTTATCCCGAATATAAGATTAAAATATAGCCCTTCCAAACCGATATCCGGCCCCTCTGGCAGATTTTCGGATGTGCCGTTAATCTTCCAATCGCCGGCACCGGTTGAATAATTATATCCTGCCCGGATCCCGAAAACGATGTTCGCTTCGTCAATATCACTGCCTCTCAGGTTTATATTATAATCAATTCCAAGGGAGGCATTAAAAAAAAAGTTGTTGGTGCTCATATTGGTGCCGGTTAGTGGATTGTTGATGATGTCCTCGAAAACCAGATCCTTTGTATCTTTATTTATCTTATAATTAAATACACAACTACCAACCCCCAGCAGTGGATAAATATGCAGAGATTTATTTTCAAACAGCAGCCTCCCTAATTCTAATTTTACAAAACCTCCGCCTAATTTGGTTTTATAGCCGTTGGTCGTTTCCTGTGCTGAGGACAGCCCCGCGCCTTCCCCGGAAACCACCCATTTATTTATTAAAAACAATCCGCCTCCTCCGAATGCAAACAGGGATTCCACGGGGTCCGGATATTGGATCGTACTTGATTGCAGAATTGATTTAAAACCGGTTGTATTTATATATTGCTGTCCAATGGTAACATATCCCATACCGGTGAACCTATTTTTCAGAGTCCGACCGCTAACGCTGCTAATTGTCGAAAAAATCATTACTATGATTAATAGAATACGTATTCTTTGCATGAATAACTCCCAAGTTCATTTTTCATTTATAATAATATAAAAATTTTTCGTGGTCCAAATTTAGAAATTATGTTAAATGTTACTGGTGCCCGGTTAACGGACACGGGTGGCTAAATATAGGAAATTTCTTATAATACCCAAAAGGTTTATTTTTTGTGTGTGAATAATAACATGGGAAATTCCGGTTGAATAATTTTGTAATTAAAATAAAAATGTTCTTTTAAAAAAGTGGCACTTGTGGTTTAAATATTATATGTGATGTTATGGATACCTGAGTTATTTTTTTACAACGGCGTCATTCCGCCACACATGTAAATACTTGTAGTGATCCCATGCCGCGCTGATTATATCCGTATCTCCGTCGCCGTCCAGATCGGAAAGTTGTGTCCCCAAATGACTTTCCTTGCCCGTGTCAATTAAATGTTCCGTAAAATTACCTTTTCCATCATTCTCCCAGATTTGTAATTTATAAGTCAAACCTTTGTGTTCGTTTGTTACAATGTCACTATCACCGTCCCGGTCCATGTCGTCGACATCAAGATTATTCATAGAATATTGTTGTACGACAAGATGCCTGATCCAGTCGCCGGACTTTGGATTTCGCGGCGCTTCAAACCAGAACAGATGGCTGTCGGGTTCCTCGCCGGGCCAGCGTTCTTCCGTGATGATTATATCCGGTTTTGCGTCGCCGTTAATATCCGCTATTTCTACTCTGTCTACCGCGTGTTCCGTAATTCCGGCCAGGTGCGTTTCCCATAGCCCTGAAACATCTCCAGGATTTTCCCACCAGACAAGTTTGACCGGTTCCTCGCCGTTCTCCGGGAAATCGCCGGCTGCGATGTCAATATCATGGTCTCCGTCAATGTCTCCGGTACCTATACCTTCATCGGAAGCTGTTTCAGCAATGCACCCGATTTGCCATGCCTCATTTTCAGGATTTTGCGGTATTGCCAGACAGTAAATCCCGTCTTTCGCCGCAAGAAGAATTTCCTCTTTGCCGCCGGCAATGACCTGCGCCGTTTTAAAACCCTGTCCGTTTATATGATCGGTTCTGGGTATCTCTCCGATTTTGACTGCCTTCCAGGTATTACCCTGTACATCCTGGGCCTCCAACCAGTATACGGCCGGCAGTGCTTCGGCGATGATATCACTGAATTCATCCCGGTCCACATCGACAAACAGCATGCCGTCCACATTCTTTCCGAGATCGATCCGAACCCAGTTCCTGAGCGTTTCATCCGTTGAATTTCTGTAAATATACCGACCGGCCAAAATGTCCTGATAATTATCCCCGTTTATATCTTTCATGTCCAATCCGAAATATCGCAGCCAGTCCGGTTCCTCATAATCACCCCATTTGGTTCGGCTGCTGTCCACCTGAATATAGGTCCATTTATCAAGTGTGAATGTTTTCGGTTGATGGAAGCAATTTCTGATGGAAAATAATATAACGGCTAAAAGCAGGACAATCATATATTTTTTCATAATTTACTCCTTAATGTTTTATAACGGAGTTTATTAAATGAATATAATGTTAATTCCTATTAAAATAAATAATGATTTCAAACTAAAAAAATATATGACATGGACAAAGGAAAGAGAATTTATTTCCAACCTGATGGTTTTAAATTTTTCAACATATAACGGGTAATTAGATTAATTGTACAGGAATAATTCACAAGGAGGTTCTGTTTAATTTTTTAATTATAATTAATGTTGCAACACTCTTTATTAAAAAAGTGATTAATTTTCGGAGGTTGCTATGAAAAAATTTGCATTACTATTATTAGGAATTACATTCATACTCCAGATCACTAATTCTTACGCGAAATATAATCCCTCAATACACCAATTTCTGGTTAATCCCAGACACCGCCGCACCTAACATTTTGTTTGAAATATTGGTTGATATATTTATATTTATAATCATTTTTGAAAATTTTTTGTTATTCAACTGAAATGTCACTGGTGCCCGGATTTAACCGGACACTGGTGCGAAATGGAGGGATTATAATGAAAATTGAGCAGGAGATCAAACAGAAGGAATTTCACAGCGAATACCATAAATTATTGATCAATATTTTTTTTACCAATAACCGGCTTTTAGAAAAAACGGTTGAACAATTAAAACCTTATCAGCTCACGCCGAAACAATACAATGTGCTGAGAATTTTACGCGGCCAGTATCCGAATCCTGCGACCGTTAAATTAATACGTGATAGAATGCTCGATAAAATGTCGGATGCGTCCCGGATTGTCGAGCGTCTGAGGGTTAAGGGATTGATCCGGAGAGAGATTTGCGATGATAACCGCAGGGCTGTTGATGTGCAAATAACTGAAAAAGGTTTGAATTTATTAAAAGAATTGGATGAACAGGCCATAAAATGGGAACAAGCTTTAAAAACGCTAACAGTTGAGGAAGCAACTCAGCTCAATTTTTTATTAGATAAATTAAGGGGCTAAACCTTTTAATATCCCGTTAATATACACATATAAGAAAACGGGCATATTTATCAAAATATGCCCTGATTATTATTTATACCGGGGGTGCAATATCGTCATGATTTTCATCCCAGTATGCCGGCTGGCCGTTATTGTAATTCGGCACCTGTAAATATCCCGCCGTTGTGACCGAATCCCAGAATATGATCGAATTGAAATTTTCCGATTTGTCAAAGAATTCAATCTTGCAGTCCGTATTCAGTACTGTATATTTTAATATATCACCATTGCCGTTTTCGTTTCCGGATACATTTGTAAATATTAAATTCCTGTCATTTTCATTATTATACTGCCAGTCAAGCTGGATAACTTTTTCCGGTGCGGCAGGCTTTTGCGGATTATAGATCACCCATTGACCTTTATCATTTTCCAGATTGGACCAGCCCTCATACCATTTGAAATTTTCAAGCGCCGGTTTATACGCGTTGTTTGTGATGAACATTTCCCACTTTATTTTATTGTCCGTTATGTCAACCCAACCCGTTAATTCCGCCTTGAATGTCATTGTACCGTATTGTACCACATAAACCCAGTGAAATTTACCATCCGGTTCCAAAGTTGGTTTTTCAGTAATTGCGGCCACAAATACGGCAGTCGGCACCGCCATTCCCGTTAAAACGGCTGTATTAATTAAAGCAACCCGGATGACAGCATTGTTAAAATTTGATTTGGATTCGGGAGATGCGGCTTTTGCCAGAGAACCCGTATTTGAATTGAACATGGAAACGTCCAAAGTCATAGAGCCGGCCGGAGGTAAAGTCGGGGCGGTGGTTTCCGGCATTGTGTCGGTTGGATTCTTTTCACATCCAAATACCAGAAACAGAACCGGTAAAATAATGAGACAAAATTTAATCCCAATTTTATAAAAATGCATGATATCCTCCTTGTATGGTTTGTTACAAGTTAAATATAATATTATACACTTATCAAATTGTGATTTAAAACAAATAATGATAAGTTAGACGATTTATAATTACTTGATTTATAGAATAATTTGATATATGATGTTATATCGGATATTATTATGCAAAATAGAATTATTTGATGTACTTGGCAGGGAAATAGAACAATCGCCGGATACTGAAAAGCCTGTCGGCAAATATTCAATTCAATAAAAAGAGACCGATTGAATAAGAGGGATATATTTGTGAAAATTCAAAATGGAAAAAGTATATTACCTGAAAAAAATATGTCAAAATAGAATATTATACCGCGGCCGGGCAGTAATCATCAGGTCAATGTTAATTCTACCAGTATACAAAATTAGAGTAAATTTATTGCAGGCAGAAAAAAAGACTAATTGTTATTTCGTGATTTCGATTTTCTTTTTAATATTTTTGCTAAAATAAATCCGGTCAGAAATCCCAATAAAAGCATCAATATCATCAGTACGATCAATGATGCGGACAGGCTCCAGAATAAAAGCTGGAATGTTACACTTTTTGTGTTTTGTATGAGCACCACAAGAAAAAGTGTTATGAGCACAGTTAATATTATAACTTTGACTTTCATACCTGACTCCTAAATTATAATTTTAGATTAATTTAATAATTTAATATTAAAAAGTGTATATATTTATTCACCGGTATCAGGTTAAACCCGGACACCGGGGGGTAATTTATTAGAATTAGCTCTTTGAGTTTGAATTTATTTTTTTTAATTTTTTTTGACTTAAATATTGCTTATAATAAAGATTCATTTTATCTTGATAGAGTACCCAAATTTGTTTCTTATTTAACAATCCACAAAACAATATAGGAGGTTTAATATGAAAGTAGCGATGATTATTGTCAGTATTGTGGCAATAGCTCTTGCTGCCGGCGGATTTTATTTTTTCGATGCAAATGGAAAAATATCTGCAAAACTTGATGAAACATTGGGACAAAATAAAGAATTAACTTTCAAAATTGAAAAACTGGAGGAAGAAAAGGCTGCCGTTGTCAGTGAACTGGAACAAAAAATTTCTGAAATATCCCGGGAAAAGGAAGAAGAAATCTCAAAATTAAAAGGCACTTATGATGAACTGGTTCAGGATATGAAACAGGAAATTGAAGACGGAAAAATAAAAATTACCCGCATGGCCGACAGACTTTCGGTCAGTATGGTAGACAAAATCCTGTTTCCGTCCGGTGAAGCGTCAGTAACCCCGGAAGGCATTGAAGTGCTTGAACGGGTGGGAAACGTATTAAAAAATACAAAAAACAAAATAATTCGTGTTGAAGGACATACGGACAATGTGCCGATCAGTTCAAAATTAATACAAAAATACCCGACCAACTGGGAATTGTCCAACGCAAGGGCCACCAATGTCGTCCGTTTCCTGCAGGATAAGGTAGAAATCGATCCGGTACGACTCGAAGCTGTCGGATTGGCAGAATTTCATCCCGTTGCCAGCAATGAAACGGCTGAAGGTAAAAGCCAGAACCGTCGCATTGAGATCATACTCCTGCCTCAGGTCCAGGAGACGGCGGAGGAAAAGTAAAAGGATTTTCGTTTGTGGTTATTTTATTTCTTTATTTTATCCAAAGCTTGTATTGATTGTCAAGCCGTTTAACACTGGATATTACGGCATTCCCGTAAAGAAACTCTGTCTGTACTGAATTTTCGTAATCAATTCGAAATATCGCCCAGGGTAAAATTGAAGTTTTTCACTTTATTATTATTTTTATTTACACAAAACTTTTTTACATTTAAAAATTCTAATACTTTTTGTAAAACTGGGTAGCGGGGGCTATCCATTTTAACTTTTATTATTTCCGCGTTCTTTTTTACAGGAGGTTTTAATGTCCTTGAGACAAAAAACCACATTTACAAGTGCGGTAAAGCGATATTTATTAACCGGCGCACTGACGATTATACCCATCGGCATTACTTTTTTTATCGTAAAATTTTTACTGGATATTATTCTAAATGTGGGACAACCGATCGTAAAAGCGTCGGCGGTTATTATCCATCCGTATTTTCCCGGATTGTCACAATGGTTGTTACAACCCTGGTTCGGAACGACTATCGCCATTATTTTGGTTGTCTTTTTTCTTTTTGTCTTGGGTTTTATCGCAACGCGTGTTATTGGCAAACGACTTATTTCATGGTTTGACAGGTTAATGGATCAAATTCCCTTTGTGAAAACGATTTACGGCGCTTCCAAGAAACTGATTCTCTCCCTGGAAAGAAAACCGGACGGCATCCAGAGGGTTGTTTTAATTGAATTTCCCCATAAAGAAATGAAAGTTGTCGGTTTTGTAACCAGAACCTTTGAGGACGAAACCACCGGACGAAAACTGGCAGCCGTTTATGTGCCCACAACTCCCAATCCGACTTCAGGCTACCTTGAAATCGTTCCTATCGAAAAACTCGTATCGACCAACTGGTCTGTTGATGAAGCCATGACCTTCATCGTATCCGGTGGAGCCGTCGCGCCGGATAAGATATTTTATGAAAAAAGCGCCAAATTAAACATCAAAAAAATGTAAAAAATTTTGTTTTACTGTTATTTAATCTGATTAACGGATGGAATCGGTGTTCTTTAAAAAAACATAAATATTAATTAATATTAAGGGATTATCAATGAAAAAGATAATTTATCTGTTGATAGTTGTATCAATTTGTGCCTGCCAGCGGAAACCCGGCAGTGAACAGGTTTCGCCGGAAACACCCCAATTCCAGACCGAGAAACTGGATTTAAACAAAGCCCTGATCCATTATCCCGCATCCCTGTTGTCTTCCTCATCGACCCTTGAATTTGAATTTAAAGAACCTGTTGTACCGGCGCATTTTATCGGTATAAAACTGGACAAAGATCCTTTATCTTTTGAACCGGCCATACGGGGAGATGCGCAATGGACAAGTCAAAAAGTTTTAATCTTCAAACCCGTAGAGCTTTTACCGCCGGGAAAAACGATCAAGGTCACTTTGAACGGTAAAGCCGCTCTTGGTGAACAAAAAAATGTGAATGATTTTACCTTCACATTCAAAGTTGCCGAACAGGAAGTTATCGGACTTGCAGGTGATTTTGTCGCCATGCCGGATGAAAAAAATAAAGTCAGGTATGAAGGACAGATTAAATTTTCACAACCGGTAGATTTAAACAGCGTGAAAAATGATCTTGAAGCAAGAGGTCCCGACGGTAGGCTGAAACTTGAAATAAGTCAGAGTTCGAAAGCCAATATTCTTCTCGTTCAATCCAGTTCGGTTAAAAGAGAAAAGAACGGCAAGGGATTTACTTTCAATTTGCCCGGCAAATATACGGCCAATAACAAACCCTGGCAGCAAAAAGTTATCTTACCCGGAATCAATGTTTTCCGTGTTCTGGCCCACATGGATATGAGCGATCCCGCGGCAGATGTGTACACGTATGGAATTCGTTTCAGCGATCCGGTCAGGGAAAACATGGACCTGTCCGGCTTTGTTACCATTTCGCCTGATATTGAGTTTGTAACAAAAGTTAAGGGAAAATATTTAACCGTTGAAGGACAATTCCAGCCCGGAAAAGAGTATACCATCAATATCGCAAAGGGTTTTCCCTCTGTGTACGGCACCGAACTTGTCGATGATTATTCGGAAAAATTTTATCTGAATAATATCAAACCTGAATTAAACTGGCTTTCCGAAGGTGTGTATTTACCGACATCCAATGATTTTAAACTGCAATTCAAATCGGTCAATATTGCCAGGGTACTTGTTAAGGTCTACGAGATTTATCCGCAAAATATCGGCTTTTTTATTCAGGATAATGTAATTGAAGATAACAGCAACGATTTTTCATCCGATTATTATTACTACCGGGGATACCGGGATCTTGACCGGGTTGCGGAGATTATATATGAAAACAGGATCGATATTAGCAGCATTAAAAATAAATGGATAAAAACAGAGTTGAATCTGGGACCGGTTTTTCAGAATAAGCGGAATTCCGTATTTGTGGTCAATCTGACTTTCGACCAGAACGATCTCACAGGTAAACCCGTCAGTAATCGCAATCAGCTTGGCGAGAATGATCTGTATTTTGCGGGGGGTGATTATTATTCGGATCCCTGCAGGTCAGGATATTATTATTCCCGCGGGGATATGAACAAGCTGCTCATTTCCTCCGATATCGGTTTGACCGTGAAAAAAGCCGGCGACGGTATTCATGTGTTTGCGGCAAATATTCTCACTGCGAAACCCATGTCCGGCCTTAAACTGGAATTATACAATTATCAGAATAAATTGATGGAATCGAAAATCACCAACAGTAATGGTTATGCTTTTTTTACGGAAGATGGGTCCTATATATTCGGCAGGGACAATGCCGGTATTGCCCTCATAAAACTGAATCATCATCAATGGGAATTGAATAATTTCGATATAGCCGGTTATGCGGGTGAGGTTAAGGGTGTCAATGCATTTATATACACTGACAGGGGTGTTCATCGCCCGGGAGATACCATATACCTGTCGGCGATCATTCGAATGAACTCAAAATCCCCCTCTGAAGACCAGCCGGTTCTGTTGACTATTAAGAATGCCAGGGATCAAAACGTTCTTGAAGCGAAAACAAAATGCGGGTTTAACGGCCATGTATTTTTCTCCGTACCGACGGATTTAACGGACCCAACCGGCAACTGGATGGCTTTTCTGAAAATCGCGGATCAAACCTTTACCAAAACCCTGAAAGTTGAAACGGTCAAACCGAACCGGTTGAAAATTGTTGCGGATGTTCCCGAACGTATATCCGCGCCTGATAATACGCTGCATGGAACAATCACCTCAAATTATCTTTTCGGAGCCCCGGCCGCAAACCTTAAAACAAATGTACGGCTTGAACTTTCACATAAAGAGTTCATCGTCCCAAAATTTAGTGAGTTCACTTTCAGTACGCCTTTAAAATACTTTTCACCGATGGATTTTCGGGTATATGAGGGAAACCTGAATGAAGACGGTCAGGCCGAGATAAATTATTCCATGGATAATTTAAAAAACGCCAACGGGCTTGTTAGAGGAATGCTGCACACCACCGTGTACGAAAAGGGAGGCAGTTTTACAGAGAATTATAAAAATATCACAATTTCACCGTTTACGGCTTTTGTCGGGGTTGGGAATATTTTTAGTAACGGTACCGCACGTTTTGGTGAGAAATATAATATACCGGTCATAGTTGTCGACCAGGCCGGGGATCCCGTATCAGGTGAACATGTGCAAATAGAATGGTATGTTGAGAGGGACCACTGGTGGTGGCATTACGACAGGAGGGACCAGCGTGATTTTAAAAGATCGAAATCTACATTTCTGATCGAAAAGTCCGATTTAACATCGAACACAAAACCGGTTAATTATAACATCACGATCGAGGATTATGGAAGACATTATATAGAGATTACCGATTTGTCGTCCGGGCATACTTCGGGATTTTTCTTTTATGTGTCTCAATGGGGAAGAGTCGCAATTACCGAAGGGGTTAAAGAAAGAAATTACCTTGAGATTTATTCCGATAAAAATGTTTACCAAATTGGTGACAACGCACAACTTTCTTTTGACACCCCCGGAGAAGGGATGGTGGTTCTGTGTCTTGAAAAAGGGGATAAAATTTTACATCGGGAGTGGAAAAGGATCTCCGGCAATCATATCACTTTTGATATTCCCGTTACGGATAAGATGATACCGAATTGTTACGCATCGGTATTCCTGGTCCAGCCCCATAATCAGAATACCAACGATCTTCCCATGCGCTTGTATGGTGTAAAAACTTTATATGTTGAAGACAGTTCAACACATTTGCCGCTCGCTTTATCGGTTCCGGCCGAATTACGCCCCGGACAGGATTTCAGCGTTAAAGTGACATCGGAAGCTTCCCAAAAAGCGAGTTATACTATTGCTGTTGTAGATGAAGGATTGTTGGATCTGACCGCGTTTGAAACGCCTTCTCCATGGAATTTCTTTTTTCAAAAGATCATGCTGGCAGTTAAAACGCTTGATAATTATGATGAGATCATCGGCATTCTGTATCCGGATATTGATAAATATTTTACAATCGGCGGTGATGAATTAGAAGAAGGCCGCCTGAAACGTCTTGACCAGACCGGTGTGAAACGTTTTATTCCTGTTGTTCTGTATCACGAACCCGTAACCATAAAACCCGGTGAGACGGTTGAGACCCGGTTCACGATGCCGAATTATATCGGCTCCGTACGTGTCATGGTCATAGGCGCCGCCGGTAACAGCTATGTTTCACTTGAAGAAACCATACCGGTCAAACAGGAGTTGATGGTTTTGCCGACGATACCGCGGGTAACACGGCCCGGTGATACGTTTGCCGTGCCCGTTTCCGTATTTTCTATGGACGATGCGATTAAAAGTGTGAACCTGTCACTAAATTTATCCGCAAATTTAAAAGCTGTCGGCGCTAAAACAATTAAAGTTCCGTTCTCGAAACCCGGAGAAAAGGACACCTTATTTATGGTACAGACAGGGAATGCCGTCGGCGCCGATACCATCAGGGTTGAAGCGACATCCGGGCCTTTCAAGGCGGATTACACGGTACATTTACCCGTATCGAGCCAAAATCCGTTTTATACAGATGTGACCGATACCATGGTTTTAAAAGGTCAGTCTGTCACCGTTGTGCCGAAAAAGTTTGGACTGGAAGGCACCAACTCCGCCCGGATTGTATTCTCCCGGCTTCCTGATTTACAGCTCGATGAACGACTGCGATACCTCATTCGTTATCCCTATGGCTGCATAGAACAGACTGTTTCATCCGCGTTTCCACAGCTCTTTTTGAACAGCCTGATCGATCTTCGCGATTACCAGAAACAGGAAGTTACGGATCATATCAATGAAGCGATCAAAAAATTAACCAATTTCCAATATCAAAGCGGATTTTCTTACTGGCCGGTTTCAAGATTTTCCCGTTCCGAATACAGCGACTGGGGAACCAGTTATACCGGGCATTTCCTGCTCGAGGCAAAGGATAAAGGTTATTATGTACCTGATGATCTGTATAAACACTGGCTGAACGACGCAAAAGATAATGCGAAACGAGTTAATACCGATAACCATCGTTACCAGACATACCGGTTATTTTTATTGGCGCTGGCAGGTAGTCCCGATATGGGTGCCATGAATCTGGTAAGGGAGAATTATTTGAACAAGCTGGATCCGTTGTCCCGAAAATTACTGGCAGCCGCCTATTATATTAGCGGTCAAAAAGACGCGGCAACCGCCATCGACCGGACCACTGCCGAAATACCAGGCTACCGTGAATTAAGCGGTACTTATGGTTCGGCATTGCGGGACCGCGCCATGATGTTATACCTGTGTAAAAAGATGGAAGACAATAAAACGGCAACCCTGATCCTGAAGAATGTGATGGATTCTTTTTCCAAAAGGGGCTGGTATTCCACCCAGGAAACCGCGATGGCGTTACTGGGTATCAGTTCTTATTACAAAGACATGCCGGGAACGGGAGGGATGGTTAAGTTTAAAGTAAAAATTGCCGGCGAAAAAGATTTAACCATTGAATTGTCCGGTTACCAGAATACTATGGATGTTACCGGCATGTGGGACAAAGAGATAACCATATCCACGGAAAATAGCGAACCGTTATTCGTAACATTATATCGCGAGGGGATTCCCCTGGAAAGCAGGATAAAAACCGAAAACCAGGGTATTGAATTGACCCGGACATTTTATAATCAGCTCGGATATCCGGTTGAAATGGAAGTCCAGGATCAGGGTCAGTCTTTTTGGGTTGTTTATACCGTGAAAAATATATATGGCGGACATCTTGAAGAACTGGCTCTGACCAGCGTTTTTCCGGCCGGATGGGAGATCATCAACACCCGGCTGACGGGCGCCGACCTGCCGGACTGGATCCGCAAAATGAACGTGACGAGCGGTGAATATATGGATATCCGGGATGACCGCGTGAACTGGTTTTTTGATCTTTATTCCGGCAGACAGGTGAGCTTTGCCGTTAATATCAACCCTACTTTTAAAGGGACATTCCATCTTCCGCCCGTTGCGGTTGAAGCGATGTATTCACCGGAATATTATGCGAGAATAGAAGGCGGACAGGTGTCGGTAAAATAGATGAATATTTTAAAATTATCTTTAAAATATAAAATCATGATACCGGTTATTCTGGTTGCCGATATATATTTTTACTGGATGTTCAGTCCGGTTGGCCCGGTCTTTCAGGATGATTATTCCACACTTGTTTTTGATACTAACGGCAGATTATTACGGGCATTTCTGACAACGGATGAACAGTACCGGTTTCCGTATAAAAATATTCAGCTTCCGGATAAATATATCACCGCGCTGATTACTTTTGAGGACAAACGGTTTTATAAACACCCAGGCTTTGATCCGCTTGCGCTGATGAACGCTTTTTTCACCAACCTGATTTCCGGTGAAAGAAAGAGAGGGGGGAGCACCATCACCATGCAGGTATGCCGTCTTGCGAATCCGAAGCCGCGTACGTATTTCAATAAACTGATTGAATGTTTTGTCGCTTTAAAGTATTCCGTTCATTTTTCCAAACAACACATTCTCAGGCTTTACGCGGCTCATGTACCGATGGGCGGAAATATTGTCGGGATTCAGGCCGCTTCTTATCATTATTTCGGCAAACCGGTTGAGGAAATTACATGGGCGGAAGCCGCTTTATTTGCGGTGCTGCCCAATTCTCCGTCACTGCTCAACATCGGCCGGGAAAGGGAAAAACTCATCCTCAAACGGAACCTGCTTTTGAAAAAACTCTACCAAAACGGATGTTTCGATAAAATCTCCCTGGACATTTCCTGTAATGAACCGTTACCCGAAATGAAAAAGTCGTTACCGTTTGAGGCGCCTCATTTTTCATATTTTGCGGCGAATCATCAGACTGCCGGTAAAAGAATTTTAACAACACTTGATTATTATATTCAGAAACAAGTGAAAAATGCGGCTTTTGCCGAGCATCGGTACCTGAAAAGTCTTGGAGTTACGAATCTGTCCGTGCTTGTCGTTGAAACGGAAACCGGTAAGATCAGGGCGTATATCGGTTCTCAGAATTTTAACGATTTCGATAACGGCGGTCAGGTGGACGGTATTTTAGCGCCCAGGTCCACCGGCAGCCTGTTAAAACCGTTTCTCGCCGCAAAAGCGCTGGACAGAGGCCCTTATACGATCCGCTCTTTGATAAAAGATGTTCCCACATATTACGGGACATTTTCGCCGCAAAATGCGACAAAGACCTTTAACGGACTTGTTTCTTTAGAGGATATGCTGATCAAATCTCTCAATGTTCCGGCGGTCAGGCTGTTGAATGAGTACGGAGTAAAAGATTTTTATGATTTTTTGGTTCAGGCCGGATTTCAAAATTTATTTCGTAGTCCGGACGGCTATGGTTTATCACTGATTCTTGGCGGTGCCGAAGCAGACCTCCGGGAACTGACCATGCTTTACGCCAGTCTCGGGAATATGGGTGTAATACGGGAATTGCAATTTACGGAGCAAAATAAATCAGACCCGGGCTCTGGTAACAACAACCGGTTATTCAGCCGGGGAAGCGCGTGGCTTGTTCTTAATTCATTACGCCAACTGGCGAGACCCGGTTCGGAATATTACTGGTCATATTTTAATAACCAGGTTCCGGTTGCATGGAAAACAGGCACAAGTTACGGTCAAAAGGACGGCTGGGCTATTGGGGTAAACAAACAATGGACTATTGGCGTTTGGGTCGGTAATTTCACCGGCGAGGGTAATGCCTCAATCGGCGGTGCCAAATCGGCCGCACCGTTATTATTTACTTTATTTAATACTCTGACCCGCAGAAACGAAAAAATGTGGTTTGACAAACCCGTTGACGACCTGGTGAGGGTTGATTGCTGCGCGGAAAGCGGTTTCCCCGCAGGACCAAATTGTCCGCAAAAAAATAAACAGGAACGTCCCCGCGATTCCTGGAAACCCGGTATCTGTCCGTTCCATCGGAAATTTATAGTGGACAAGAAAACCGGTCATTCTGTTTGTTCATTATGCTGGAAAAACGCGGATATAACCAATGTTAACCTGTTCATTGTTCCGCCCCTGGTAAAAGAGATCATGCAGTTAAGCGGGAAAAAAGTTGATGAAATCCCGCCGCATACCGAAAACTGCCCCAATGAAATGGCGGAAAACAGGCTGGAAATTGTATACCCTGTGAATGGAATAAAAATTTTAGTTCCCCGTGATCTGGACGGCGGTTATGAAAAAATTGTTTTATCCGCCAGGCACCAGCACCCATCGTCTCAGTTATTCTGGTTCATCGACGGAAAATTTCTGGGCGAAACCATAAATATTCACCAGTACACAATAGATATTCTTCCGGGTAAACATAAACTAACCATTCAGGACGATGAGGGATATATAAAAAGTGTTGTTTTTAGTGTGTTCAAAAGCGAGAGTTGAAGTCATGGCCGGTCCGCAACCGGTGATAAATAAAAAGCCGGACATTAAGTACCGGTTTAGGGGGGTCACCAGTACCGGGGAGTATGTCCGGCTTTTTGTGTTTGTGTGTTGTATATGGGTCAAATTTTATTTGTAATTGACAAATAGGTATACAATTTTGTCATGGTGATTTTTTTTATTGTCTATATTTACTTTGTTTTTATTGAATTTAATTAAATTGTATATTTATTTATCAATTTTTTGATTATTATCTTGCATTTTTCATGCCATAATTTAATGCATGAAAAAAATATATTTTTTTTTACTTGAAATTTGTGTTTATTTGATATAATTTAAATCATTGTTAAGTTGGTTTTTTCATCTTTAAGTTATGTACCAGTAGAATGAAACATTAACCGGTAAAGTCCGTAAATCATTGAAAAAACTATTCCACAATGGAGATGAAAAATGGGATTTTTCCGAGTGTTATTATGCATTTTATTTCCACCTCTGGCCGTCCTGGATAAGGGCTGCGGAAGTATTCTGATTACTACACTATTAACAGTGTGCGGCTGGGTACCTGGTGTCATTGCCGCTCTCATTATTAATAATAAAAATGAAACGGTAATTATAAAAAAGTAATAGTTTACCACGAACGATTTCTACAGATCGCAACTTACCGTCTTTTCTGTTCACTAAAAATAAAATATTGATTTCAATTTAAAGCGGAAGAATTAAATTATAGTACCTGTTTATTATTTAAAGAAAATCATAACAATAGATATATTTTAGCACATGTGATATCTAAGCTTTAAGAACAAATAATCTAATTATTTTTAATTATTTAAGAGGAGAGAGTTTATGCCAAGAAGATTTTATCCTTTCGTTATTTATATCTTTGTTTTCTTTCTTCTTATTTCCGGGTGTGCAACAACGGGTTATCAAAGAGATGAAAACGCCATGAATAATAAGAATTATGAAGAGGCGATCAAAAATCTGTCCCTTGCCCATGAAAAAAATCCTAAAGATGTTAAAATTTTGGAAAATCTCGGACTGGCTTATTATCAAAACAGAGATTTTGAAAAATCAATCGAAATTTTACAACAGGTGCTGGATAAGGAACCGGAAAACGGTAAAGCATTGTTTTACATTGGCACGGCTTATGAGATTACAGGGGACACGGACAATGCTATTGAAATGTACCGCCGCTATAATCAGGTCAGTAAAACATCATCTTTACGGCGTGATCTGGAAAGACGGTTGCGGAAATTACTGTATGCAAAGATGCAGCAGGAAGTGATAAAAGCCGTCAAAAATGAAGCGGCGATTGATGTATCGACTATACAGAATAATACAATTGCCGTGGTTTATTTCAAGTATATGGGCTCGGATTCCAATTTAATACCACTGCAGAAGGGTCTGGCCGATCTGTTAATTACCGATCTGTCAAAAGCTGAAAAACTCGCAGTTGTTGAACGTTTAAAACTGCAAAAATGTCTTGAAGAAATCGGGCTCGGTATGACCGGTCTCGTGGATGCCGGTACCGCCCCGCGCGTCGGTAAATTGCTGGGCACGGCAAAAATTGTTAACGGCGCGTATATCGATCTGGCCGATGAACAATTCCGCATTGATGCGGGCATTTCCGAAGTCAAAACCGAAAAATTTTCCGGCAGTATGGTTACCGGAGATTTGAATAATTTTTTTAAACTGGAAAAAGACCTGGTTTTTGAGATCATTAATAATATGGGTATCACTCTCACACAGGAGGAAATCGACAATATCCGTATCGTGCCAACGGAAAACCTGCTCGCGTTTATCGCCTATTGCAACGGGTTGGATTATTCCGACCGCGGCATGATGGACGAGGCCGGCCGGGAATTCAACAAAGCCGTGGAACTGGACCCGGGTTTCGAAATGGCCAGACAAAAAAGCGAACAGTTCTCCGATCTTGGTACGGAACTGCAGCCCATGTCCGAGCTGGTCCAGCTTGCCGATAATCAGTTGGGCCAGTTTACAACACCGGCCCCGGAGGCGGCTACGACTCCTCCGCCTGCCGCTGAACCGGAAATATCTGCCGGACAGTTAACGGATACCGGTTTTCCAAATGTTCCGGGCGCCGGCACTATCCCGGCCCCGACTCTGTTTGACCGACTGCAAAATACGGGGCAGTTTATCGATGTCGGTTTTATACCCGGAGTGGAATCCAGGGAACCGGCACAGGAACAAACACAACCGACCTTCGGCAATACGGCCAATATCGAAATTAAAGTGGATATACCGAATTATTAAATTCGGGAGGAAATGACTATGAAAACAAAAATTAACATATTGTTTATTTCTTTGCTAATTTGTTATGGTATTTTATTGGGTCAGGATTATACGCCACGTTTACAGGATCAAATGAATACTTTAACCGGTTTGAGTTTTGAAACATGGAAAGCCAAAGATGACAGAATTACCCAGTTTGCGCTGCCGATTACTTTTATTTACCCGGTACAAGACCGCATGCGTATCGATGTAATTACCTCACCGGCCGTATCGACCCTGAGCTCAGGGGAAAGTTTTTCCCTGGGCGGACTTTCCGATACCCGGATAAGGGGACATTATTTAACCGAGAATGAAAAGTTTTTATATACTTTCGGAATTGTTTTACCGACCGGTAAGAACTCTCTCAACGCGGAAGAATTTAATGTTGCCAACGCATTGACGATTCATGCCTTTGATTTTAAAGTTCCGAACCTTGGGCAGGGAATGGACATCAATCTCGGTGTCGCGACCGCGTTCGAATACGGTGAATATATCGTCGGCGCCGGTTTGAGTTATTTGAAAAAGAATAATTACAAACCGTTTAATGATTTTGATTTTGATTATCTGCCCGGCGACGAATATACTTTTACAGCAGGCGCTGAGCGGAATATCACTCTTTTCGGCAAAGATTCACGGGTTACCGGCGACGCCGTTTTTACCATTTATGAAAGCGATAAAGGCAACGATGAGAAAATCTTCAAGAGCGGTAGCCGGTTGTTGTTGCAAACTTCCGCTTTTATAAAGTTTTCCAATTTTGATATGCTCGTATTCCTGCGTGAAAAAATCAAGGGTAAAAATAAAACGGGGATCGGCGATGCTTTTGAAAAAGAAAGGAAAAACAGAAACGGAAACGAATTCGAAATATCCGGTCAGGCTTTATTACCCGCTCAAAACGGCCGGCAGATTATCGGATTACTTGATATAAAGTTGTATGGGAATAATCAATATAATACCGGCGGTGCGACCCTGTTTGGTCTCGGCGGAGGGTACCGTATGAAAATAAATGAACAATTGTTTTTGGACGGCAGTTTGCGCTTTTATTTCGGCAGTATAACAAACGCCAGTGAAAGTACCGGTATAACCGGAATTAAACTGAACGGCGGTATCCGGTATTATTTTTAATAAGAATTGATGATCTATTTCTTTGGAGGGAACTATGTATTTAAATAAATTTTTTATATTGTTACTAATAATGGTGGTGTTTTTAGCGGGAGCCTGTAATAAACAGACATCCGAACCGGAACAACTTCCGTCAATATCAATTCAATTAAGCGATGAAACGGGAATCCATGACGGATCACGTTTATACATAGCGGAAAGTCTTCTCCCGGATGACAGCACTTTGAAAAAGAACCTGAATACCGAATCCGTTGAGCAGGTTATGGTGATGATCCTGGATTTTTCAATGTATGATAGTTCAGAACAATATTTTGATTCCCCGGATTATAAGGAATTTACCAAAATTCGCGACGGATTGACTCAACAGGGCAAATTAACCCAATGGGCGGAATGGGAAAAACTGCTGGGCGATTACTTTCGGATCGTCGCCGATCAAAATCTGAACATTGACGGACATCATGCAACCGGTGTTGTTGCCGGTGCGGTCGGTTTAAATTACATTTGTGTTGGCATGCTGGGTCACGGTATAATTCAGTACTGGTATGAAGGCGAGGTCGTTGCCAAAACGGGAGAGACGGTGAGGGCTTATTTATAGAAAGTTGTCCGATTTAATTTAAATTTATCATTCCCCGGTGTCCGGTCTATTCGGGCACCGGGGATTCATTACAGAAAAGCTTAAATATTTATCTTTTTGACTGGCAGCAAGCCAGTAACGCATCATGCGCTTGTTCGTCGCGTTTTCTGTCGTTGGCGTCATAGCCGCTTGCCGTAATGGCGTTTTCAATATCCTCTGTTTTAACTTTATCGGCGTCATAATTGATATGGGCCTTTTTTTTCTCCAGATCAACCTTAACGGATTCCACGCCTTGTACATTATTAACCGCATTTTCTATTGTGTTGACGCAATTATCGCATTGAATCGTCGGTAACGAAATCATTACATGACTTATGGTTTGTTTGGATGAATCCTGCTCGTGTTGGAGCATTTTCATTTCCGGGTTATGATCTGAATGATTATGTTCTTTTTTATCCCCGGCAAATGCGGCGATAGTAAATAATAATAAAAACGATACGATATTTTTCATTTTGTTTCTCCTTGCTTGTTAAACAATTACTGTTCGTTACTTAAAGTTATGGATTAATGATTTACCGGTTCCTGCAATCCTTTTCCTTTCCATAAATAATAAATGGCCGGTATAACAATCAAAGTTAATATTGTGGATGTAATTAAACCGCCGACCATGGGCGCGGCAATTCTTTTCATCACCTGGGAACCCGTACCATGACTCCACATGATGGGCAACAATCCCATAATGGTCGTCATAACGGTCATCAATTTGGGCCGTACCCGTTCAACAGCGCCGTGCACGACGGCCTCGTGCAAATCGGCAAGAGTGTTCATCCTGCCTGATTTTAATTTTTCTTTATATGCGTTGTCGATATACAATAACATTACAACGCCTGTTTCCGCGGCGATCCCCGCAAGCGCGATAAAGCCGACCGCAACGGCAACACTGGTATTATAGCCGCTGAGCCACATTAACCATACCCCGCCGACCAGGGCAAACGGCAGGGAAAGCATGATAATCAGGCCTTCGGTGATGTTTTTGAAATTAAAATAAAGCAAAAGAAAAATAATCATCAAAGTTATCGGCACAACCAGTTTTAATCGTGCCTGGGCCCGCTGCATATATTCATACTGTCCACTCCAGACAATGCTGTAACCCGCGGGGAAGCGGATGCGGTCATTCACAACTTTTTGGGCATTTTTCACATATGTGCCGACATCAATATCTCTCAGATCCACATAGAGCCATGCCGTTCGTCTGGCGTTTTCACTTTTGATTCCGGCCGCGCCTTTTTTGATTACAAGGTCCGCGACCTGTCCCAGCGGCACCTGCGCTCCGGTTGGTGTGGGTATCAAAACACGCTTCAGGGCATCCAGGTTGTCGCGCAGTTCACGACTGTACCGGACGTTAACGGGGTATCTTTCAAGCCCTTCCATGGTTGTCGTGACATTCATGCCGCCAATTGCCGACATGATTACATCCTGCACATCGCCGACGGTAAGGCCGTACCGCGCGGCCGCTTCCCGGTTTATCGTAAAGTCCAGATAATTTCCGCCGGTTACGCGCTCGGATATTACACTGGCGGTCCCTGGAACGGTTCGAATGACCGCTTCGATCTCCTCGCCCAGGTCGCTCAGCGTCTGCAAATCAGGCCCCATCAGTTTGATGCCGACCGGCGTTTTTATGCCGGTGCTTAACATATCGATTCTTGTTTTGATCGGCATGGTCCAGGCATTGGTCAAGCCGGGAAACTGGACGGCGTTATTGAGTTCCTCGATCAGTTTGTCAATTGTCATATCTTTACGCCAAAATTTTTTATCCTTCAGCGTGATCGTTGTTTCGATCATTGTCAGCGGCGCAGGGTCTGTTGCTGTTTCCGCCCGGCCGATTTTACCGAATACCGATTCCACTTCCGGAAAAGTCTTGATGATCTTGTCCGTTTGTTGTAACAGTTCTTTGGCTTTGGTAATGGATATGCCCGGCAATGTGGTCGGCATATATAGTAAATCGCCTTCATTTAAAGGAGGCATAAATTCAGAGCCCAGCCGTGTTAACGGGAAAAAGCTGGCAAGAACAATTAAAAAAGCAACCAGAATTGTTCCGATTTTGTGTTTTAACACGAAATGAATGACCGGCCGGTATAACCTGATCAATACCCGGCTTAACGGGTGCTTGTCTTCCGGTTTGATTTTACCCCGGATAAGGTATCCCATTAAAACCGGTACTATGGTAATCGCCAGCAGGGCGGAGGCGGCCATGGCGTAGGTCTTTGTGAAAGCCAGCGGCTTGAATAACCGCCCTTCCTGCTGCTGCAGTGTAAATACGGGTAAGAAGGACAGTGTAATAATCAACAGGGAATAAAATAAAGAAGGACCGACTTCTTTGGACGCTTTCAAAATCAACTCCCAGTGATCTTTTTCGTTGCGGGGCGTCTCACGCTCCATATGTTTATGCGCGTTTTCTATCATCACAATGACCGCGTCGACCATTGCCCCGATCGCGATTGCAATTCCTCCGAGCGACATGATATTGGCGTTCAGTCCTTGCGCCCGCATGACGATAAAGGCCAACAGAATTCCCAGGGGCAGGGTAAAGATCGCCACAAATGAACTGCGCAGGTGCAGAAGAAAAACCATAATGACCAGAGCCACGACGATACTTTCTTCGACCAGTTTTTCCTTCAGGGTGCCGATGGCCCTTTTGATCAGGGATGACCGGTCATACGCCGTTTTTATGGTTACGCCTTCCGGCAAACCTTTTTTCAACTGCTCCAGCTTGACTTTGACATGATCTATGACTTTTAATGCATTTTCGCCGTAACGCATTACGACAACTCCGCCCACCGTTTCACCCTCGCCGTTCCATTCGGCGATACCGCGGCGCAGTTCAGGCCCGATATGAACATTGGCGATGTCCTTTAATAATATGGGCGCATTGTTTGGCCCCATGCCTACCGGGACATTCTTCAGGTCATTGACAGACTTTATATATCCAAGTCCACGTACCATAAATTCGGTTTCACCCATTTCAATCAGCCGGCCGCCAACGTCGTTATTGCTGCGTTTGATTGCCATACGAACTTTTTGAATGGGTATGTTATAGGCCTGAAGTTTAAGCGGATCGACCTCCACCTGGTATTGCTTTACAAATCCGCCGATGCTGGCAACCTCGCTGACTCCCGGTACGCTTGCCAGTTCATAGCGTAAATACCAGTCCTGTATGGAGCGTAATTGCTGCAGGTCGTACCTGTCCCCGCCGTCCAGAATATATTCATAAACCCAGCCGACACCCGTGGCGTCGGGTCCGAGCTGCGGAGTAACGCCCTGTGGCAGCCGGCTTGCCGCAAAGTTGAGATATTCGAGCACTCGGCTTCTGGCCCAGTATAGATCGGTTCCGTCTTCAAAAATGATATATACCATTGAAAAACCGAAAAATGAATAACCCCGTACAACCTTGGCGTACGGTACCGACAGCATGGCCGTTGTCAGGGGATAGGTTACCTGGTCCTCAACGACATTCGGTCCCTGTCCGGCAAATTCGGTGTATATGATGACCTGTACGTCGCTCAAATCGGGGATCGCGTCCACCGGCGTATTTTTGATCGAATAGAAACCGGCAACTATAATAACGGTCATCCCGATGAGAACCAGTATCCGGTTATTAACGGACCATTCAATTATTTTTTCCAACATGATTATATCCGTTCCCTGTTTATTTTATCATTTTTACGATATTCATATTTAATTAACTTTTTCCAGTTTCATGCCGCAAACCGGGCATTTGCCGTTTTTATCGGTCGTTACAAAGTCAGTATGCATGGGACATGTATACATTTCCGCTTTCCCGAGATCGACCTTGTCGCCCAATTCACTTACGGCGGTTAATTTCATCCCGCATACCGGACACCGTCCCTCCGGATCGCTGGTGATAAAATCCGGGTGCATCGGGCAGGCGTAAAGTTCATGTACGTGTTCTTTATGTGAATCCGTCATGTGGGCATCTGTCATTTCTTCGAATTTTTGTGTTAAAGACGATTCGACTTTTTCATGCTCATAACCTTCATGTCCATTTTGCGAATGCCGCATTGTGGTATCCGGTTCGGCGGCCGGGCTATGTTCGGTTTGCCGGTTCGCCGTTCTCATTTTCGCGATCGCTTCGCGCGTCCGGCTTTCCGAATCCAGCAGGAATTGTCCCGATGTTACGACAATTTCATTTTCAAAAAGACCGGAAACGACCTGTACATAACCTTCATCACTCTCGGCGCCGATCTTGATTTCACGCGGTTCGAATTTCCCGTTTGCTTTGGCTATAAATACGATATTCCGGCTGCCGGAACGGATAATCGCTTCCGACGGAACGGCAAGTACATTGGATAACGATTGATTGAAAATCCGCACCGTCGCAAACATATCCGGTTTTAATAATTCATTCTGATTTGGAAATACGAGACGAACATTAGCCGATCCGGATTTTTCGTCAAGATATGGATAAATAAAGTCCACCTGTCCCGTTAATATGTCGCTATTTACATAGTCCAGTTCGAGCAAAGCTTTTTGTCCTTCTTTTATTAAAAGCAATTCCGATTCGTAGACGGTCGCTTCGACCCAGATTTTACTCAAATCGGATATATGAAAAAGGTCCATACCGGGTGCGACTTTATCGCCTTCAACCACTGCTTTATGGGTAACAATTCCGTTAACGGGCGCGCGAAGCAGGATGGTCCTTTTTACCTGTTTTGTGTTCTCCAGCTTTGTTATTTCATCCGCAGGTATATCCCAGAATTCCAGCCTGTTCCGCGCGGAGGCAAGCATCGTTTCCGCGCCGGATTTTACATTTTCAAAACCGCTTTCGGATAATTTTTCAAAATTATTTAATGCCAGTAAATACTCTTCCTGCGTCGACACGAGCTCCGGTGAATATATTTCCAGTAACGGATCGCCTTTTTTTACCCTCTGCCCGGTGGTATTGACATAAAGTTTTTCAATCCAACCGTTAATTTTTGTATTAACGGAATACTGTTTATCCTGGGCATAGGTCACTTTTCCAAAAGCGCGAATGATCCTGTTAATATTCCTTTTTGTTACGGGCGCGGTCCGTAAATTCATGTTTTGCTGAATTGTGCCGTCAACAGTGATGCTGCCGGCGCCCCCGGCTTCCTCGCCTTCACGAACCGGGATCAAATCCATACCCATTTTACTTTTTCCGGGTTTATCATATATCTCCGTGGGGTCCATCGGCGCGCGCCAGTATAATATTTCACCTGTTTCAGTTTTTGTATGCTCAGTTCCGCTTCCTTTTATCGGGGTCAGTTTCATACCGCAGATCGGACAATTTCCGGGTTTATCGGAAATGACCTCAGGATGCATACCACAGGAATACAGTTGTTTGGCTGTCCCGGTTTCAGATGTCACATTTGTATTTTCCTGTAAAAGAAAATATGCGGCGGCTGCTCCGATCAGCAAACCAATAAATAATCCCGCGATTAATTTTGATTTCATTGTTTACTCCGTCCTTTGTAGAATAAAAAAGTTATTGAATACCGACCCGGCCGACTATTTGTTCAAATTCCGCCAGGGATTTCCGGTAATCCGCATATGCTTTATATAATTGTAATTGATAATTCTGTAACATTGTCCAGTTATTGATTAATGTTAAAAAATCAACTTTATTTACCTGGTAGCCGGTTACAGCCGCATCCAGCGATTGTTGTGCCTGTAATAAAATTCCACCCTCATAAAGTTGTATTCGTTTTTTAGTCATATCCAATTCCGCCAGAATTGAAGTTTTGTCCGCTTTGATCTGATTGATTATATTTTCATATTCCGAATAGACGGAATTCCGATTGATTTCCTTTTCCCGGACTTTGGTTTTTTGTTTTCTTCCCATATACAGGGGTACGTTTAATGAAACAGTTGCGGAAAAAAAGTCGTACATAACCATGCCGCTTTTCAGATTATCCCGCTGGCTGTAACTGGCACCCAGGGTGAAATTCGGCCAGTAGTCTTTTTTGGCCAATTTTATTGACGATTCCGCTTTATTTAACATTTCCTGCCATACTCTTGCCAGCGGCCTGGTTTGTTCAATATTGATATTGTTTAATTCCGTTACGTATTCGTTATAAAAAACAATTTCTTTTGCGGTCACCGGGACGGGTGTATCGGGATCCCGATTCAACAAAGAATTTAATAAGGCTTCTGCGGCTTTTCTTTTTTGCCCCCACAAAATCAAATCGTCTTCAAGTTTGGATAATTCCAGTTGCGAGCGCAATACATCCTGCTGTAATCCCGTTCCTGTCGTATATTTGGTTTCGGCAATAGTGACAAACTGCCGCATGAACTCCCGGTTTGTTTTAACCGTTTCGATGGCACGGTCAATCGTATATAGATTATAGTAAACTGTTTTAACACGGGTAATGATATAATTACGTGTTTCCAGACTTTTATATCTGGCGATTTTTGCGTTGTACTCCGCAATATCGGTAGCCAGGCCCAATTTCCCGGGAAAAGGGAACATCTGCACGACAGATACCAGTTTTCCCGTCATGGGCTCCTGGTTGAATTCAAAACTGTTCACCGGCATATTCATCAAACCAAAAGTAAACTGGGGATCGGGCAGAGCCCCTGCGCCCGGAACCGCTTCTTCCGCGGCTTCGTATTTATAGTTTTCCGCTTTTAGCATTGGATTGTTATTTAATGCCTGTTCAATAAGTCCGCTCAGTTGTTCGGTATTTGTATCCTGTGCAAAAACAACACCTGCCGGGACAATAATACAAAGAATACTAAAAATCAGATTCTTCCGGATTTTCATTTTTTTTCACTTTCTTATTTTGAGTTAATAATTTTATATTCCAAAAGGTCACAACAATACTAAACCACCATAAAATTCCATAGGGGACAATATAATGTTGAGGTAATTGACAATGTGCTTCATTTAATGTGATTCTGTTGTTTGTGAAAAGGGACAGTTTTTCTCCGATACACGAATTGTTTGTTTGTATACGGACCGGGAAAAATAAAATAAATCCCGTCATTCCTGTTAACAACAATAAAATTTTTATTTTTTTGTTTTTCACATTTTTTCCATTTTGTTTTTTACTCATATTAGGCAAGGTTTATACCACAATAAATATTTTATATAAGTGAAATATAAATAGATATTTATTCATGTCTTTAAGTTTTACGTTGGTCATAATACTGTATAATATTCTACATTAAT
This sequence comes from Candidatus Zhuqueibacterota bacterium, assembly GCA_016934825.1. GTDB lineage: Bacteria > Zhuqueibacterota > Zhuqueibacteria > Residuimicrobiales > Krinioviventaceae > Fontivivens. The sequence continues at coordinate 38,065 of JAFGSB010000130.1, forward strand.
TGTATAATATTCTACAATATTGTTGATGGTATTATGATTATCGAACTTTTAAATGGTGAAATAAAATTGACATGTGAGGTTGAATGATCAAATTATCAGAATTTGAATGATTCAGGAGATTCCCAGTTTTTTCATTCTGTAAATAAGTGTATGACGGGGGATTTCGAGTTGTTTGGCCGCTTTGGTCTGGTTCCCGTTATTGGCATTCAGGGCGTCAATGATTGCCTGTCTTTCAATATTTTCCAGACTCATCGGTGAGGTCGTATTTGTAGATGATATATTTTTATCGGTTATTTGCAGGTCGAGGCAATCTTCCCGCAGTTCATTATCCTTGCATAAAATAATTGTTCGTTGTAAAATATTTTCCAGTTCACGAATATTTCCGGGCCAGTGATAATCTTTCAGCTTTTGCAGGAATGGGGGATGTATTTTTAATTCGTGGTCAGAATATTTATTAACAAAATGTTTGGTGAGTATTTCGATATCATCTTTTCGTTCGCGCAGGGGAGGGATATGTAACGGAATAACGTTGAGCCGGTAATAAAGGTCTTCACGGAATGTCCTCTCCCGGACAAGCGACGCCAGATTCTGATTTGTTGCCGCAATAATGCGTACATTTACTTTTATCGGTTTCACCCCGCCGACCCGTTCAAATTCCTGTTCCTGGAGTACACGCAATAATTTGGCCTGCAGGTCCGGTTTCAGATCACCGATTTCGTCCAGGAATATCGTTCCGTTATCGGCGATTTCGAATTTACCGGGTTTGTCCCGAAACGCCCCCGTAAAAGCCCCTTTTTCATGTCCGAACAGCTCGCTTTCAATGAGAGTCTCAGGGATGGACGGACAATTGACCGTCACGAAAGATTTATCTTTACGCGGAGAATTGTGATGTATGGCGCGCGCCAGTAATTCTTTACCCGTACCGCTTTCTCCGGTAATCAGAACACCGGCATCGCTTTGCGCCGCCCGCCCGGCGATTTCCAGCAGGGAAATCATTTTTTTATTTTTGGAAATTATCTTATCGAATTGATATTTTTCTTCCAGCTCAAAGTATAGCCGTAAATTTTCCTTTTCAAGCTGTCTGAATTTAAGCGCTTTTTCAATCGTGAAAAAAAGTTGTTCCCTGGCAAAGGGTTTGGTCAGATAATCATCGGCGCCTTTTTGACAGGCCTGAACCGCATTTTCAACCGTTCCGTATGCGGTAATTATGATGATAATGATCTTTTCATCAAAACTGCGGATAAAATTCAATACTTCCATCCCGTTCATATCCGGCATTTGCAAATCGATCAGGGCGAAATCAAAAAAATCCGCTTTAAATTTATCAATTCCTTCCGTTCCGCTGTTTGCCACAGTAACCATGTATCCCAGACCCTGCAATTGATGGGATATGACGGTACTCAGGTTAATATCATCATCAACCAGTAAACATTTATAATTGTATTTTTTCATTATCGATATTAAACTCTATAGTAATCGCCGCTCCGTTTTTTTCCGTATTTTTTGCATAAATTCTGCCGTTATGACTCTCAATAATTCGTCTGGTTATGGCCAAACCCAGTCCTGAGCCGTTTTCTTTCGTTGAATAAAAAGGCTCGAAAAGATGTGAAAGCACATCCCATGTAAAACCGGGTCCCGAATCAATGATATTGATCTGAATATATTTATTATATATACCGGATTCAATAAGGATTTTGCCCTTTGCCGGTGTTGCCTGAATGGCGTTGAGTAATATATTCAGTAACGCCTGTCTGATTTGATTTTCATCACAGTTAATGTGTATATTTTCCGGGTTTATATTTATTTCAACCGTTAAATTATTTTTTCTGATTTGAACGCCAAGTAATGAGATAGTGGAATTTATCATATCTTTTAACGATACCAATTGTTTTCGGGTTTCTCTTGGTTTTGCAAAAGTTAGATAATTGGTAACGACGCTGTCCAGACGTTTTGTCTCTTCAAGCAGTATGTTTACAAATTTTTTATTGGTCTCGGATTTTGTATCATCCTGCAATATTTCCGCGGCGCCTCTGATTGATCCCAACGGATTACGAATTTCGTGCGCCAGGCTTGCCGTTAACTCGCCCAGAGTGGATAAACGTTCCGCTGTTCGAAGCTGGCTTTCTATTATTTCTTTTTCTTCAGTCGACTGTTTTAATTCCCGCAACGAGTTTGCCAGCCTTTCCGACGTATCCTGGTGGCGTTTGCTCTCCTGTTTTTCTTTTTGCCATAAATATCCGGTCAAACTTCCGATAACATGATATAATAAAATCATCAGGAACCGGCTGATATTCATGACAAAATTGCCTCCCCATTGGAACATGACGTGAGGCAAGTAAAGGAATGTGATCACAAGCGCCGAGAAAAAACCGCCCTTTATACCATACAAAAAGGCAAAAATCAATATCGGCAGGAAATATGACGCTTTTAACAGTTCATGAACCGGATGTAATGTTGTTGAAGTCACATAGTGCATTAATGTGATAACAAGAATCAGTAATCCGCCTGTTATCGTTAAAATCAGGGAAGAGTCTGTGAGTTTTCCGGGTAATTTCGATATTTTATTTAAACCGTTAATTTTACGCCGCCTAAAGATTAACATATTGTGATCATTTTTTCTTTTTATTTTGTTCGATTAAATATTCAAGCGTTTCCCGCAAGCCTTCTTTCAGGGGCCTAACTTTGTACCCCAATTCTTTCCTGGCTTTGCTGTTATCTCCGAGATAGGTGACGCCGGCAACAACACGCAATGCCTCGGCGGAATAGGTGGGAGGGAGGGGAATTACCGCGCCAATCCCTTTCATCAACGCCGACATAAATTTCAACATTCCCGGGGAGAGACGTAGTTTGGGCGCTTTAATGCCCGTCAATTTTTCGGCCAGTTCGTAAGCCTCTTCCATTGTAAAAGGCGGACCGGCAATGATGTAACTTTGTCCCGGTTCACCCTTCTCCATTGCCAGAATATGTCCGTCCGCAATGTCGTCCACATGCGCCCAGCAAAAGGCGGTTTGTTTCGGCAGCATGGGTAATTTCCCTTTTATGTACATTTCCATCGCTTCACCTGCGGAACTTGTGTCGCCCGGGCCGTAAACCACTCCCGGCTGGACTATAACGAGGGGCAGTCCCGCTTTCATCATCGGTTCGGCAATCTCGTAATGCGCGGTCCATTTGGCGCGGTCATATACACTGAGATGTTGCCCGGTAAATCGGTAATTTTCATCGACCATCTCACCTTTGGTGTCCGAAAATACGGCCAGTGTGCTTGTATAAACACCCTTTTTGATGTTATATTCTCTCATTAGTTCAAGAACATTTTTAGTTCCGTCCACATTTATTTTAAAACCCTTATCTTTGTCCTTTGTACCGATTTTATACCATCCCGCTATGTGAAACACGCCGTCAGTGTTTTGTATACCGTCCCGCATACTTTGTTTATCGGTAATATCCCCACGGAAAAGGTGAACACCCATTGAAACCAAATATTGTGCCTGTTGCGGGTCCCGTACTAATGCATTGACTTCATGTCCAGCTTTGATCAATTTTTCAGTTATTCTGCCGCCGATAAAACCCGTTGCGCCCGTTATAAAGAATCTCATAATTTTTTCCCTTTTACTTGATGAACAATCAATACAAGTTAATAATTCATTTCATTTTTTCACAGCATAAAAAAGGGTCCTTCCGGGGAAAAATCGTCAATATAATTCACCACAAAAGAACCCTGAAAATTATGATATTCCAAGTACTATTTTGTTTTGATGATCTTAACCGCTTTGTTATATTTTTTCGACTCAAATTGAACAATATAAATCCCGCTGGGCGCTTGTTTGCCGTTTTCATCCCGGCCGTCCCAGTTTATTTTGTAATTGCCCGCATTTTGTGTTGTGTTCAACAATTCACGGACTTTTTGTCCGAGCGTATTATAAATGACCAGTTTAACCTCACACCCTTCGGCAACGGAATAACTCAGATTTGTCGACGGATTAAACGGGTTCGGATAATTCTGCTTCAGATCGAAATGTTCCGGAATTTCTTCAACCGCGACATTCCATTCCTGCGGCGAATCAACCCGTTTGCCGTCTATTTCATAATTCATCAGCCGGAAATGTGTATTATTGATATTTATTTTGGCTAATTTTTTAAAGGTGATGTTCAGCAGATTGGTATCTTTAATCTCGTCAGCGCTCGCAACAGCAATGCGTAGCGTGCCGTTCTGCTCATGAAATGCAAGCATGATGTTTTCGTTCTCCCGCGTTAGAGATACGTTTTCCACCTGAAGCAAATCTTTACCAAATTCCAGTTCAAAACCAACCGAGCTGAATGAAGGAACGCTTTTTATTCGTACCGGCAATTCCAGCATATTGTCGGTTAATGATTTTATTTCTCCCGGAACGACTGTGCCGTAACCCGCTTTGGCCAGCATCGAGCCGGGGTAATTACCGCTGACATCGCCGATAAGAATGCCGTTAAAATTCTGGTTGGCCTGATCGCTGTTCAACGGCGTGTAACTGCGGGTCGTTACCGGACTGAGCCAGTCCGTTACAGGGGGCACGATAAATTTCCAATTACCGATATCGAATGCTGAAATATCCAGACCGACCACATACCTAAGAATAATCGAGGCGTCGAAGGGGCTGATTTCTGCATTATTACTGGCGTCCGCCGCGATTTTTTGTCCCTCGGTTAATGTTATGCTGTGTACGTAATACCGAAGGATGAAAGATGCATCGAAAGGAGAGATGGAAACCTCCGGGCTGTTGTTTTTTATTTTGGAAACTGAAACGGAACAAATACCTGCCGGCATATTGATAAATTCGTAATGACCGGAAGTATTTGTATTGACGGTTAAAGTTGTATCGCCCATCAGGTCGACAGTAACACTATCGATTGGAATTGTATTGTCCATATAATATGTTATCGTTCCGCTGATATTGTATGTTTCGGAAGATGCGCATCCAAATGTCACCAGCGGGGAGGACCAATAGTAATTGTTATCATGTTCATAACCCTCCGCGACCTCGTCCTGATAATCAATAATAAAACCGGCATAGTATGTATCCGGCGGTATCGGATTGTTTGTTTCACAAAATTCGTCCAGGTCTTTGTAATTGGTTTTGGTAACAAAGGAACCGACAGCTAAACCGCTCACATAACCGGTGGTGATCAGATAATCAAAAGTCGTAATCGAGTCATTGGCCGATAAATACCATCCTATGCGGAATTCACCGGCTGTGTCATTACCATTATTTTCCACACTTGTATGAAATGTAATGACATGGCTCGTGTCATCATAACTGAAAGTATTATTGGAACCGGCGTCCGTATATAATGTTAAATTGGCATAACAGCCGATATAATTTATAGTTGTAGTAAAATAAAACCGGTTGTCATTTTCATCAAATTCATTAATATTAAATTGATCATCGATAAATACACCAACATAATATTCTCCGGGTGGAATCTGTTCGGAACCGCCGCAATAGCCGTCAAGGTCTTTGGATGCGGTTGCCGTAATAAATGCTCCTTTTGACAGATTGCCGACATAATAAGAGTCGACAAAATAATCTTCCGTGGTTATAATCGTATTCCCGGAAACATACCAGCCTACCCGAAAACCACCGGCGTTGGTGTCGCCGTTGTTCTGTATGCTGAACGATAAATTCAAACGGTGATGAGACGTTAGATAAGAAAAATTGTTTTTAGCGCCCGGACCGGTATATTCAGTTAGATTGGCTTTTCCGCATTGCCAGTTGACAGGTGTTGTAAAATACCAGTCATTATCAGTTTCATCGGACTCGCTTACAGTGTTTTGATAATCTATCAGGAAACCGACATAATAAGTGCCGCTCGGCAGCACGCTGCAGGAAAAATCATCCAGGTCTTTACCACGGCTGGTATTCACATAAGCTCCCGGTGCGAGACCGTTAACGGAATAGTCCGCCAGAAAAATGTCAGTGGAAGAGATTATCGTATTATCCGACAAATACCATCCTACGCCAAATGCCCCGGCAGAGTCCGGGCTGTCATTTTCAACACTGCAGTGAAGTATTAAAAGATGTGTGGATGTATCGTACGAATAGATGTTATCCGATCCCGTACCGGTATAAAGGGTTAAATTGGGATCTCCGGGTGACCAGTTTATCGGTAAATCCCAGTATCCGGTATTATCATTTTCATTAGACTCGCTCACCTGTCCCAAATAGTCAATTATAACACCGGGGTAATAGGTCCCGGGAGAAAGACTGCCGACTGTAACCAGGTCGATGAAGCCGTTTGTATTGGTATAATTGCCGACATTTAGCATACTGACTGAATTATAAAAAAGTAATGTATCGCCGGTGTCAACTGTACTATCGGTCGATAAATACCAGCCCACCCTGAAAACACCGGCATTACCGTCACCTGTGTTGCCGACAGCTATATTAAATGTGATTTGGTGTGTTGTTGAGTTGTAAGAGCAGCTACTGTCCGAAGCGGGGTAAATAATCAGGTTTGGCGCAGCGGCGGTATTTTCAATTCGACTCCCGCTGCCGATAACCTGTTTTTGCAACTGTAAATTTTGTCTGTCCGGTATTTTTATTCCATCATAAAAAGTGAAAGTATTGTTTCCCGGCATCGAATTCTGATTTTCTTTTACAGCGGTCTCCCGGCCTACTGACTTTTTTACATTTGATGAAGTGATTTTTGTATCGACCTTTCTCGATGTATTCTCGGATGAAATCTGTTCTTTGTTATCAAAAGCCGTATGTGTATGCCCGGAACCACCCGTCTCGGGTTTATCTTCGATCAAATTCCCCTGCATATCAAAAACCTTTACGGACCTGTCCTCCCCGATAACGATCTTGTACTGCGGCCGCACACCTTGCTCTTCACCGGCGATGATGATTGAATAACTTATAAAAAACCAGATGAAAAGAGGTAATAGCCACTGCTTATACATTATACAGCTCTCCTGTAATTCTTATTGAAGAGTGGTTGTTTAATTTAATAATAAAATCATTCTCTTATTTAAAGATAAATTACCCGGTTAAATATGAGTTTGTGTTAACCGGACACCGATAATTATATCTTTTAATATAAACCGAATTGCTGTTTTGTCGATCCTCAATTGGTTTGTGAATTATAATGTAAACTGATAGAAAAGGGGGCCCGTTATTACTGTTCCGAAATCATCACCGTTCCAGGAAGATTAAATAATTTGGAAAAGTGTACAAATGTTAATCACTTGTATGAGTTTATTGTAATATATCTTTTTAAATTGAGTGAAAGATGTAAAAACGAACGTTTTGGGTACAAAATTTTTTTCACAAATAAATTATTAATATTCCAAAAGTCATTTAATATTTTTTCTCACCTCATTGCTCATACCGGAATATAAAAAATCCTCCTGCTCCGGGTCTTTAATCCGCCCGAAAGCAGAAGGATTGAATTACTGATAATAATATTTATTTTGTTTTAACGATTTTGACCGCTTTATTAAAAGTGTCCGTTTCGAATTGAACGATATAAATGCCGCTTGGCGCTTCTTTGCCGATTTCATCCCGGCCGTCCCATAGAATTTCGTAATTGCCCGCAATCTGTGTTAAATTTACCAATTCGCGGACCTTTTGCCCGATAGTATTATAAATAACAAGTTTTATCGAACTTTTTTCCGCAACGGAATAACAGATCTTTGTCGACGGGTTGAATGGATTCGGATAGTTCTGTTTCAGGTCGAACTGTTCCGGCAGCTTTTCAACGGCAACTAACCATTCCTGCGGTGAATCGACACGTTTCGCGTCGATTTCATAATTCATCAGCGTAATTTTTATATCATTATTATTGGCGCCCGTTTTCTTTTTAAAGACAATATTCAGCAGGTCGGTATCTTTTAATTCAACAGCGCCGGCAACCGCGACACGTAACGTACCGTTCTGTTCATGAAAAGCCAACAGCACCTGTTCATTTTCCCTTGCGAGTGAAACGTTCTCGACCTTAAGGGCACTGTTATTTATTTTCAGTTCAAAACCGACCGCACTGTACGAAGATACGCCTTCTATACGGATCGGCAGTTCCAGCATATTACCTGTCAGTGATCTCATCTCTCCAGGAACAACAGTACCGTCTCCTGCTTTGGCCAGCATGGAGCCGGAATAATTTCCGGTGATGTCACCAATCAGGATGCCGTTAAAATTCTGGTTCGTTTGACTGCTGCTCAGTGATGTATAACTTCGTATTGTTGTCGGACTGAGCCAGTTTGTTACCGGAGGTACGACAAATTTCCATTTGGCGACCTCATACTGTGATACATCCTGACCAACATAATAACGAAGAATGATCGACGCGTCAAATGCTGTGATCTCACCGTTACCGCTGACATCCGCAGCTATTTTTTGTTCTTCGTTCAATGTTATTAAACTTGCCCAAAAGCGCAGGGCATAAGAAGCGTCAAATGTGGAAATGGCGCTTTCAGTTTGTGAATTTCTGGGTTTTGACGCGGTTAACTGGTAATTTGCGCCGCTCACCAGATTGGAAAATTCATAAAAGCCGGATGCGTTAGTCATAACTGAATTTGTTAAACCGCCTGATATATCAATTTTTACATCCTGTAGTTCGGGACTACCCGTGTAATATTTCGCAGATCCCGACAAAACAAGGGAGGAGGAGCATGAAAATGTGACTTTGCCGTTTGATGTACTGACAATCGGGGAACCTTCGTTAAACAGGAAATTCTGGAAATTAAGATTGACAAATTCACCATCAGTATGGTTTTTAACAGCCCTGAAAGTGATTTTGACCAGGGTCCCGCTGCCTGATAAAACAGATGAGCCTGCGCTGGCAATAGTCACCATACCTGTCGATGAATATTGGGTTGGAGCTCCCCACCCGGAAGTGATGGTTCCGTCTGAACTCACTCCGGTTACTTCCAGATCGCCGCTGTTGAATAAGAGATCAAAACCATACGCATATATTTCTTCTCCTGTAACATCCTCAACTTTTACTGCCGCGACAAATGTATCGCCGTTATTACATCCACATGTCAAATCCTGATCGATCGACACCTGTATTGTTTGTCCCGGATCACAGCCGTTCCATGTTACGGTTGGCGATGTCCACACATGATCATTATCAAACTCATTGGATTCGGCAACTTGATCATTATAATCTATAACCGCACCGGCGTAATATGTGCCGACAGGTATTTGATCACAGATTTCATCCAGATCTTTACTGCCGGTTATATTGATATTGGCATCTTTATTTAATCCGGCAAGAAATTCAGAAGTTATCAATTTGTCACTTGTATTAATATTTTGATCAATTGATAAATACCAGCCGATTCGAAAGCTGCTGGAATTATCCGATCCGTTATTTATAATTGACGAACTGAAATTAATTACACCTGTCGAGGAATTGAAACTAAAACTGTTATCTGAACCCGATCCGGTATATATGGTCAGATTTGGTTTCAGGGAACTTGGACCGGTCCAGTTAATTGTGCCGGTATCCACCCATGTGTTATCATCCTCGTCGGTTTCATCGACTTCACCGAGATAGTCAATATATACCCCGGCATAATATGTTCCGGCCGGCAACTCCGCCAGTGAAAAATTGTCAAGATCGATCGTACCTGTGAGATTTGTATACTGACCACCCGGCAAATTACTATAATCCGCTGATGTGACAAGATAATCACCAGGATCAACAATATTATCAGTCGATAAATAATAACCGACATAAAAATGATTCACTGTTTCGGAACCGCTGTTTTCCACGCTGGTATTAAAACTGCAAACATGGCTTGCAGTGTCGTATGTAAATGAATTATTCGCTCCCGTTCCGCTATAAATACGCAAGTTTTTATCCTCGGATGTTTGCGTCGTTACGGTATATGAATAACCGCCGCTGCTGTTGTGTGCCTGCGCAACCAAAACGATCTGAGAATATGTACTGCCAAAATCCGGGACAGATTTTGTGCCGGTTATGCTTTCAACGGCATTTTGCGTTGAACCCAGTTTCAGCAGTAATCCCGATACAGGGCCGGTATAGTCAAAACTTGCGCTGGCACCATTTGTAAACTGGATATAATCCGATGCGTACTTGTTAACCGAACCTGATGATGAGGCCGGATATGAACCGTGTGAATTGTCAAACGATATCGGGTATGACGATAAATCAATATTACTGTAGCCATATTGACCTGTACCAATCGAAGTATCGTCAAGAAAGTTTGCGGCAATCCAATCCGTAAAAATATTATTAAAGGGTGTTGAATAACCCTGACCACTCAAAGCTATTTCGACTCCCGATATCCCGTTGGCAGATTCCTGAACAAGAGCTTTGATTGAGGGGGCGCCGCCATACTTTTCATATAAATATAATATGAACAAAAAAGTCTGTTCATAATCATCCAACGTTTGACTCCACAGGGTCAATTGATTATCGGGACTGGTAAAAAAGTGGCTTGGTTTTCTCCAGCCATACCCGCATATAAATTCGGCGTAGCCGGAACATCCTTCATTTATCCAGGTTTCTTCGTTCCCGTCTTCGTTAAAATGTATCATGTGCTGAAATTCATGCGCCAGGGTTCCGTAAAATTGGTTACTGCCCGGAGTTGCCGGATTACAATCCATATAGAACATTTCTCTTTGATTGCTCTGGTAATTGGTTGTTTCATCATAAGGATCAAAATAGCCCGCAATATAAGACGATCCGCTTCCATAATAATAATTATCTTTAATATTATAGATCAGAATGGTCACTTTATCATCGCCGTCTATGCCGGGTTTCCATTCGCTACCAAAATGGGCTCTGTCGGTTGGATATATGTGTAAATCAAATTCATTTTTAATGGCATCTATTGTAGTTTGATTTATTGATTCGATATCATGGACATAAATATAACAATTCGAACCAACTGCTTTGCATGTTGCCTGAATTTGTTCCACAGTGCTATATTTAAAGTTCCAGGTCCAAAAGTCAACCTGCTGTCCGACATAATCCTCGATGATATTACCTTCGGTATCCATTTTCCCCAAACTGATTAATTTTTCTTTTGATAATGCAGATCTTGTTAATCCCTGTTGTAAGAAAATTTCATACTTTTTATGAAATCCGCAAAATCCAACAAGATCACTATCATTTTCCAGACTTTTGATTTCTTGTGACGGATTTTGATTGCTTTGCGCATTTGCCCCACTCAAATTAAAAACAAAAAATACACAGAGAATCAAAATTAATAAAGTACTGTTATTCACACGCACGGTATTACTCCTCAGCAAAAAATACTGTACATTTAATTTACTTTATAAAATTACAAATAACCAAAATAATATAATTATTTTAATATAATAAATATTCCTTACTTTGGATAAATGAATTTTTTTACTTTTAGGGTTACAAGATCATATTAAGATAATTATTATTCTACTTTACTAATGTCATTTTTCTTATCTCTATAAAGTGTCCGGCTTCAATCCGGTAAAAATAAATTCCGCTTGGTACTTTATGGTTTTCATTATCGGTTCCCTGCCAGTTTATTTCATAAGTACCCTGCATTTGAAAATTATTTATAATCGTTTCGACAACTTTTCCGTTTATGTTATAAATAGTAATATTAACTTGAGAATTTTGCGGTAAACTGTATTTAATTTTTGTCGAAGGATTAAAGGGATTCGGATAATTTTGAGAAATAGAAAATTCTTTTGGAATTTCATTTTCTTTATTTATCGCATTACCCTCTGACACCGTAAACAGCCCGTCCACAGTAGTTGCGGCGGGTGATCCCTCGTTGAACATAAAGTTGTCGAAATGAATGGTCGTGCTTGTGCCGTTACCGCCCTTGACATGAAAGTTCACCCACAGGAGATCGCCGCTTCCGGCGAGTGCGGATGATCCTGCGGCGCCGATCTGAATTTCACCGCTGGCCGTACTGGCTGTCGGCGCGCCCCATGTTTCGGACAGCGATCCTGCCGATGACGCGCCGGTCGCTTCCAGGACATTGGAGTCGAAGGTCAGTTTACAGCCGTAGGAATAGAT
>JAFGSB010000131.1 GCA_016934825.1 Candidatus Zhuqueibacterota bacterium
AAATATACAAATTTAATTATACAAATTTAATTATTGTCACGGTTTTTAAATATTTCACAAACCATATTATACGCTTCAAGTGTTCCGATATCATAATAATCCTCTTTCATAACATAAGCATAAACCGGTTTTCTTTTATATAACCAGGCAGTAAAATTACCCGGCGCATCGGGATTATTCCCCTTCGTTAAATAGTCGGAAAATAAATTTAATGTCGAATATTTATACATATAAAATGCCGGAGCCACATAATTGGATTTTGGTTCCGGGGGTTTTTCTTCAAAACCGATAATTCTAAAATTCCGATCAAGCTCCATAATGCCTGATCTTTTTAATTTTTCTATATTTTCTACGGGGTGGGCCAGGAATATATCGGTATTTCTGCTCCGAAACATATTCAACATTGCTTTAAAGTCCGTTGTAAAAACATTATCACCGGCAGCGACCAATAAATCCTGTTTAATCTCTCTATGGTCTAAGACAAATTGTATATCGCCAATAGCGCCGAGCCGGGTTTCATTACTGGTTGTTCCGTCGTTGATGATCTCGATGTCGGTACTTTTGCAAACAAGAGAATTTTTATTCGCGGATAGCCATTCTGTAAAAATTTTATAAAACCTGTCATTTGTAATAATATAAACCTTGTTGATGACCTGTAATTCATTAAATTGTTCCAACAGGTATTCTAAAATGGTTTTATCGCCAATTTTCAGCAAAGGTTTGGGACGATGTTCCGTTAAGGGATATAAACGCGTTGCATAACCGGCGGCCAAAACAATTGCCTGCATTCTACCGCTCCAAATTAATTCGTGATCGGGAAAAGAAATATTATAACGGAAAGTTATTTCATAAACTGAAATGATTCGTTGGTCAATCGATCATATCAGTTCATATAAATTATCTTTAATTTTTTCAAGTGTTACGGTTTGACCATAATGGGGCCTAAAAACCTGTATAAAGGGTGTTAAATCTATTCTATAGTGTACATGCGGTTTCTTTGGTCCCATACACCAACAATCGACAACTTTAATATGAGTGTCGTATTCTTTTTTTTGAAATTTTATTTTAAAAGGTACGCCCGGCTTGGGAAAAAGTTTCAAACTATCGCCCAAAATCATAATATATCTCTCATTAGATTCCTCCCCGGATAGTTTACGAATGTATCGTACAGTTTCTTTTGCCATTAACTCCTCCCGGACAATTAAAATGAATATTACTCTTTTCTTTGTGATTCAAATACAACAGAACTCTTGTTTTGGTGAAAAAGCTCATGATAAATGGCCTGAATTTCATCCAAAAGGGCATCCTTATTCAGGGGCAATCCGCTTTCCGGATCATTATCCACCCACTGTAGTGATGTTAAATCGGCCCGATCAATATATAATTTTCCGTTTAAATGATCTATTTCATGCTGTAACACAATAGCTAACAGACCTTTTGCATTTATCTCGACCTGTTCTCCGTTTTCATTCAAAGCCCTGACCACCACTTTTTCATGACGCGGTACGGGCGCCTGCAATCCGGGAAGACTCAAACAGCCTTCATTTCCGGTTTCCATATTTTCGCTATAGGCAATGATTTCAGGATTGAGCAAAGTATATGTATGTTCATAATCCGTAACAACAATTACCCTTTGCAAAACATTAACCTGGTTTGCGGCCAACCCTACCCCGTCTTCGGCCAGCATTGTATCCAGCATATCTTTTAAAAATTGTTTATCGATCTCGTCCGGTTTCACCGGCTCGGCAACTTTTCGCAGAGTCGGATGTCCGTATTTGATTACATCTAAAATCGCCATGACCTCCCTTTCTAATAAAGTATAATATATGCAAAAAACATACAAATCGCAAGTAATGGTTAGTATTTCGATAAATTAATGCGTTAAACAATTATAGTATAATATATTTACAAATTTGTCATTCAAATATTATTATTTCCTAAAAATAAAGGCTATACAGTTATTCAATTTTACACGGTTCATAAATTCATTTTCTTTAGTTAACATCGAATTGACAAAATTCATGCTTTTGCATTTCGTTTATTACGTCTCTCCCCCGCTTCTTCCCAACGTTTTATTTGCTCGGCGCTCTCAGGCTTTAACTCCGGGACTTTTACGGGTCTGTACGAATCATCTACAGCCGCGATGATGAATTGAGCCGTTACGGCTTTAAAACTTTTATTATTATTATAGGTATCTTCACCAAAGACATCGACATTAACTTCCATGGAAGAACCAAATGTTCTGTTGATGACCGCACAAATTTTAATGACCAGACCGACCTTTAGGGGTTTAGCAAAATGTAAATTTTCTACGGCAACAGTTGACACTTTAAGATTTGAATGTCTTCTGGCGCATATTGAGGCCGTCATATCCATCCAGTCCATAATCCGGCCGCCGAAAATTGTACCGATGCTGTTTGCATCTTTCGGCCTGGCAATTACCGACCATTCGGTATAGGATTTGTCCGGCGTTTTTATCATGCTCAGTCCTTCCCGTTAAACTGCTCATCGGCATGATAAGAGCTTCTAACCAGAGGACCGGATTCAACATGGTCAAAACCAAGTTCCAGACCGTACTGTTTCAACTCATCAAATTCTTCAGGTGTTACATAACGGTCAACCGGTACATGGGCCTTTGAAGGCTGCAGGTATTGACCGATCGTCAGCATTTTACAATTTACATTCAGCAAATCTTTCATAACAATATGAACCTGTGAAACAGACTCACCAATTCCCACCATTATACCCGATTTTGTTTTAGAGCCGTATTCAGCGGCCCTTTTTAAAACTTTAAGGGATTGCCGGTAATCGGCCTGGGGACGAACTTTACTGTATAATCCGGGCACAGTTTCAACATTATGATTTAAAACGTCGGGCTGCTCTTTTAGCACGGTGAGTAAAGCCATTTCAGAGCCGTTAAAATCAGGAATCAACACTTCGATCCGGCAATCCGGTTTTTTTATTCTGATCTGTCGAATGGTTTCCGCAAATAAAAAAGCTCCGCCGTCGGGCAGGTCGTCGCGTGTTACGGATGTTACAACGGCGTATTTGAGATTTAACGATTTTACCGCATTTGCCACGCGCGATGGTTCCCTGACGTCCACCGGCTCCGGTTGTCCTGATGTTACTGCGCAAAACCGGCAATTTCTGGTGCAGGTATTTCCCAATATCATAAACGTCGCGGTTTGTCTGCTCCAGCACTCGCCAAGATTAGGACAACGCGCGCTCTGGCACACGGTGTATAATTGTTCCTTCCGGATAATTTCATTGACTTTGGCAAAATGTCCTTCACCGGGAAGTTTAATCTTTAACCAGGGGGGTTTGCGTGTCTGTATTTTCATCTAAAACTAACCAAAATTCAATGTATCATTTATCAATCTTCGGACCACTTTTCTTCATTTACCACATATTTCATAAAAGCCTCCTGGGTCCAGGGCATTTTTTCCTTAAACAGTTCGTTGATGATTTCCGCATATTGACGAATTTCATATTGGGCATGTTCTTCCATACGCAGTGAAAGAAAATTCATCAAAGCCCGCGCATTGATCGTCCAGTAAAATTGGGTGTACAATGAAAGAGGCAGAACAATACGCGCGTGTTCTTTGGCGACGCCCTGTTCAAGTAATTCATGATACAGTTTATATGAAGAATCAAAATGTTCCCTGAGCCTGGCCTTTAATTCGACATTCGTATTTTCCTCAAGGATCGAATATTTATAGTTTCTTGTTTTTTGGGTTCGCAAAGTCTCGGGGACAAAAAATTCCTCTTTCATTTCCGAATAGCGGCCGGAAATTTCATTATAACTTGCCATTCTATGGCGAAACCACTGCCGGGCAACGAAAATCGGACATTTTATATGAAACTTGAAAACTGAATGTTCAAAAGGAGTTTCATGCCGGTTGGCCATCAGATAAAACAAAAGTTTTTTATCCCGCTCGTCGTTGGTCACACCCTTGCCGAACGAAACCCGGGCGGCCTGTACAACGGCGTCATCGCCTCCCATAAAGCTGACCAGCCTGACAAGTCCCAGATCGAGCACTTTATATTCATCAGATTTTTTCACAAAAGTCCTTTCAATTTTTTCTAATTATTACCAGGTATTGGTAAATAAATGGATCAATCATTTGATTTTTCTTTTATCAATTTGGCAATCCTGGAACCAAACTCGTAACATTTGTCCAGTTCTTCTTTTCCGGGAACAAGTACTGCGGTCAGGCCGTCCAGGGGCACATTGAATTTCATGGCTTTTAGCCGTTCATCCAGCAAAGGTACGGCTTCTCCGCTCCACCCCATTGAGCCAAAACTGGCGGCAAACTTTTTCTTTATATCGATTGTCAACAGGCTGTTCAGGATATCCCAGACGGGCTTGGCGACCGAGTTGTTCAACGTAGGTGAACCCAGTAACAATGCGTCCGCAGCTTCGATCTTGTCGAGTTGGCTGGTGATATCCAGATCGAATGCATCATTGACCTCAACATCAGCTCCGGCATCCCGGGCCCCGGCGGCGATCTTTTCCGCCATCAATTGCGTGTTTCCATGCGCGCTAGCAAAATACACAAGAATTTTGGGAACCGGGTTAGCGGGCAACGGCCTGGACCATTCATCATACGCTTTTATATATTTATCGAGATTTGACCGCAACATTGGACCGTGAGACGGTGCGATCAAATTTATTTCCAGAGAATCAATCTTGGCAAGTGCGTTTTGAACGTTCTTTTTAAAAGGACGCATAATGTAATCAAAATAATATTTATAATCCGGCCAGAAATCTTTCGGGATAAGATCGTTAAACATCCTGCTGTCACAATAATGGCTTGCGAAAACATCGCAGGTAAACAGGATTTTATCCGTTTCCAGATAGGTCATCATCGTATCAGGCCAGTGCAGAAAAGGCGCCGGAATAAACCGTAAAGTACGGACGCCCAGATCCAACGTATCATTCAGGCCGACTCCTGTAACATCGATTTCACGATTTACAATATTATTGACATATTTGACAGCCGCTTTTGCGCAATATACCCTGGCATTCCCGGCAATATCCAAAAGGGCGCTCAAACTGCCGGAATGGTCGGGTTCATTATGCTGAACGATAATATAATCAATATTTGCCGGATCGATCAAACCGGTCAAATTATCAATATATTGCTGTGTAAATTTTTCCTTAACCGTATCAATTACGGCAATTTTTTCGTCCCTGATCAAATAACTGTTATAAGTTGACCCGTTTTTGGTTTCCATAATAATATCAAAAACACGGAGATCGGGATGTAAAGATCCGATCCAGAATAAATCCTGGTTTATTAGTAAAGGCTTCATTTATGTCTCCACACGAATATTAATTCATTCAACAATCTAAATTTTTTCAATAGTTATTTTGTAACCCTGAACTTTAACTTCCTCAACTTTACAATTTTTTTGCGCCGCGTCAATTGGTTTTGGTTTGCCTGAGTGATTCAGACATTGTGTCATTGCTTCCTCCAGCGAAGATGCAACCCGCACATTACAGCATGGCTGTCCGCCAAGATGATAAACCAAAAATAATTTAAGATCACCCATGAACATTCTCCTCATACTTCTTTTATTTGGAATCACGGTTTTTATAATAATCTTCAATTGCAGCCTTGAGGGCATCCTCCGCCAGCACTGAACAATGAAGTTTTACTTTGGGCAGCCCGCCAAGCGCTTCCGCTACGGCTTTATTGGAAATCGTTAACGCTTCGGAGACTTTTTTCCCTTTTACCATTTCCGTAACCATGGAACTGGTTGCAATTGCGGCGCCGCATCCGAATGTTTTAAATTTAACGTCAGTAATGATATCATCTTCAACATGTATTGTAAGTTTCATAACATCGCCGCATGCCGGATTACCAACAACACCGGTTCCGTTTGCGTCTTTTACAACACCGACATTACGGGGGTTTTCATAATGATCCATTACTTTTTCTGTATAATCATCCCATACATCCATAAATATTCACCTTAATAAATTTAGTGGGAATGTTTCGTCCAATTGAGTTTGTCTATATCAATACCCTCCCTGGCCAAATCGTACAACGGAGACATTTCCCGCAATTTTTTAACTTTTTCTTCAAGCAAATCCAGCAGATAATCAATATGCTCTTCCGTGTTACATTTACCCAAACCAAAACGTATCGAACAATGAGCAAGGGATTCAGGTACGTTAATCGCTTTCAATACATAAGAAGACTGCAGTGAAGCGGACGTACATGCCGAACCGGAAGAAAGCGCCACGCCCCGGCAGGCGAGGATGAGAGATTCACCTTCAACGAAAGCAAAACTGTAATTTAAATTATTCGGTAAACGTTTGGTCGGGTGTCCGTTTAATTTTACCTGCTCAATTCGTGACTCGATACCTGTTGCCAGTTTGTTACGTAATTTTAATAATCGTTCCGTTTCTGTTTTCATGTCCCGTTGTGCAATTTCGGCGGCTTTGCCGAGCCCCACGATTCCCGGAACATTTAAAGTGCCTGAACGCATTCCCCTTTCATGTCCGCCGCCATCAATCAATGATACAAGCCTTATTCCTTTTTTAACATATAATGCGCCGATTCCTTTCGGCCCGTATATCTTATGCCCGGAAATAGATAGCATATCGATATTGTCTCTTTCAACATGAATATCATGCCGCCCAAGCGCCTGAACCGCATCGGTATGAAACGGTATATTAAAATCACGCGCAATTTTACCGATTTCCGCAACGGGTTGTATAGTGCCGATTTCACTGTTGGCGGCTTGTATGGATATAAGAACAGTATCCGGATTGATCAACTGACGTAAATGATCAAGATCAACAATGCCGTGTTCGTCAATCTTTGCAAAAGCGGTTTCATAGCCTTCACGCTGCAAACGTTTTGCAGTATCAAGAATAGCTTTATGTTCTGTTTGTATTGTGATTATTTGGCCTTTTTTTTCCTTTTGATTGTAGGCAATCCCTTTAAGGGCAAGATTATCGGCTTCCGTCGCGCCGCTGGTAAATATGATTTCA
Source organism: Candidatus Zhuqueibacterota bacterium (assembly GCA_016934825.1). GTDB lineage: Bacteria > Zhuqueibacterota > Zhuqueibacteria > Residuimicrobiales > Krinioviventaceae > Fontivivens. Next base: position 7,007 of record JAFGSB010000131.1, read on the forward strand.
TCTGCGGATTTTGCTCCGATAAAATCGGCCATTTTTTTCCGTGCCTCTTCGACTGCCCGACGCGCAATATGTCCGTATTCATGTGTATTACTGGATGGATTACCAAAATTATCGGTTAGATAAGGCATCATGGCATCCAGAACCTCTTTATCCATGGGAGTTGTTGCATGATGGTCCATATATATAGATTTCATTTCTACTTTATACCTCTCTAAATCGTTTTAGATATTAAATAATGTAGTTTAAATTACCTTATTTTTACATTAAAATCAAGTTTTCAATTTTCAGGGAAAAAGATATCAAGCTCAATTAGTCACTGAAAGTGCGATATTATTGGGATCAGGAAGCAAAACAGGAAAATCCGACAGGAATGATAAATGTATGTTGTATGTCTTGTGACCGGTTAGACACACACATAAAAATCTTTTTTTTACCTAAACTTCCGTTAACAGGAGACTTGAGATGCTGAAAATTAAAGGAGACAAAAAAAAGGTTCGCACTTAAAGTACGAACCTTAATAAAGAGATTATATTATATAGTTAAAACAATAAAATGAGGGTGGGTTCAATCGGAATTTGACACCTCGTTGATCACTTGATTGGCATTTTCCATTTCTTCTTCCTGATCCAATTTAAGCGGTTCCACAAACGAAGCTTCCAATAAAGCCAAATGTTGTTCACGTTCCATCGCCAGGTCCCTGAACAGCGCCCGTAATTCGGATTCTATTAATCGTTTGGAGATCGTGGAATAGAAACTCTTTAATTCTTTTTCATTTTTTTTAACAATTCGAACCGCATCATTCGGATCATCGGTACATTTCATCAACGAAGTTAATTTATGTTTTTTTCCCAGATTTAAATACAGAATTTTTTTGCCGCTGGTTTTGCTATATGTTTTAATGAGTTTTAAACGGTTTTTTTCTTCTTTTTCAGACAATCCCTTTAGAATTGCTTCAGCATCATCATTTTTCACTAATGAAGCAACTTTGTTATAAAATATTTTCATATCCGTTTCGCATTGTATCGACATTTTCAATGCATCAAGCGCATCAATTGAATTTAATTTATACATATAAATATACCTCCTTCATCCTGCAACACATTTATAATAAAAGGATGATAAATAAAACATAATGAATCTTTATAAGATATATAACAATTTAACTTATTGAATTTACATATATTTAAGCTTTTTTACAACGATTTTGTTACTTAAAATTGTAAAAAATTGTAAATATATAATTAATTTTATATAATTATAACGCTTTTTTAAGGTAATTTGTTCCCGGGTGTCTAAATATATTTATTTATTCTATTTCAGCGAGTATATATGGGCCCTTTGGAATAACAGCAATTTTTGCATTTTTTCCATGACGCTTAAAAGCAATTTGTAAAGCATCCTGAACCGACTTTGCCCAGGGTACATGTATGCTGTTTTTTTGTCCGGTTGTCAATCCGCCGGAAACTAGAATGATATGTGCTTTTTTGGCTACTTTGGCAAATTCCTGTAATTGCCATTGGTCAATGGCAAAACAATCTTCGTGGAAAATCTTGTGCAAAAATTTATCAAGATCAGAGAATGCCTTAACCAGTTCGGTAAATTCTTTACTACCAATACCTTCACTGCATTCACTGGCAATAATAATCGTTCCACCTTCTTTTACGATGGGCATTGCGGCGGTTAGGCCTTTAATTGCCTGGTAATAGGTTGCATCAAGCGGGTAACCGGCGCTTGACGTAATCACAATATCAACCGGTTCGGGTACGGTATCTTTAACACGACTGCGAACAAACTCTACCCCCTCGAGGTGAGCCTTGTCGAGTTCTCCGGCAAATATTCCACAAATCTGCCGTTGCTCGTTTAATGCAACATTTACAATAAAATCGGTACCGGCCATTTTCGCAATTTCAAGCGCTTCCTCATGAAACGGATTTCCTTCGATTATCCCCTCACGGGTATTGGGATGCGCCAGCATTTCCGGACTATGCATAAATTTCATCGTCTCAATACTGGCAATGCCGGGGACGATGAGTTTACGTCCCCCTGAAAATCCGGCCATTAAATGCGGTTCAATAAAACCGGTTGAAATTTTAAATTCCGATTCGATAAATCTTTTATCAATCCAGACGTCCGTTCCTCTGCTGGATTTTCCCAAATATATATGGGAAGAAGGATCATTGGAAAAATGATTTTCGATTCGATAATTATCTACAATCTCTTTCCCCACCAGTTCGACCAGTTCATCTCCCGTATTGGGTCTATGAATACCGGTGGCAATAAGTATGAGTATCTCTTCATGCTTTAATCCGGCAGCGTGTAATGTTTTGAGAATCGGGGGCAGCAGGATTTTATTGGGAACAGGCCTGGTAATATCACAAATTAGAATACAGGCGGATTTATGTCCTTTGGCCATGTCAAACAGACTTTGATTCAAACCAATCGGACGAAGCAGTGATTTCGTGATCTCGATGTAGGTATCGGTTATGGGTTCGGGATTGGTCATGGAAAGAACTTTGAGCAAATTCTTGTCCGGTACATCGATTTGCAAACCTTTCTTTCCATATGCCAGTGTAATTTCCATTTATGTCATCCGTTTTTGATAAAAGAATGCGTAATGATTATTTTGATTTATATAAAGAAGGGTTGAACCTCGGATCATTGTACATTTTAAATTGCCGATAGACCTTATGACGTTTTTTGGCCTGCCGTAAATCGAGTATCAATTTGTCAAGCGCTTTTGTTAAATCATCGCGTTGTTCATTCAATATCGCCAGGCGTAAACCGGCGACCTTTTTATGTTCTTTATCGACATCATTACGATGTAATTGTTCGCTCATGTGGTAAATTTTTAAACACACGATAGACAGACGATCGATAATACTGCCGGGAGTTTCCGAATTCATCTCGGTTTCTTCTTCAGGATGAATATCGGCGTTTTCCAGAACATTTGCAATCCACACATCAATCCGTTCGATTGCGTCATTTCTCTGCTGGTTATATGTATCAATTTTCCGCTTACAGGATACAATTTCTTTGGCTTCCACATTTACACGTCTCGCATCATCTTCCAAATGCCACAAAGTGAAATTATTATAATGAATCCATTGTGTCATACCTTTTGGGGAAAGATGATCATCCGGTTCTATCGGGCCGGTATTATGCCAGAGTTCACTCAAGTCCGTAAACCATTCTACAATTCGCACTCCCGTAAATGGAGTAAAAAGTTCAGTTAAAGATTGCAAATGTTATCCTCCTGTTTTTAAACTAGTGTGTTATAATTTATAAAAAAAAATCTCAAAACGCAATATATTGCAAATTTATTATTGCATTTTTAAAATTAAATATTAGATTATGTGTAACCGTTAGGGGTGGTCGATAGACCTGAGAACAGACCCTAAGAACCTGATCTAGATAATACTAGCGGAGGAAAACGGTATTGAAAAATACTTGTTTAAGGTATATCAAACCGTTTTCCGAAGGGAAATCGGTTTTTTTATTTTAAGGAGGTATTATGAAACATTTTAAAAAATCTACACGCTTTTTCCTCATACCGGTTGTTCTTTTTATTACAGCGAATATCCTGAATGCTTTTGAAATCCAGGGTAAAATAGTCGATCAAAATGATGGCCAGCCGATAGAAAACGCAAACATTTTTATCGTTGGTACCCGTTTGGGTACGACCTCGGACAGTAACGGTGAATTCATAATTACAAACGTCGAACCGGGTATTTTTACTATTACAATCAGTCATATTGGTTATAAAGTGATTAAAAAAAATCTGACGGTTAGGGATAAAAATATATCTGCAATTTTTTCAGCCGTACCCGCAGTACTCAAGGGTCAGCAGATTATAGTATCCGCAATGAGGGCAAAAGAAAGGAAAACGCCCATCGCGTTTACGGATATCACCGCACAGGAAGTGAAAAACAAGTACTGGGGACAGGAAGTCCCGCTGCTGTTGGATGAAGTTCCCGGCGTGTATTCGTATTCAAATACAGGCAGCGGTCTGGGATATTCCGAGGTCAAAATCAGGGGATTTGACGCAACCCGCGTCGGAGTGACCATAAATGATGTTCCGCTAAATGATCCAATCGATCATGTAACCTATTTTTACGATCTACCGGATATTAGCGCCAATGTTCAGGATATCCAGGTACAACGGGGTGTCGGTAATTCCCTGTATGGAACAGGCTCATTCGCCGGCTCAGTAAATCTGAGGACCGCTTTACCCGGCAATGAACGTTTTATAACATATACCGGAGGAACAGGAAGTTATAACACACAGAAACATACATTCTCAATCGGTTCCGGTTTAATAGACAATACCTATTCATTTTACGGCCGCTATTCCAAGGTCAACACGGACGGCTATCGTGATTTAAGCTGGGTGGATTCATGGTCATATTTTTTTAGCGCCAGTCGTTATGATGAACATTTAACCACGACAATTAATCTTTTTGGCGGACCCATGCGGTCGCATTTTGCCTGGGAAGGCATAACCCGTGAAGAACTGCAGAATAACCGAAAACTGAATTACGACGACTATAAAAATGCCGCCGATAATTTCAATCAACCGCATTACCAACTGATCAATGAGTGGACGCCTGCAAACAATATAAAATTCACCTCTACCCTGTTTCATGTTAAAGGAGACGGATATTACGAACAATTAAAAACCGGACGTAAACTCACAGAATACAATATGCCGGAATTTGAAGAAAACGGCGAACTTGTTAAACGCACCGATCTCGTCCGGCAAAAATGGGTAGATAAATCACAATACGGCTGGATACCCCGCTTTGACTTTGAAAAGGGAAAAAATCAATTCTCTGCCGGCGGGGAAATCAGTATATTCCAATCACATCATTGGGGTGAGGTTGTCTGGGGATCGAATCTGCCTGCAGCCGTTCAACCCGGCCATGAATATTATCAATATGATCTGGACAAAAATTCTTTTTCTTTTTATATCAACGATCTCCTGGAATTAAAACCCGGACTGTACCTGAAAGCGGGCGTGCTTTACCAGCATATAACCGAAAATTTTAAGCAAAAAAAGATGGGCGCGTTTTACGGTTATCAATACGATCTGAACTACAATTTTCTGACCCCCCGGATCGGTATAAATTATAATCTAAACCCTGCGGTTAATGTATTCGGAAATTTCTCCATGGCCAAAAGGGAACCGAAAGATTCCGACATTTACGATGCAGATGACCCGTCCATAATCCCTCTGTTCAGGAATATCGACCCGGATAAGGGTATTTATAAAGATCCTTATGTGAAGGAAGAAACTTTATATGATTTTGAAACCGGAATAGGTTACCAGGCTGAAAATTTAACATTTAAAATGAACGCGTTCTGGATGAACTTTGAAAATGAAATTGTCGCCACGGGGGGAATTACGGACGACGGTTATCCCATCTACGGCAATGCTAAAAAGTCCGTTCACCGCGGAATGGAATTGGACCTGAAGCTGACCCTTCCCAAAGCAGTCGATCTGTCCGCCAATGCCACATACAGCGATAATTATTTTGTCGACTATACAGAGTATTTATGGAACGCGGACTGGACCGGGAGCGTGAGCTATAACCGCAACGGGAATAAAATTGGTAATTTCCCCAATTTATTAGGGAATTGCCGGTTGGCAAAATATTTCGGACCGGTATACTTGTCGGCCCATGTACGTTATATCGACAGGATCTACCTGGACAACTCTCAACAAAAAGAATTATCAATCGACCCGTACACAGTGGTCAATTTTTCCGCCAGAATAAACCTGCCGCATTGTTTCGGACCGCTAAAATTATCCGCATCGTTATTTATTAATAACGTTTTGGATGAAAAATATGAACTTTCCGGCTATACTTATGATAATGTGGGATATTATCTTCCGGCCGCCGAACGGAATTATTTTGTATCACTGCAAACACAATTGTAAACTGAATTAAAGAAGGGACAATAAATAAAAAATTAGGGGGAATATATAAAATTGGGAAAATCTGTTTGACAAAAAATCTACATCGGGGGCGGATTATCCCAGTCAATAGGTCCAACTGAGAAAAGGTAAATCAATCTTTGCAGGACGACCTGCTCCCACACACCGTCAAAATATTCAAAGGCCTTGTCCCATTCTTCTCCGTCTCCCCAACCGTCATGGGTGAGTAAAACCCTGGTAGTGTTGTCTCCTTCGGGAGTTAATTTAACCGTTACATGGGTAAATTGTTTTCTTACATTCGGGAGGTGAGGCGGGGCATTCCAGGTAAAAGACAGCATATTGGGAGGTTGAAGTGCCAATATTTTCACACCTTCACCACCACGTGATCCCGGTTCGGCATCGGGGATAAAATACATCTCGTAAGCGCCGCCGACTTTTAAATCAATCCGGCAATCCGGGGCGAAAAAACTTTTAATCCCTTCAGAAGTAGTCCACGCTTCCCAGACTTTATCAATAGATGCATTGACGGTAACCTGCTTATTTATAATCCTGGAGTGTTCCGACGCCATGAGAGGTATAGTAAAAGATAAGATGACTAAAAATACAGACAACAACTTTATCATAAATATTCACAAATCAGTAAATGTACAGGATTTTATTTTTTAAAATAAAATTTGTGATGCTTTTGAGGACATTTTTTTAACCCAAGCAAATCCATACCGATATGGGGGTAGATTTTTTGAATTTTAGCATCAACCGTCGGTTCGAGGGCCATTCTCGGCATATCGGCATCAACATTCGGATCAATCCTGTAACGGAGTATATCGGAGTGTTCCTGGTCATGAAATTTTTTCAGGAAATATTTTAATGAATCAGTTGGCATTACTTTATTCTCTTTTACCCTGTCAGGCGTTCTTTTATCAGGCTTAAAAAGATCATTTTTATACCGGGGACCCGTATTTAAATCCAAATTTTGAACATCGGAACCTTGAGCATAACGAGCGCCTGATGAATTTTTATCGACTAAACTTTCATTTGCGGGTTCGCCGGAATATGAAAAAGCAGAAAAGAAAAAACAGCAAATAGTAACGAAATATTTTTTCATACACCCTCCTGCTTTAGTGAATTTTATAATAAATTAAACGACGAATAGCAGACAAGGTTCCTTTAATTGATAATATTTTAAGGTCTTTAATAATTATTAAAAATCCCTGAATGACTTTGGTATAAAGAAATCAGGAGAACAGGTATTTATTTTTAACGAATATTTCATTCCAGGTTTTTTGTTCTTTTGGCTCATAGCGCTTGAGCTGAAATGAATTTCTAATCATGTCCCTGCCCTCTTCAACAGAGTTGAGTTCTTTTTTAGCAATGGCCTGGATCATAATATTGCCTATGGCCGTTGCCTCAACCGGACCGGCAAAGACCGGCAGACCGGTTGCATTGGCGGCGAATTGATTAAGCATGTCATTTTGCGAACCGCCGCCGACAATATGCAGTGTATGTACGGGTTCGGCTGTCATACTGTTAATTTTTTCTATCACAAAACGGTATTTTAATGCCAGACTTTCCAGAATCGTGCGGACGTATTCACCTTTATTCCCGGGAACAGGTTGATGATTCTTTTTGCAGTACCCGTCAATAGCATCAAGCATATTGACCGGATTTAAAAATGACGGATCATCGGGATTAATAATAATCTTGAAGGCTTTGGAATCCGCGGCGCTTTTGAATAATTCATCATAATCGGCTGATTCGCCGTTATTTAACCATAATCTCCGGCAGCTTTCCAACAGCCAGAGTCCCATAATATTATGCAAAAATCGAATTTTATCGTCAACACCGCCCTCATTGGTAAAATTATTTTCAAGCGAAGCTTTTGTAATAATGGGTTTATCCGTTTCGATCCCCATCAAAGACCAGGTTCCGCTGCTTAAATAAGCCCAGCCTTTACCTTTTGCCGGCACTGCGGCAATGGCGCTTGCCGTATCATGACAGGCCGGAGCAATGACATTCAAATCGGATGTGCCTGTTTCCTTCATTATTTCCGGTGTTATTTTTCCAACCAGTGTACCGGGTTTGATGATTTCAGGCATAATATCAATCGGTAACGACATTCGGGCAAAAAGTTCCGGTTCCCATTGTTTTTTTACTGGATTTAATAATTGCGAGGTTGATGCGATTGTATATTCGGATACTTTTTCTCCGGTGAATAAAAAATTGATCAGGTCGGGCATGAAAAGTAATTTTTCCGTTACATTTAGCAGGGGATTATTTTCCTGTACCATAATATATAACTGAAAGATCGAATTGAACTGAATGAACTGTATACCGGTCAGATTATATAAAATCTTTGCAGGCACAATATCGAAAACTTTATTCATGATGCCGTCGGTTCGGGGATCCCGGTAAGAATACGGGTTGCCCAATAATACATTATCGCGCCCCACCAAACCAAAATCAACACCCCATGTGTCTACACCCAGGCTTGAAAGTTTTTTATAGCCGTCCTTCGTAGCAATGGTGAGGGCATTTTTCATTTCGGTAAACAAACTCAAAATATCCCAATAATAATGTCCCTGGATTTGTACATGATTATTATCAAAACGGTGTATTTCTTTAAGGGATATTTTACCGTTATTAATGGCGCCGATAATACCTCTGCCGCTGCTTGCCCCAAGATCGAAAGCTAAAAACTCTCCTCCCATTTATTAGTCCTTTCCGATGTGTTCATCAAATTACCCGAAATAACAATAAATCAAATTTTTTCATTTAATAATTCGATAACACCTTTTTCCAGTATATTTTCAGAAGCCTTACCGGAACCGATTGTATAAAAGCGAACACGGCCCTTTTTATCAATCAGCAGCATATGCGGAATACCCGTTACCCCATAGGAATCCTCATTTTTTTCCCCTTTTTGGGCGTCGGCCACAGCATAGGGAAACGGAATTTTATTAAATTCTTTGAATTTTTCAATCCAGACAAGTTCATCGGCAGTACTGATATTACGGAGATTCTGTCCCAACTGGTTGAACATGCCAAAATATCTTGTTACGCCAATAATTTCCAGTCCTTTATCACTGTAATCGGAATATAATTTTTTCAACTGAGGAATCATGGCGTGGCAGGGATTACACCAGGGCGCCCAAAAATCCAACAGAACGACTTTACCGCGCATATCCCTGATCTTAACAGGATTGCTGTCAAGCCAGTTATCGGCCAAAAGTTCGGGAGCCGGTTTATCGACAAGATTGAACAAAGTTTTTTTCGCACGGATTTGTGCGAGCAGCCGTTTATCCTGATTCTTTACCCGGGACAGATTTTCCAAAATAGCCATTGCATCATCTTTTCTACCCATGTTGAATAACAGGTTGGCCTTTTCAATTTTTAAAGGATCAGCAATCTGCTTTTTTAGAGAACTAATTCCATCTTCTATAATTTCCAAAGCTTGTTGATTATCACCTTCCTCTGTATACGCATAAAATAAGTAATAATAATAATTTTCCATATCAGACGGTGTATTGAATTTAATAAAAGTAAAAAATAAATTTTTGGCTTTATCTATTTTTTGATTTTGTACATAAAGCGCGAATAATAAATCCAGGTAATCCAGGTCCGCCTGGTTAAGATCCTTTCTTTCCAGAACAGTTATCGCTTGATCATCAGCTCCGGCAAAAAAATATAATTGTCCGGCTGCAAACAAATCGCCTGCGGGTACACGTGCAGGATCAAGTTTTTTAGTAAATTTTTTGGCCAATTTACGCTGTTCATCCTGCAGACTGTCCCTGTTGCTTATGCCTGCCTGAATACCCTTAATATATAAACTATCGACCTGTGCTATTTTCGATTGTAAATTCTCTTCAGGGGATGGGCCACAGCCGTTCAGCATAAAAATGAATACAATAAGAATTGGAATGGAATAGAGAAATGCTATAGATTTTTTCATATGATCAACCAGTTTTAATTTGTAAATAAATATCATTATTAATA
>JAFGSB010000132.1 GCA_016934825.1 Candidatus Zhuqueibacterota bacterium
CGTTAACGTCGTCTTGCCATGATCAACGTGTCCTATCGTACCGATATTTACATGTGGCTTTGTTCGTTCAAACTTTTCCTTAGCCATTTCTAAATCTCCTTTAAATTTATCTTTTTACAATAAACATTCATATTCAAGCAGCCAAACCCATCTTTTCCAACAGTTTTTTAGCAATCTCCTGGTTCACTTTCACATAATTAGAGAACTGCATGGAGAAAAATGCACGTCCCTGCGACATATTTCTGAGCGCGGTTGCATAACCGAACATTTCAGCCAACGGTACAGTCGCCTTAATAACCTGCAAACCATGCCTTTTTTCATGGCCTTCAATTTTGGCGCGGCGGACGCCAAGATCACCCAAAATCGTACCGAAATAATCTTCCGGTGTGACGACTTCAAGGCTCATCATGGGTTCCATTAAAATAGGTTTCGCCTTTTTAACTGCATCATGCAAAGCCATGGAGCCGGCAATTTTAAATGACAGTTCGGAAGAATCCACTTCATGAAAAGAGCCGTCCAGCAAGGTAGCCCGAATATCGATCACTGGATATCCGGCTATAACGCCGCTCACCATAGCCTCTTTTATACCATCGGCAACCGGCTTGATAAATTCTTTTGGAATAATGCCGCCGACAACTTTGCTTTCAAATTGAAAATGTGTACCGGGTTCACAAGGTTCAAACTCTACAATAATATGGGCATACTGACCTTTTCCGCCGGTTTGTTTCATAAATTTTATTTCACTAACGATTTTTTCGGTTATCGTTTCACGATAAGCAACCTGTTGCTTACCTACATTTGCATTTACTTTAAATTCACGAACCAGCCGGTCGATCAAAATATCAAGATGAAGCTCGCCCATACCGGAAATGACCATCTGGCCCGTTTCAGGATCGGTTTTGAATTCAAAAGTCGGATCTTCATCAACAAGGCAATTTAAGGAATTTACCAATCTATCTTCATCCGACTTTGATTTTGGTTCAATCGCCACAGATATAACGGGCACGGGAAAGTTCATTTTTTCCAAAGATAAAGGATGTTTCTGGTCACATAAAGTATCACCCGTTCTCGTATTCCGTAATCCAACGACCGCAACTATTTCACCGGCCGTAATTTCCTGCAAATCCTCACGTTTGTTGGAAGACATGAGTAATATCCGGCTGAATCTTTCTTTTTTCCCTGATTCAGTATTCAATGCAACTGAGCCCGCTTTCAGCCGGCCGGAATAAACACGGATATAAGTTAATTTACCGACATAAGGATCAGTTGTAATTTTAAATGCCAGCGCCGAAAACGGCTCTTCGACAGATGGCTTTCTTTCTTCTTCTTTATCCGTGTACGGATTAATTCCTTTGATACTGGGAACATCCGACGGGCCCGGTAAATATAAATTGATCGCATCAAGTAACTGCTGAACACCCTTATTTTTTACCGATGAACCGCACAATACCGGTACTCCCTTCACGCTCAGTGTGGCTTTACGCAAAGCGCGATGTATTTCATCTTCGGTAACAGTGTCGCCGGATAAATATTTTTCCATAACCGTATCATCAAAATCAGAAAGCTTTTCGAGCATTTGATTTCCGGATGATTCGGCAATTTCCTGGTATTCCGGGGGAATTTCGATCTCATCCCATGTTGCGCCAAAATCATTTTCGTGGTGTATAATGGCTTTTTTCTTGATCAAATCGATTATGCCGCGAAATCCGCTTTCCGAACCCATCGGCAATTCAATTACGATGGGATTCGCATTGAGCCGTTCCTTAATCATCTTAACTACGTGATTGAAATCGGCCCCGATTCTATCCATTTTATTTATATAAGCAATCCGCGGTACTTTATACTTGTTTGCCTGAATCCACACCGTTTCGGATTGCGGTTCTACTCCGCCTACTGCACAAAAAATGGCTACCGCGCCATCCAGAACCCGCAATGATCGTTCTACCTCGGCAGTAAAGTCAACATGCCCCGGAGTATCAATAATATTTATTCGATGTTTTTTCCAGTAACATGTAATCGCAGCAGAAGTAATGGTAATTCCTCTTTCTTTTTCCTGCTGCATCCAATCCATGGTAGCCGCGCCGTCATCAACTTCACCAATACGATGCACCTTACCCGTATAGAAAAGAATCCTTTCCGTAGTCGTGGTTTTACCGGCATCAATGTGAGCCATGATACCGATATTCCGAATATTTTCAATTGAATTACTTTTTGACATAAAAAAACCACATACTTTAGAAATCAACCACCTTTCGGAGGTTATTACAGGTGCCGTGTTAGCGTTAAAGACACATGACGTTACTTACGACCACCTGTTCTCGAAGCATGTGGAACAATGCTTATTTTATGGCCTTTTCACGCCAAGTCTTTACAACTACTTTCCAGTCCTACGAAAAACTGTTTAAATGCCTATGGATTGGAGTTGGACTGCAAGACCGGCTTAAACAAATCTAATTAAATCAAAACTCCTACCATTTAAAATGTGCAAAAGCCTTATTTGCTTCCGCCATTTTGTGTGTATCTTCCCGTTTTTTTATGGAAGAACCTTCGCCTTTATAGGCCAGCAATAATTCTCCAGCCAGCTTTTCAGCCATTGTTTTCTCGGAACGGGAATTAGCAAAATTTATTAACCACCGGATAGCCAGCGCTTGCCGGCGCTCCGAACGAATCTCAACAGGAACCTGATATGTAGCGCCTCCAACCCTTCTTGACCTAACCTCAAGGACGGGCTTGACATTTTCAACCGCTTTTTCAAATACGGCCAAACCTTCGGCACCACTCTTTTCAGCTATTATATCAATTGCATTATAAAAATTTTTTTCAGCAACACTGCGTTTACCGCTCAACAATAATCCGTTGATAAATTTGGTTACCAAAATACTATTAAATTTCGGATCCGGTAAAACCTGTCTCTTTGACGGTCGTTTTCTTCTCGGCATCTATTATATCTCTACTATTTAATAATTACTTTTTACTTTTTGCGCCATATTTTGAACGGCCCTGTTTTCTATCCTGAACGCCGCTGGTATCCAGAACACCTCTGATAATATGATATCTGACACCCGGCAAATCCTTGACCCTGCCGCCTCTTATTAAAACAATAGAGTGTTCCTGCAAATTATGTCCTTCACCGGGGATGTAAGCCGTCACTTCAAATCCGTTTGACAGCCTGACACGGGCCACTTTCCTTAATGCAGAATTCGGTTTTTTAGGTGTAGTTGTATATACACGAGTACAAACACCACGTCGTTGCGGAGATCCCGTCAACGCCGGCGCGGTACCCTTTCTTATTAATTTCCTTCTTCCGTTTCTCACCAACTGGTTCAGTGTAGGCACAAATCCTCCTCTTAAACTTCAAAGCCTATTAAATTAGATAAAATATTATTAAAAATCAAGTATTTTTTTAATCCTTAAAGATTTTTTCTTCCTCTTTCTCGGCGTCTTCTAATTCCGCAGGTAATTGCAGTTCAGGACCCTTCACCCGTAGATTACGGAACTCCACAATACCGGTTCCGGCAGGAATCAAATGACCCATTACAACATTTTCTTTTAAACCGTTTAATGCATCGATTTTTCCTTCAACAGACGCATCGGTAAGAACACGCGTGGTTTCCTGGAAGGACGCCGCCGATATAAAACTTTCAGTCGTTAACGAAGCCTTTGTAATACCTAAAAGTAATGGCTGAAATGTTGCCGGTTGAGCCGGTCGTGCCTGGGGCACATCTTTTTTGCTTGATTGCAGCTTGGTCACAGTTTGGTGAAATTTATCATTCGCCACAAGTTCACCGACCTTGAGCTTCGAATCGCCGGGCTCGGTGACAACCAAATGGTTTCGGATTTTTTCATTTTCGCGCAAAAAGGACAGCCTGTCGACCTGGTCTCCTTCCAAATATATCGTATCACCGGGTTCTTCAACCCTTACTTTTTGCAGCATTTGCCGTACTATAACTTCAATATGTTTATCGTTGATCCGCACTCCCTGCAGCCTGTATACTTCCTGGATTTCATTTACAAGATATTCCTGCACTTTGTTTGATCCCATAATAGCCAAAATATCATGCGGCGCGACGGAACCTTCAGATAATTTCTCGCCGGCGTGAACAAAATCGCCGTCATGAACCAGAACGTGTTTACCGTAGGGGATAAGATAAATTTTCTCTTCATGTCCATCTTCGGATGTTACCATAATTTTACGTACACCTCTTTTCATTTCTCCGAAATGGACAATTCCATCAATTTCACTGACAATTGCGGGTTCCTTCGGGCGCCTGGCTTCGAACAACTCGGCCACCCGGGGCAGTCCGCCGGTAATATCTCTTGTTTTGGATATTTCACGGGGGATCTTGACAAGCACGTCTCCCGCTTCAATATCATCGCCGTCATCCAACTGTAAAAAGGAACCGGTCGGGATAACATACGAAGCCAGAACTGACTTGTCCTTACCGACAATCTCTATAGTCGGGCTCAAGTTTCGACTTCTGGTTTCAATGATAACCCGCTGCTTCATGCCGGTGGTTTCATCCAATTCTTCGCGGTATGTTAGATTCTCAATTATATCATTGAATTTTGCCTTACCGCTTGCATTTGATAAAATGACCGCAGAATACGGGTCCCATTTGAAAATAACACTGCCCTTTTCAATTTTATCTTTATCCTGCACCAATATGGTAGCGCCATATGGTACCGTTAATCTCTCGATAACCCGGTTGTCCGGATCAAGTATCTTTATTCGTCCGTTTCGACCAAGAGAGATAATCTCATTATCTTCGCGCTGGACAATTTTCAATCCATCCCATTCGATCACACCCTCATTTTTAGAAATAACCTGTGATTGTGCCGCGATGCGCGATGCCGTACCACCTATGTGGAAGGTACGTAATGTCAACTGTGTTCCGGGTTCGCCGATAGATTGAGCCGCCATAACACCGACAGTCTCGCCTATGGTTACCATTTTACCCGTGGCCAGATTCCGGCCGTAACACTGGGCACAAACACCCCGTTCCGCTTCACAGGTTAGAACTGACCGGATCATGACATTCTCAATACCGGAAGCGGCAATTTTCTCGGCGTCCGACTCGGTAATCAGTTTACCGACTTCAATGATAACATCCCCGGATTCCGGATCAAATATATCTTCAGCGGAAACACGGCCTGTAATTCTGTCCTGCATTGACTCGATGATTTCTTCACCTTCTTTAAGATCACCGACACGCAGGCCCAAAATCGTTCCGCAGTCGACCATAGTGATGATAACATCCTGGGCAACGTCCACCAGTCGCCGGGTTAAATAACCGGCATCTGCCGTTTTTAAAGCGGTATCAGCCAACCCTTTACGGGCGCCGTGAGTCGAAATAAAATATTCGAGAACGGTTAAACCCTCTCTAAAGTTTGCTGTAATCGGACTTTCGATAATTTCACCCATAGAACCGGTCATCTTTTTCTGCGGTTTTGCCATAAGACCACGCATACCGGCAAGCTGCCTTATCTGTTCCTTGGAACCCCTTGCACCGGAATCCGCCATCATAAATATCGGATTAAAACCCTGCCGGTCGGTACTCAGTCTCCTGAACATTCTCTCGGCAACATCGCTTGTTGTATGAGTCCAGATATCTATAATCTGGTTATAACGCTCACCGTCCGTAATAATTCCGCGCTCATACCGTTTTTGTATGGCTTCGACATTTTTAAATGCTTTCTCCAAAAGCTGATCTTTTTCTTCCGGTACGATAACATCATAAATACCGACGGTCGCGCCCGATTTCATTGCATATTTAAAACCGATCTCTTTTAAATCATCGAGTAATAATGCTGTTTTATAATTGCCAAACCTTGCGTACGCCTGTGCAATCAGAGCTTCGGTTGCCTTTTTGGTCAATAACTCGTTCACAAAAGGCATCTCTTTGGGTAAAATATCGTTAAAAAGAACCCGCCCGCAGGTTGTATTCAGCATAACATTATTGATACGGACGACTATTGGGGCATGCAGATCAATTCGGTTATCATTATACGCAATGATCACTTCTTCGGGAGAAGAAAAGATCATGCCCTCGCCGTGGGCGCCCTGGCGCCTTTTGGTTAAATAATATATTCCAAGCACAATATCCTGACTCGGGATCGCCAACGGACGGCCGTTCGCCGGTGACAGAATATTATGACTTGATAACATTAAAATTTTTGTTTCAATTTGCGCGTGAAAAGATAACGGAACATGAACAGCCATCTGATCGCCGTCAAAATCGGCGTTGAAGGCGGCGCAAACCAATGGATGCAACTGTATCGCTTTACCTTCGATCAAAACCGGCTGGAACGCCTGGATACCCAGTCTGTGGAGCGTCGGAGCCCGGTTCAGCATAATCGGGTGATCGTCAATAATCTCTTCCAGGATGTCCCAAACCTCTGAACCGCGTCTTTCCACTTGCTTTTTTGCACTTTTAACGGTTTTAACCAGGCCGCGCTCAACAAGTTTCCGAATAACAAACGGCTTAAAAAGTTCTAAAGCCATTTCTTTCGGCAAACCACATTGATGCAATTTGAGTTCCGGACCGACAACGATAACAGACCTGCCCGAATAATCAATTCGTTTACCCAATAAATTCTGGCGAAAGCGTCCCTGTTTTCCGCGTAACATATCTGACAGACTTTTTAAAGCTCTGTTTCCATCGCTGCGGACTGCCGCCGATTTTCTGCCATTATCAAATAAAGAGTCTACAGCTTCCTGCAGCATTCGCTTTTCGTTACGCAAAATGACTTCGGGCGCCTTAATTTCCAGCAATTTTTTCAGACGGTTGTTACGGATAATCACCCGTCGATACAAATCATTCAAATCCGATGTCGCAAATCTTCCGCCTTCAAGGGGGACCAACGGTCTCAATTCCGGCGGAATCACGGGGATGATAGTCATAATCATCCATTCAGGACGATTTTCCTGACCTATGTTTGCCCGGCGAAATGCTTCCACAACTTTTAGACGTTTCAGGGCATCATTTTTTCGCTGAATTGAGGTCTCATTGTTAACAGCGTATCTCAATTCATTCGATAGACTTTCAACATTGACTCGTTTTAAAAGCTCTAATACCGCCTGTCCGCCCATTTCCGCCCTGAATCGTTCCTCTTCGGGCATCTCGGATTCGGTTTCCTGTATCTCTTCAAGAATCTTTAAATAATCGTCTTCATTGATTAAATCTTTTGGCGCCAGACTGCTGGTTCCGGGATTGATCACCACGTATGATTCATAATAAATAATTTTTTCCAGGTTCTTCATGCTCATGCCGAGCACATATCCCACCTTGGAAGGAAGTGATTTCCAGTACCAGATATGTACAACCGGGACAGCCAGTTTGATATGGCCCATTCGCTCCCTGCGTACGCTTTTGGTCGTGACTTCCACACCACAACGGTCACATACGATTCCCCTGTATCGGATACGTTTGTACTTGCCGCAATGGCATTCATAATCCCTTACCGGACCGAATATCTTTTCGCAGAAAAGACCATCCTTTTCCGGTTTGAAAGAACGATAGTTTATGGTTTCAGGTTTGGTCACTTCACCGCGGGATCTTTCCAGTATCTTGTCGGGCGATGATAAACCAATATATATCGCATTAAATTTTGTATTTTTTGTCGGAATTTCTTGTCCGATCATATAATTCAAATTTCACCTCCAAACTCTTTTGTTGAGCCTGGTTTATTTTACCAGCATTTAGGTAATTTATTCAATTTATGAGGTTGTTTAAATAGCAATCTTGTTTTTTTCATTAAGCAATTGTACATCCAAACCGAGTCCCTGCAATTCCCGAATCAGAACATTAAATGACTCGGGCAGACCGGGTTCCGGAATATTTTCACCTTTTACAATAGCCTCATAAGTTTTTGATCGACCCCGCACATCATCACTTTTTACCGTGAGAATTTCCTGCAGGGTATATGCGGCCCCATAGGCTTCAAGAGCCCACACTTCCATTTCTCCAAAACGCTGACCGCCAAATTGAGCTTTACCGCCAAGCGGTTGTTGAGTAATTAACGAGTAAGGCCCAATGGATCTGGCGTGAATTTTATCTTCAACCAGATGAGACAACTTTAGCATATAAATATAACCAACAGTGATTTCTTCATCGAACGGCTCGCCGGTTCTGCCGTCGTATAACTTGCTTTTTCCGGTAAGCGGCACTCCGGCTTCGTTCATTTCCGCCTGAACTTCATCCAGTGAAGCGCCATCAAATACCGGGGTAGCATAATTGATACCCAGATTATTTGCGGCCCAGCCAAGATTCGTTTCAAGTATTTGACCTAAATTCATACGCGATGGCACACCCAATGGATTTAAAATAATATCGACCGGCGTACCGTCCGGCAGGTAGGGCATATCCTCAATCGGAACGATTTTGGCTACCACACCTTTGTTACCATGACGTCCGGCCATCTTGTCGCCCACCATGAGTTTTCTCTTCTTGGCAACATATACTTTGGCCAGTTGAGTTATACCGGGCGGAAGTTCATCGCCAACAACGATCTTGAACTTTTGCAGTTCATACTCATTATCAATATCTTTTTGCTTTTTTCTGTAACGCGAAACAATTTGATGTACCAAATCGTTCGTTTTTGAATCTTCAACCAGGTCTAATGAAAAATCAACTCTGTCAAAATCAAGTTTATTTAAATTTTTATCATTCAGAACGGTCTTACTTTTTATAATTACTTTACTGCTTTCTATATCTCTTATTTGTGATGCAACCTGGTTTTCCAGGAGCTGTAAAAGTTTATTGCTTCTATTCTCTATCGCTTCATTTCTTGAATTTTCCAGCCATTGATCCAGCTCATCAATATTGGCTTTATCTTTTCGTTTGGTCGTTGCATCTTTCTTTTTTCGGGAGAATAGATTTGTATCAATAACTACGCCTTTAAGACCCGGCGAGGCTTTTAAAGATGCGTCTTTGACATCACCGGCTTTTTCACCAAAAATTGCTTTTAGTAATTTTTCTTCCGGGGTTGGATCGGTTTCACCCTTTGGAGTTACTTTGCCCACCAAAATATCACCGGCAGAAACAGTGGCGCCAATTCGTATGATGCCGTTCTCATCCAGGTCCTTGGTGGCTTCTTCACTTACATTCGGAATTTCCCGTGTAAGCTCTTCTTCCCCTCTTTTGGTATCCCTGACCTGCAATTCAAAATTTTCAATATGGATAGAGGTATAAATGTCTTCCTGAACAACCCGCTCTGAAATAACAATTGCATCTTCAAAATTATAACCAAGCCACGGCATAAAAGCCACGAGTACATTCCGACCAAGCGCCAATTCACCATGATCTGTAGCGGCTCCGTCCGCAATGGCCTGTCCCTTTTTCACTTTTTCACCTAATGAAACAATTGGACGCTGGTTGATACATGTATCCTGGTTCGTTCGTTTGAATTTTGTTAAATTATAAACATACAGATTGGATTTATCAAAATCCAAAAGCTGTTCCAACTGGCTTGCATTATCTTCTTTAACGATTTTACGAATAACAATTTGTTTCGCATCCACTTTTTCAACAATTCCTTCAACATCACTTAAAATGACGGCACGGGAATCATGTGCGACTTTTAATTCCATGCCTGTACCGACCATAGGGGCTTCTGGAACAAGCAAAGGAACCGCCTGCCGCTGCATGTTTGAACCCATCAGAGCCCTGTTCGCGTCATCATGTTCAAGAAACGGAATCAATGCCGCAGCCGCTGACACAATCTGGCTCGGGTAAACATCCATATAATCTATCTCATCGGGTGAAACAAGAGGGAACTCGCCTTTATAGCGGCATTTCACTTTATCATTTACAAATTTCCCTTTTTCATTCAATACCGCATTGGCCTGAGCAATAATATGTTTTTCTTCGTCGTCCGCTGCCAGATATAGTATGTCATGGGTAGCAACTCCATTTTTAACAATACGGTAAGGCGCTTCAATAAAACCGAATTCATTGATTCTGGCAAAGGTAGTCAGAGATGAAATCAAACCGATATTGGGACCTTCAGGCGTTTCGATTGGGCATAAACGGCCGTAATGTGTATAGTGAACGTCACGTACCTCAAAACCAGCACGCTCCCGGGTTAAACCGCCGGGGCCCAGTGCCGACAACCGCCTTTTATGCGTCATTTCAGCCAATGGATTCGTCTGATCCATAAACTGCGACAACTGGCTGGTCCCGAAAAAGGTATTGATCACGGATAATATGGTCCTGGCATTGACCAGGTCCTGGGGAGTGGGATTTTCACTTTCGCGTAAATTCATTCTCTCTTTAATTGTCCGGGCCATACGGGCAAGACCGACACTCATTTGACCGGAAAGCTGTTCGCCTACCGTTCTAACACGTCTGTTGCCAAGATGATCAATGTCATCCGCAGTTTTGTGACCGGTACGCAAATCCAGCAAATAAGATATAATACCCAGCACGTCCGTTTTGGTTAAAGCGATTGTATCGGGCGGGATATCAAGATTCAATTTTCTGTTCAGACGATGACGTCCGACTTCACCCAGTTCATATCTTTTCGGATTGAAAAACAACCGGTCTATTAACATTTTAGCCGTATCGGAATCCGGCGGTTCGCCGGAACGAAGTTGTCTGTATATTAAATCCAACGCCTCTTCCTGGGATCGAGTGGGATCTTTTTGTAATGTATTGCTGATAATATCCTGACCGAAAATTTTATCGGATTTTAATATTTCGATCTCTTTAATACCCAGCGATTTGATAATTTCAACTTTATTGTGCTCGATTTCTGCAAATTTATCAACAATGACTTCACCCGTTTCCGTATCCACAAGGTCATCGACAACTCTGGCGTCGACAATTTCATCAATTGTTTTGTCACTGATCTTCACTTTCTGAATGAGATCAAATGCCTCCAGAATTTGCCGGTCGGTTGAATAACCAATAGCACGCAGTAAAGTTGTCGCAAGGAATTTTTTACGTCTGTCGATAAAAACATTCATCAAGTCATAAATATCTGTAGTAAATTCAATCCAGGAACCACGCAGTGGAATAATTCTCGCCGAATACAATTTGGTTCCGTTGGGATGAACGATTTCATCAAAAAACACACCGGGGGAACGGTGTAACTGACTGACAATTATCCGCTCAGCTCCATTTATGATAAAGGTGCCCCGTTCTGTCATAAATGGCAAATTACCAAGATAGACCTCCTGCTCGATTGAATTTGCAAGGGGGTTGCTCTGATCGTATTCATCCTTTATGGAAAGTCGCAATTTTGCTTTCAGGGCCACAGAAAATGTCGTGCCCCGTTCCTGACATTCCTGGACAGAATACTTTGGCGGATCGACAGAATAACTTATAAAATCCAATTCAAAATTTTCACGACTGTCGACAATCGGAAAAATGCTTTGAAATACAGATTGTATTCCCTGGTCTTTCCGTTTTTCGGGTGCTACATCATGCTGTAAAAAGTCGTGAAAAGATTTTAATTGGATGTCTAATAAATCCGGTAATTCCGCTACCGGTTTGATTTTTGAAAATGATTTCCTGATTTTTTTAGGACGAACTGTCAAATAATCACATCCTTTCAAAAAATATACGCTAATACTTAAAAAAACCGAGCCAATATAATTAGCCCGGCTTTTTATTTAAGAGGCTTTTTAACAGCATTACTTTATTTCAACCTCGGCTCCAACTTCTTCCAGTTTCGCCTTAATATCATTAGCTTCATCTTTACTGATTGCTTCTTTTACGGGACTGGGAGCGCCATCTACCAGATCCTTTGCTTCTTTTAATCCAAGGTTCGTCAGAGCACGGACTACCTTAATAACCTGTATTTTCTGAGAACCGGCGGATTTAAGGATAACATCAAACTCGGTTTTTTCTTCAGCCTGGGCATCCTGGGCTCCTCCGCCTGCCGCTACAGGTCCGGCTGCTACGGCTACGGGTGCGGCTGCGGTTACGCCAAATTTTTCTTCCAAAGCTTTTACTAATTTAGATAATTGAAGAACACTCATCTCTTCAATTGATTTAATAATATTTTCGACTGTTGCGTCTGTTACTTCAGCAGTTTTTTCCTGCTCTACCGTTGTATCTTCTTTTGCGGGCATTTTATCCTCCCGTTAGAGTTACTAATATGTTAGTTCTTATTCTTTGTTTTCTTTTATTGCATTTAACGTGTAAACCAACTTGGTCAACATTGCCTGCAAACCGCCAATCAGGCCCGTAAGAGGAGACGCTATACCTGAAACGACCATTCCCAATAATTGTTCTTTGGGAGGTATATTTCGAATCTCTTCAGCGGCTTCCTGATTTAAAAGCTGACCTTCTAAAATTGCGGCTTTGATAGTTGGTTTTTTCATCTTTTTTTGAAATTCATAAATCACACGAACAGGGGCAATCGGATCATCCTGGGCAATGGCTAATCCTGTAGGTCCTGTCAAATATGGATTTATCTTTTCCAAACCAATCTTTTGTGCCGAAAGTTTTGCCAGTGTATTTTTTACGACGATATAACTTACATCAACTTTTCTTAATTCACGTCGCAGTTCGGTAATTTCTTCTACCGAAAGACCGGTGAAATCGGTCATAAATATACTTTTTGCATCACTCAGACTTTGACTGATTTCTTCAACTTTTTTTAATTTTGCTGGTTGTGGCATTGATCCAGTTCCTTAATTGAATCTTACTGCTTGTACAATCTTAAGCAGCTTCACTTATTGTATTTTTATCTACTTTAATTCCGGGACCCATCGTACTGGAAAGTGTTATATTCTTTATATACACACCTTTGGCAGACGACGGCTTTAAACGATTGAGAACATCCATAAAGGCACGGATATTATCTAATAATTGCTGATCGGAAAATGATTTTTTCCCAACCAGCGAGTGTACATTACCGTATTTATCAACCCGAAAGTCAATTTTACCGGCTTTGGCATCCTGAACCGCTTTTCCGACTTCAAAAGTGACAGTGCCGATTTTGGGATTTGGCATCAAACCGCGCGGGCCCAGCACCCGTCCTAATTTCCCAACCTGGCCCATAATATCCGGTGTGGCAATTACGACATTAAAATCAAACCAGCCATCCTGGATTTTCTTTATCAGATCATCGGAGCCAACATAATCGGCCCCTGCGTCAAGCGCTTCTTTTTCTTTATCGCCTTTTGTTAATACACATACTTTTATACTTTTGCCGGTACCACTGGGCAGTAACACCGTGCCGCGTACCATTTGATCAGCTTTACGTGGATCAACACCCAGAGTAACACTGATTTCAACCGATTCATCAAATTTTGCCGTTGCTGTTTCTTTCAGAATTTCAACAGCTTTCGGTAAAGTGTACAAATCCGCACGATTTACTTTATCCAAACCATAATTATAACGTTTACTATGTTTCATTTTTTCTCCGAAACTACATTATTGCAGTGGGGAATAATATATTAACATTATTCGTCAATTAATATTCCCATACTTCTTGCCGTTCCTTCAATCATACGCATTGCCATCTCAACATCGTTGGCGTTCAAATCAACCATCTTTGTTTCAGCAATTTCACGTACCTGTTCTTTTTTCACTTTTCCAACTTTATCCCGATTCGGCTCACCAGAGCCTTTTTCCAAACCTGCGGCTTTTTTTAACAAAACTGCGGCAGGAGGAGTTTTGGTAATAAAAGTGAAAGAGTGATCAGCATAAACCGTAATTACTACAGGAATAATTAAACCCTGTTTATCCTGCGTTTTAGCGTTGAAAGCCTTGCAGAACTCCATAATATTCACACCATGCTGGCCCAATGCAGGGCCTACCGGGGGTGAAGGATTCGCGCTTCCGGCAGGTATTTGCAGTTTAATTAATCCAACGACTTTTTTTGCCATGACATTTAATCCTAAGATTCCAGTTCAATTTGTAAAAAATCCAGTTCGACCGGTGTAGATCGTCCAAATATACTTACCATTACTTTTACTTTATTTTTCTCTTCATTTACTTCTTCAACAAATCCGGTAAAATCGGTAAAAGGGCCGTCAATGACTTTGATGGGATCGCCAATATGAAAAGGAATTTTGGACCGATCTTTTCCGCCGCCTTCAACTTTTCCGATAATTCGTTCGGCTTCATCCGGCCGTAAAGCCACCGGCTCGTTCTTTTTACCCACAAAATTTGTTACACCCGGTGTATTTAATACAAGATGGCGTGTTGTTTTATCGAAAGCCATTCTGAGCAACATATATCCGGGAAACATAATTTTGGTGCGAACGCGCTTTTTACCGTCTTTCATTTCAGTGATTTCTTCCGAGGGCACAAGGATCTTTTCAATTCTTTCTTCAAGATTATTATGCTTAATCTCATTTTCCAAATACGCTTTTACCTTATTCTCATGTCCGGAGAGAACATGTATCGCGTACCATTTTAAATCATCATGATCTTCCAATTTTTTTATGCCCTAAAAAGATTATTTTACGTTCGCTATTTTAAAATCACATAAAGCAATTATTAATAGATCAGACTAATTAATCTGGAGAGAATATGATCAATCGCAAAAATAAAAATCGCAAAAAATAAAGAAACAAAAATAACAATTATCGTTTGACCTTTTAATTCATTGCGGCTCGGCCAACTTACTTTTGACATTTCAATATTTACATCTTTAAGAAACTTGCTTATCTTTTGGATCATAATTTTTCGCTCGGTTTACTTGTTTTATGTTAGACTAAAATATTAAACTTAAAAGTACAGCAGGCCTGGAGGGACTCGAACCCCCAACCTCCGGTTTTGGAGACCGGCGCACTAGCCAATTGTGCTACAGGCCTGTACCGAACTTTTAACGCGTTTCTTTATGTACGGTCCTTTTGTTACATTTTTGACAAAACTTTTTATGTTCTATTCTGCCAGAGTGTATCCGTTTATTCTTGTCCGTCGTGTAATTTCTCCGCTTGCACTCCGTACATTCGAGTATCACTAATTCTCTCATTTTTTATCCACTAAAATATCAATTAAAAAGATTATAATTTAATCTATTGATAAATCTTTGTAACAACACCGGCGCCAACCGTCCGGCCGCCTTCACGGATCGCGAACCGTAATCCTTCTTCCATTGCGATC
>JAFGSB010000133.1 GCA_016934825.1 Candidatus Zhuqueibacterota bacterium
ATTTTAATTACTTTTTCATAAGGAGTATAGCCTTTTTTCTTTTATTTTGCAAGTATCTACAATATAGCAAGCTCTGCGTTAAAAAAACAGACACAAATTTATATAAAACGCCGAGGCGCAGCGGGCGCAGAGGCTTCACTGCAAACTAAAAACCTTCACATAAAAAATATCTTGCACTGTTCTCATAAAAAATACACATCATAACCAGTTATAAAATATACGATTTATTTATTATACACTTGAATTGTCCCATGTTCTAACCAGTGCACAGAAAATTCGCCGGGACGAACTTTTCATCAAAATCACCTGTAAATTTACGTTTTTCACAAAAATATATTGATTTATACGTTTTTTTGTTTTATACTAAATTATTATGTTTAATTTAAAGGGTGATATATGAAAATAAAAGTACAATAACATCCGGGAGAAAGGGATTTATTGTGCTTTTTGAGTTTTAAAACGGATCAGTTGGATTTGAAATAAATTATATCATTCGGATTATCTGTATAGTAAAAGTATAAAATATAATTATATACGATTATCAAATGTTTGAATAAAAGGTATTTCGATCAAAAGTCCTGATTCAGAAAATTTCCATACCGATTAATGTTTCCAGACCGATACGCCGCAAAATAAAAATGATTGCAGACGTATATTTCTTTCAAACATCAGGTATACAAAACCGAAATATTTTGCATCAACTTTAGCCCGAATTCGATGCTACCGCTTCACAGCGCCGGATGTACGCCCGATTATTAAAAACCATTTTGTTTGTACTATATATAAAAAGTAATGTTGAACAGTAGTACGAGTCAGATGGATAACATGCCGTGCCGAAGGGGGGCAAATCAGCAAGAAAGGAGTAAAAAATGGGTGGTAAAAACAAAATCGGTATCCTTTATATCATTGTCGGATTGATCGTTGTGGTTCTGTCACTTATTTTCGATTTATTAGGCGGTTCGCCGGGTTTTGGCACGTTTCAAATAATAGGTCTCATTGTAGGTCTAATTGTGACCGGGATTGGTTTTTGGTTAAAATCCAAAAAATAGTCGTTACAGGGGGAAAATAAATATCATTGCCTGGAGGAACCAACCGGACTGTCTCCGTAGACTCTGCGTTAAATGCCAGACACCGGTTACCGTTTAACGCAGAGGTTTCTTTGGAGAGTATATATTTATACTCTAAAAACCGCGGTCGATTTTTCCGGATTATTCTTCCCTTTTTTGCAGTAAAATTATATATTATAATAAAATTACATTGTTTTATTCATAGTACATTCATTTGTGTCCGGTTAAATTTTCAAAAGACAGGGTTGCACGATTTCTTCAGCGGGGAATATGGGCTTGAGTTTATCAATGTTGTGGTGACAAGAATAATAATCTTGCGAATCGGGAATGGAGATTTTTTAAAACTTGATAAAAAAGAAAAATCAGAAAAACAGATACCACCTGTTTGGGTGAAAAAGGACCAAATTCTATCTGGTATGATACCAATGTATTCAGGGGAACAGAATTGATTGATAACCAAAACTGTCGACATACCGACTAAAACGAAAACATCTCATCCCTCATACACATGATTTTCAGTATAAATGTGGTATAAACGCAAAAATGGCATCAATTTGTTGATGCCCTTTGCATGCGATAAAATAAAAGAATTTGTACTTGTGGGAGTGGGCCCGGGAGGTTTCGAACCTCCAACCTGCGGATTTTGAGTCCTCCTGAATTTAACCTAAATTCAATAAAAACAATCCAATTCGCCATTTTGGACATATTCTTTATAAGTGCTTATTTTTACTATAAATATATCTATTTTTCCACACTTGTCCACACCATCATCTGCCACCTATATGCCACCCCGGGACAAGTTGTATTAATTTTCTAATGGTTCAATTGAATTGAACATACCACACTTATTAGAACAAATATTGGTTTTTTTTAATTTAAACAAAACTTTACAAATGTTATAATGAATCACTGGATAATTTAACACCCGCAGATGTTCATTTTGGAATGAGGAAAATAATTTTACAAAAAGAACTCTAATCAAAAATCAAAGATTAAGACGGAGAAGCAAGCAAACACAATTAATATTAAAAATCTAAATTAATCACTGTTCTTTAAAAATGTACCTCTTAATTTTAAGTATTAATTTTCCAAAATGTTCTAACAAAGTACATTAAAATCAAATTTATTTTCTTTCAACAGGTATAGAATCTACTAACTTTGTAGTTTTTCCATTTCATTAAAATTTCTGAGAATTTTATTTCGAATATCGGTTTCATCATCATATAAAAAAACAATAATAAACACTTCTCCACGCCATTTACGGAACGAACCACTCAAAAATGAGAATTTCCGCGCCGATTCTCGTAGCGGTACAGGAGTAGGATCATACCATTGGGTAGGAGCGTGGCGGGGCAGGATTACAGTATGAACCGGATAGGACCAATCGACGGCAGTCAAGATGGGATTGAACTTATGACTCCGAAAAGATTCGGGATGTTGCTGATTCATTTTGTTTGTGCCTCCAAAGATAGTAAAGGATTCTCAGCTAGGCGCAGTTCCAGTAAAGCCTGAAGAAAGGCCAGTGTAGACTCCGCGCCTTGGTTCTCATTAGGGCGGTCGGGATGGAGGCCGTCTCGGCATCCCCCTGTTGTTGGGTCGTAAACGGACAGGTTCAAGTCATTGCGCCCCAGGAACCACTCGAAGGCGCGCCTGGCTTCTTTGCGCCAGCGTTCGTCGGCTGTGCTGCGGTAGGCTTCCAGGCAGGCTGAGGTCATGGTTTGCGCCTCGACCGGCTGTTGATCAAACCTGGCCTGCTCACCACCCCGCTCGTAAAAGCCGTTAGAGCCGATGGGGACAAAATGCCCCCCCATTGCATCCGACCGCTGTAAGTCGGCCAGCCAACAGAGCGATTCCAGCCCGGCCTCGGTCATAGCCTTACTCGGGATCCACTGGCCGCACATCAGCATGGCCTGCGATAGCACAGCGTTGCAGTAGCTCAACCCTGCTTCATACCAGCACCAGTCCTCCAAACGGTTGTTTTGATACAACTTATACAAACGCCCGGCTAATTCGTCCCGGACCTGGCTGGCCTGGCGATCACCCTCAAAGCGTCGTAGATACTCGTGAATACCGATAAGGGTAAAGGCCCAGGCCCGCGGGCTGGTGGTGTTGAGAATGGTTGGAAGGGCTTTCTCAAACAGCCAGCCGGCCATACTCTGCAAGGCCGGCGTGTTCGAGCGGCCCAACACAGTGCCCAACGCCCACAAGGTGCGGCCGTGACTGTCTTCAGAGCCGCTTTCTTCCAACCAGTTGCGCTGGTAATCCATAAAGTTGCGAAAGCGGCCGGTCTCACTATTAAAAGCATACCCGATAAAAGCAAGATAACAAGAAGTCAGGGCTAAGGCTTCACCGTTGCCCAATTCCAATTCCGCCAGGTGCGTGCTCACAATAAGGGCACGGGCGTTGTCGTCGATGCTGTAACCCTCTTGATAGCTGGGCACGATGAAAGTGGCATGTTGCAATACACCGGTTTCGTCTGTCATATTGTGCAGGTGATTAAGTTTGAGGGGCGGAAGTTCGCCTGAACGTTGGTCGAGCGGTTTGACCGCGAAACCGACCGGAATGAAATGTCGGCGGTCGGCGCGGGCCCAATCGAAACTCTCCATGTAACAGCGTGCGACCTGCGGCCAGATCATGTCTCGACCGAACAGATAGGCGCGCTTACGCATGGCGTGGCGTTTGGACTCGTTATCCAGCAGATCAATGACCTGATTGGCCAGCGCTACCGGGTCCTTGAACGGCACAAGCGCTCCCCGTCCTTCGGCCAGCATCTCTTCCGCATACCAATATGGAGTAGAAATCACGGCTTTGCCCGCTCCGAGAGTATAGGCGAGTGTGCCTGAAGTGATCTGTGCCGCATCAAGATAGGGCGTAATATAAATGTCGGCTGCACCGATGAACTGAACAAGTTCCTCTAAACTGACAAATCGGTTGTAAAAGATGACATGGTTCTCAACGCCTTTCTCCTGAGCCAGCCATTGCAGGGATAAACGATAAGTTTCGCCTTCTTTTTTAATGACGTGTGGATGGGTGGCACCAAGGATGATATACACCACGTTGGGATAGCGAGCGACAATGGCGGGCAGGGCGGCGATAACAAATTCAATGCCTTTGTTCGCCGAGAGCAAACCAAAGCTCAGCAAGACGGTTTTACCCTCGACACCAAACAAATCCTTGTGGAAGCTGGGATCGACAAAGGAGACATCGGGGATTCCATGGGGGATCAGATCAATTTTACCTTGCCGGACTCCATAAACCTTCTGTAAAAAGTCTATACCTCGCTCACTCATGACAACCAACCGGTCTGACAGGGCCGCGACTTCCTCCAACACACGGCGTTGATCGGCGTTGGGATCTCGTAGTATGGTATGCAACGTTGTGACAATGGGCATACGTAGTTCGCGCAAGAGCGTCAGGATGTGACTGCCCGCCCGCCCACCAAAGATTCCATATTCGAATTGCAGACACGCGAGGTCTACGTTGTTAATATTCAAAAAATCGGCAGCGCGGCGATAGGAATCAATGTCCTTCTCGGTAATTTCAAACCGAACGCGGGGTGGATATGAGTAGCCGGCCTCGAGATCATTTACGGGTAGAGCTATGCATGTTGTTCCACTAAATTCAGTAGCAATGGCTTCACACAAGTCAGTGGTGAATGTGGCGATACCACACTGACGCGGTAAATAATTACCGATGAATGCAATGCGGTTGATGGTTGAAACGGTTGATTTGTCTTTCACACTGAACCTCTCAGTAAAGTGAATTGCTTGTTTAGCAAAGATTCACTATGACCCATTTATTTTCATATTTACATTTTACATCACTTGAGTGCATAAAATTAACAAGATAAAATATCGACCTATCTTCATCATCTAACCGAGTTGAATATTACAAAGCAGCATCCCATGCCCGCTATCGGTTTACCATTGTCAGTAATGATTTTTTGTGAACAATAAAATTTCTATCTTCTTGAAACATTAATTGAATACGTTTCTCCTCGCCACAACTCTTAATACTTTTAATCTCTTTGGTTGTAAGATCAATAATAAATTTTGATATCTTTTGAAAATGGATAAACATAGCAGCCAGATTAACCGTCGCTTCAATTGCCCTTGGATTTTTGAAAATAACTGTCGAAAGCATTTTCCAATAGAACCATCCAGTTGTTTTATTAAATCCCACTTTTACACAAAGTTTTAAAAATATCTTTGCTAACTTGATCTTTCTCCCAAAAGTTGGGCAATATTTATAATTTGGTTTCAAATGAAGGCCCATATAGGTGGCTCTTTCATAATATCGTTTTGGTTCATAGATATATTTAATAACATGAACATAGTTTTTCAAAACATCGACCCTGGGTCTGGCAGTGATAAAATTTAAGCCACTCGTCATTTGATCTATTTCGGTATGGACATCCCTTAGTATTGAACCGTCCTCCAACAATCTCCCTTCTTTTTTCAAACGCCTTGTTAATTGTGTGTTCGGTAATGCATATAATGTTCCCAGCATTGCCATGCATATCCCCGAATCTTGAATACATTTAATCATGTTTTCGGCGGTTTGATCAGTTTCATTATCAAAACCAATAATAAAACCTGCATTGACAATCATACCATAAGAATTAATCATGTTAACAGCTTTTCCAATAGGAATGTTTATATTAGCAGTTTTGTTAGTCAATTTTAATATTTCATTATCCGGCGTCTCAATACCGATAAAAACAAATCTAAAATCCACATCACGCATCATCTGTAAAAGACTCTCATCATCTGCCAGATTTATTGAAGCTTCAGTCGAAAAATAAAAAGGATAATTTTTTTTTTAGACCAATCTTTGATAGCGGTCAACACTCTTCTGACATTCTTTTTGTTTCCAGTAAAATTGTCATCAACAAAATCAATATGGCCCCGATAGCCAAGATCATAAAGTGTTTGGAGTTCATTAATTATTTGCTCAGGAGTTTTCGTCCGAGATTTCCTGCCATAAAGTTCAATAATGTCACAAAACTCACAATTATAGGGACAGCCACGAGAATACTGTATCCCCACTTGGATATAATCTTTAAATCGTATTAAATCAAACCTGGGAACCACCGCCTGCATCATGTCTGCCTTCTCTTCTGACTTGTATTCACCGCTCTTGCTATCTTTTCTCAAATCTTGTATGAACATGGGAATGGTAACCTCACCCTCACCCAGCACCAGGTAATCTGCAGACTGATACAAATTAGGTTGTGATGAAGGATCCGGGCCACCGACAACAACTGGACAATCATAATGATGCGCTTTATCGATGATAGAAAATATGCTTTGTTGCTGTGGCAGCATACCTCCGGTACATACAATATCTGCCCATTCAAAGTGCTCATTCAGTAAAAGTTCCACATTTGTATCAATCAATTTAAACTCCCACTGCTGTGGTAACAATGCCGCTACTGTCATCAGCCCCAGAGGGGCAGCAGGATATTTTGCTCCTGCTATTTTACATATATCAACGTAATTCCAAAAACTATATGCTGAAAATTCTGACTGAACAATAAGGCACTTGGTTCCTTTTTCCAATAAATTTTTCATACGCTATCCTTATAGCTTTTTATGGAAAAACTTTTAATAAAAGGTGAACTCTATTTTTCTCATTCAATTCTTTGTGTTATTTTTAAGCTCGCGAATAAAAGAGTTTAGTTAACAGTGACATCACGGTCAATCGAATTTATTGGCATAAAAATTATACCGTCCCTGATAATATAGTTTTAAGCATCTTCTTCCACTTCATTGTGAAGATTTATTAATTTGAAACCATTACCAATCCTGTAGTTACTAATAATAATCACTTTCGGATTTCACAATCATCGCCAATTGCAATTTTCGGAATTCCCTTTTTAGCATTGCTAATAATTTCCTCAAGAGATTCAAAATAATCTGCTACCATTACGATTGAATGTTCAATTAACGAATTTTCACCGATTTTAGAGCGCATACCAATAATTTAATGATTGATTCGTAAACGATTGATTATACTACCCTTATTAAATATTAATTGAGTAAATTTAGCCATTCATTTTAAACTTTTCATTTATATGATAAATCGAGCATTAATTAATAGTTGTGCTAAACTTAATTTGCTGTTCCAGCTTGCAGCTCCTCTTGTGTGGCTTCCCTAATATGTACAATTTTAGTTTTAAAACTCAAATGTTTTCCCGCAAGAGGATGATTTGAATCAAGAATTACTTCGGTTTTATTATAAGATTTAACAATCATCTTCACCTGCTGACCATTTTTTTCTTCTTCTTAATATCCGGCCTTTTTTTAAATTAATGTTCCCGGGAATAATATTTCGCGGGTAAACTTTAAAAAGTTTTTCATCTATAGGTCCATATGCATCTTTTGGTTCGATTACGCCATTTTTTTTATCACCTATTTTCATTCCCATTAAAGCATTTTCCAATCCCGAAATAACCTGATGATACCCAATTAGAATGTGCATTGGTCTGCGAGCAGTAGTTGAATCAAATATTTTTCCTGAATCAAATCTTAGGGTATAATGAAATACGACTACTTTATTTTTCTCGACCTGCATGATAATCTCCTTATTAATTACTAAATATGATAGTTGTTCAAAGTCTTGTAGCACTTCTTGGCTAATTTTTTGAGATGGATTGTTTTAAAACATTTTGTATAACGAATTTCCACTCAAAGGCCAAGTTAACAAAAAGCAACCTTATATCCTTTCAAACCTTCCCAGGTCACTCATATAATTGTTCATTAAAAGCTGAAATAACCAGACTCCGAAGTCGAAGTCTGTGCTGAGTTCAAGTTGATAATAGAGTTTTCTTGCACTCAAGTTAGTCTCCTGAACCAATTCTTTTGCATGATGCGAACTTTTTGTCAAAATGAGCGCAGTTCGATAAAGACGGCGCTGAAAAGGTAGCGCCAGCTTTTCAAATTTATTGTGTTCTTTGTTGTAATGTAAGTCTGATTTTTTCATGAATTTATCATTTCTTATTACTTTTCAGATATTTCAAAAAATTACTATAGGTATTTAAAATTTAAGTAGTATTTTGATGCATTGTTAGACCTTTTGTATAGTAATCGTACGATCTGAACCAATTCAAGTCCTTCATTTAAAGCCTTTAATTGAACAGATATCTCTTTCAGTGACTCGGCTGCCCATACGTTGAGATCGCTTGAAATCAATTTGTTTTGGGAATATTAATTTTGCGACTTTCTGAATCAGTGAGTATAATGTGCCTCCCGGGAATTTGGTTAATTATATCCAAAACTTCATTATCAAGCTGTTTTATGATGCAGTTTGTCGTGAATGCAAAATATTAAAAGTTATTATTTATCCTTCTCCTGACTATTTATTTAATGGCACTACACCTGCCATGTCACCAATTATATTGACCAACTCTGAGCCTATTGGAATGACAATTTTGGTATTATTCTCAAGTGCCGATTCAAGCGCCTGCAATTTTCTTAGCAGTTGTGCATTTCCAATAAAATATTTATTTGCGGCTTCATTTGTCGTACGACTGAGGGTCAAAATCAGATTTCTCGACCGTCATTTTTCGCTCCCTGTCTCCATACCGTGATCTTTGGGGGATATATTTAGGTGACCAAATCCCTTTCAACCAGGAAAAGAATTCTTTTATCTTGCCTCCAGGTAGCCGTAATCCTCCACGAAAGTGTTCTTGGTTCCGCATAATAAATTATCTTCTTTCTCGTTTCTTTCATTTTCTTTGTAATGACAGAGATTTAAATAATTGTGAGCAGTCGGCCTGCCTCAATATTATCTATCTGCTGGTATCAAGTATTGACTCAAACGATTCCTTAAAGCTAAGCAATTAAACTCCAGTTCGATTTTAAGGTTTGAACTGGAGTCGTAATAGGTTTTTGAACAATTGCACAGCGCTTCGAATAATATGTAATGATGCTAATTTCTAGTAGCGTCGCCCTCCAACACGACGGTTGTCTGATTTAGGTCGGGCCTCATTGACATTGATTTTTTGCCCTTTTAAATCTTTGCCATTTAAACCGTCGATTGCCAATTGCGCATCGTTTTTGGAAGGCATCTCCACAAATCCAAAGCCCCGTGATTCGCCACTGTATTTGTCCTTCACTATAGAGACGGATTCGGTCTGCCCGAAAGCCTCAAACGACTTTCGCAAATCATCTTCACTGACTTTAATTGATAAATTACCAATATAAATATTCATCGTATTCTCCTTTTTGAATTTAATGTTTATAACTGAATTTCACCTAATTTACACGCTGGCTTGGAAGCTTGGGTGAAAGAATTCTCCGATTTTATTAAAACTGAAAAGTCGTCTTTTCTTCTTCTTTCACCAATGTTCTCTAGTAGTGCCGCCGGTTTTTGATAAAGGTCTTTGGGTTAGATCATAAACGTTTGTGGCTTAGTAATAGGTTCTCGACGACATTGGGGTGAGCGCCATAATCGTGATGGCGTTGTCAGCAAAATAAAAGTTATTGCATATCATTTTAAGCATAGTTTTAACGTTCATGAGTATGTTGCTTATACTTTCAAGAGAGGAACCACTTTCGATAACCTTGCCAATGTACTCGTTGTTGTCAATTTGCATGATCTGAAGATACTCAGGATTATTCTCTTTAAAGAACGGCTTCATGGAGGGCTTGCTGGAATCAAGCTGCTCGCTCAGCCTTTCGCTGATTTTCATCCCTACAAAAATAATATTGCCCTCGCTCTGCATAGTTGACTCTCTACTTTCACTTTTTATACTTGCTGCTTCTTTTTGGGTTTATTGATTATGTAAGAAAGTGCCTGATTTGGTTATTAAATTTATCTGTAGTACAAGAAACGACAACCACCAGGTTTCTCACTTATGGAGCATTATTTTTTCTCATCCCATAAAGTTGTTTGCTGATCCTTTTCCTGTTTCTTTTTAGCCTTGCCCTCTTCCTGTTTTAACTTTTGCTTCCTTTTTTTTTCCTGATCTTTCTTGCCTTTGTCGCCCATTTTATGACCTCTTTCGTTTAATTAGCTTATAAAAATCATCTTATTAGTTTTTCCAATATTATAGCTACTCCCCCCAATAACCGGTAATTTACAGCATGGCCTCCCTGATAGCGCCAAGAATTGACTGCCCGGACGGTTCGTCGATACGAATCTTTGAGGAGTCCGATTGGTACAAAAAGGCAGTTTCACCATCTGCCGACAGGATCATAATTTTCAACAATGGATGCTCTTCCAGCAAGTGGCAGCAGATTCTTGGTTCTCCATTAACTTTAAGCGGTGTAATGATTACCACATCCACAGATATTATCCTGGCAGCATTTAAAAGTTCGATCGGATCAAGCACCTCACCGACCACTTCCATATCTGGCTGATGATCTACCATGTTTCTGATCACTTCAGATAACATCTTTGGTCGGCTCGCCAACATCACTTTAATTTTTGAATTGTTTGTTTTCATTGTATAATCATTGTAGGTAATTCATAGCGGGAATACAATAGACCCGAGGGTTCAAATCGGATCTATATAAGGGACCAGTCAAATGTTAGCCAGGTCAGGCTAGGCGAATAGAAGGTAATAGTACTTGTGGAAGGAAAGTTATAGTACTATTATTATTTTTTTTTAAGCAGGTTTCTTTCGTGTGCGTATTGTACGGCTTCAAGGCGGTTATGCAATTGCAGCTTGTCGAGAATATTATGGACATGATTTTTCACAGTCTGTGTTTCGATAAAAAGTCGTTGGGCAATTTCTTTGTTGGGTAATCCTTCGGCAATCAAGTTAATGATTTCCAGCTCTCGGTTAGTCAGTTTGACTGAACTCGTTGGTATTTTCGGCATGCGTTCAATGGCTAACTCCGCGATACGAGTGAATAGTGAAGCCGTCATCTGAGGAGAACAAAACGATTCACCGCGGTGAACAGAACGAATAGTTTCGACCAGATAGTCAAATGAAGCCTCTTTTAAAACATACCCAGCAGCCCCTGCCTCGATACACTGAATGATTTCATCGGTCAAGTCGATCATACCAAGAATAATCACTTTGACTTCTGGTGCATCCTGGTAAAGCACTTGTGTCACCTCGATTCCATCCTTGTCAGGCATGCCAATGTCAATGAGCGCTACCTCTGGGCGTAAGTCTTTGATTTGTTCCAGAGCTTCGTCCCCACTTGACGCCGTGCCGATGACAACGAGGTCTTCTTGATCATCAAGCATGGAAACTAGACCCTCGCGGAGTAAACGATTGTCGTCAACAATGAATAGGTGAATGGACTTATTCATAAAACATTACCTCAGACTGGTATTTGAGAATTTTTAATAAGGGCATTCCTCCACTATGATAGTATAGGGGTTGTTTCTTCTCCATAACTTTTTTTTGGTTGATTACGATCCCGTGCAATTTCTTTATCCCTTTTACATAAGAAGTTATATTAACGGTATCTATTAATACTGTGAGTTTTAAATCATAAAATTTATCAAATAGTCTGTTGTGTAAAATATAATCACAAATAAACCAAAAAACAATTGAAAATGCGCTGATATAATTTTGTACATCAAGCATTGTGATATATGTAACCATTCAGAACAATGTGGACTGCTTTAGTGTTTTAATTAAGAGATACTTTTTAGTACAAATGACAAACAGAAAGGAGATGTCATGGTACATAAAGAGACTCCCGAATCTGTCGTTAGACAGATTCGCCGCAAAACGCGAAAACAGTATTCATCCGAAGAAAAATACAGATCGTCTTAGAGGGTCTAAGAGGTGAATAAAGCATTGCCGTCATATGCCGACGTGAAGGCATAAATCCAAACCAATATTACAAATGGAGTAAAGCATTTATCGAAGCTGGTAAAAAACGATTAATGGGTGATACAACTCGGGAAGTCACCAGTTCTGATGTGACCGATCTTCGAAATGAGAACAATCAGCTCAAACAACTTGTCGCAGAACTGTCGTTAAAGAACCGTGTCCTAAAAAAAGTTTGCATGGTTTGGAATAAAGATCAGGCGTTATATGCGATACAATCAAGCTGAAAAAATGGAAATTATCCGGCTGGTAGAGACATCTGATCTACCGGTCAAAAGGACACTGGACCAACTGGATATTAATAAAAGTACCTTTTACAACTGGTACCGAAAGTATCTTGAAGAAGGGTATGATGGTTTGGCCGATAAGAAGCTCACACCACGACGTTTTTGGAACAAGATTCCCGAATCCGTCAAAGACCAAATCGTGAGTTTGGCGCTTAAATATCCAAACAAGTCTCCCAGACAATTAGCCTGGTATATCACAGACAGGTACGAGTATTTTATTTCTGAATCCAGTATTTACAGGATCTTACGGGCATTTGATCTCATCACCAGCCCGGCTTATATGGTCATGTCAGCAAAGGACAAATTTGATAAACCGACAAAGGGAGTGCATGAGCTTTGGCAAACGGACTTTAGTTATTTCAAAGTGATTGGCTGGGGCTGGTACTATTTATCGTCAGTCATGGATGATTATTCACGCTATATAATTGCCTGGAAATTGTTCTGAACCGCTACAGTGGGGATCTTTTAGCGCTGAAAGAAATATTAGGTCATAGTACTTTACAAATGGTGATGAAATATGCTCATTCAGCATCAGCACACAAACTGAAAATGGTTAATAACCTCAATGGGACATTTTCATCTGCCACTTATATGCCACCTGAGCCCCAAAAACAACAAAAGCCCCTTGAGTAAGTGGCTTTAAGTCATTGTTTTTATTAGTGGGCCCGGGAGGTTTCGAACCTCCAACCTGCGGATTATGAGTCCGTTGCTCTACCGTTGAGCTACGGGCCCGAAAATTTACAGATATAAATATACAAATTAACAAAATAAAAAACAAAGAAATATTTTTAAATCACATTTCTTTTTATAAAATATCATAATTCCCAGCCGTCCCGGTAGTTATAATGCACATATCTATTCGCTTCTTCCGAATTGGTTATGCTCAGCTTTTCACTGTCCCAATATAGTTTTTTCCCTCCCATACGTATTGAAATGGTACCCAGTAAAACCGCTTCGGTGAGGGGACCGGCAAAATCAAAATTTGACATTGTCGACGTTCCCTGTTTGCAGGCTTTAATCCATTCGGCATGATGTCCGATGGACCTGGGCAGTGTTTTTGGGGGAAGCGTATAGGCCTGCATCTTTGTTTCCGGAATTAACCTGGGACTCTCTCCGCCCCAGCCGTGAACAAGCATCGCCCCTTTTTCGCCGATAAAGATCAAACCGTCCTCTTTTGGCAATTCCCTGTCGTCTTCCAGTTCAACAGGACGCTGCGGCAACAAACCGCCGTCGTACCAGTTTAATTTGACCGGCGGCATGTTATTACGGGCCGGAAAATCATAATGTACCACCGATGCAACGGGCAGTGTATCCGGGAAGACCGGTGTTGAACTGGCATGCACACAGGTCGGGGCGGTTAATTTAAGCGCATCAAACGCCGGGGCAATATTGTGTATACCCATATCGCCAAGACCGCCCGCGCCGAAATCCCACCAGCCGTGCCATACAAAATGACCGTACGCCGAATGATAGGGGCGGCTTGTTGCGGGTCCCAGCCATAAATCCCAGTCCAGCGAGGGCGGCGCCGGTTCGGATCCGGCAGGTTTGTTAATCCCCTGCGGCCACCAGAGTTCACTGGTCCCGAGCCTGGTTGGCCTGTCCGACCAGACATGCACTTCGCGGACCGGGCCAATGGCGCCGTC
Organism: Candidatus Zhuqueibacterota bacterium; assembly: GCA_016934825.1. Lineage (GTDB taxonomy): Bacteria > Zhuqueibacterota > Zhuqueibacteria > Residuimicrobiales > Krinioviventaceae > Fontivivens. Next base: position 13,796 of record JAFGSB010000133.1, read on the forward strand.
ATTCAGCCATTCTTTGATCAACCGGTTACCCTCAGATGCCATACCCTGATTTCCCATTTGCGTAATTACACCGGCTTCACGCGCGGCCTGGGTTACCGCCCTCGCTTCGTATATGGTATGTGTCAACGGCTTTTCACAATAGACATGTTTACCTGCCCTGATCGACGCCATGGCGGCGACGGCATGCGTATGATCCGGTGTGGCAATAATTACGGCGTCGATTGATCTTTCTTTCTCAAGCATAATTCGAAAATCCCGGTATCTTTTCGCGCGGGGATATTTTTTAAATTGTTCGGCGGCCTTGCCCGCATCAACATCGCATAATGCAACAATATTTTCTCCCGCACATTCCTCAAGATCCCAGGCTCCCTGCCCGCCGATACCGATCCCGGCAATATTTAACTTATCACTTGGCGCGGTATAACCGGGTCCGCCCAGTACATGCCGGGAAACGATAGTAAATGTCGGTATTGTGACTGAACTTTTTAAAAATGTTCTTCGATTCATTATTACATCTCTCTTCAATTCGAATTATATTTGTTTTTTACGATAGTTCGCTTGAAAAAAAATATAAAAAAGTTATGAAATAAAAAGTTCAAATTTCTATATACTAATTTGACGGTATTCCGAAAAAAAATATAAATTACATATTGTTTTTTTTTATTAGAATTTATATATTAATATGTGATTAAAATGTCCGTTATATAC
>JAFGSB010000134.1 GCA_016934825.1 Candidatus Zhuqueibacterota bacterium
AACGTACCGGATGAGCCGTTTACCAACGCGGGAGCGGAAGATCCCGGTTACCATAATCTTGTCAATTCTTCCACCTGGGCGATCCTGGATTTTTCCAAAAAGTACGCAACGGGTATTAAAAACGATTTTGATGGGAATCAACCGGTTGATTTTCAATTAAGTCAGAATTATCCGAATCCGTTCAATCCGACAACGACGATAAGATTCAGTATAGATCAAACAATGCCCGTGACTTTAAAAGTATACAATACTCTCGGTCAAAATGTTGCCACATTAATTGACGGGAAATCCTATAGTGCGGGTAAGTACAGAGTTACCTGGAATGCATCCACTTTATCAAGCGGTGTTTATTTTTACAAATTGGAAGCGGGCGGTAAAGCGGAAACAAGAAAAATGTTATTGATCAAGTAATGGAATAATACGGGGTAGCATGTTTCCGGCATGTTACCCCGGCTTTAAAGGTTATTATTGTTTAATTTATCCTGTAATGTGGAGTAAGAATATGAAAGCAGCCGTGCTTTATGATGCTCATGATTTTCGAATAAAAGAATTACCGCGGCCTCAAATAGAAAAAGATGAATGTTTATTAAGGGTAAAGGCGTGCGGCGTCTGCCATTCCGAAATTCATCAATGGGATGTCAAACTGGACGGCCTTGAATATCCCCGCTATATTGGCCATGAAGTTGCGGGGGAAGTTATTCAGACCGGGACCGGTGTGAAAGAGTTTAAAGCCGGCGACCGGGTTGCGGCATGGATCGACGGAAAAGGTTATGCTGAGGAGGTTGCTGTCAAAACCAATGCACTTTATCCGCTCAACTCTAACATGCCATTTAAATATGCGATGGCGGAACCTATCGCCTGCACGGTAAACGGTATTGAGAAAACAAATATTCGGCTGAGTGATTCCGTTGCCCTTGTCGGTACCGGATTTATGGGGCTTATCCTGTTACAGGAACTTTTATTGAAAGGGGTGAATCAGCTCATAGCTATCGATGTCCGGGAGGACATGCTGGAATTGGCCCGGAAACTTGGAGCTGATGTTACAATTAATCCGTTGAAGCAAGATGTTGTTCAACATGTTAAAAAATTGACCGGCGGTAAGGGGGTTGATGTTTCATTCGAAATCGGCGGCAATGAACAAACCCTCAATTTAGCGGCCGATATATGCCGTATGGAGGGGAAACTGGTTATTTTCGGGTATCATCCCGGGCCCCGTTGTATTAAAGATCTGGGATACTGGAACTGGATGGCATTTGATATCATCAATGCCCATTTTCGAAACATGAATACCATTTTAACCGGCAGTCGTATTGGAATGGAACTTCTGAATGCCGGAAAATTAGATATGTCATTATTAATAACACATGAATTTCCTTTGGAAAAAATTGAACAAGCATTTCAAACCGCTAAAGATAAACCGAAGGGTTTTGTTAAATCGGTTATTGTTATTTGAACGGAAGGTATAATATAAAGGTTTGAATTAAATGAAAACTTTTCGCGCTAAATATTTAAGAGGCAGCGCCATGAAAATTGTAAAATTTCTTTTCACAACAACTGTACAGGTCATTATTGTATTAATGATTCTGAATAGTATCCATTCTTTTTGTATTGCCGGCACAACCGGAAAAATAACAGGCAAGGTTGTGACGGTGGATACCAAAGAACCACTGCCGGGTGCAAATGTAATGATTGAAGGCACTACAATGGGTGCGGCAACGGATATCGATGGTGATTTTTTCATCATTAACATACCGCCGGGGAATTATCAGGTGCGTGCGTCTATGATGGGGTATACATCATTATTGAAAACCGGCGTGCGGGTGAGTTCCAATCATACGACAACAGTAAATTTTCAGTTGGAGGAAACAGTTCTGGAGGTTGGAGAGGCAATTGTTATTGAAGCCGAGCGCCCCCTTGTGGAAGTTGATGAAACATCAACACGCCATTATGTTGAAGCCAAGGAAATTGCGTCAAGGCCCGCGCGGCAGCTATCCGAGATTTTGACGACATTGCCCGGTATTGATGAAAGCGGCGGCGAATTAGTGGTACGCCGCGGAAGTTTGGACCAGGTTTCCTTTTTGATTGACGGCATTCGCGCACGTAATCCCCTGGATTTTCAACCTTACCAAAATATAAATCTGACTGCCATTCAGGAATTGGAGGTTATTACCGGCGGTTTTAACGCTGAATACGGGGAAGCCCAATCCGGTGTTTTTAATATTGTCACCAAGGAAGGCGGTGATAATTTTGAAGGCTACGCGGAATTGAGGTGGACGCCTCCGGGAGTTCATCATTGGGGATCCAATTTATATGATTACAGTACAACACGATATTGGGAAAACACGCATGCCCGACATTTGCAGTGGTGGATCGACAACCCGGACCAGTGGGTGGATGAGACCGGAATTTATGGGAACGATCCCAATGTTACACAAACTCCGGAGCAGGCCTACCAGAATTACATAAATACTCATCAACCCCTTACCGACTATACCAAAAGAAACACCTATCAAACCGAATTATCTTTAGGCGGTCCTTTATTATTAAAGAATTTGTATTTTTTCGTATCCGCCAAGTACCGCGAAGCCCCTCCCGTTACACCCAACAGTTATCGTAAACTGGGAACCTGGTATGACGGTACCGCCAAACTGACATACCGTTTGAATGATAATATGAAATTGATGCTGTCCGGTTTTTATGGGCAGGAGAATATAAGTCATGGTATGACATATATGGAGCTTGATTTTAGAAATGTGGACAAATATGTTTATTATGATTGGTATGGATTGCCGGAACGACGGACTGATGGTCAAATTCTCAAATTTACACATGTTTTAGGGGCAAATACTTTTTATGAACTGGAATTAAGCCGTTTGTTCGAATATCGAGCACAGACAACCTTTCCAGGTGATGATGATGGATGGGATACAGGCACAACTGATTTTGACAACCTGCGCGCCAAAGATTCCACAGGAACGGAAGTTCCCGACGCTTACAATAATCCCATAGGTTTGCATTCGACCGGATATATCTATCGGGGAGAAGACCGGAATACGGATATTACTTTTTCCGGGGACATAACGAGTCAAATAAATAAAAATACGCAGGTAAAGGGAGGATTTGATTTTACTTACTATGTACTTGACCGGTTCCAGGAAGCAAAATTTTATTCGGCCATCGAAGATGAGGTTTATCACCCGTATGAAGGAAATATTTACATTCAGGGTAAATTGGAATTTCAGGGACTTATTATGAATTTGGGTTTTCGGTATGATTTTTATAATCCGAATGATAGAGTATATACCGATATATTTGATCCGTTCGATTTGATTAAAGCCGAGGAGGAAAACAGGGCCCCAAATCCAAAATCAGTGCCGACGTCCACATTCGGACAACTTTCGCCGCGGATCGGTATTTCTCATCCGATTTCCGATAAAACCGTATTACATTTTTCGTACGGCCATTTTTTCCAGCGGGCAAACTTTGGCGACTATGGAGAAGGTATCGAGAATTACGTATCCGGTATCCTGAATACCTATTTAAGTGATCCGGCTTATGGAGTTCAAACTCCTTATAATCTGGGTAACCGGGAATTGAAGCCGAGAAAAACCGTCGCTTTTGAACTGGGTCTGGAACGTAATTTTAACGGTTTGATATTGGATATTACCGGTTTTTACAAGGATATAACCAAAACAATTCGTGATGTTAAAATTATCATGTATAATAACACCAGCTATTTAACGACCGGGAATTCCGATTACGCCGACGCAAAAGGGATAGAAGTGCAAGTTCGTAAACCTTTGCGGAGATATTGGGGAGGTTATTTGAACTACACCTGGAGCACGGGTATTGGCGGGACCTCCGGTGATCCCAATGTTATTGCCGCTCCGGGAACAATGGTTCAGGCCGAGCAACTGACGGACATTGGAGATTACATAGAGTATGATCCGTCACGCTTAAAATTCGGCATCACATTGGCAACACCGGCAAAATTTTCCGTACTGGGCGGCATATTGTCCAGAATGCAGTTCGCAATTGATTATCAGATTTATTTCCCTCATTCACAAATACCCAGTGATAACTATCGCGGCGAATATGCATTTATACGTCCTGCCGATAAAAATGCCAATGTCAGATTACGTAAAGAAATTTCAATTTTTGGTTTACGGCCGTCGCTGTTTATTGAAATTGATAATGTATTTAACGATAAATGGATAAATTTTTCGCTACCGATGGATGAAGAAGCGCGTGTCCGTTTTATTAATTCGAATATGAATGTATTCCCGGAAACTGAAATAAATGGCACTTCGTTCCCTGATTTTATACGGTACAGAAATTTACCCCGTCAAATTGTCTTTGGATTTGCAGTTGGTTTTTAAGTCAATCATGAACTATTATTATGAGAGTTAACATGATGAAATTGAATAAATTAATACAAACCACACTATTTACTCTTGCAATTTTGAGTACAATTTTTTGTTCCAATGTTTTGGCGCAATATGTAGCAACCCATACCCGCGGGAAATTATGGGAAACTTTGGAAAATTTCGGGTTTATCGGCAGCTCGGATACATGGAATTATGAGGAACTGACCGGAGTCGGATTTTACCCCGGATTTTCAGGATATTCTTTTCCAAACAATGAGGAGTATGTGTGGGTATGGCCCAAGGTCACGGCGAATTTCCATAATTTCAGAAGCGGCCCCTGGATCATCGTTAAGGACGCGAATACATTAGTACCGCCGGATTATCATCCGGAACCGCGGGAGTTTTTATTATATCATAGTTCCATGGCCGGAGGTAAAAATGGTTTGTTGTACAGCAATCCCCCGTTTGTACGCACAGAGAATTATGTCGGATCGCCGGACTTTAATCCCCTGCTGCCTGAGGAAATGAATTATAACTGGTTTCCGACGGCTACCGGGATAACCGTGAAACAGCGTTCCATGGCCTGGAGTTTCCCTGATTATGATGATTTTATTATTTATGACTATGTATTCAAGAATACCGGCGATATGGCAATCCCGGCACTCAACAAGACCATAAATTATCAGCAGACCCTTAAAGAAGTCTGGATTGTTTTTCATAGCGGAATCCAGGTTTCAACCAAGGGATTGCTTAATTTTCACTGGGACGATGATTTTTTACCATCTATTGCTCCGGCGGGTGGTTTTGGAGGCTGGCGGTCAACCAAATATAATCCCAACGGTTTTTCCGATTATTACTCAATCGAGAATGACGGTATTGACGGCAATGGAGTGTTATATTACAGTTATGATTTCAACGGCGGCCGGGAACCGGTACCATGGGACGATTATCAAATCCGTTCCGATTGGAAAACTTTTGTCCGGATTAAAACCGACTGGCTGCCGGAATTACAGGACCCGGCTTGTTTTGGCTTTATGTTTCTATACCGGACACCGCCTGTCGGGGCGGATCCGAATCCATTTGAAGCGGATCCGGACTTTTTGAATATTTATAGCGACGAACGCGAAACTTTTAGCAATATATTGTTTGATTTCGAAAATTTCGGACCAGGCACGTTCACTAATAAACAGCTCTACGACTTTATAAAACATTCAAAGCTGCCCCCGAATGACGGAAGACAATTCTGCTGGACCACCAGTAGTTTTGGGCCTTATAAACTGGCGCCCGGTGACTCCATACATTTAATCGTTGCTGAGATTGCTGGCGTAATGGACCTGAAACAGGTCGCAATGGGAGATCCCAACCACTGGTTCCCGGACAGTTCCCAGGCAGCCATTCGCCGGAATGCCGAAAATGCAAGGAAAGTATTGAAATGGGGTTTAGGCGCTCAGGCAGGAGGCATTAATCTTGTGGGCGATGCCCCGGAATCTCCCCCGGCGCCGAATTGTGAAGTATCGACCATTTCCATGGGTACCGATACGGCCATTATTTCTGTGCGATGGGACCGACTTGCCGAAGAAACAGTCATTACCGATGGATCCGAAAGCGTTTTTTATGACGGCAGTGTCGATCTGGATGGATATCGTATTTTTCGTACAGAAGACGAGACCGGAGTCTGGTGGGATTTTATTATAGATATTCCCATCTCTGATGTTAACTATTATTGGAATCAGGAAAAGGAAATGTACGAATATCTGGATAAAAATTTAAATTTTGGAGATGAGTTTAGATATTATGTGCAGGCATATAACAAAAATCCCGGAGAGTGGACCTCCGCCAATGGTACGGTAGTATCGGATTTGGGTGAACTGGTAAGCGATGATTACAATCAAACAGATTTTATCAATGCGCGTCCGGGACCCGAAGACTTGATTAAGGGATGGGATGTTTTTGTAGCGCCAAATCCCTATGTTGAGGGTGATCCGAAACGCAGTTTTGAGGGACCAAATCCGCGAAAAATTGAGTTCCGAAAATTACCTGAAATGGCGACGATAAAAATTTTCAGTATTTCAGGTGATTTAATAAAAACCATAGAACACGGCCCGGACCAGTACGGCAATCTATTCGGCAGCACGGCATGGGACCAGCGTTCGGATGCCGGCTTACTTGTAGCGCCTGGACTTTACATTTATGTTATCGAATCATCCACAGAGGGATTTGAGGGATGGCGATCAAGCGGAAAGCTGATGATAATCCGCTAATGTTTAATTATCGATCTTTATTTAAATAAAGAGATAAAAATTGAGGGCATAAGGTGAAAAAATATATTATTATTCTGACAATCAGCTTGTTTATGGCTGGAAGCGGTTTTTCCGCAGAATCATTCAACAAAGCAGGACGTACCGCATTACAATTCCTGAAAATTGGTGTCGGCGCCCGGCCGGCAGCTCTCGGCGAAGCTTGTATCGCCAACATGCAGGACGTAAACTCGGTTTTCTGGAATCCGGCGGCAATCACCGGTATCGAAAAGAGAGAGGCCTCTTTTTCCTATACCCGATGGTTTGGCGACATAAATATTACCGCCGGGGCACTCGGCTATCGTATGGGTACTTTCGGAGTAGTAGCGCTTAACTATATTGCCTTAAATTACGGAGATATTCAGGAAGCTTATTCAACAGTTACCGGCGGCGGGGTGGATACACGAACCGGCAACTATTTTAGCGGCAGCGATCTTGCTGTCGGATTATCATTTTCACGGGAATATACAAACAAATTATCGATCGGCGTCAATGTAAAATATCTGCGGGAAGAACTTTTTACGTATACAAATTCCCAATGGGCTTTTGACGTTGGCAGTTATTATGATACGGAGTGGAAAGGGATACGGCTGGCAATGAGCGCCCAGAATTTTGCCCAACAGGCGAGATGGATGTATACTCGTGAAAAACAGCAGCAACAGTATGAATTACCGCTTGTTTTCCGGGTTGGATGGTCCATTGATCTTTTGGGAGGAGAAAAACTATTATTCGGCGGCAACCCCAACTCGCACCGGTTAACTTTTAACATGGATGCGATTCACTCAAATGATTACGCCGAAAGAGTACATATTGGAGCAGAATACTGGTTTTACAATTTTATTGCACTCCGCGGCGGCTACAGGTTCAATTATGAAGAAGGAAATATTAGTATGGGAACCGGCATTAATTATAATATGGGCTCTTTAAAATTTAAGCTGGATTACGCGTTTGTGAGTTATGATTTTCTGGATTCACCGCACCGGATTTCAGTCATGATTGAGTTTTAATTCGGATTTTATCTGAAAATGTTAATAATACAATTACACAGGAAGCAGCAGGTTAGGAAGTGATATGGTATTTTCAAAAATAGTTTTAAACGGTACAAAACTGACAAAGGAAAGTTTTCAAACTCCCCCCAAAGAGATGGGGATTTTGCCCTTTTGGTTCTGGAATGGGGAACTGGAAGAAAAGGAAATGGAATGGCAAATGCGGGAATACAAGGATAAAGGTATTACCGGCTTGTTTATCCATGGCCGCTTTGGTTTAAAGGTCCCTTATTTATCCGAAGATTGGTTTGAACGGGTCAAATATGTTGTAAAAAAGGCAAAAGAGATAGGTATCGACGTATGGGTCTATGATGAGATGAACTGGCCGAGCGGAACCGCGGAGCGCCAGGTTTTACAAAAGTACCCCGCTCTAAAGCAAAAATACCTGGAATTAGTTGTTCTGGATGTATACGGGCCTTTATTCACGTTTTTAGAGGCCACCGATCATCGTTATGTCAATACGGGAGATTCAACTCCCATAGCCGCCTTTGCCTGTACGGCGGAGGAATTCGAAAATGGTATTAAAAATATCATCGATCTGACACCAAATTTATCATTCAATAAAGTTATACCGTGGGAAGCTCCGGCAGGGCATTGGAAATTGCTTTATTTCCTGGAAAAAGAAGTAGACTATTACATCGACACCCTTAATCCGGAGTCGACCAACCGGTTTATTGAATTGACCCATGATAAATACAAAACAGCGGTTGGTAAGGACTTTGGTTCCATCGTTCCCGGTTTTTATACGGATGAACCGGCGATGTATTATTACCAGGTTGGAGTGGATAATTATGTTATCCCCTGGTCCTCTCAAATGTTTAAAATTTTTAGAACACGACGAGGATACGATCTGAAAGCATTTTTACCCGCACTGTATACAAGCATGGGTGAAAAAACCGTTCAAATACGTTATGATTTCTGGCGAACCTTGACCGAACAATATAAAGAATCGTACTATAAACGTTTACGTGACTGGTGCGAGGAAAACGGTGTAATCTTTACCGGCCATCTTTTATTTGAGGACTGGTTAAGAGCGCACGCCCGTTGTGAAGGGAATATATTCAAATATCTGAAACAAATGCATTTGATAGGGGTTGACCATCTTTATCCCAAGATTGGTTCCGAAAAAGAGCCGGCCGAACATGTCGCATTAAAAATCGGCAGTTCTGCAGCGCATCATTTTGGCAGTACCAGATTGCTTTGCGAATCCATGGGCGGAACTTATTGGGATTGTACACTCGAGCGAATGAAATGGATCGCTAACTGGGAATATGTGCTGGGAGTGAATCTTTTCAATAATCACGGCTACCATTATTCTATCGAGGGTGAAAGAAAAAGAGACTGGCCCCCTTCTCAGTTTTACCACCATACCTGGTGGAAATATTATGACAGGTTTACGACATATATGTCGCGTCTTGGTCATATACTTTCCGGCGGTAAACATATTGCCAAATTGCTTGTGCTTTACCCGATTAACAGCACCTGGATCAATTATGTTCCGCAAAAGAATACACCGGAAAACAGCGTAACGGAATCAGATTTTAACTATTTGACAGACACATTACTACGCCTGCACTATGATTTTGATTACGTGGATGAGGATGTGTTGGCCGAGGCACAAATTAAAGACGGGAAAATAATTATTGCCGATGAAGAATATGAACTTTTTATTTTACCGCCGGTAACTCATATTAAACGCTCCACATTTGAGCAATTACACAAATTTGTTCACTCAGGAGGGAAACTCATTGCTGACACACTACTACCCATATCGCTTTTAGAGGCGGACAATGATTTTGATCTGAATGAGATCGAAGAATTATTCGGTATTAATCCTGAAATGATGCTGGATAATTTTAAAAACGGAGCACAATTCGACATAACAAAGAAAAATACCAGTGGTAAAGTTTGTGTTATTCATGGTAAGGGGCTATACACTGAAAATAAAAAAGAAAAACTTGATAATATAATAAGTGAATGTATTGTTCCGGATGTTATTATAAATAACGAAAAGATATTTTATTTACACCGGATCAAAGATGATTATAATATATACTTTTTTGTCAACACGACACAAGACGATATTAGTAAAGTTGAGATTTCATTCGAACAGGTGGCAAAACCCGAGTTATGGGACCCAAATACAGGAGAAATAACCCCTCTTCATAATTATCTCATAAAGAACAACCGGTTATTAATTACGCTCGATTTCCCGGCCACAGAATCCGTTGTCGTTGTACTAAAAGATAACATCGAGAAACCGTTCATATCAGATTGTACACTCAAAATTGACCGCTTTGATGAACATGCTCTTGTTGGTTATCCGGACGGGCCCGCAGATCATGTATCGGCTATTGTTGAAACAAAAGATGGCGTGAAGGAACTGACTGCTCCTGTAAAGCCTGAACAACCACCCCTTAAATTGAGCGCCCAAATGAATTTTCACCTGGAAGATGATAATGTATTGTCTATATCCAAATGGAAAATGAAGGAAGCGTTACAAAATGAACCGTGGAATGATTATGTTTTACCGGACTTTGATGATTCCGGGTGGTTAGATGTTTCACAGGGCGCCTGGGAAATGCAATTACCACAGGAACGGGATGAGGCGGTGTATCCCGTCACTTTATGGTATCGGACATCATTTGAAATTGCTGAAATGCCGTCAAATACTCGGTTACTCATAGATGGATTTAGCGGCCGGGAATATCAACTGTTCATTAATGGATCAGAGATAGACGATGAGGGGGAGAGATGTAAATTTGATGCTGAAATCAGGCAGGTGCCAATCCAGTCCAGTCTGAAACCGGGACGGAATGTTGTTGCTGTAAAACTGGTAGTAACCCGGCGTACGGACGGAATGCTGGATTTACTTAAAATTGTAGGCGATTTCGCTCTGGCACAGTCTGGAAACGAGTTTAAAATTGTCGGCTCGAAATCGACAATAAATGTGGGCGATTGGACAAAACAGGGTTATCCGTTCTTTTCCGGCACCGGTTGTTATCAAACACAATTCGATATACCGGGGGATTACCTGAAAGGTAAACTTTTTCTTCAGGTTGACTGTGGTGAAGATGTTCTCGAGGTCATCATCAACGAGAGTGAAAGTGTAATTGTCCCCTGGCATCCCTATCGTATTGATGTTACAAATATGGTAAAACCTGGCAGGAATAAAATACAATTCAAAGTAACGAATACGTTAATTAATATGTTGGAGGCAGTACAAAAAAATTCAGGTATTAAATCCGAACCCCAATTAATTCATAAACCTGTTTATCGATTGTCTTTTTAATTATTTGCGTATTGTTACAGGATAAAGTTTTTACTTCCTTTGAAGTTTTTGGCAGGGATTTTTGAAATGATATTGTTGGTTGGTTTTGATGAAGATATGTATAATTTTATAAGGGATAAATTATGAAAAAATCAGGAATTCTTAATTCTAAATTGGCGGAACTTGTTGCGAAAGCGGGTCATGGTGATCAGTTGATTGTAAGCGATTGCGGTTTACCCATTCCCGGACATGCAGTCGTCGTAGATTTGGCTGTAACGACAAATATTCCTCGTTTCATCGATACGGTTAAGGTTATTCTGGAGGAATTACATGTTGAAAGCGCGATCATTGCGACTGAAATGGAATCAATTAGTCCGGAATTATATAAAGAATTGAAATTAATTTTACCGGATATACAAATTAAAAAAGTAAATCATGAGAAATTTAAAGAACTTACAATGTCCGATAAAAATATAGGATTTGTAAGAACAGGTGAAGCGACGTCATACGCCAATATAATATTAATTTCCGGTGTTACCTTTTAATTCAAACATTTAATAAGTATATATGTTAAATTCAAATATATTTGTTGAAAATTAAATAAAAAGGACTCGAGATGTTTAAAATAATCGTAAAAATTGAGATTTTAATATTAATTATACTTTTTCAGACATGTTATTCACAAATTAAACCCGATTATGCGCGCCTGATACGCGGTCAGGATGAAGTATATTACCATGTACCGGTGGGCCTGTGTGAGGATTACCCTGAAGAAACAACGACTATGGAAATCATTCGAAATGATTTTGAGTTGTTGAAACGAACGGGGGTGGATTTATTAAGAATATCCTTTGGCTGGGATGCGATAGAATATGAAAAAGATAAGTATGACTGGTTATTCTGGGATGATTTTGTCAAACTTGCGGTGGATGAGTACGGGATTACACTCATTCCGTATATATGCTATACTCCCAGATGGAACTCGGAAGGCGATAGTCTTAATTTCTGGAACCATACACCGATTGATTACGATGAATTCGGAGAGTTTGTCGGTGATCTGGTGAAACGATATAAAAATCGTATTTTTTCATGGGAATTATGGAATGAACCGGATATTACGGTATACTGGTCCGGAACGGCGGAGGATTATTCCAGACTGGTTAAAATCGGCTCAAAATCGGTCCGCGAAGCCGATCCGGATGCGATCATTGTGTTGGGCGGTCTTGCGCATCGTACAGAATTTACTCTGGAGTTGTTCCGGGATCATAACATCAGTCCGTATGTGGATGTGGTGAATATTCATAATTATTTTGAGACGTGGCATAGCTTTCCGGTTGAAAGAATTGTCGACTATATTGGCGAAATCTATGATATTGTACAGCGTTACGGTAATAACCAATCCATTTGGATGGCAGAAGTCGGGTACAGTACGTTTCGTAAAGGCGGTTATGTATCCAGTATTTATGATGCCAATTATGAATACGAACACACACCGGCTTATCAGGCTGTTGATCTTTTCAAACGGCTCACGCTGGTGTTATCCACGCAGAAAATTGCAGCCGTGGCTTGGTATGAGATAAAAGACCTTCCGCAGTCGGAAGAGGTTATCGGTGATGAATATAATAATCGGCACCTGGGTGTGGTTTTTAGTGATTATACCCCCAAACCCGCGGAAAAGTCTCTGGTATTTTTTAATAAACTGTTCTCACAAAAATATAAAACAGTAGATCAGAATGTTAAAATTGAGTGTCCGGTCGGCTCGGAAAGTCAGGTTTATTGTTTTGAAAACCAGGACGGTTCGGTAATCATTGTCGGCTGGTTAAAAACGAAAATTTTTGGTAAACATGCCCATGACGATTCCGGCGACGCCAAAGATAACCGGAAAGAGGTTGTAAAATTGACCCTGCCGGGTTCATTCCAGACCAATGCAGCGATGTACGACCATTTGGGTAATGAGACAACCCGGAAAAGTATCAAAATATCCGGGCAAAATACTGTACTGGAAAATATAGAGCTCAACGGCGATCGGGTTACCATTATTAAACTAAATAAATAATCGTTTGTTATGTGTTAAAAGGTGATGATAATGAAAAGATCAGAAATAAACAAAATACAAAGAGAAGCGGTCGATTTTTTCAAAAAAAATAAATTTTATCTTCCACCGTGGGCCTACTGGACCAGGGAGGACTGGGTTAAAAATCAGCATCGTGTAAGTGAAGTCATCAAGAACGGACTGGGATGGGATGTGACCGATTTCGGTACGGATAACTTTGATGAAAACGGTTTATTACTATTCACATTACGGAACGGGAATTTATCAAACTCACAGGGGAAACCCTATGCCGAAAAAATAATGATCGTACATGAAAGACAGGTTACACCCTGGCATTTCCATTGGAATAAAATGGAAGATATTATCAACAGGGGAGGAGGAAACCTTGTTATCGAGTTGTCCAATTCTCTGAATGAATATAATTTCGCGGACACAAAAGTAAAAGTGAAACTTGACAGCGTTGATTATGAATTTGAACCCAAAGAACAAGTGGTTTTAAAACCGGGTGAGAGTATCAGTTTGCCGCAGTTTTTATTTCACACATTTTACGGCGAAGAGGGCGCTGGTCCAGTGCTGGTCGGCGAAGTTTCCGCGGTGAATGATGACGCCAAGGATAATAATTTTATGGGGCTAAAAATGCCACGTTACCCGGAAATTGAAGAAGACGAACCGCCTCTATATTATTTATGTTGGGAATATCCCGTATGATTAATTCTGGAACAAAAATATGAAAATAAAATCAAACAGAATAAATAAAGAAAACTTTAATAAATTTGGCACCGTTATCATTATACCTTCCGGTTATCCTAATGCTCAAACGGAAGATTATAAATTCTGGTCCGATATCGGGCATTATCAGATAGATGGTAAAACGGAAATAGGGATTTGTACGGTATTTAAACATGCCCTGAACAGGGTCACTACGATGGAGCGGCACAAGCAAACACCGGAAATACTTATTCCAATTGATGCTCCTTTTGTCGTTCCATTATTATCCGATAATGATGTAAAAACGCCCATTCAGGCCTTTCAGGTCAACATCGGAGAAGGTATTATTATAAACAACGGAGTTTGGCATGGACCGGCTATACCCGTAGGACAGGATCAATCGTCCTATTTTGTTATATTCCGCCTCGGTACACCGCATCAGGATGTTGATGAATTAAACATAACACCGGTAATTATTGATATTTAGGAATTATATGGTAAAATCCATACAAACATTACATATTTCAAGCCAGATAAATGATAAATCATCCGATTTCGATCGGATTTTTATTTTACCCAAAAGAACGGATGTCTGCTTATCGGGCAAGCAGAAAATTCTTATTCGTTCATATAATGCGGTATCCGAGCCGGTTGTATTACTCGCTTTTAAAATTTCAGAAAAAGAGGACTCGGGCCTGCAAATCGATTTTTCAGATACGGATCGACAGAATACAGCGGTTTTATTTATTCAATCAACGGATTTGGGTTTACGGTTTGATATCAGTGTTCAAGCCCGGGAACCTGTATGGTTGATTGAATGGCAATTGACCGGATTTGACTTTGACGAGATCATTATTCCCGCACTGGGAGGGCAGTCCATATCGAATGATATGCCGGAAGAGACAACGCTTTCCTTCAAGTACCCTTTCTGGTGGAACGCGCAATTCGCCATCGGCATGAAAGAAAATTCAGGTTTGTATATTTATTCGCGGGAGACCGATCCGAATTTAAAATTCCTCCGCATTGGTCGTAATAATGGCCGTTTCGAAATATCCTATGGATTTGAAGCGCAGGCCGTGGAAAAATCGAATAGTTTACAGGCCACCTGGTTTATGGATGGATTCGAAGGCGACTGGAAGATTGCCGTAAACAGGCACAGGGAGTGGATGGAAAAGGCTTTTCAACTGCAGCCCTTGAGCAATAATTCTTTTTTCCCCCGGTGGATGGAAAAAATAAACTTTATCCTTGAAATTTGGGGAGCGAGAAAAGATTGGAACGAGCCCCTGCATACATACCCGCAAATGGAAAAACGTCTGCAGGAGTTCAGCCAGATGCATGATCCCGAACAAACCCTGATTTATTTAGCAGGGTTTGCGGAACATGGTATCGATTCCAACGCGCCGGATTACAATCCGGGTTCTTTAATGGGCGGTGAAGCACAGTTCAAATCATTAGTAGACAGGGCTCACTCGCTGGGTTACAGGGTCATGATCCACACAAATATTCTAGCGATGACTCTTCATCACCGTCTTTACGCAGAATTTCAAAAATACCAGGTCATCGACGCATTTGGCCGTCCGCAATACTGGGGTCTGGATATTGACGGCGACTGGTTGACCGAACCGTATTTTGCCTATATAAATCCCGGATTCGAAGAATGGAGTGAACTGATGATCCGGGTTATCGGCCAACTGATTGACAAATTCAGTGTCGATGCGGTATTTCTCGACCAGACCCTGCTTGCATTTAATGTCAGCCGGGGACCGAATTTTCTGCAAGGTATGCGGGATCATATTAAACGGTTACAACGGGCATTTCCGAACATATTGTTTGCCGGGGAAGGAATGCATGAACATATTGTCAATCCTCTGCCCGTTGCCCAGATACATGGTATCGACAGTATTGCCGAGGTCCATGGTCTGGAGGGGAACATGCTCTGGCGCAAAGCGCATCCGGTGTCGACGTATCTGTTCGGCAAATATGTCAAATTTACCGCGCATTTACTGACCAAACATCCGTCGAACCCGCTGTTTGAATTTCAGGAAGATGCATACCGGCAGTTAGGTATACTTCCGGCGCTTTGTTTATATAATTACCGCCAAAAGATGGATTTACCGGCGGTAAAAAAAATGATAAAACGGGCAAAAAAATTGACCGAGAACAGTTAAACCGGAAAATTTTAGATATCCGGTTTTGAATAAGCAGAAAAACGTATAATAAAATACAGATTTATTTTTAACGGGAGAATTTTTATGAAATTGGGTTTTTTAACCGCATGTTTACCGCAATTGGGATTGGAAGAAATTGTCGAATGGGCGTCCGGGAACGGATTTCAAATGCTGGAACTGGCGGCATGGCCCGTGGATTCGGACCGTGATTATAAGGCGCGTCAGATCGATGCGGCGAATTTTACAAACGATGATGCAAAATGGGTAAAGGATTTGTTTGCAAAATATGATCTGGGTATTTCCGCAATGGCATATTATGATAATAACATTCACCCCGATATGAACAAGCGAAACAGTTATATTGCCCATCTGAAAAAAGTCATCGATACCGCGGCAAAACTCGATGTGGAACTGGTCGGAACATTTGTCGGCAGCCGGCCGGATAAATCCCCGACTGAAAATTTAAAAGAAATAGGCAAAGTGTTCCGGGAACTGGTCAAATATGCCGGGGACAAGGGCGTTAAACTGATGATCGAAAACTGTCCGATGGAAAACTGGGTGCAATTCGGTTTGCCCGGGAATTTTGCCTATTCGCCGGAATTATGGGAAACTTTATTCAACGAGGTTCCGGATAAAAATTTCGGTTTGAACATGGACCCGTCTCATCTGTACTGGCTGGGGATCGATTATATTCTGGCGGTTAAAGATTTTGCGCCCAGAATTTTTCATGCCCACGCCAAGGATACGGAAGTTCTGGCCGATGGAGAATACAAATACGGTATATTCGGGCGTCAGATCGAGCCGGTCCCCTGGAAATCGGGCTGGTGGAGATACCGTATGCCGGGACTGGGAGAAATTGACTGGAACAGGTTCATTACGACTTTGCAGGAAACGGGATATGATTTTGTCCTTTCCATTGAACATGAGGACCCGATATGGGAAGGTTCTGTTGAAAAAGTTAAATCCGGTTTGATTTTGGGATATAAACACCTGTCTCAATTTGTTGTATGATGACCGGCAGTTGAAAAAGTTGGTATAATATAATTTAACCGGGAGAAATATTTCATTCCCGCCGGATTTAAACGGATAATATTATAGACAGGAAATTTATGCAGGAGATTTTATGCGTCGGCTATTAAAAGACGAATATATACCCTTTGGCACCCAATATTATCGCGCGCCGTCGCCGCACCGGCAGGATTGGGAACGCGATTTAGAGAACATCGGCAAACTGGGCATGAACATGTTGAAATTTTGGGTTCAGTGGCGATGGAACCACCCCGAAGAAGATAAATTTTATTTTGATGATATCGATAAATTGATGGATATCGCCTATGCCAATAAATTAAAAGTTATGCTGAATACCATATTCGATGTTGCACCGGCCTGGATTTATCGGAAATACCCCGATGCTTCGATGCTTACGCTTGACGGACGCCGGATCGGTCCGCAAACGCAGCCGCACCGGCAGATCGGCGGCCTTGGTTACTGTTTTAACCATGACGGTGTAATGGAACATTTTTTCAAATTTTTGCAGGTGACAATTCAACGTTATAAAGATCATCCGGCGCTGGCAATATGGAATGTCGGCAGTGAACCGGAACTGACCAGCAGCATGGCGGAAATGCGGCAGTACGCGGATAACGCGGAGAAAATGGGAGACATGCTGTGCTTTTGTCCCAATTGTCAGAAAAAGTTCCGTTTGTGGCTGCAGGAAAAATATACCGATATCGAACGACTGAATGAAGCCTGGAACCGAAATTACCAGTCTTTTGACGACGCGGAGATACCGATCACCCGCAATACATTTAATGATATGATCGACTGGCGGATGTTTTTTGTATACACCCTGGGTGAAAATGTCAAACGCCGTTTCCGGGTCGCACAGACGGAAGATAAGGGCAAACACCCGTTAATGTGTCATCATGTTTTTATTCAGGGATTCCCGCTGGTTTCAACAGCGAACGATCCCTGGAATGTCGGTCAATATGGCGATTTGCACGGATTTACGCAGATGGATGACGCCATGATGACTGATATTCTAAGGTCCTGCGCCAAGGACAAGCCCGTCATTTCGGCCGAAATGCTGATGCTGCCGGGGTACACGCTTGACCTGCCGCCCGTAATTGACGAGAATGATATCAAAAGGTTTATCTTTACGGGGATTGCCGGTAATCAAAAAGGATTCATTTTCTGGCAGTACCGGCCCGAAATTCTCGGGCGTGAAGCGCCGACATGGGGATTGTCATTTCCTGACGGTTCGGAAACCCCGTGGCTGAAATCCTGGGCGACAGTCGGCCGCGTTGTGCAAAAACACGCCGCGTTTTTACTGGATGCAAAGCCTGTAAAGGCGGAGGTCGCGTTGATTTATAACCCGGAAAATCAAATTTTTGCCTGGATGTCGACCCAAAATGAAAAATCGGCAACTGATTCCTTGCTGGGAACGCACAAAGCGCTGTATCAGCATAATTATAATATTGATTTTATTCACCCGAAAGAATTTGATTTGAATATTTTGAGTAATTATAAAGTTGTTTATATTCCTTTCCCTTACTGCCTGAATGAAAAAATGTGCCGGGCCCTGGAAGCATGGGTAAAAGCGGGTGGTGTTTTGATCGGCGAGAGCTATTTCGCCGGCTGGAACATGGAGCGCGGATTTCATGAAAAAATTGTACCGGGTTACGGACTGCACCGGGTTTTCAAGACCAGACAGGGTGTGGTAAATCCGGCGGGAGAAGATGGCGTTGAGATTCGCCTGTGTAAAGATATGCCTTACCTGCACAGTGGTGAAATATTTACCGGGGCGCTGGTGCAGGAGTCTCTGGTATGCGAGGGATCGGAAAAAATTGCCGAGTTTGCCGACGGCTCTCCGGCGGCGACATACGCGCAATATGGAAAGGGCAAAGCCGTTCTGATCGGTTCTTATATCGGGCTTGTTTTTCAAAGACAGGGGGCAACCAATAACGGTGAGTTTATTGCCTCGCTGGTTCGGATGGCTTCGGATATACAGCATCCGCAGGTCGATAACAATGTTAAAGCGCGTGTGGATGTTTTGCAATCCGATAAACATGAAATCATGATCATTGTACAAAATTTAACCGGTCGGGCGGTTGAAGTAACGGTGAGGATTCCTTTTATTCAACCGAAAACCTGCAAAGAAATTTTTATGGATACGGATTTAACTTTATCCCGGTATGATGATGGCGTATCAACTGTCATCAAAATGCAGGCAAAGGAGGTAAAAGTTTTTCGTGGTTAACAGCATAATGGTAGAACAATATACAGAGAAATATGTTAAACGTAACTTTGTTTCGAACTGGCTGGACGGCTCTTTTTACGCATTTGCGATGAGTTTTGTATCCAATGTAACGGTAGTTCCGGTATTTGTAAAATATCTTGGCGGCAGTAATGTTGCGGTCGCCCTGATATATGTGATCTGGAATATCGGTTTTAATCTGCCGCAAATATTTATATCAAACTATGCCGGCAGGCTGGAATTCAAAAAAAGATTTGTTTTGAAAACCGCTTTTATTCAGAGAGTTCCCTGGTTGCTGATGGCGTTATTCAGCTTTTTTATCGTCAGCCGGATCAGCCGGACATCGGGATTAATAATGTTCTTTGTGATATTTGCCATTACAGCAATAACCGGAAGCATAAATATGCCGGCGTGGTTTGATCTGGTGGCCAAAGTCACCCCGGTGCATCTGCGCGGCCGGTTGTTCGCCGCGCGTTCAATTTTAGGCTCAGTGCTTGGTATAACCGGAGGATGGGTGGTCGTGCACGTTTTGGAAAATATTAATTATCCCTATAGTTTCGGGCTGCTTTTTTTGTTAACCTTTATTGTAACCCTGATTTCCTATATTTTTGTTGCCATGATCAGGGAATATTACCCGAATTCGAAAAAAAAGGCTATACCGCATTACATATATTTCAGGCGTTTGACAAAAATCCTGAAACGTCATCACAATTTTCGAAATTTTATCATTGCGGACGCACTGTTAAAAATCGCGCTGATGGCAGATGTATTTTATTCCGTACACGCGTTGGAGAAATTCTCCTTATCCAACAGTACGGTCGGGAAATTTACCATTGTAATGATGGTGAGTATGATTGCGGGCAATCTTTTATTTGGTCAAATTGCCGACCGGGTCGGCCACCGTATAAACCTTGTCATTGCTTCCGTTGCCACGACCGTATCCTGCGTATTTGCGTTTTTTTCAACGCATGTTTATTTATACGCCATTGTATTTGTCGGTTCCGCATTTACGGTACTGTTGGTCAATATTTCGCGTCTGTCGATTATCTCGGAATTATGTAATGAGGAGGACCGGCCAACCTATGTGGCGCTTGCAAATCTTATGACTTCTCCGTTCATTTTATCGAGTTTGCTGGGCGGATGGATTGCCAACAGTCAGGGTTATAATATAGTTTTTATCATATCGGGCCTGTTTGCGTTGTGCGCTACTTTTTGTTTGATTTTTTTTGTGAAGGAACCGAGAACAACGAAAGAAAGGCCCATGATTCCGAACCTGAAAGTGACTCCATAACAATTATATTGGAGAAATTTATGAAAAAGTCTCTGTTAATAAATTTAGTTGTTCTGATTTTTTTATTTACGATTTGTGTATATAAGTCATTGGCGCAGCTTTCCGAGGCGCCGCCGAATCCCGAACCGGATGCACGGTATAAATCGGATATATTGTTAATTGTCGCTCATCCCGATGATGAAACGGCCGTCGGCAGTTACTTGGCCAAAGCGGTATTTGATCTGGGGAAAAAAGTCGCGATAATATATATCAATCGCGGCAGTGAGGGTGGTAATACTACGGGAAACGAACAGGCGGATGCAATGGCGGCGATGAGAGAGATTGAGGTGCGCCGTGCCGTAGCGGAATTTGGTATTTTTAACGTCTGGATATTGAATGGTAAGGATACACCCGGTCAGGATGTTCTGCGTTCGTTGAGCGTTTGGAAGCATGGCGATATCCTTGAGCAGGTGGTCAGGCTGGTTCGTCTCACCCGACCCGAGGTGATCCTGACCTGGCTGCC
Organism: Candidatus Zhuqueibacterota bacterium; assembly: GCA_016934825.1. Taxonomy (GTDB): domain Bacteria; phylum Zhuqueibacterota; class Zhuqueibacteria; order Residuimicrobiales; family Krinioviventaceae; genus Fontivivens. The sequence goes on from JAFGSB010000134.1 coordinate 20,960, forward strand.
GCATTTTTCAATCGGTGAAAATCACGGCGACCACCAGGCTTCAAGCGTTATCGCCATTGAAGCATTCGATATGGCGGGCAATCCGACTGTCTTTCCCGCGCAGGTCATTACACCGCGTGAACGGTACGATATAAATAATTTTACGGAAGGACTGCGACCCTGGCAGCCGAAAAAACTGTATTTTTTTTCGGACGCTTCACATCCTTTTACGGCCGAAGGCCCGGAGTTCGATATCTCCGAAATATCACCTTCACAAAACGTCGCCTATTATAAATTGGCCGCCAGACTGCATATGCCGCATTTGACCCAGGGCGATGTGTCCGATATTGCTTTGGAAGCACAAAAAACAGGTGATTATAAAAATTTTATTGATTGGATGTCCTCATTCAAACTGATATTTGGTAAATCCGTCGTGAAATGTAATCCCGGTGGAGATGTATTTGAGGGTATTACGGAATCGGTCCATCCGTTTACGCCGGTGAGCGGCTATGTCGCGGAACAACATAAAGGTGTAACAATGGAATTCGGAGGTCCGTTTTTATTTTACCGTGATTTCTGGAAAGCACATGATATCGGGCATATCGGTAAAATCTTTGAACCGGAAATCGGTATATCATACGGCGGATACCTGCATATTCCGCTGGTGTTGCGGAACGGCACGTCCGATACGGTGTCCGTTAGTTTAACGGGTGCATTCCCCGAAGGCTGGCAGGAGTCGGCCGGGTCCGCTATATATACTCTTTCCCCCGGAAAAGTGTACCCGGTACAGACGTTTGCTTTTGCCCCGGACGAAGGAGTTGATGAGGACCAATTCATTGTCTGGACCGCTAAAATGAAAAATAACGTAATCGGTTCACTCAGGATGAAAGTCAGTTTATCAGAGTGGACTTTACCCCAATAATAAATTGTGCAGAGCACGAATAAATTTTAATCGGAAACAGGGAAATAATATGAATCGCCGATCTTTTATCAAAAAAACCTGCTGTGCAGGTCTTGGTACAACCGTTTTGACGCAGGCCGCTTTGTCCAACGCGCTTGTGCTGACGGACAGCAAAACCGAAAAGCCAACGGAACAGGGAGAACTGGTATTTACACCTGCCTATGTCCAGCGCGGAGAAGGTCCGCACCTGCTTGACTGGGCATACGCCAGCGATATAAACCATGATTCGTTCTATTCGAATATTTCATCGTCAAAAGACGGTGTGAAAATTTCGGATGTCAGGGGACAAAATAAGTTCGGCATCAATGTCCGCTGGAACGTGGAAGGATTCGGTTATATTTATATCACGGCGGATAACGGCGGCGAATTTTATGAATTACCCCGGGCAGGCTCCACAACAATCCTAAACCTGAACTTCGAGTTGGCCAAAAGCCGTGTTTTACGGAACCGGAAACGTCTTAAAGAACTGACACAAAACGGCTGGGAACCCTCCCGGCAGGTAACGGGTTACCAGGATATTGCCGACTTTTATTATCAGGATGCAAACCGCAAGCAAGGCAATCAAGAATTATGCGGAAAATTGTCACAACAAGCTTTATATTTTGCCATGCTCGTGGGTGAAAGCATGGAACTGGACCGGGCCCGTTTCGATATTCGGAAAAACGGTTATCGCCCGGATTTTTTTATCGGCTGCGACGCGCGGGGATATTACCAGATGGACCAGGACCTTTTCCTGGAACGGTTTACGGGTCTTTTTAATTACGCGACGATCACCCATTACCTGCTGAGCGGCTATTTTCAGGATTTCGAACCGATTGAAGGCCGGAAACAATTTGATTTGAGAACGGCGGTCCTGAAAACGTTGAAAAAACATAATATAACGGTAGAAGGACGACCGCTGTTCTGGTTTTACCGGACAACCACGCCGGACTGGCTGAGAAATAAAAAGTATGATGATCTGCTCAGGTATGTGGAAAGCCACACGCGTACGGTTATGAGCCATTACGGCGACCAGATGTACGCCTGGGAGATCGTTAATGAACTGCATGACTGGGCCAACGAAGTTCAGTTATCCCCGGAACAGACCGTGGAACTGACAAAGCTGGCCTGTGACGTGGCCCGCGACACCAACCCGAAAGTCAACCGGCTGATCAATAACTGCTGTCCTTTCGCTGAATACGTGCAGTTAAAAAAATGGGGTGAACTGGACGCAAAATACCCGCAGCGGACACCGCACAAGTTTATGCGCGACCTGGTAGACGCCGGTGTGGATTTTACAATTACCGGACAGCAGATGTATTTCCCGTACCGGGATTTATCGGACACGATACTGCTGGTGGAACGATTCCGTGAATTCGGCAAACCGGTGCAACTCACGGAAGTCGGCGCCCCGTCAGGCCCGAGTCGGGAATCTCTTCTGTCCGGCACGTCTGAGTTGCCAAAAGAACCTTATATATGGCGCCGGTACTGGGATGAAGAATTACAGGCGGATTGGCTGGAAGGTGTTTATACGCTCGCTTACAGCAGACCGTGGATCGAAGCGGCGAACTGGTATGACTTTGTCGATCCGCATTCTTTTATCATAAACGGGGGTTTGCTCAGATCTCCAAAAGGCGAACCCAAAGCGGCTTACAACCGGTTGCTCAAATTACAGAACGAATGGAAATCGTTGGGTTAATTGTACCGCAAAAAATTTTGAGGATTTTATTTATATGGCAAAACAGGAACTTTTATTTAAACCGGTCTTTGTACAGAAAGGCCGGGGACCCCATTTGGCGCAGATGGTGTACCTGACGGATGAAAAAGGCGACACATTCCGGGCGGATATCAGGATTGACAATTCGGGAATTAAAATTGTGAATACCTACGACCATCACAAATTCGTTCTCTATGTCCGCTGGAATGTGGAAGGTTACGGGTATCTATATATGCCTGCCGACAATGGCGGCGAATTTCATGATTTATCCGGGTCCGGCACAGGTGTCTGTAATTTGAATTTCGAACTGGCCAAAACGCGGATTGTCAGGAACCAACAGCGCCTGAAATTATTCGCGGAAACAGGTTATAAGCCGTCCGTTGAAGTGAAGACAATGCTTGATCTGGCATTGACATTATTGAATGATGCTGACAGAAAAGTTAGTGATTTGTTACTATGCGGTGAATTGTCGCAAAAATCATTGATGTACGCACTGATCGCCAGCGATATGATGGAAATGGAAAAGCTCCGTTTTGATCTGAAAAATCAGTCTCCCCGTTCGGATTTTTTCGCGGGTTGTGATTCCCGCGGTTACCTGCAGATGGACAAGGATATATTTTGGGAACGGTTTACGGAATTGTTCGGTTATGCAACCATTACCCATTATTTAAAAGGCGATGTTATAAATTTCGAACCGGAAGAAGGTAAAAAGCAGTTCGCCGAGCGTGACAAACTGGTTGATGAACTGTTAAAACGAAATATTGTCGTCGAAGGCAGACCGCTGTTCTGGTCGCATTCCTGGGTCACGCCGGACTGGCTGCGGCAAAAGTCTTTTGACGACGTTTTGATATACCTGGAAAAACACATCCGAACCGTCCTCGGCCATTATGGCGACCGTATCCGGGTCTGGGAGGTGGTCAATGAACTGCACGATTGGGCGAACGAACTGCAACTGAATCATGAACAAACCATAAAACTGACGCGGCTGGCCTGCGAAACGGCCCGGGAAGTGAATCCGAAAATCCGCCTGTTAATTAACAACTGTTGTCCGTTTGCCGAATACGTGCAGGGCGGCAAATGGACGCAAATTCCGGCAAAGTATCCGCAGCGGACACCGCACCAGTTTATCACACAGTTAATTGAAGCAAATGTGGATTTTGATATTGTCGGTGTGCAAATGTATTTTGTCAAACGGCCGCCCGCCGATAGTATATTATTAATGGAACGCTATGCCGATTTCGGGAAAAAAGTACAAATTACCGAAGTCGGCTCGCCTTCGGCCGGCATTACCCTCGAATTTGATGCGCCGGACGAAAACTTTTCAATTTATCCCTGTGAATGGCGAAGACACTGGGATGAGGACTTGCAGGCGGACTGGCTTGAATATATTTTTTCCTTTGCCTATAGTAAACCCTGGATTGAAGCGGCGAACTGGTACGATCTGGTTGACCCGTACAGTTACTTGAAGAGCGGCGGGATATTGCGTTCCCCGAAAGGTGAAAAAAAGACCGCGTTCGACCGGTTAGGATTTTTACTTCAGCAATGGCAAAAAAAATAAATAATGCAGCTTATTTTATAGTTGTTGTGCCTGCGATAGAATTATTTTGAGGATTTTATGAGAGAATTATCCAGAAGAAGTTTTTTTAAAACCGGCGCTGCGGCAGCCGCATCAATGGCACTGCCATTCACGGCAGCCGGTTTGAATTCAGTTTTTGCACAAACAAATCATGAACTGATTTTTCGTCCCTATCCCCATCCCTGGATGCCGGAATTCACTTACGCCTATGCGGCAGATGAAAATGAAGATCCGTTCAAATCTTCGATTTCGGTAAATCGTCAAGGCGTTGTGGTACCGACTGATTTCGGCGACCGCAGATTTTCAGTTAACGCGCGCTGGTTCGTTGAAGGTTTTGGATATATATGGCTGTCGGCGGACAATGGCGGTGAATATTATTCCTTAAAGGATTTTAAAAACGGAAATCCTTTGAATTTGAATTATGAATTCGCCAAGAGCCGCATTTTCCGTAACCGCGAAGTAAAAGAGCGATATAATAAAAACGGTGTGATCTTTTCCAGCGAAGTGGAACATTTGTTTGACCTGTCGGAGGAATTATTCAAAGAGGCGTCCAAAGTAACTAATAGCGGGGAAAAATGCGCCGGCTTATCGGACAAAGCCCTGTTTTATGCGTTGAATACGGGGGAAAAAATTGAACTGGAAAAAGCGGCCTTTGATATCATCAGGTATAACCGCCGTGACAATGTATATTTTGGCTGTGAAACCAGGCAGTATATATGGGCAAGATCCGAAGAATTTACCAAACGTTTTGTCGAGTTGTTTAATTTTGCTACAGTTACCCATTACGTGTGGGATACCTGGTATGAAATATTTGAGCCCCGTGAGGGTTATTATAACTGGGGAATAAAAGATAATATTGTCAACTGGCTGACGGAGCACAACATCACCATCCAGGGACGTCCGTTGTTCTGGTTTCACCCGGTTGTGACCCCGGATTGGCTTAAGGAAAAGAATTTTGATGAACTGAAAAAATATGTGGACCGTCATGTTAAAGATGTGGTCGGTCATTATGGGGATAAAGTATTACAATGGGAAGTCGTCAACGAGTACCATGACTGGGCCAATATTCATAATCATTCACCGGAACAGATTACGGAAATCGTCCGACAGGCCTGTGACAGGACCGCTGAAATCAATCCGAAAGTCGTCCGTATCATCAATAATTGTTCTCCGTTTTCAGAATACGCGGCATGTGGGAGAAGCGCACGACAAAAGGAACCGTCAAAGCGTCCGTTAAGGTCTACCCGTAAATTTATCGAGGACCTTGAGCAAGCCGGTGTGGATTATGATGTACTCGGAATTCAAGTCTATTTCCCGCGCCGCGATCTATCCGATATTGTGCGGATGCTGGAACGGTTTGAAAAATTCAACAAGCCCATATATATCACGGAAATTGGCGCAACATCTGGTCCCACGAAAAAGTCGCTGGATGACGATAAAATGAATATTTCGCAGGAACCTTATGAATGGCACCGGCGCTGGGATGAGAAATTACAGGCGGATTGGCTGGAACAGGTTTATACATTGTACTATAGCAGGCCCAATATCAAAGCGATTAACTGGTACGATTTTGCCGATTTTCGAACGTTCATTGTTAACGGGGGATTAGTGACTGAAAATTGTACGCCAAAACGTTCATTTTATCGATTAAAAAATTTACTGGCATCGTGGAACCGATTGCCCAAATCCTGACACGTTACCAAGAGGTTTAAAATATGACATCAAAAGAACGATTAATCATTGCCATGAATTGTGGTCAACCCGACCATGTTCCGGTCAGTCCCGATATTTCCGTAATGGTGCCGGACAAGCTTGACGGACGACCTTTTTACGACATACATCTGGACGGCCGGGAACATTTCGGCTGGACTTCCGCCACGCATGGTGAAGTATATGTACGGGCCGTCAGGCATTTTGATATGGACGGTTTTTACATGTACGGAGGGTTAAAACAAATTAAACCTCAGGACCGCCCGGAATTTGAGGAAGAAATATTGGATGTCCCGGAAGGAAAACTGGTTAAACGGGTCTGTCATACTGCGCTGGGGGAATTAACGGAACAGGAACTCTTCTTTGCGGATGAACCGCCGTGGCGCAGTGAAAAACCGATTAAGGATTTACAAAAGGATTTTGACAGGATGAAACTAATGCTGGGTGAATCCGGATGGGAATGGGAAAAGGAATATCGCGACATGCATGTGATGGGTGATCTGGGTGTGTATCTGGGAATGGTTCCGGTTTTTCAGGATTGGTACTTTCACAACCGTCAGGGTGGTTTTGAACAGATGATAATGGATTTTTTAGGCGACGAAGAACAGGTCGAAAAAATTCATGAGTACTGGATGGAATGGGCATTGGCCAATGTCAGGGCCATGCTTGCCGCCAAAGCTGATGTCATTATGCTGGGGGGCTCCAGCGCCAGTCTCAGTGTTAGTTCGCCGGAATTTTTCCGAAAATTTGAACTGCCTTTTGTTCAAAAAGCTTCCGTTTTATGTAAAGAGGCCGGTATTCCTTCACATTTGCATGTTTGCGGTCGTTCATGGCAACTTGTGCAAATGGTGGGAGAAGAATCGGAATTGACATCCATGGAACCCATTGAAGAACCGCCGTCCGGTAATGTCGATTTAAAAGAAGCCAAACAACGGTATGGTAAAAAACTCTGTTTAAAAGGTAATATCAATACCACTAATTTTATGCTGATGGCCACGCCTCAGCAGGTGGAAGACAAATGCAAGGCATTAATAGATGCCGCTGCGGAAGGCGGCGGTTTTATTTTGTCGACCGGCGATCAATGCGGACGTGATACACCCGAAGCAAACCTTTTTAAAATGGTTGAAGTAGCTAAAACATACGGGAGATATTAGTTATGTCAACTCGTAACATGATTTTTGTTTTGTTATTTTGCCAGTGTATGATTACTTCATTGTCGGCAAAAATTGTAATTAATAAAAAAGATGCTACGGTATGGGAACAGGACCAGACCATAACCGGTAAAATTGTGGGATTCAATGCGGATCAGGGTATTTTGTATCACAATAGTGAGCCGGTTTCATTCGATATTTCGCCTGCAGATCAAACATTCTCGGTGCAGATTTTTGTCGAATATGGTGTAAACAGGATTTACGTACAGGCTGACAGTAATGGAACAACGGTCACTTCTCCAATTCTTAACCTGACACTCGGGTATAAACCCAAACCGGAAATGTATATCTGGGCAACGGTGGCAGACCGGTATGTAACATTACACAGCAAGGTCATTGATAATCCCGGCGGGACATCATTACAATATTATTGGGAACAGGATCCGGCAAATCCGGCCGCGGTCAATCTTGTCGTTAATAATGACAGTACCGCAAATTTTGATATTCCGGACGGTTCGCCTTTTGGAGAATATTATTATGATTTGTGGGTTGTTAATGAAAATTCAGACTCGTCCCGGGCCAGAACATTCGTTACGGTCTCGGAGGAAGGTATATTGCCCTTTCAGATCAAAACCGACCACGCCGACTGGATAAATAAAGCGATTATTTATGAAATCACTCCCTCTATATTTTGCTGGAACAGCCAATTCCCGGATATTACTGAAAAAATTCCGGAGATAAAGGAACTGGGAGTGACCACGATATACCTGCAACCGGTGAATAAAACACACGGCTATGGCCACGGATATGATTTTATTGATTTTTTCTCGATCCGCGACGATCTGGGAACAGAAAAACAACTGGGGAAATTAATCTCTACAGCGAAGAGTTACGGTCTGCGGGTCCTGTTTGATTTTACTCCGAATCATTGTTCAAAATACCACCCTTATGTGCTGCATGCGGCTCAATATAGAGAGAATTCACATTATTTTCATTTTTTTCAGAGAGAATTAGACAATGTGCCTTATTCTGATATATATAAAAAAAATGCAGATGGTTTTGTGTATTATCTCTGGTCAGGTCTGGTAAATTTAAATTATCACAATCCCGAGGTGCAGAGATGGATGACTGAGGCCCTGAAATACTGGATCAACCGGTTTGATATTGACGGCTACCGTCTCGATGCCATGTGGGGGGTGAACGCACGGAATCCGGAGTATACCCAACAACTGCGTTTATCTTTAAAAAGGATGAAACCGGAATTATTATTATTGGCCGAGGATAAAGCGACCTGGCCGATGGTATTCGAAGAACGGTTCGACGTCGCTTACGATTGGATGCCGGAAGAAAACTGGATTTCACACTGGTCATGGCAAACCTATTGGTCTGAAACCGGATACCCCACAATTTTTAATGATCCGACCGAAGGGAACCGCGATGACCTGTTACGAACTGCAATAACAAATGACGGCAACGGTTATCATCCGCGTGCAAAAATTTTACGTTATATGGAGAATAATGATTCAGAGCGATTTATCGCGTTTCATAATCTCAATCAAACCAAAATGGCCTCCGCGTTTATGTTTTCCATACACGGGATACCGTTGCTGTTTAACGGTCAGGAATCGGGTAATAAAATCCATCCTTATATGCCGTGGGGTATATATAATTCATTTGAGACGATAAAAGAAACCGATGAATACGGACTTTTTAATCATTATAAGTATCTGTGTTTTGTACGTAAAAATTTACCCGCTTTAACCGGCGATAATTTTGAACAAGTAACAGTCAGTTCGAATAAACCTGTGTATGTTTACCGGCGCTGGGAAGGAGAACAACAGGTATTCGGAGTGATGAATATGTCCGGCAATTCGGCAAAGTCCGAAATTTCCCTGCCGATAGAAAAAATGAATATCGATTCCACGCAAAATTGTTATTTAACGGATGTGTTGACCGGTGATGTAATTACCGCTACCGGCTCCGAACTGCAGAATATGGTTATTCAGTCAGGTCCCTATAGTGTAAAACTTTATGTTGTAGCAGACTCTGTATTTACCGTCAATATTGACAGAACTAATTATTCTTCGCAGCCGATTGAGCTCCGATTGGAACAAAATTACCCGAATCCGTTTAACGCATCAACTACTCTGCAATATAGTGTCCCTGCAGACTGTATTGTACATATTAAATTATTCAACATTTTGGGACGTGAAATAAAAACACTGGTCAATGACTTTAAACAGCGTGGTAATTATCAGATCACTTTTGACGCACGTGATCTTGCCAGCGGTATTTATTTTTACCGGTTGGAAGCGGACGGACAGTATAAAATCAAAAAAATGACCCTTTTGAAGTAAACTGTATGAATATTTTGGTTATCGGTGGAACCGGATTTATCAGCGGCAGCACCGTTAAAATTTTGTTGGAAAAGGAACATCATGTTACGGTATTTACCCGTGGTAAATCCAAAAATATGCTGCCGGAGCATCCTAATCTGAGAATGGTATATGGAGACCGGAACAGGATTTCCGATCTGGCCGGTGCGGTCGGTTATCGAATTTATGATGCGGTTTATGATTTTGTCGCCTACTTACCCCGGGAATCCGAGTTAGCCATACGTGTTTTACGCGGAAAAACAAAACGGTTCATTCATTGTAGTACCGTCTCCGTCTATATGGTTTCAAATGAAATACAATGTCCGATAACAGAGGACCAGGCCAATGCTCCGCTCATGCCGTTCCAGCCCCGTAATCCGTTTGGTATGGATTATGGCATATTAAAACGTCAATGTGAAGACGTGCTGTGGCGGGCTCATGACGAGAAGCAATTCCCTGTGAGTATGCTTCGTCCACCTTTTGTCAGTGGTCCCGGAGACCCGGGAGCAAGGGATTATTTTTGGATAGAGCGAATCCGTGATGGTCACCCAATACTGGTCCCCGGTAACGGCGATTTTGTATTTCAGCAGGTATACGTGCAGGATGTCGCAAAGGCTTTCGTCAGTCTACTGGAGTATGAGGCTTCCATTGGTCAGGCTTACAACGTCGCCGCTGAAGAAATTTTTTCGTTAAATGATTATTTGAAATTATTAGGTCGTTTGCTGGAACGTAATGTGGAGCTTGTGCATGTGCCCCAGGACGTTTTTGACGGGCTGCCGATAAGCACAAATCCTTTCGGAGACGTATTTCCGTTTAATACGAGGAGAAAAGCCGTTTTCAGCCTGTTAAAGATAAAAAAAGATCTTCATTATATCTCGACTCCATTTAAAGAGTGGTTGCCGTTGACCATCGACTGGTACCTGAACGACTTTGGAAAGCATTCCACGGGATACGACCGGCGTGACCAGGAACTGGATTTTATTCAAAAATGGCGGCGTGCTCAATCAGAATGTGTGAAGTAATTTGAAAAAGAATAACAAAAACCGAATAAAAAAAAATGAACCCGTCGTATTGTTGTAGTTGTATAAATTTTTCACTCAAGATCAGCGTCGACAGCACATGTTTGTATTTTAAGTTTAGGAAATATTTCTCCAACAGTACGAAGCCCTATACCGGCGGAAGCAGGTGGAAAGATGAAAGTTAAAATCATTATATTGCTTGTTGTTGTTTTGAGCCTGCAAATTTTTTCAAGCTGCGGCGTGAAACGGGAAAAAGATTTAAATGCGGTTACTGTCACCTTCTGGCATAGTTTTGTTGCATCAACCCATCCGGCATTAAAAGAGCTGATAAAAAAGTTTGAAGAGGAATACCCGGACATTCATGTGAAAGCGCAATACATACCGACCGGTGACGCGCTTGTTCAGAAACTTATTACCGCGGTACAAAGCAAAACAGTCCCCGATATTTCCTGGATCCATTCCGATTTCCTGGACAAACTGGTATTGGCCGGGTCCATCTACAGGATGGAAGAGTTTATTTCTGGTGCAAACGGTTTGTCACAGGACATTCTGGACGATATATTCCCGGCATTATTACAATCCGCTTCCTGGCGCGACACGCTGTACGCGATACCGATGGAAGCGACCAGTCTGGCCCTGCTTTATAACCGGAGCGCTTTTCGCAAAGCCGAGCTGGACCCGGATTCGCCGCCGCAAAATTGGGATGAACTGCAAAAATACAGCAAAATTTTAACGATTGATGAAAATCATGATGGGATATACGATCAATACGGTTTTTACGTTCCGGTTTTCCCGGCGTCGGGCTCGCTGAGTATTTGGATGGTCCTGCAGTGGACACCGTTTTTATGGCAGGCAGGTGGACAGATCATAAATACGGAACAAAGCAATGTTCTTTTCAACAGTGATGCGGGCGTTCAGGCGCTCACCATGTGGAAAAACATATATGATGAATTGAATCTGAAAACATTTACATTATCTCATGACATGGGTTTTGCGGCAGGCAGACTGGCAATGATTTTGGATGGTCCCTGGAATCTGCCCCGTTACCGTAACATAAAAGAGCTTGACTGGGCCGTGGCCCCGCTTCCTGCCGGACCGGTTCAAAGGGCGACTTACCTGGCCGGGGAACATCTCGCAATATTCCGGCAGAGCAGGAATCCAGCGGAAGCATGGACTTTTATAAAATGGATTTTAAAGCCGGAAATTCAGGCCATGTTTTCCATTCAATCGGGCTATCTGCCGGTTCGAAAATCTGTTTTAACGTTAAGGTCTTATCAGGATTATCTTGAAACAGATCCGTATCTCAGAGCTTTTGTCGAACAGATGCAATACGCCCGGGGGCGGCAGCCGGTTGATTATTTTCATACGGAAATAAATCAAATTATTGCCGAGACCATAGAAAAAGTGATACTGGGCGGTGGCGATCCCGAAACCGAACTGAATAAAGCGGCAATGGAATCAAATCAACTGCTGCGGTCGAAACAGTAAAATATTCGGAGTATTAAATGGGTAAGATTCTCATATTATATGACAGCGCGACCGGCAATACAAAAAAAATGGCGGAATATGTTGCCGCCGGAGCGAAAAAAGTATCCGGGATGGAGATCAGACTTTTACATGTCGATCAGGCAAAAAAGAAGGATGTGGTCTGGTGTGAAGGCATTGCCGTCGGCAGTCCCACCAATCTGGGTATATTGTCATGGAAGATGAAACGGTTCTGGGATGAGGAAATGTTAGATCTGTGGAGTAAAATTGACGGCAGGATCGGCTGCGCGTTTTCTTCGTCGGGGGGATGGGGAGGCGGATCCGAGTTGACATGTAATTCAATTTTAACTATATTAATTAATTATGGTTTTCTTGTTTTTGGCACCCCCGATTATGTCGGTAATCGATTTACATTGCATTACGGTGCGGTGGTAGCGGGAGAACCACGAAAGGAAAAGGAAATATCCGCATGCAAAAAGATTGGTGAACGTCTGGCGCAATGGGTGGGTTTTTATATTGACGGGAAAAAGGAGTTGTATCCGTTATCGGTATAATAACTGTTAATTAAAAAATATATTTTAATAAATGTTATAATGATTAATTTATGAAACATTTGATTCAATAACACTAAAGTCAGGAGAAAAAATGGCATCCGTTGAAATAAAAAATGTCACAAAAATATTTGATAAAAAAGTGACCGCAATAGATAATGTGAGTTTAAAAATCGATGATAAAGAATTTATCGTACTGGTCGGACCATCCGGGTGCGGGAAATCGACTTTATTACGCATGATCGCGGGACTGGAAGAAATCACCACGGGAGAGATATATATTGATGGTGAAATGGTCAATGAAGTTCCCCCCAAGGATCGCGATATTGCCATGGTTTTTCAAAATTACGCGCTTTATCCTCACATGTCCGTTTATGATAATATGGCTTTCGGGTTAAAATTGAGAAGATTCCCGAAACAGGAGATCAAAAAAAGAGTACAGGAAGCTGCGGAAATACTAGATATAAAAGATTATTTGCAACGCAAGCCCAAAGCCCTGTCCGGAGGCCAGCGGCAGCGTGTTGCGGTTGGAAGGGCCATAGTCCGGCAGCCCAAGGTTTTTTTGTTCGATGAACCGTTATCTAACCTGGATGCTAAACTGCGCGTGCAAATGCGCATTGAAATCAACCAGCTTTATAACCGTTTAAAAACAACAATGATTTATGTCACCCACGATCAGATCGAAGCCATGACCATGGGAAGTAAAATCGTTGTATTAAAAGACGGCGTTGTACAACAGGTCGATTCTCCTTTGAATTTATATAATGATCCCGCCAATAAATTTGTTGCCGGATTTATCGGCAGTCCCGCAATGAACTTTTTCAACGGCAAAATTACAGGTAATAAAGAATTATGTTTTGAATCGAGTATTTTTACCGTGAAAATCTCTGATTTGCTTTCATCGGCTTTGGAGCCGTACAGGGAAAAGCAGGTTATATTAGGTATACGTCCGGAAAACATCGTTGCTGTTTCAGACCGTGATAATAAAAATTTAAACGATCCTTTCGCCGTGAATGTTGACGTATCCGAACCTGTCGGTAATGAAATATTTGTTTATTTTCATGATAAACAACAAAGTTACTGCATGCGTATGCCGCCCCTTAAAGTTTACAAAGTAGGAGAAAAAATTAAAGTCGCTTTGAATATACAAAAAATATATTTTTTTGATCCTCAAAATGAACAACGAATTTGTTGATTATCAAAACCTGGTTTTCCAAAGGGGGACTATCATCTTTGTTATTTTATTTTTGGTTTCAATTTTTTTAGTAATTTATTTTTTAACCCTCCTGAAAAGGTATACATTTTCAAAATAATATTATACGACAAAATTATTAAAGATTTTTTCTTACAAATACCCACCCACTGAAGAATGTTTGGGGTTTTATATTTATTTGCTTTAGTATGCCCGTTAATCAAAAAATAAAAAAAATTATGAATTTAATTGAATTAATTAAAAATATTTTGTAGAATGTTTTAGAAAAGAATTGTAAAAAATCATCTCAAATTTTATAAGGAAATGTGTGATGAACAACACAATTATTTTCCTTTTCCTGGTCATTTTCCCTCTGAACAGTTTACTTTATGCTCAAATCGATGTAACGGTTGATCTCGAACAAACCGGCGAACCCATATCCGAATATATTTATGGTCAGTTCATTGAACATCTTGGCCGCTGTATTTACGGCGGTATTTGGGCCGAAATGCTGGAGGATCGAAAATTTTATTATCCCGTTACCGATAATTTTCAGCCATACGGAATCGCATCCGACAGTTACTGGAATGCTGGGGAATATAAATATTTGAACGCCTCTCCGTGGCAGGTCATCGGACCAGAAGGAACCGTTACGATGGACAGCGTTAACGCTTTTACCGGCGCTCATTCACCGGTAATCCATTTGCCGGGCAACGGAACCGCCGCCGGTATCCGGCAGGATGGTTTGGCGCTGGTACAAGGGAAAGAATACACCGGCAGGATTGCTCTTGCCGGGGACGCCGGGGCGTCTCCCGTAGAAGTAAGGCTGGTGCAGGAAAATGGAAAAGTCCTCACTCAAAAAATTTATAAACTTGAACCGGAATTTCAGACATTTCCGTTAAAATTCCGGGTAAAAGCTCCGGGTCATAATACCAGGCTTGAAATAATAAGTGCCGGCAAAGGAAAGTTTACGGTTGGTACGGTATCAATCATGCCGTCGGATAATATTAACGGCTGGCGCAGGAATGTGGTCGCCCTGCTGAAGGAGCTCAATTCTCCCATTTACCGCTGGCCGGGCGGTAATTTTGTCAGCGGCTACAACTGGCGCGACGGGATCGGCGACCGCGACAAACGGCCGCCGCGTAAAAATCCGGCTTGGAAGGGTGTGGAACATAACGACGTGGGAATCCATGAATTTATGGATTTGATGACTATCCTGAACGCCGAACCCTACATTGCGGTGAATACGGGCCTGGGTACCGTGGAGGAGGTTGCCGAAGAAGTTGAATATTGTAACAGTCCCGTTTCTACGCCTATGGGAAAACTCCGGGCTGAAAACGGTCATCCCGAACCCTGGAAGGTAACCTGGTGGGCGGTCGGCAATGAGATGTACGGGAACTGGCAGCTTGGATATATGCCGCTATCCGAATATGTAAAAAAACACAACCGTGTCGCCGAAGCAATGCGGAAAGTTGATCCCGACATCGAACTGGTGGGCGTTGGTGAGACCGGCGAGTGGAGTCAAGCCATGTTAAAAATATGTTCCGATTACATGAACTTCATCAGCGAGCATATTTATTGTAAGGATAAACCGGATGTGTTCGCCCATACACGCCAGCTTGCGGAACAGATCAAATATAAAGCCGATGAACACCGCAAATACCGCAAGGAAATACCCGAACTGCAGGGTAAAGATATCCGCATTGCCATGGATGAATGGAATTTCTGGTATGGCGATTATATTTACGGCGAACTGGGCGTACGCTATCATTTAAAGGACGCACTGGGCGTCGCCATCGGACTGCACGAGTTTTTCCGCAACAGCGATCTTTATGATATGGCCAATTACGCGCAAACCGTCAATGTGATCGGTTGTATCAAGACAAGCCAAACAGATGCTGTTTTTGCGACAACCGGCCTGCCGCTGAAATTATACCGCGGTAAGTTCGGAACCGTACCGGTAAAACTGAATGGAGATACGGGTATGCTGGATATTGCCGCAGCGTTAACGACGGATAATGAAATATTGACCGTGGCGATTGTCAACCCAACACCCAAATACGAACGGGTCATTTTACAGGGGGCGGGCGACCATTTCAGCAAAGTCGGGAAATGGGTCATAGCCGATGCCGATCCGGAAATTTATAATGAACCGGATGTCGAACCGCGTGTTGTGATTAAAGAGGAATCTGTTCGGCTTTCGGAGCCGGTCCTCGAAGTTCCTGCTTATGGAATAGCGCTTTATCGCCTTGAATTACGTCAATGATGGAGATAATATATGAAGTCATTTATATATATTATTTTCTTTTGTTTCACAACAATTGCCGGTTCTGAGGTTCCGCAGGGATTTTTTCTGGATGATTGGGAGCCTAAAAGTATCTATCGCCCGTCTTTCATGGAAGCCGTAAAACCGGAAGGTGCGGCAGCTGTAAAGGTGACCGTTGATTTTGCGGATACCCTGACCAAAGTACCCCGGTATATTTACGGTAACAACGCGAATTGCTGGTGCACCATAATGATCGACCAGCCGGTTTTGATTGACAATATTATCAATATGGACCCGCACGTGATACGCTACCCGGGCGGGAATTTATCAAACTCTTTTTTCTGGGACCGTTCAAAAAACGATGAACCGGATGATATACCTGAAAATATTGATTACTGGGGCGGGATGAATCCGGACCACTGGACCATGTCGGTTGATTCGTATTACGAACTGCTCGATATGACCGGCTGTGATGGAATTATCAGCGTGAATTACAGTTATGCGCGGTACGGTTTGAGTGAAAAACCGGTTGAAAAAGCGGCGCATCTTGCCGCCGAATGGATTCGATATGATAACGGGCACACCCGGTTCTGGGAGATTGGCAACGAAAATTACGGCAACTGGCAGACGGGATACGAGATTGATACGTCACTGAACAAAGACGGGCAGCCCAAAATCATATCCGGCGATCTGTATGGCGATCACTGCCGTGTTTTCATTGATTCGATGAAGGCCGCCGCCGCAGAGACAGGCCATGAAATATTTATCGGTGTTGTCGCTTTTGAGGATGAAACATCATGGGACCCGGTGCAGTCAAACTGGAACGAAAAAATGATGCCGCTGGTTGGTGACGTAGCGGATTTTTATGTCGTGCATAATTATTTTACCCCTTACCAGCAAAATTCGACGGTTGAAACAATACTCAATTCTTATACATTATCACAAAAATTTATTGGCGCGGTTTGGAAAGACCTGGATGAAACCGGTTTTGCACCGAAGCCGGTCGCGCTGACGGAATGGAACATCTTTGCGGTTGGGTCCAAACAGCAGGTCTCCCATATTAACAGCATGCACGCCGTACTTGTACTGGGAGAGACCATCAGGGACGGATACGGAATGGCGGCGCGATGGGACCTGGCGAACGGCTGGTCGGACGGCAACGATCATGGGACTTTTTCTTACGGCGGCGAACCGGGCGTAAATTTGTTTGCTCCGCGGCCCGTATTCTTCCACATGACTTTTTTTCAATATGTTTTTGGGGATGTAATGGTGCAGTCTTCCGTTGAAGGGAGCCGTGATCTCGTTGCGTTTGCTTCCTCGTTTCAGTCCGGTCACGCGGGACTGGTGCTTGTCAATAAGGGTAGAGAGAACCTGATTGTTGAAATGAATATCGGAAATTATGAATACGGTGAACGGTATTTCTGGTATACATTGACCGGCGGCGATGATAACGGTGATTTTTCGCGGCAGGTGTTTATAAACGATATCGGGCCGGAAGCCGAGGCCGGAGGACCGGAAGATTATTTTGCGATTGATGCTCAATCGGCAGTTATAAACGGAAATATCAGGGTAGATGTTCCCGCTCTGTCCGTTGTGTATATGCTTGTTGAAGGCAATAAAAAAATAAATCCGACATTTATAGGGGAGAACATTGTCCTTCCCGAAAATTTTATTTCCATATATCCCAATCCCGCCCGGCAGAGTTTTACGATCCATGATAACGGTTTCAATTATAAGCAGATTGAAATTTATAATATTTTGGGTCGTAAAGTACTGGAAACCGGCAGGCGCGGCGATTTGGGCCAGCCGGAAAAACTCGACGTCCGGCTGGCAAGCGGACTTTATTTCGTCCGTTTAAAAAGCGCGGTACAAATAAAGACCGGAAAATTGGTGATATTTTAGATTTTTATCGGGTTTCTCTGTGCAAAAAAATCTGTTTTGGAGAGCGACAACTTTATATTAAATGTAATTAATTTGTCACTTGAAGAAAGGATGGCGGGACAACATGAAAAATCTTTTGATCTTTTTTTGTTTGATTTTATTATGCACAGATGTTGCAATTACCGCGGAAGAGGATATTCGTTTAAATTCTTTGGGTTTTCTGCCGGGATTTGAAAAAAAGGCCACAATCATTACTCAATGCACTGAATTTACCGTGAAAAATGTTTCGGACGGTAAAATAATTTTTTCGGGTAAAGTAACCGGGCCGTCACATCAGAATGATGTCGATCAGGACGTATGGATCGCCGATTTTTCCGGGGTACGGGAAAAGGGCAAATTTTATCTGGACGTGCCGGGTGTGGGCCGCTCGATTAACTTTGAAATCGGGGAATCGGTTTATGATTTTGCCTGGTATACTGCCATGAGGGCTTTTTACCTGATAAGGTGCGGTACCGCCGTGCAGGGTGAACATATGGGAATCCGTTTTGAGCATGAAAAATGTCATATGGCCGACGGTTACCTGGATTACATAGATGAAAATGGCGGCAGACGGGACGGAACCGGCGGCTGGCATGATGCAGGTGATTATGGGAAATACATCGTCAATGCCGGTATTACTGTCGGCACTTTGTTCCTGGCGTGGGACCATTTCCACGACCGGCTCGAAAACAAATCGCTCGATATTCCCGATACGGCTCCGGGATATCCCGATTTCCTCAAGGAAATGAAATGGGAAACGGACTGGATATTAAAAATGTTATATCCCGACGGATCGGGCAAGGTCTCGCATAAACTGACCCGTCTCAGGTTCTCTGGTTTTATTATGCCGGAACAGGATACGGAGAAAAGATATTTTACGGACTGGAGTTCAGCGGCCACTGCTGATTTTACCGCCATGACGGCGATGGCGGCGCGTTATTTCAAACCTTATGATTCCGCGTACGCCGATTCCTGCCTGAATGCGGCAAAAAAGAGTTATGACTTTTTGAAAAATAATCCGGATAATAAAAGGGCCGATCTGAGACCTTTCGCAACCGGCGGTTATGGCACGTCGGACCCCGATGACAGGTTGTGGGCCGCCGCGGAGTTATGGGAAACCACCGGGGAAACCGTCTACCTGAAAGATTTTGAGGCGGGGGCGGCAGCATTTGATCCCAAAATCGAAGAGAACTGGGATTGGGGAGAGGTGCGCAACCTGGGTATGTTTACATACCTGTTATCGTCAAGGGAAGGAAAGGACGTTTCACTTTTACGGGATGTTGTGCAGTCTTTAACTGCCACGGCCGATTCCATTGTTGCCAGAGGGGATAAAGACGTATACGGCAGGCCCCTTGGGGGTCGCTATTACTGGGGCTGTAACGGAACGGTTGCCAGACAAACAACCACTTTACAGGTCGCAAACAGGATAACTCCCAGGGCGGAGTATGTGAACACGGTTCTTGACGCCATCGCCCATTTGTTCGGCAGAAATTATTACGGACGTTCATTCGTCACCGGACTGGGCCTGAATCTGCCCATGAATCCGCATGACCGGCGGTCGGGCGGCGACAATGTAATAGATCCGTGGCCGGGATATGTCATTGGCGGCGGTCATACCGCAACCGACTGGAAGGATGAACAGGGTGATTTCAGGACCAATGAAATTGCCATTAACTGGCAGGCCGCACTGGTTTACGCGCTTGCTGGATTTACAAGTCCTTAGATGATTGAAACAAATAATGAATTATTCCGCTTGATAAAACCTGGAAACTCACGAGAAATATTACTCCTTAGACATACAAAAGCAATAAAATTAATCCATCTTTTTATTCAATCGTAATAAAAAAGGAGGAGTTGCAGGATGTTTAATTACATTAATAGATTTGTTAATGTATTTTTGATTTTTATTATGTTTGTGACTGCAGGACATGCGTTTGAAAATTTTAAAGTCGCCGTTTACTCCCGCGCTTATGAAACCAAAGAAATGAAGGTCCTCAACTGGCTCGAGCCCCGCTGGGAAAAGATTGCACAGCAGGTCAATGTGGACAAAATTTACCTTGAAACCCACCGCGATATGCTGATTGTGGACGAAGAAACAATATCCAGGGCGAAAAAGTTTTTCGAAAACAGGGGCGTACAGACTGCCGGCGGCATTACACTGACGGTCAATGAAAGAAACCGGTTCGAGACTTTTTGTTATACCAAACCGGAACACCGTAAGAAAGTACGTGAAATCGTCGAGTATACGGCGGGACTTTTTGATGAAGTCATTTTAGACGATTTTTTCTTTACCAACTGCAAATGTGAATATTGTATCAATGCCAAAGGGGATAAAAGCTGGACCCGCTACAGGCTGGACCTGATGGAAGAGGCGGCAAGGGAACTGATCCTCAAACCCGCAAAATCGGTCAATCCGAATGTTAAGGTCATTATTAAATACCCGAACTGGTACGAACATTTCCAGGGACTCGGTTTCAACCTTAAAGCCCAGCCGGAGCTTTTTGACGGTCTGTACACGGGTACGGAAACCAGGGACCCGGTCCGCAGTCAGCAGCATCTGCAGCAGTACCAGGGCTACCTGATCTTCCGGTATTTTGAAAATATCAAACCGGGCGGTAATAAAGGCGGCTGGGTCGATACCGGTGGACTGCCGTACATGGACCGTTACGCGGAGCAGCTCTGGCTGACCCTGTTTGCCAAGGCTCCTGAAATTACGTTGTTTGATTTCCGCCAGTTACAACGGCCGTTCATGGAGATGGACCGTGCAGAATGGCAGGGAAACGGGACCAGCTTTGATTATGATGAGATGATCAAACCCTTCCAGCTTCAAGACGGCAAAACGGTCACGCCGATCACCATTGCCCGCGCCGCCGGGTACACTCTGGAAAAGATCGATTCTTTTTTAGGAGAACTGGGAAATCCAGTAGGGATTAAAAGTTACAAACCGTATTTTTCAACCGGCGAAGACTTTTTGCACAACTTTCTTGGCATGGTTGGTATCCCGATGGATATCGTCCCCGAATTTCCGGACGGGGAAAAGCTGATATTTTTGACGGAATCGGCGAAATGTGATGAAACGATTGTCGACAGGATCAAAGGACAGTTGATGGACGGGAAAAATGTCGTTATCACATCCGGGCTGCTCAGGGCCCTGCAGGACAAAGGAATTAAAGATATCGTTGAACTGGAATTTACCGACAGGAAATCCCTGGTCCGGGATTTTGTCGCCGGCTGGAACCCGGTTTGCAGTGCTGATGAAGAGGTGCTGATCCCGCAAATCCAGTATTTGACCAACGATTCCTGGGAAGAAATTTCCTGTCTGGATAACGGCATCGGCTGGCCCATCCTGCACTCGGCCGGATACGGAAACGGGGTTCTGTATGTATTAACTATTCCCGATAATTTTGCCGACCTGTATAATTTTCCCCCCGACGTGCTGTCACGAATCAAACAAACCCTGCTGGAAAACCTTTATGTCCGGGTGGACAGCCCTGCAAAGGTCGCCTTGTTTGTTTATGACAATGACACGTTCATCGTCGAATCGTTCCTGCCGGAAAATGTTGACGTTGGTATTGTAGTCGACAGCCGGGTTAATGAGCTTTATGATATAACCTCGGGCGACGTCCTCAGCGGGCAAGAAATAACAGGATGGGGCGGACGAAAAACCGGCAAGAAAAGTTTTAAAACTATGGTTAAACCGCATTCATTTCGCGTGTTAAGGTGTAAATAATTTATCAACCGGGAGATCAGCATTATGATTAAACACTGGAAAATAATGTTTATGCTGCCATTCGTTCTGCTGGTGGGATGTTCCACACAGACTATCAAAAAGCAGCAAAATGGCGTTATACTCAAACTGGTTAAGGAAAAGGAAACCGACGCCCGGATGTTGAAAATCCAGGTCTGTACAGATGATATTATTCGAGTTACGGCGTCGCCGGAAAAATCTTTTTCAGCCCGGCCGAGTTTAATGGTCAATAAAACAGACTGGCCGCCGGTCACGTGGACAATGAAAGAGGATAGCGGGCAGGTCATACTGACAACGGCAAAGTTGTCCGTCAGGGTCAACCGCGCTGACGGATCGGTCGCATTTTATGATTCCGATAACCGGCTGATCCTGCGGGAAAAACAAACCGACGGTAAAATAATTTCACCGGCAGAGGTTATGGGGGAAAAGACCCGGCATGTCCGGCAGCTTTTCGATTCCCCGCAGGATGAAGCGTTTTACGGATTGGGGCAGCATCAAAACAACATCATGAATTACAAGGGCCATGATGTCGACCTGTGGCAGTATAATGTGGTTGCGTCGGTGCCGTTCCTGGTGTCCAGCAGGAATTACGGGATTTTATGGGACAATAATTCGCGGACCAAATTCGGGGATATCCGTGATTTTCAATCATTATCGACGCTCACATTATATGACAAAGAAGGAACAGAAGGCGGGCTGACCGTCGAATATTTTGAAAAACCGGATTTTACTTCGCTTTATACCTCCCGCGTCGAACCCCGGATCGAACACGAATTCCTCGACGTGAACGACGCCTATCCCGAAGGGTTTACCGATAAAGTGACCTGTGTCCGCTGGAGCGGGGAAATATCGAGCGATGTCTCCGGCATCCACAAATTCAGGCTGTACTATTCCGGTTACACGAAAATGTGGCTCAACGGCGAGCTGATCATGGATTCCTGGCGGCAGAACTGGATGCCGTGGACGTATCTGCCCACACTGAATATGGAAGCGGGTAAACACTACACGATCAAAATCGAATGGGTGCATCAGGGCGGTTACATCGGTCTGAAATGCCTGACTCCGGAAGACGATATGTATAAAAACAGTATGTCGTTATATTCCGAAGTAGGAGACCAGATCGATTATTATTTCATCAAAGGCGACAATGCCGACCAGGTCATTCAGGGATACCGCGAAATAACCGGCAGCGCACCCATGATACCGAAATGGGCGATGGGTTTGTGGCAGTGCCGCCAGCGCTACCAGTCACAGGAAGAACTGCTGAACGTGGTCAGGGAGTTCCGAAAACGGCGGATACCCCTTGACAATATCGTTCAGGACTGGTTTTACTGGCCGGAAGACAGGTGGGGAGACCATGATTTTGATAAAGCGCGTTTCCCGGACCCGGACGGCATGGTCAAAGAACTGCATGATAAACTGAATACCCGGATCATGATATCGGTCTGGCCCAAGTTTTACGTCGGCACCGAATTTTATAACCAGTTCAAAAAAAAGGGCTGGCTTTATAAGCGGAATGTGGAGAAAAAAGAGCGGGACTGGGTCGGTAAAGGCTATGTCTCTACATTTTACGATCCTTACAGTCAGGGCGCCCGCGACCTGTTCTGGAAACAAATGGAGAGCAAACTGTTCGTCAAGGGTTTTGACGCGTGGTGGCTGGACGCGACGGAGCCGGACATCCATTCCAATTTATCCAGACCTGAAATGCGTCTGCGAATCGGGCCTACGGCCCTTGGAACCGTTGCAAGGTATCTTAATACATATTCTTTAATGAACGCCAAAGGTGTATACGAAGGACAGCGCGGGAGTGATCCGGATAAGAGGGTATTTATCCTCACCCGTTCGGCTTTTGCCGGTCAGCAGCGCTATGCGGCGGCCACATGGAGCGGTGATATCGCGGCGCGCTGGTATGATTTAAAAGCGCAGGTTCCCGCCGGTTTGAATTTTTGCTTGTCCGGGATACCGTACTGGACATCCGACATCGGCGGTTTTGCCGTTGAGACCCGTTATCATAACGCCACCGGAGAAAACCTGAATGAGTGGCGGGAACTCATGACCCGCTGGTTTCAGTTCGGCTCGTTTTGTCCGTTGTTCCGGGTGCATGGCGAATTTCCTTACCGGGAAATATATAACGTGGCGCCTGAAGACCATCCGGCATACAGGACAATGGTTGCATATGATAAACTGCGTTACCGTTTAATGCCGTATTTATATTCGTTAACCGGGATGGTCACGCGGAAAGATTATACGATTATGAGGGCGCTGGTCATGGATTTCGGGACGGACAAAAATGTTTTTAATATCGGCGACCAATATATGTTCGGTCCCGCCTTACTGGTCAATCCGGTTTCAGAATATAAGGCCAGATTGCGCCAGGTGTACCTGCCCGCCGGGTCCGGCTGGTATGATTTTTTTTTCGGTCGGTACATCGACGGCGGCCAGACTATCATTGCAGATGCGCCGTATTCCGATATACCCCTGTTTGTCAGGGAGGGGGCAATCATTCCCTTCGGCCCGGAATTGTTGTATAGCGATGAAAAGCCTGCCGATCCGATTTTATTGTATATTTACTCCGGTAAAAACTGCTCCTTTGAACTCTACGAGGATGAAAACGTCAACTATAATTACGAAAAGGGCCTGTTTTCGGTCATTCCTTTGACGTACGACGAAACAACACGTACCCTGACCATCGGCGACCGGCAGGGAGAGTTTGACGGCATGCTGAAGGACCGGACATTTTTTATCGTGCGGGTCGGACGGGACAGGGAAAGGGGTGTGGATTTCGATATAAAACCGGACAGAACGGTGCTTTATAGCGGCAGCGAATTGTCCGTAAAACTGGATTAATATTATCTTTTACCGCCTTTGTCCGGTAAACGGGCGCAGCCGGTTTTTGGAACTGTTAAAGAAATTTTGTATTACCGGTGGTACTGCCGCGTATTGCCGGCCCGGTTTGCCGGTGCGGAATATAGATTTTTTCAATATTTTCTCTTTATTATGGGGCTATTTTGTATAATGCGTCGTTAAAATTTTATCGAGCCTGCCGGGGAAGCAGGTTTCGATCTCTTCAATAGTTCTTAAACCGAAAATAAAGGCGATGGTCACCGGGTCCGTCCGCCAGCCGGTATGGCCTTCGTAAAAACCGTAACGCATAATGTACATGGGTTCCATTTCGCCGGTCAATATCTCCGAGAGCCGTTTTATCATGGCGTCCATCTGTTCGGGGGACAGGTGCGCGTACCGCTGCCGCAGAAATTCCATCTCTTTTTGGTCCGGTGTTCGTTTTATGTCGATATAGAAAGCGCCATCAATGCCGTCGTCAAATATGGATAACTGTCCGCCCTTGGTGTCATGCGCTTCCAGGTAGACGGTTTTGTTGTTGTAGATCAGATACAACATGTTCTCCCAGACGTGTCCGGCCATGTTCCAGCGGCCCAGTTTTAAATCCAACTGCATCATGTTCCAGATGTGTAACAACGGTCTGGCCAGGTCCGGGTGTGTTAACTGTAATTTTCTGACCAGCCGGTTGTCGCCGAGCATAACGGAAATAATGTCCTCATCCGCGGCCATAAAACCGTCGCCGGACAAGCCGCCCGGGCGGCCCAGTCTGGTGATCTCCGCAGTCGACCGGCCGGTGATCCTTTTTGTCTGCTGCAGTTCAATATCCGAATGCAATCCGGTTTGGGCCAGTACGGGAAAATCCAGAGAATCAACATATAGCTGTTGCCCCTTTTCTTCGCTGTTTTCCACCGTGACCGGAACAATCGCGTATCGATTGTCTTTGGTAATGCCGATGACCGTTTCAAGTCCCTCCGGCGTCGTGTAAGGCGAAGGTATGTCCGGTTTTGTTTCCAGGGTCATTGGATAAAGATCATAGCTTTTTTGATTGTAAGATATTTGGGGCGATTGCGGGAAGACCAGCGCGGGAATACAGAAGCACAATCCCAACAGGATCAGTGTGTTCAGTTTGTTTGCCATATAAATCCCTCGTTTATGTAAATAATTTTTTAGTATTGACACTAATTAAATTCCATAAAAAAACGGATTTTATCTGACTTTTTTGGTTTACGGTATTTTGTAAAGAAGGTTTCAACTATACTCATTTATGGATACATACAGGATTGGAGAGATTTCTGAGGTTGATTTTAACTCAGTTCAGTTTTGGCTTGTCGCATATAATGAACGTTAATACTGTTTAAAGTATAATCAGGATGTAACATATATAAATATATAACGAACACGTAAAATGCGAATTGCAGTGAAATAAAATGTGTATAATAATTGACATCAGGTCAATATATTATTATATTAATTTAATTGAATTAAAACTATATCTCATGTTGATGTTAGAATTCACTGGATGTGCCAAACTATCAGTTCTACATTTTTCTACACTCTTTTAAAAGGATAATTTTCTTTAGGTACCATTTCAAGCTATAATCCATATTAATATCAGGAGTTGTAATTTCGATTGTTTCCAATCTTAATTCGATAAATTAAACATTTAATTACGAAAAAGGAGGGAAATAATGAAAAATTTCAAATTTAGCATATCTGCTTTATTAATTATTGTTTATCTTTGTTTTACATCAATTGTTTTTTCCAGGCCGCCGGACCCACCCGCAAAAATATCTTTTTCGCAGTTACAAGCAGAACCGTTGGAAATGAAACTTGAAAATGGCAATTTAATATTCCCTGTGGAGATAGACTTGCTTAATATTGAAGATGAAAAGGTCCTGAGAGATTTTGAGGAAGGTTTTTCTTTAATTGCCGTTATATCGGACCCTGAAGACACAAAAATGAAAAAACGTCCTGTTTTCAGCAAATTCTTCCCATACACACCGGACAAAGAAAAACAATCGTTGATGGTGGATATCTCTGATGTCCCTCGTGGTGATACAAAACTGGAACTTTCAATAGAACTGGCCAATAAAAAAGGAATAATTGACAGGAAGATCATTTATATCCGTTCCGAAAGAGAGGGAAGTGTTATTCTCTTTACTCCAAAACAATACAATTATGATAGACAAAATAAAAAGTGGCAGTTATTTAAAAACAGTATCCGCGAGAATCCTGACGATATTGATGTCCGGCTTTTATGGGATGATACGGAAAAAATAAGCGGAGAAGACATTGTCCCCATAATACCCCCCGAGGAATTTTTGTCCGTTCGACCAACGGGCCCTTCGGACGGGTTAAAAGAATACATAAACGAGGAACAGGATGTCAGTTGGGACAAAACAGACCCTCTCACTATTAAAGGTAAACTAACATTTAAGGATTTCGATGGCGTGTGGCGTCCTCTTGTCAATGTGAGTGTAAATATTTACGATGAGGATACCGGAGTTGATGATCATCTTGGTGTCACCGGAACAGACGGAAACGGTAATTGGAGTTTTACCTGCAATAACGATGACGGCTGGCTGCAGGATGGACGCGATATCTATTATAAATTCAAATTGGAGAATACACGTCTTCGTGTTCAGGATTGCGGTCCATGGCCCGATGTGACGTATTCGTGGAAATCCTCTGTGCACAGTAATTTATCCGATGGCGCGGTGGTAGATTTTGGCAGCGAAACCGGTTCAACCAATAAGGGATCGATGATCATCTGGTCTTTTTTAAATCGCGCCTGGCAGCATGTGGTATCAACAGGAGGACAAGATCCAGGTTTCGTGGATTGCTGTTTCCCGGAAAATAATACACAGTGGGACAGGTATTGGGAGGAAGTCGATATTGAAAGTCAATACACTGACGGCCCCGATGTTGTTATGCATGAATATGGTCATGCAGTGATGTGGTATGCCTATGGTGAAAGTAACCCAAGTCCCGGCGGATCGCACAATTTTTCAGATACCAATCAAAATACCAGTCTGGCATGGAGTGAAGGATGGGCCACCGGTTTTATGCTGTCGGTATGTCCGGATGGTCTTTATAACTGGCATGAGGGCAGTTCCGAATCCGCCGGTGAATATCCTTCCTGCGGTGTACAGAACGATTGGGGCTGGCCGATCGAAGCAGCCTCTTCTTCTAACAGGGATGGAAGCCGTTCAGAAGCGAGGGTTGCGGCGGCGATAAATGATATGCTCGATTCTCACAATGACTCGCCCGGTACGAACGCAAATTTAGGTCGTACCGACCGTGAAGACGCAAACAGTTCAAACCGGGTTTCTTTGAAAAAAATGGTCAAAGATGTTTTATGGGGATCTTATCATAAGGAATTTTTGAACTTTTGGAACGAATTATCGGGTGAATTGAGCGGTAATACTTTAAGTTTGGCCCGGGAGGCCTGTCAATATAATTATATGTCCATTTCCGATCCGATTGTTATTTGCGTTGCCTCCAAAATTACGACCGCGAATACACCAAACCAGGAAACACTTTTGGACGGCCTCCGGTTATTCAGAGACAACGCGTTGAAAAATAATTTTAACGGCCGGAATTTAATGCAAACGTACTATAAAAACAGTCCGGAGCTTGCCGTCATCCTGTTAAAGGATGAGGAGGCGCGTAGGGGCGCTCTGGAAATTATCCAATACTTTTCCAAAATCGGCGGTATGATTTCGACTAATGAAAACCAGCGGGAACTACTGTTGAGGGACGGTCCGTTTATCGATGATAAAATGGTTGTACTCATTCATGATGTATTGAACCGAATTGAGGAAAAAGCGGGGGATGATTTAAAAGCCGACTGTTTCGAACTGCGCCAGTTGCTTAATTCCGTTCAAGGGTACACTTTTAGACAAATTCAGATGAGAATGAGCCAAAAAGATGTGATTAAACATTACCGTTCGAAAAATATTGTTGTCCCCTCGGAGGTGACGGAGGAAAGTAAGGAAAGCCTGCGAAAACTGAATAACAGGCAGGAGGATAAAAATCAATATTAAATGAGTTGTTTTAATAAATTTCGAGTTTACATTTAGAAATGTGCTGCGCGTATTTACCCGCAGCACATTTTTGTTATAATACCTCTTTTAATTGTTTTTGGAAGCTATTTCATTAGTAAACATTTTTTCAACCCGGTGTAGCCCTCCGCTTGCAGGCGGAAAAAATATGTGCCGGACTTGTCATTCTTATCAGTAAGGTGAATGAAAAACGGCATAAATATGAAAAAGCTTTTTTCTATATAAAAATTTTATTTTCGACCACCTCCCATCCTTCACCGGCTTTCTGTACCGCCACGTTGCCGGCACCGAGCCGGAGATGTTCATCCACGGGCCGAAAATGGCCGGGGCGGGCGCCGTCCTGTCGCTGGACAGCGCGTTCATCTCAAACACCACGGTACGGTATGACCGTTTATCCAGCCTCACCGCCTTTGATATCCAGTATCCGGTTATGTAAGCGATAAAATTATGTATAATCGACGTGGAAATATTGTACGGTAAAAGGTAGAATAATGTTCAGAAGGGTGAATGGTGTGATTTTATTCACCCTTCTTTATCGAATTTTAGTTTATTTCATCAATAAAGCCGCCCGTTCCGTCAGGTCCATGAATTCTTTTCTGTAACCGAACGGGTCCTGCCCCAACGAGGAAGCGGCCAATTTTTTGACGCTGTTAATGTCGGCCGTGCCTTTGAATTCGGAATCCCTCAATACCATGGCAAACTCGGCCACGGCGGCGGAAAATCTGAAATTGTCCGATGTCGCGGCAAGTTTTGCGGGTTTGCCTTTGAGCACGGAACTGAATTCTGTGCTTGTTTTGCCGTCGGGTTCTTTGTAACGGATACGCACGGTCAGAATTTCATCGGATTTTTCCGCGTCTTTTTTGATCGTCCTTTCGGTATATTTCAGATCATAGGTTTTGGTATTTTGGTCGTCGGCGGGAACAACTTCATATAAAGCGGTGACGGTATGGCCCGCGCCGATCTCGCCGGCGTCTTTGGTGTCGTCGACAAAATCTTCATCTTGTAATTCCCTGTTTTCATAGCCGATCAGCCGGTAGGATTTAATTTTGACCGGATTGAATTCCACCTGGATTTTAACGTCTTTGGCAATGGTGAATAACGTGGCCGTCAGGTCGTTTACCAGGACTTTTTTGGCTTCCAGAATATTGTCGATATAGGCGTGATTACCGTTGCCCCGGTCGGCCAGTTCCTGTAAACGGTAGTCTTTGTAATTCCCCATACCGAAACCGAGGACGGTTAAAAAGATGCCGTCGTCACGTTTTTCCTCGATGAACCGGGTCAGTTCCGCCGTGCTGGAAATACCGATGTTAAAATCCCCGTCCGTTGCCAGTATAACCCTGTTGTTCCCTCCGGGAATCAGGTTTTGTTTGGCGATTTTATATGCCAGTTGAATACCGGCGCCGCCCGCGGTCGATCCTCCCGCGGAAAGTCTGTTTATCGCGTCTTTGATGACCTCTTTTTCCGAACCGGGCGTCGAGGGCAGCACCAGTCCGGCATTGCCCGCGTAAACAACCAGCGCGACATGATCTTCCGCTTTGAGCTGGTCAACCATTAAATTAAAAGATTTTTGTAACAGTGGAAGTTTTTTCGGATCATTCATGGAACCGGACACATCGATCAGAAACACCAGGTTGCTGGGTTTCTGATCCGCTTTGGATAATTTTTTGCCCTGTAAGCCGATATGGATCAATTGGCACTTTTCGTTCCAGGGACATTCGGAATACTCCATGTTAATGGAAAGAGGATGTTCGTCCTCAGGGATCTTGTAATCGTAGTTAAAATAATTGATAAATTCTTCCGACCTGACGGCATCCTTATAGGGTAACTGGTCCCGCATAATAAAGCGGCGCGCGTTAGAGTAGGAGGCCGCGTCCACATCCGCGGCAAAGGTAGAGAGCGGGTGCTGTAATACCTCCAGGAATCCGCTTTCATTGATTTTGCTGTATTCTTCGGTGTTGAAATCGATGTATCCTTCACCAGGTGCGGGTGGAGCAAGCGCGCCCTTGACCATCATGGAACTGGACATATCCATTTGTGTTTTTGGCTTTTCCTCTACGATTGTGATCATTTCACCTTCAAGTTTGGAAGGCTCCAGTTTAAAATTCATGGTCGTGATCGTGTTCGCTTTTACATTAACATTTTTCTTTAAAATCTCTTCGTAACCGATCATGGATATTTTGAGCGTATACGTGCCCTCCGGAACATTTTTGATCTCATAAAAACCGTTCATATCCGTAGCGGCGCCCAGTTTGGTGCCCGTTACGAAAACATTCGTTCCCGGTAAAGGGTCCCCGGTCTGTTTATCGGTGATCGTGCCGTTAATCGTCCCCGTCTGTGCTGGAAGTAGCAGAGGTGTAATTAAGAGCAGCCCAAGAAAAGCAAAGAATATTTTTTTCATTGCACTTCTCCTTTTAGATCCCTGACTGTTTACAGTAATAAAACTATTCTAATTTTTAAAAGTTCAATTTAAGAGCGTGTAATGGTCCGGGAAAAAGTCAGTAACGGAATTTGTGATGTGCAAAAAGGTGTTGACTTTTTAATATTTTCATTTTATTATTTGTTATAATTATATTCAAATCAATATTTTACTGGTATACGGAAATAACCGGACAACGGGGATAATGATTAATGATTTTCGATATGTCAGGTTCAAAATCTTAGTCACTAAATAAATGTTAAAAGGTTTGTGGAAGTGAATCCAACTAATTTATTTTTAAGACGAAAGAAAAGAGTGGTGTTATAATCAGGACTAAATAACGACATTCTTGTGTTGTAATATTTAAATTTTTTCAACATTTATTTATCAAGATAGTATAATTGTATAATTAATTAAATCTTTATGGAGGAGATAATGAAACGTTCAAACCTAATTTTTATTGTTGCACTTTTATTTTCTTTTCTGGTCACTACAATCCCTGTTTTTTCCCAGCCGGGTAAAGTCCGGGTTAGTTTAAAAGCCGGCGTGTCGCAGACCCTTGGGGTTGACACCGAAATCAAAATCGTATACAGCAGGCCGGGTGTGAAAGGGAGAAAAATCTGGGGAGACCTTGTGCCATATGGAATGGCCCCGGGAAACAAATATTCCAAAGATAAACCTTATCCGTGGCGGGCCGGTGCCAATGAAAATACAACGATTGAATTTAATAAGGACATTTTAATCGAAGGGCAGAAATTACCAGCCGGTAAATACGGTATTCATATGATCCCGGGCGAAAAAGAATGGACCATCATTTTCAGCAAAAACAATTCCGCGTGGGGCAGTTTTTCCTATAACCAGGAAGAAGACGCGCTGAGGGTAAAAGTTGTACCCGAAGAAGTCCCTTTTCAGGAATGGTTGAGTTTCGGCTTTGATGAATTGGCAGGAACTTCGGCAACCGCTTTCCTGCGTTGGGAAAAGCTCAGAGTCCCTTTTAAAATCAAATTAGCCGAATAATTATTTTCATTTAACAACTTTATAATTTTTTGTTTATCACCGGAAAAGGGGAGTAAATGCTTCGAAATAATGGCTTCCGGGTGTAAATTTTGACTGTAAAGTGTTTAAGGGACTGACCGGGCCGGTATATGAGTTCGGCCTTCTTTAGAATTTAGTTGTCACTATTGTTTGATTTCCTCAGGAAAACAATGGCGTGAGTTGCTGACAAAAATAATGGATTAAATGAAATTGACGTTATGAAAAGATATTTCAGCATACCTTCATTTCTTTTTATTTATACGTTTTTTATTACTTTTAGTGTTCATTCACAATCCGCTGAAACAGAAAACGCCGGCGAACTACAAACAGCTTTACATAAATTAAATGTACTCGGCAGTGTGCTTTATATCGCCGCGCACCCTGATGATGAAAATACGGGATTGCTGGCTTATTTGTCCAAGGGGAGAAAATACCGGACGGAGTATCTTTCCCTGACACGCGGAGACGGCGGTCAAAACCTTATCGGTGCGGAAAAGGGCGCGGAAATCGGTATACTGCGTACCCAGGAACTCCTGGAGGCACGAAAATTCGATAAAGCCGAACAGTATTTCACACGCGCGATTGATTTCGGTTATTCGAAAACCGCCCGGGAAACATTCGATTTTTGGGGAAGGGAGCAGATCCTTTCAGATATCGTCTGGGTGATACGGACATTCCGGCCCGATGTGATCATTACACGTTTTACGCCGGACGGGGACAGCGGTCATGGTCATCATACGGCATCGGCGCTGCTTGCGGAAGAAGCTTTTACAGCGGCCGCGGACCCTGAAAAATTTCCCGAACATTTAAAATATGTCACACCCTGGCGGTGTAAAAGGATATTCTGGAACAACTGGCGCCCCGGCCGTGATGACACAGGATATCTGCTCAATGTCGATATTGGCGAATATAATCCGCTGTTGGGAAAATCATATTCGGAGGTCGCCGCGTTAAGCCGCTCCAAACATAAAAGTCAGGGTTTTGGAGCCGTCGGACAACGGGGAAGACGTTTAGAGTATTTTGAACTGATCGCCGGAGAACCCGCAAAAACCGATATTCTGGAAGGAGTCAATACTACCTGGAACAGAGTCCCCGGCGGACAAAAGATCGCCCCGATGCTGTCGGCAATTCTGTCGTCATTTGACTCCCGTAATCCGTCCGCCTCAATACCCGCCTTGCTTGCCGTTTATAAAGAACTTGAAAAACCGGGTAACAATTACTGGGTGGAAATTAAAAAACAGGAATTACTCGGTATTATACGCTCCTGTGCCGGACTGTGGATGGAAGCCATAACGGATGACTATGCCGTTGCGCCGGGGGATGAAATTCAAATGCAGGTGACGCTGGTAAACCGTTCCGATTTTCCTTTTAAACTAAATCAAATTACGATCGAGGCAACCAATTCGGATTCGATTGTAAATTTATTTTTAAAAAATAACGAATCGGTTACCATTACAAAAATGATACGCGTCCCGGCAGATTTTCCGATTTCACAGCCATACTGGCTACAAAAAACACCTCAAACGGGTTTATTTACAATAAAAGAACAGAATCTAATCGGGTTGGCCGAGAATCCCCCGGCAATTCCGGTAACTGTAACATTAAGGTTTAACGGCCAAACCTTGATTTATACGATACCTGTATTATATCGCTGGCGTGACAGGGCCGCCGGTGAATTATACCGGCCGCTGGAAATCAGGCCGCCGGTAACGGTCAATCCGGAAGATAAGGTGAGTATTTTCCCGGATAATCAATCCAGAACATTAAAAATCAGGGTAAAAAGCCATTCCCGTGATATTACCGGAATGCTTTCACTTGTCGGTCCTGAAGAATGGGAAATCGTTCCCGCCGGAATTCCGTTTACGTTAAAAAATAAATATGAAGAAAAAATATTCACTTTTACCGTATCGCCGCCGAAAGAACAGGTTACGGCACTTCTGACCGCCGCTGCGGAAATTAACGGGCAAAAATTCGACAAAGCGCTTGTCGAAATTTCCTATCCGCACATCAGCACACAGGTGTTTTTCCCGGAAAGCCAGGTCAAAGTCGTAAAACTGGATATTAAAAGAAACGGCAAAATGCTGGGTTATATAACGGGTTCCGGCGACGAGATCCCAGGGGTATTGAGAAATATCGGTTATGATGTGGTATTACTGGATGATACCATGCTGGAAAACGACGACCTTTCGAATTATGATGCGGTAATCACAGGCATCCGGGCGTATAATACGCGGGAACGTCTCAAATATGTTCAGCCCAAACTGTTACAGTATGTTCAAAACGGCGGCACATTTATCGTGCAGTATAATGTGGCGTCCGGTTTACAAACGGAAGCCGTCGGTCCGTATCCGTTTTCAATCGGCCGCGAACGGGTCAGCGATGAAACCGCACCCGTTTCTTTTATTCATCCCGATCATCCGCTTTTAAATTTCCCGAATAAAATAACACTGAAAGATTTTGAGGACTGGGTCCAGGAGAGGGGTTTGTACTTTGCATCGCAGTGGGATGAACAATATACGCCTTTATTATCAAGTCACGATCCCGGCGAACCGGCGCGAACCGGCGGCACCTTATTCGCGCGCTGCGGTAAAGGCGTTTTTATTTACACCGGATATTCCTGGTTCCGTCAATTGCCGGCGGGCGTGCCCGGCGCGTTCCGGCTGTTTGTGAATATGATATCCGCAGGACAAATTTATGATAAAGAATCAAAGTAATAATTTCGATACCACGGAAGAACGGCCGCCGGTTTTATCTTCCTGGAATAAATTGTACGCCGTGGTTCTTTTTAATCTGGTATTTCTCATTGTGATATTTTATCTATTTACAAAAATTTTCAGTTAACCGGGATTTTAATCAAGTTGTAGTTAATAGAATTGTATAATTAACGGATTTTTTGAATGAGCAATCGTGACTGGATAGTCCTCATCGGTTTTCTCTCATTCGTCGTTGTGTACGGGATTTGGAAAACGCGCGGCAAGAGGGATATCAAGGACTTTTTGCTGGCAAATAAATCGACACCCTGGTACACGGTTACGCTGTCGATTATGGCGACGCAGGCCAGCGCGATTACATTTCTCTCCACCCCGGGCCAGGCGTATGTTGACGGTATGCGTTTTGTCCAGTTCTATTTAGGGTTGCCCATTGCCATGATCGTTCTGTCCGTAACAGCCGTTCCCATATATCATAAATTAGACGTATATACCGCGTATGAATATCTGGAACAGCGTTTTGATTTGAAAAATCGTACCCTGGGGAGTGTTCTCTTTTTGACGCAGCGCGGCTTGGCGGCCGGATTCACCATATTCGCGCCGGCGCTGATTATCTCGGTTCTGCTTGGCTGGGATATACGCCTCACTATTTTTATGATCGGCGGTCTGGTCATTATTTACACCGCCTCCGGGGGTACGGACGCGGTCAACAAAACCCATCTCCTGCAGATGATCATTATAACCATCGGCATGTTCTCGGCTTTTGTGGTGATCTTTTATAAATTGCCGTCCGATATTTCGTTTCTGGACGCCACGCACATAGCCGGTAAAATGGGCAAGTTGAACGCCATTACTTTCTCCTTTGACTGGAAAGACCGTTACAATTTCTGGTCAGGACTGATTGGCGGGACCTTTCTGGCGCTGTCGTATTTCGGCACGGACCAGTCGCAGGTGCAGCGTTATCTGTCCGGCAAATCCATTGCGCAAAGCCGCATGGGCCTGCTCGCCAACGGTATGGTCAAAATACCCATGCAGTTCACCATTTTGTTCATCGGCGCCATGATCTTTGTGTTTTACCAGTTTGTCACACCGCCCTTGTTCTTTAATTCGGTTGAAACGGAAAATATCCAAAACAGTTTGTATTCGGCGGAGTATAAAAAGCTGGAGACCGATTACAGTCAACTGCATGCGGTAAAGCAGGAAAACATCCGGGGAATGCTGGACGCGTTTTATGAGAATAATGACGGGGAACTGGATACCTATTTACAGAATATCCGCAACATGAATATATCCGAACTGGAAATAAAAGAGGACGCAAAAGATCTCATCCACAAAGTAAATCCCCAAGCGGACACCAATGATACCAATTATATCTTTTTGAGTTTTGTTATCAATTTTTTACCGGCGGGGCTTGTCGGGCTTGTGCTGGCCGCGATCCTGTCCGCCTCGATGTCGTCAACATCCGCAGAACTGAACGCGCTGGCGTCGACAACGGTGATTGATATATATAAACGGCTGTTCAAAAAGAAAGCATCTGACCGTCATTACCTGATCGCGTCAAAAGCGGCCACAATATTTTGGGGGATATATGCCATCAATTTCGCGTTATTCGCCAACCGGCTCGGTTCGCTGATCGAGGCCGTAAATATATTGGGATCGCTTTTTTACGGAACAATTCTGGGTATTTTCCTGGTGGCGTTTTATTTTAATAAAGTGGGGGGGACTGCCACATTTTTCGCGGCCATTATCGCCGAGATCGTTGTCCTCGCCTATTATTTTTTCACAAAGATACCGTATCTATGGTATAATGTGATAGGATGTATTACTCTTTTGATTATCGCGAATTTGATCAGTGTACACCGTTTGTTTTCCCAAAACCGGGGTACTGCATAATATTAATACCGGTATGTATCGTCATTCTGCCGGTTTGTTAAAACATCCAACCGATTGTAAAGGTGAATGTGGGCAAAACCGGGATAAACGCTGGCCAGGGGGAGAAAAACCAGTCATGACCGGGACTTGTATGTTCCAGGCTCGACCAACTGTAAACAAAAATTGTCTGATTTAACCGGATATCGTAAAACAGCCTGCCGATTTGTTTCCGATACCCGAGGGTCAAATAAGGGGACAGATTTAAAAAATGGACCTTTGTGTACCGGTTGTAATAATCCCAGAATTTTATAAAACCGCCTATATACAGATTTTTGGGTCTTATATTTAGTTTACGGAATAGAAAATAATTACTTCCGGCATGCAGTTGCCCTGTAAAGGCCAGTTTGTTCACGTATCCCAGTGCCAGGCGGGATTCGATGCAGTGATTGGAATTAAAAAAATATCCTCCGCTGACGGCAAAACCGTATTCCAATCCGGTCATGATGGGGAGATAACGTTTGACATCATCCTGTACCTGAAAGGCGGCGGGCAATGCCAGGGGATTGATACCGGCATAAAATTTTGGTTCGTTTAAAGTCAAACCGGGATTTTTCTGCAAACCGGTTTGTAAATCCTGCTGAGGGAAAACCATCTCCGAAACAAGGAACAGCAACAATAGTGTGATTTTCAGTGTTTTCATTCGTATACTCCAATGCGATAGTATTCATAGCGTTCATCACCCTGTCCCCCGATCCGTATTGTTCCCGCCGGGTCTGAAATATAACAATTACCGGAATATACATTTTCTTTTTCGTCGCCGCAGCGGTTGGCAAATATGGCCCAGGCGTTAAATTGCCGGGCAACCGCGTCAATGCGGAATTCGAGTGCGTTTGATGCCAGCGCGTGGATGAGTATTTTTATATTGTCTTTGACAAGTTCTTCGGTTAACTTTAAACTTTGAACATCCGCGCATACGATCATGCCGGTTTTTATTCCATCTATCGTGACGACTGTTTTGTGGTTTCCCGCGGTAAAACCGCTTTTTTCGTCCCAATTGACCAGATTAACTTTTCTGTGCACGGCCTCAATATTTCCATTGGGATTTAATAAAACGAGCGAATTGTATATATTTTCGTTCTCATTCACCCGCTCCGTCATACCAAAGGCGACATACATATTCAGCGAATCGGCAAGCGCGCCGATGACCTGTGTAGCCGAGCCGGGTATTGTCTCGGCAATATTCTTCTGATAGGCGACCGGATTGCCGGGGTCGTAATACCAGCCCAGAATGGTTTCGCCAACAACGACAAGCCGGGTTGCCGGCTTTTCCGTTTTGATGCGCCGGAGAATACCGGTCATCTTTTGCAGATTTTCCTGTTTGTCCCTGGAACATGACATACAAACCGATGCCACGTTTAGATGTTTTGTTGCTTTACTGTCATCATATTTTAGCGGCGCCCCTGAGATATCCATCAGCCCCTGAATGATTTTATCCGAATCACCGCATGCCGCGCAAAGCATTACGATGAATAAAAGCGGAAGAATAATCAGGTGCTTTCGTCTTTCTTGCCATTGCATAATAGTGTTCGTCAGCCTTAAAAAATTTTTAGTATTGAATAGTTGGGTAAAATGATGTGAACGTACTTTGAATATAATATTCTCGAATTTTATAATTTAACATTATTTTGGGTTTTTCAAATAGAAAATTTTCAAGAATTCTACAAAATCCGCAGATACAGGGATACAAAATAAGAAATTATACAGTAGAAATTGTATTGAAAGGCTGGTGAAAGAGGAAATAATAATAAAAGAATATAGCTTATGCCGATAATTTTTTTATCACTACCATCGTCATATCATCCATTTGTGGCCGGTTACCGGAATGTTTTTTGACTGCCGATATAATTGTATCGATCAACGCTGTGGCCGGTAACTCCATGTTCTCACTGACTATTTTTATTATACCTTCTTCGCCAAATTCATTTTCAGCCGTATCCATTGCTTCGGAAATACCGTCCGAATAGATCAACAGTATATCGTTATCGGTAAAGGAAATGGATGTTTCACTGTATGAATATTTCTCCAAAAAGCTTAAAGCAATGCCTGCATCCTGTAGTATTTTCGGGTTTTTACTTTTTGAAAAGAGAATGGGCCGGTCGTGTCCC
Organism: Candidatus Zhuqueibacterota bacterium; assembly: GCA_016934825.1. Taxonomy (GTDB): domain Bacteria; phylum Zhuqueibacterota; class Zhuqueibacteria; order Residuimicrobiales; family Krinioviventaceae; genus Fontivivens. The sequence goes on from JAFGSB010000134.1 coordinate 59,690, forward strand.
GCGTTGGCGCTGCAGAATTGATGTTTCTTAAAATCCAGAATACCGTAAAAAAATGTGGCAAATTTATTGGAGGCCGTACTATGAAAAAGCAGTCTGTTGGAACGTTCCAAACATAATTTCGGGGAACAGTTTTCCAGGCTTTGTCCCCTTATAGTTGCCTGCAGATTCGCCATTAATAAAGCGGCTGGTAATCCTTTGCCGGATACATCTCCCAGGCAGACGATCAATCTGTTTTCACCGGGTGATATAAAGTCATAATAATCGCCGCCTACAAGTTGTGCGGGTAAACTTTTTCCGGCAATGTCATAACCGGGAATGTTGGGAGCGGTTTTGGGCAGTAATCCCGTCTGGATCTCGCGTGCCAGCCGGAGTTCCTCCTGCACGCGTAACAGGTCCTGTTCCTTTTCATATAATCTGGCGTTTTCGACAACCTGGGCGGACTGCCCGGCTATTATGGCGAGTAATTTCTGGTCGTCTTCGTTAAATCCCCCGCCGTCTCTTTTGTTATAGACTGTTAAAATACCCTTTAATTCCGATTTAATCAATAACGGGACGCATAAAAGTGACTGTATAGATTTATCCCATTGAATACCCTTAAAACGGCTGTCTGATTTAGGTTCATTAATAACCAGGGGTCTTTTATTTAAATGCATCCATCCCAAAAGAGCTTGGTCAAGATGAAAAGCCTGGTGTTCGCTGGAACTGACCATGCTTCTGATCAGGGTTTGCATGGAATCACCGGACTGCGGCTCAACAAGTGTGATCATGCCCTGCTCGGCGTGAACGGCCCGGATTGAGCGGTGGATCACTTTTTTCATGATCTCCTCGGAATTTACCGATGCACCGATTTCACGTGCCAGGTCATTCAGGATTGATAGTTCTTCGACCGCTCTTCTAAGTCTCTGATTTTCTTTTAATAGTGAACTTTTATTGAATTTTTCTTCATTCATAGAATTAGGAACCATGATTTTTGTTAACAATTTTTTATATCATATTCATTATCACTGGTGTCCGGTTAACGGACACCGCTGCCTGATCAGGTTTACAAGTTAAATAAAATCAGGTTATATAATTGTAAAAATTTATTTATTCCAAACAAATTAATAAATGATGTTATATCCGAAAACGTGAATATTATAAATATGTTACGAGTGTCGCGTCCGGGTTTAACCGGACACTGATGATTCATTATATAATTTTTGTAGATATATTCAACTAGAATGATATCAATCCGTCCGTTTCATTATAATTGTTTTAATAAAAATGGCAATTTTTATCAGCTATTGAAAACTCTTTCCTGTAACAATTTGATAATATGCCACGGAAGGATCATCGCTTGTTACTGTTTGTTTTTTTTCTTTTTCGAGTGCTAATTTCCACTGATACAATTCCGTAAAAGTATGTTTTACTTTGTCCAATAATTGTTTAAACTGTCCTTCTTTTTCATAATTATCCGCATCCTCTTTACTGTCCCACATTGTAAGACTTAATACCTGGTTTTCCTCTTCTAAATTCTCGGATATATAGGCGTAACGGCAACCTTTTATATTTTTTAATTTTGGGTCAATTTCTTTTTGATAAATTTCCCGAAAAGTGTTCATCATGCCGGGTTTGATTTTTATGGATAAAAAGCGTAAAAACAAGTACGGTATCGCTTTCCGGGAAAATGTTTTTTCATCTTTATCGGATAATGTCCTGAATGATTTTATAACGGGTTCATCAGGTACTGGTTGGTATTCTAAATTCAGGTCTTTGGATAATTGAACTTTCCATTCGGATGAATCCGATAAAAACGGCATGATATAGTCCAGTAATTCTTTGAATACGCCGCTTTTTTCATAGGCTTCGGCGTGTTCATGGGTGTCCCACAATGTTATTGAAATTCCTTCATCCGGCTGCTTTTCGTTTTGCACCAAAGCCGCGAATAAACAACCGGGAACTTTCTGCAGCCGGGGTATGATCTTTTCATCATATATTTGATGAATATTTGATAATGAATAGGATTTATATTTTGCCTGCACAAATCTTAAATACATTTTATCGATCCTTCATAAATATTAAAATTATTTATTAAGAAGGTTTTGAAATTTTGGATGTTCCCGCAACGGATCCCAGATCGGATCAATTTTCAGTATTGCAACGGAAATTTCCGACGGAATGGACAAAAGGTACTGAAGTTGATTTATTGCCTCTTCATACTCGCCGGCCAAAATATATATACGTGTCAATTCCTGCAAATAAAAGTAACCCGCCAGGGCATCTTTTGAAACGGGGCAAATCTCCACGGCGCGTTGGCCTTCCCGAACCGCATCGGTTTTGCGTCCGAGATAAGCGTATGCCAGCCCCAGGGACATCCGGTGCCTGGGATCATCGGGATAATTTTGCACCTGTTTTTCAAAGATCATCCGGGCCGTATCAGCATGGATTTGTACAAGAGAGGGTTTTTGCATTAAATGATAAACTGCTGCAAAACCAAAATTTTTTTGAAATAGACTATACTGGAGTTCAAAAATGTCTGATGGTAGTGAGTTAATCTGACTCAGCATTTTATTGTAATTTCGCTCAACTCTGTTCAGATTTAAACGAATATTTTCAAATTCAAGGGTTTGAGGCAGCTTGCCGGCAATTTGCTGAGCTTCTTTAATATCGCCTTTCCACAATATTGTTGTTAGTGCCTTGAACTCTATACTGCTATAAAAGTTCGGATTTATTGCAAATGAACGTTCAAACCACAACAGGGCATCCTGATATTTTCTCATCACCAAAAATGTCAATCCTTGTTGTTGGATTAACATTGCATCACGGGGATTGAGTTTATATGCCTCATTCAACGATTTAATGGATTCTTCCCATTTACCCTGTCGGCGCTGAATGTAGCCAACCACTTCGGGTGAAAAATTAGGACGGATTTTTTTTATATATTCAAATTCTTTCAGGGCGCGGTCATAATCAAGAAAACCCCTGTAATAATAGAGAGCCAGCATATTATGGGCTATTGGCAATTCCGGAGATATTCGTAAAGCTTCATCAATAGCTGCTTTTGATTGTGCCAGACGTTCTTTTGTACGATCAATGCCGCTAAAATACAGCCAGGAGTGTCCCTGTGATAACCAGGCGTAGGCTACGGCAAAATCGGGATCCAGTTCGACTGCTTTTTGATACATTTCAATAGACCTCTCCAGTTCCTCCTTTCTATCGGCAGCCAGGCCAAGAGTCTGATGATTAAATCCCCGTAAAAAATAATCATAAGCATCGAGATTTTCAGTTGGCCTGGCATTTAAAGCCCGGCGTTCCGGTTCAAGCAACTTGAGATCGAGTTGTTTTGCCACCTGTTCGGCCATTTCGCTTTGAACGTCAAAAATTCTGTCTATTGTCCGGTCGTACTGTTCGGTCCAGATGTGCGTATCATCGGATATCCGGATTAATTGCGGGGTTATTCTAACCCGTCCGGTTGTGACAGATTGTTGCTCCCAGCGTATTGTGCCTTCAAGTATAAAATCGACTTCCAGTTCTTTTCCGATCTGTTTCAAGGTTTTATCGCTGTTTTTATATTTCAACGCGCTGGTTCGGGAGATAACACCCAGTTCATGTAAACACGCAAGGCGGCTGGTGATCTCTTCCGTAATACCGTCAGCGAAATATTCCTCTTCCGGAGGCCCAAGGTTCACAAAGGGTAATACGGCGATCATTTTTCTTTCAAGCATTGAAACTCCAGACTCTTTATCGCCAGTGATCCTGGTTACCAGGAAAAGAGCGGCTATAATTAAAATGATCACAGTACCAACTGCGATGAATGTTTTTCGATTTTGAATTTGATTGAAAGTTTTTATTTCTGTTAAATGTTCACTTTTAGGGGCGGTGTCCTGTTGTATTGCACTCAGGTCTTCAATCAAAACACTTACGGATTGATATCGTTTATCCGGATCTTTAGATAATGTTTTGTGAATAATTTTTTGCATGTACTCAGGTAATTCCGTATTCAGGGAGGTAACCGGGGCGGGTTCCTCATTTAAAATGGAATACACAACAGCCTGTTCATAATCGCCCTTGAAAGGACGCTGGCGGGTGAGCATTTCGTACAGGATGGTTCCCAGAGACCAGATGTCTGAACGAAAATCAACATCTTTGCCGCTTGCCTGTTCCGGCGACATATAAGCCGCGGTGCCAACAGTCGATCCCGTAGTCGTAATATGCGCCCTGCCGGCCAGTTTAGCCAGACCGAAATCCATGATCTTGACCTGATTTTTTGTCGTGACCATGATATTAGCGGGTTTGATATCACGATGGACAATTTTATTGTCGTGCGCTTCTTTCAATCCCTTTGCAATCTGAATAGTAATATCGATGGCCGTGTTTTTATCCAAAATTTCCTGTTCTATCTTTTTTTTCAGGGTTTCTCCATCATAAAAGGCCATAACTATAAATGTTTGCCCGTCATCTGTCTCGTCAATTTCATGTATGGTACAGATATTCGGATGATCAAGGGCCGAGGCTGTTTGCGCTTCCTGGATAAAACGCTCTTTTGCTTCCGGGTCGGATGTCATGGCAGGCGGCAGGAATTTCAGGGCCACCATTCTGTTCAGTTTTGTATCATGGGCCTTGTATACGATACCCATCCCGCCCTCACCTAACTTTTCAAGGATCTTGTAATGCGAGATCATTTTGCCGAGCATAAGTTACTTCTCCTGCTTAAAAACATAGGCCGGTTTGTCCCTTAATAAAAGGGACAAACCGTAAAGTTAGTAAGTTACGATGGTTCCGCTCATTATATATTTTTCAACAATTTGTCCCGGTTTTCATATATCTTGACAATAGAATTGGCAATATCATTCATATCTTTTTTGTTACCAAGCAGCATTCTCTGACTGAACCACACGGCTTCACGACAAAGCTGATCATTATCGGGCAGATTATTGATCTGCTCGCGGTATTGCTGCAGTCTTTGTTCAGAAAACAGACGCCGATACCCTTTCGAATTTAACGCTTCCTCAATCAGTCCGTCCCTGTACTGCGGCCCATACCCGCCCGAGCAGGGGATACCTTCGGCCTCGAGCGCTTTCAGGAATTTTTCCCGGGGCAGACCGTCAAAAAATTCCTTTTTATAACGAAACGGATAAAGGTGATATGCCGACCTCGTGGCTCCATTGCTCAGCTTATATGGAATAATGCCGGGGATATCCTTGATCTTGGAAGTCAGATAAAGCGCGTTCTCCAGGCGCAGATCCGCGTCCCTCCGGATGCGTTTCATTTGCGACATCAGGATCACCGCCTGGAATTCCTGCATGCGGCGGTTACTGCCGCGGGAAGGATACTGGCTTGTCGCTTTTACGCTTCCGTACGGCCGCCCGCAGTTGTGGAAGGAGAAACAGCGGTCCATAATGTTATCGTCATTGCCGACCACGGCCCCGCCTTCGCCAGCCGGCAGATGTTTGGAATTCTGGAAACTGAAACAACCCAGATCAGCCAAAGTACCGCATTTTTTACCCCCGTATTCCGCCAGCCAGGCCTGACAGGCGTCCTCGATGACGACCAGGTTGTGCTTTTTGGCGATGGCGTTGATCCTGCCCATGTCCGCCGGCAGGCCCAGAATATGCACCGGCAGGATCGCTTTGGTCCGCTCAGTAATGCGTTCCTCGATTCTTGCCGGATTCATGGTAAACGTCTCCTGGTCCGTATCGACAAATACCGGTAAAGCTTTGGATAGTAAAACCACATTGTATGTGGCGATAAACGTATACGGCGCGACCAGCACTTCGTCCCCGGCGTCGACGCCCAGTACGTGCAGCGCAACGAGCAGCGCCGTGGTTCCGCTGGCCGTGGCCAGACAGCGTTTAGCTCCCATTAAATCTGCATATTTCTGCTCAAACTCGGATACTTTGGTGCCCTGTCCCCGATACCAGTTGCCGCTTCGAAGGACGGACAGGATTTCATCTTCAGCGTCTTTGTCCCATACGGGCCAAACCGGCCAGGATTTGGTCCTTACGGGCTGTCCCCCAAGAACAGCCAAATCCGAAGAGGTTTTGCTGAAATTTCCGTATGCCGGTAAAGCGGCGGATGCGGCCAAACCCAGCGCCCCGGCAGAGGTTGTGGTTAGAAATTTTCTTCTTTTGATCATTTTATTCTCCAATAATCAGTAATTGTTTAAATATACTTTTCCCCTTTATTTGAGATTAACAAAAGTACATATAACTAATATATTCCAAAGAAGAAATTTTTAGTCATCAATATGCCAAAAGAAGTAAATCCAAATCCTCGGCAGATAAAAATCCAAAGTCCCATGTGCATAAGCGTTGTTACTCATTATTATAAAAATATCCTAAAAAAAGCAAGAGTTATTTGATGATCTGACGATATAAAACCAATCAAAGCGACACGTCTCTTTTCCATGGGATGAACTCATCATGTCCCGATAAAACGGCTTTGGTAAGATATTCACCGCCGGCGGTTTTTAAAACGAGAGCAAACAAGTCATCAGCCAAGTCGGTTATACTTTTCGAGCCGTCAATGACCGGCCCGGCGTCGAAATCAATAATGTCCGGAAATTTTGTTGCGGTGGTGGTGTTGCTGGCAATTTTAATAACCGGGACGATGGGATTACCGGCGGGCGTTCCAAGACCGGTCGAGAACAGGATCAGATTCGCACCGGCGGCGGCCAAACCCGTGGTGGATTCGACGTCATTACCGGGTGTGCAAAGTAGATTCAATCCCTGTTTTTGCACCCACAGCGGGTAATCCAGAACATCGACCACGGGTGAAAATCCGCCTTTAATCGCGGCCCCGGCGGATTTGATGGCATCGGTTATTAATCCTTCGCGGATGTTGCCCGGGGACGGATTCATATAGAAACCCGAACCGTCGGCTCTGGCCCGGGACGCGTATTCTTCATATAAATGAATGAATTTATCGGCGGTTTGCTTGTCGACACACCGGTCGATCAGGGATTGTTCCACGCCGCAAAATTCCGGGAACTCGGAGAGGATCACGTTTCCCCCGCAGGCAACGAGAATATCCGCCATTTTCCCCACTACCGGATTCGCGGAAATACCGGAAAACCCATCCGACGCCCCGCACTCCATCCCGATTGTTAATTTGTGTACTGGAACAGAGCTGCGCCTGGCCTTGTCCGCATCAACAAGCCCGGCAAAGGTTTTGCGGATCGCTTCGTTCAGCATTTCCTTCTCGCTTGAACATTGCTGCTGCTCGAAGATAAACAACGGTTTACTGAAATCAGGTTGACGTTTATTTATTTCCTGCCTCAGTATCGACACCGTCGCATTTTGGCAGCCGAGGCCGAGGATAGTCGCTCCCGCGACGTTGGGGTGGACAATATAACCGGCCAGCAGACCGCAAAACGACTGCGCATCCCGGCGGGTGCCCCCGCAGCCGCTTTCATGGGTCAGGAATTTGATGCCGTCCACGTGTTTGAATACGCGGGACCTTTTGTCAGCATATATTCCCGGATTAATTTCTGCCCGGAGAAGTTCTTCAGATGTTGATCCGGATTGATAAAGCTCAACAAGGCTGTTCACCAGGTGCCTGTACGGATCACTTTTGTCATATCCCAAAACCTGTTTGAAGGCGTCCTGAAGAGACTTTATATTTTCGTTTTCACAAAATACCAGTGGAACAACCAGCCAGTAATTGGCCGTACCGACAGAACAGTTTTTTCGAAGATAACCGGGAAAGGTGATATTTTTCAGGGATTCGATGTCCGGCGGCTGCCATTTTATCCGTTTTGACCGGTAACTGTACTCTTGACTGGAATGAATGAGATTGCCGGGATGCAATAAAGCCCCTTTTTTTACATCGCGGGTGATTTGACCGACAACAATCCCGTACATGCGCACCTGTTCACCCTTTTTGAAATCTCTAACGGCAAACTGGTGCTTTGCGGGGATATTTTCATGTAATAGAATCGATTGGCCGTTTAGTGTTACTTTTTGGCCTTTGTACAAGTCCCGCAGAGCGATGATCAAATCGTCGCCGGGAGAAATTTCAAGTATGGTAGCTGCCATTATTATTTTACTTTTTAATAGTATTGTTGCGTCATCCGCAGTGTTATCCGTCAATATTTAAAAGCTATGGTTTTAAAAATAAGGATGTCCAAATAGTTCGTTCTTTAAGCTTAATCGGGACTATGTGTAAACAAATTGTTAAAACATAAAATGAGTTATTTATTTCATATTATATTATGTTATAAGTTAAAACAACGCCTCGAATTCCTGCCATGAATTGTCGCGTTCATTTGGAGTAACAACAATAGTCCAGTCCACATTGGAAAGGATCTTTTTGGTGGTTTCATAATGAAAAGCTTCCCATGGTACCTGTCCGGGTTGTAAAATCTGTGTCCAGTTGTTTTGCTCCAGCCAGCGTCCGCTGGCGAATTTTTCGATCAGTTGTTTATGCGGTTCATAATCGAGATATAAACTGCGCCGTATTTCCGGTAAACCATCGGCGTTTATTTTGAGCATAGCATTCACCGGCATCGAAAACCTGGCGACGCCGTCATTTGTTTTTATCGTGTTAATTTTTTCACCGGCCAGAAAAATGTCTGTCGTCGCGTTTTTCACGGGTTTATTATTTTTTGGATCATAAAGTTTCAAGTTGACCTGCGAAATTAACGGGGCGGGTTCCGTTACGCCCTTTTGACGAAAATAAAACGGACTGGTAATACAAACGTCATTTTCAGGGTTAAGTGCCGTTTTGAATTGGCCGGCAGCGATTTTACGACAAACATCCATTACATCCAGATTGTCCGGATTATTACCGGCTCTTTCACCGTATGCTTTAATCACGTACCAGGCGTTGTCTTTTTCAGAAATTTCAAGTTCTTTTTTAATAAAACGCGGTTTCTGATCGCGCAGGTCCCATAATTTATGGATCACTCCGTTACGGAAAACGATCAGATATGACAGAAAACTTTCGTCTTCACCCGACGCATACGTTTCAATGAGCAATTTACGCGGAGTCCCGTCCGCGATGATCATGTCGCCGTATTGATATAAATTATCTATCGAGGCAAATATAACAGGGCCGGACGTGACGAATGTACGGCCTTTGCGGACCGCACCGGTTATGTTTTCCATCGTCATATCCTTACCGGTATAAAAATAGGTACGTAAATAACCGTAGTAGAATTTGTTATCCGGTCCGTATCCGCCGTCAAGTTCGGAAAGCGCCGGCATTTTGTATCCCAGGTTTAAAACATGGAACCAGAGATTTTGATAAAAATAGTGGTCGCGGTTGTATCCCATAACGACCATTCCGTCCCATATTTTACCGGCCAAAAGTCCGAATGTTAAATATCCCGCCACATTGGTAGTATATTTTTCAATGTTACCGCGTTTTTGCCACCACCATGAACAGGGATGGGCCATAATTGCCACGGCATTTTCCGCTTTTTTGAACCGGGAAACCAGTTCTACATCGGGGATGTTGGGAAATGTTAACCATGAAAAGTTCCATTCAGTGCTGTCGGGCGACTGGTAATAATTGATCTCGTAAACGGTGTCCATTGCGGCGGGGAAAAATCCCCGGCACGATTTTAATCCCAGCCACCATGTATGTCCGGTCCGGTATTTGGGCATTTCCGCGCCGAAATGCAGAAGAAAGGAATCATCGGAAAACTGCGCGTATCCTTCCCGCCAGTTGTTATCATTATAACCGGCCCAGCCCTGGTTGGTGCTGATAAAGTCCACGCCCTGCGCACGGCAAATTTTTCTCACAGTAGCCGCCATTTCTTCATCCGGTTTTTTATCTGTATAAAGATGCGCGTGACCGTCGCCGTTTACCCAGCCCAATTTTCGCAATGGCAGCCAGGCTTTCAAATTTATCGAAATATGCAGGACCCTGTCCCGTTCAACTTTGATTTGATGGGTTTGCGACAGATAATCGATCCCGTGATATACTTTTAATGTATATATGCCGGGCTCGGCATCGATAGTAAAGGCGCCGTCCTCATCCGTATAGAACCCGGGCAAAACTCTGTAGTATGAATGCAATGCCTGACCGTTCTCTTTGAAAATGACTATTCGGGCCGGCAGGGGGAAGCCGGTTTCGGCGTCGAAGACCTTTCCGGAAATGGCGGTAGTTCCGGCCTCATAGGTAAAATCAAGGTCGTTACACAGCAAAGGCGCATAACATAACAAAGCCGGAAAATATAAAACAAATAATACAAATTTTATTAAATGATTCATATCAAACTCCGGGAGTGATTTGTGATTTAATAAAGATAGTTAAATATTATTTCATAATAAAGCGGTCAGAAATTATTATAGTACGATATAACACCGGTAAATCGGTTCAGCAGATTAACCGGATCTTTTACCTGTCATATTTTCAATAACAACTTTGATAATGAGGGCATGGTTGACAGATTTGGGTAAATAGTGGAATTTACCGTCTGTATAATGGGACATCAAAATATCAAGGGCGGCTGTTTTTTCATGAACATTCGTTATCAGGTAAGCTTTACCAAAACCGATTACACTTTTGTACTGCACTGCCCAGTTACAGGGCGTTTCGCTTTTATTGATTTCCACGTCGGCTTCAATCTCGAAACAAACATTGTTATTCTTTTTTAAAATATCAATTTTTTTCCCTTCAAGGGCACAATGAAAATAAAGAGTTTTATCTTTATATCCGTAACATAACGGAACGATGTACGGCATATTAAAATCACAAAGGGCGAGCCTGCATATTTCGGCTTGTTCGATTATAGTTTCGATTTCCTTAATACTTTTAATTTCGTGTTCTTTTTTGCGCATAAATTATTTTAATGAATATGAAAATGTTTTATGGTGAAAAATCGGACGATCCGTGCTGAATACTTTTATACAAGGAACCGATTACCGCACAAGAATGCTGTAATATAAAAAAAATAAAAACAAATAAAAAGGCAAACAAAGATACTTTAAGCAACAATTTCCCGGCAGTTAAGTAAACTCATTGTTCAATCGTATGAGACCCGAGCTTGACGAAGATGATTTTTATTTATTCCGAATCAACATTTAATACTTTTTTGAAACAGGAATGCCGATTATAATGGTTGTTCCCTGTTTATCATTGCCGTTCACGCGGATATAACCTTTGTGTTGTTCTAAAATATTTTTAACGATCGGGAGCCCCAATCCCGTACCTTTGCCAACAGATTTTGTTGTAAAAAATGGCAAAAATATTTTGTTTTTAATATCTTCCGGAATGCCGGGACCGGTGTCCCTGAACAGGATTTCAACGAATTTTTTATTTGCGCTCAGTCTTGTGATCAATTCAAGGGTGCCGCCATCGGGCATTGCGTGGGCTGAATTAATTTCAAGATTGCGAATAACCTGTTCCAACAAGTTACGGTCTCCGCAAACATATTGACCCTGCTGGTGAAGATCAGTTTTTATGGTAATGTACTTTAAAACTCCGCTAAGAACCAGGGTGTCGGTCGTTTCCTGCAATAATATATTCATATCAATGGGTTCAAGCTGGGGTTTGGACGGACTGCTTAATGATAACAGATTTTTACCGTGCAGCTCGATTTTTTCAATATTTGTCAAAATGTGTTCAATGATATCTTTTACCTTTTCAGGTTCGTCAAAATGTTCCTGCAATAATTTTGCATGGATCAGCATACCGCTTACAAGATTGTTCAATTCATGTCCGATACTTCCGGCAATTACTCCGAGGGTGGCCTGTTTTTCAGTTTGAATCAGTTGGTTAAAAGTCTGCTTTAATTCCGTAATATCCTTGTACATCAAGGAAATTGTATCCACTTTATTGTTATCTGAAAAGATCGGCGCGGCGGAGATAAGAACATTTTTGGGTATGCCGTCTTTTGTGTACCTGATTGCTTCAAAACTGCGTATTGATTCTCCGTTCAGGATTTTTTTTGACAAATCCTTTGCTTCGTCCAATACATTCTCTTTTGTTAAAAGTGTGTCGATATCTTTGCCAAGCGCTTCTTTTTCGGAATAACCAAACACATTTGTGGCCCCTTTGTTCCAGGATGTAATTTGTTTTTCCTTGTTGAGAGAAATGATCGCATCGGCTGCGAATTCAACAATTGAACGGTATTTTTGTTCGGATTCTCTCAAGTCCTTGATCATCTCCCAAACCAGTTGTTCAAGGGTCTGGGATATATCTTTAACTTTTTTTGCGTATTTCTGTACTTTTTCTTTTTTCTTCATTTTTACCTTTTAAAAACCAGGGTCCTGCTGCGTACGCCTTTATATGATTTTGTTCACTGGTTCGGGACAAAGTGTAATTGTTATGAGAATTTTTTCCTTAATCCACGCCAGCAAAGGATAATGAAATTTAAAACTTTAATCTATTCGGGTGTTGAGGGGGATGTTTCCCGGATAAACCGGTATTTGTTTGTGTATTTCATTGAATGATAATATAAGAAAATTGTTTATAAAAATCCAAAAAAAGATATTTTGTTCCATCTGTGCAGACAGGGACATAAATCGTACGTTCAGGTACGGTTATCGGGAAGCTTATATAAACAAATAAAATTATAATTTGAATATTAACAAATGTTTATAGTATATTTACAACATAAATATTTTTATGGCACCCGCGTTGCTGTAATAAAACCAGATTTGAAATTAATTGTTGATTATAAATGGAGGACATTGTCATGAAAAGCTCAAATCGTTTTTTCGTTATTGTATTCGCTTTTATGTTATTTGGTTTCACAGTTCAGTCGTTTGCGGCGCGCCGGGTCTACGTTAAAAAAACTCCCCCGGCCAGAAAAGTAGTTGTCGTGAAAACCGTTAAACCACACAATAACAGTATCTGGGTAAAGGGACACTGGAAATGGGAAAATAATCGTTACGTCTGGCTGGATGGGTGTTGGGAGAACCCAAAACCCGGTCATTTGTGGATCGACGGTCATTGGAAAAAAACAAAACACGGCTGGATCTGGGTGCAGGGCCATTGGAAGAAACAATAGGGATATACAAAAGGCTGTCAAAAATCTGACAGCCTTTTTTGCTTTCCACATTTTGGATTACCCAAAACTATTCAAATAATATTTCAAGACAATTGTAACACCCCGCACCTGATTACAGGATATTTGAATGATTAAGGTCTTCAATGGCCTGCCAGGCCAAAAATGAAGCGCCTAATATGGCCGAGTCATCTTTCAATTCCGCCGCAATGATCCTGACATTTCGGGATGCGATTGCGAATGCGTTTTCTATAGCAACTTTACGAACAATTTTAACATATTCTCCGCCGATCGCTTCAACCACTCCGCCGCCCAATACGACGACTTCGGGATTGAAAATATTTAACAGGGAAGCGACCCCATAACCGACATAGGTAGCCGAACGTTCAATTGCGGCGGTCACGGCCGGATCTTTTTCAAGGTAACCTTTTGCCAAAATGCCGCTGCGGATTTTGTCACTTTTTTTCTTCATTTTTTTAAAAATTTTGGTGGGTACGCCGTTGATTTCAGCAATACGAATTTGTTTTTCTATCGCCAGTCTGCCGGAAAACGCCTCAAGGCAGCCATGGTTCCCGCATCCGCATCTGGGACCGTTTGGGTCAAGGATCATATGGCCAAGTTCGCCGGCATTTTCATTAAATCCATGTAAAAGTTTACCGTCAATAATAACGCCGCCGCCTACACCCGTACCGATGAATAATCCCACCATGTGTTTCGCGCCATGTCCCGCTCCATAGGCATATTCTCCTAACAGGCCGACATTACCGTCATTATCGACTCTTACCGGCTTTTTTATGGTTTTTTCCAATCTGGCCTTTAAAGGGGCATCTTTCCAGCCGAGGTTCGGCGTTTCAATTATTTTCCCTTCCTCTAAATCGAGGGGCCCGGGGGAGCCCAATCCCACGGCGCCGATTTCTGCCAGTGTTATCTTTGAATTATTAACCGCCTGCATAATACAGTCGAACAGTCTGTCAATTACGGCGTTAAAACCTTCTTCGGCCCTGGTTTTTACCCTGGCCGAACCATATATTTTACCTTTTTTATCAATCACAGCCGCATAAATTTTTGTGCCGCCTAAATCAACTCCAACCACATATTTTATTTTATCATCCATGAAGCAGATATCCGTTTTGTTTATTAATTATTACCATTTATTCTTTATACAAATGTCCGTTTAATTCCACACTTGTGAACTGAGCGGGATCGTCAAATGAACCGAGTCCGATTTTACCATGTAAAAAAGTTTTATCCCCCGCGGTCATGACCGGGTTATCCATATCCTCAATAAAGGCCTGTATTAGACCCGTATCGGACCTGCGTTTTATTTTTAATGTATACCATTTTTCTCCGGTTAAAATCGCTTTGGAAGTACCTGCCGGTTCCAGGTTGATTTTCGCGCGATCTGCATTGTTGACAATTGCAATAACGTTATGAACATTATCACTTGTTCCGGCAAAATGCGCGTAATAATAGTGTAATGAGTCTTGATAGCCAAAAAAGAGACAAACATCTCGTCTCGAGTTCAGAGTATCGGTTAAACATTTTGCCCGCACAATGAGTTCGAAATCGGTAACGTCAACCGAATCCAAAACGGCGCGCGATGTGGGAGCCCTGACGCTACCCTGAGGACCCGGTTTAAAGAGATAATAAACCATATCATTATTGTCATTAATAATCCGCCAGTTTTGCGGGTAATTGGCTGTCCAGGCCCCGGTATGGTTATCGAAATTTTCGATAAAGAGTTGGGGTAATTTATCGCTGTTTTGATATTCTTTATTACAGGCAAGCAAAAGAAATATTATAAACAGTATTGATAAAAAGTTTGTTGTTTTCATTGACCTGGCTTTCTTTTGGGTTTCCGTTTTGTACGATTTCTAATCACAAATAAACCGTTTATGTTTATATGTCATTTCAAATAAAACGGAACGGATTCAAATCTTTAAAAAAAATAACTCCTCGGGAATAAAATAAAAATAAAACAACTCATGTTGGTCATCAATTCGTCAAATGGAATTATAGGTCATTATTGATCTGATTTCATACACTAAATATAAAAAAAATAATCATCAGACACTAATATTTTTTCATCCGAATGTCCACCGGTGTCCGGTAATCCGGCACATAAATAAAACCGGATAGTTTTTGGTCGACTAAAAAAAAACTGCTCTGAAATAAAATCAATGATTAAATAATATTCTATAAGCTCAATATTATAATATATTTATCGCGCGACATGCAGGATTTGTACCGATAGTCGTTTTGAATACCATAAATAATATTTATTGATTTAAATTATTGATTTTTAATAAAATAAGTGAAAGTCGTCCTCTAACCCCTATTTTTTTTAAGAAAATAATGATTTTTAAAAATTTATCTTGACTTTCAGTAAAAGATGATTTATCTTTCAGGGAATTGGTGTCTTTAGGTAATTTAAGGAAATAATCGGTAAAAAAAGGTGGTTTTAATAATAGGATGTCTGATTTATTTGGCAAATACACAGTATCTATGGATTCAACTGGTCGCTTGGCAATACCGACTAAACACCGAAATTTGTTTCCGGAAGATGAACGTGATACCATTACTTTAACACGCGGTTCCGGTAGTTTTATTTCAGGATATTATACCAGCAGTTGGAAAGAGTTCAAGAAAAAACTAAAGTCGGTAAAATTAAGCTATAATAACAGGCTCAGGATAACCCGTGAATTTATAGGTCGTTCATCTGTTGCGACTTTTGACAAGTTGGGCCGGATTACCCTGCCTGCCGATTTGATTGAACATGCTGAATTGGAGGGTTGCACAGAAGTATTTGTCATTGGTTGTGAGGATTCAATAGAAATATGGAAT
Source organism: Candidatus Zhuqueibacterota bacterium (assembly GCA_016934825.1). Taxonomy (GTDB): domain Bacteria; phylum Zhuqueibacterota; class Zhuqueibacteria; order Residuimicrobiales; family Krinioviventaceae; genus Fontivivens. Next base: position 75,471 of record JAFGSB010000134.1, read on the forward strand.
CCTGCGTTACATAAAGCGGATCATGATGATACCGAAGAAATCGTTCAGACAGTGTTGGATGAGATATCTATTGATTAAAATGAACAAACAAGATTTAAGTTAAAAAATGTGGAATATGAATATCATACATCTGTACTGGTCAAACAAGTTCTTTCCGGGCTTGATGCGAAAAATGCCGGGATAATTTGTGATACCACGCTTGGCGATGGTGGATATTCGCTGGAATTATTAAAAGTGATGCCGGAGGACGGAGTCGTTATCGGAATCGACAGGGATCCTCAGGCAATTGCCCGGGCTCAGGAAAGACTTGGCATATATAAAGATCGTTTTAAGGCGGTCAAAGGTAATTTTAAAAATATTGAGGAAATTGTTATGGGCTTGGGTATCAGAGAGGTTGACGGAATCGTCGCAGACCTGGGTGTTTCCCGTTTGCAGATCAGTGATCCGTCTCGCGGATTTATGTTTCTGAAATCCGGCCCGTTGTTAATGAATATGGGTGATGATAGTGATGTAAATGCGGAAACGATAGTTAATGAATACGATGGGGAAGAGTTGGCTCGAATTTTTTGGGAATACGGTGAGGAAAGGGCTTCGAGGAAAATAGCAAAGGCCATTTTAAAATATCGTCAAAATAAAAGAATTGAAACAACCGACCAACTGGTGAATATTCTTCGTGGTGTCGTCAGCGCACGTTATGAAATAAAAACGTTTGCCAGGATTTTTCAAGCTTTGAGAATTTTTATAAACAGGGAAATAGATAATTTAAAGATATTTTTGCCGGCTGCCGTTAAACTTTTAAAACAAAACGGATATCTGGCAATTGTCAGTTATCATAGTCTTGAAGATCGTGTAACAAAGCAATTTATGCGCGAGCAGGCTGACCCTTGTACATGTTCAAAAGAATTGCCGCGTTGTGTCTGCGGCAAAAAACCGGCTTTGAAGGTAATCGGCAAAATGATGACACCGGATGAAGAAGAGATACGGCTAAACCCGAGTTCCAGGTCGGCTAAATTACGAATCGCGCAAAAAATATGAACTCATTTGTTGATGTAAATTGAGTAAAGAAACAGGGAAAAAAATATATCCGGCTAATTTAAGAAAAAACAGATTGCGAAAGTATTTTCTGAACGGAATGATCTTATTTGCTGTTTTTAGCATCGTTAAAGTATGGCAGACCGTCGGCGTCGACCAGGTTGTCCTGAGGAATCAGGTTTTGAGAGTGGAATTGAAAAAGATACAATATGATAATTCTTTGCTGACATATAAATTAGAATTTCTGACCGGTATTGAGAGAATCGAAAAACTGGCAAGAGAAAAACTTGGTTTTGTGCAGGCAAGAAAAATGAATATCGAGTTAAATCCGTAAAGCCGGGCAAAAAAGATGTTTATTATCAGGTTAAATAACAGAAAATGAGACAAAATAATAATTTAAATAAAAGACGGTACAGTACTTTTTCTTTCGTCATTTTTCTGTTTTTAATAGTGCTAATAATGAGAATAATGCAAATTCAAGTTGGTATGGGAGGATTTAATGTGGATGTGGATGGGTATTATAAACTAAAAAAAATATTGCCGCCGGAGCGCGGCAAGATTTTAGACAGAAATTTAAAACTGCTGGCTTTTAATATTCCCACGGTGTCCGTTGTTGCGCACCCCAATTTGATCGCGGATATTGAAAAAACGGTCATGCAGCTTGCCCCGGTTCTGGGTGTGAGCAGGGCGGCATTGTTGGATAAACTTGATCCCGATATTGATTTCGTCACCATTGCCCGCAAACAATCGTTAAATATCAAAGCCGAGATTGATAAACTTAACATGGCGGGTATTGATTGTGAAATTGTGATGACGCGGAAATATCCGAAAAAGCGGGTCGGATGTCAATTAATCGGCTTTACTGATATTGACGGAAACGGAATCAGCGGGCTTGAAAAAGCGCTTGATTTTTCATTACGCGGGATGCCGGGTAAAGTTGTGTATCAAAAAACCGCTAAAAATGAAATTGTGCGGAAAGCGGTATATCCGCAGGAACCGGCAAATGACGGGCTTGATTATGTGCTCACTATCGATTACAGGTATCAGCATATTGCTGAAACGGAACTGCATAAAACGATAATTGAGGCAGACGCGGAAGGCGGTGTCGTCGTCATTTTGAATCCTAAAACCGGCGAAGTCCTTGCCATGGCTTCCGAACCGGGATTTGATCCGAATGAAGCCAATAAATACATTGCCGAATCCTGGCGCCCCAAGGCGATTACAGATTCATTCGAACCCGGATCAACATTCAAAACCGTTGTTATGGCCGCGATCCTTAATGAGAATGTGCACTCGTCAAAGGATATTTTATTTTGTGAGAATGGCGAGTTTGAATTAAAGGATGTGATAATTCATGATACAACACCTCATGCCTGGTTGACGCTGCGCGGGATTATGGTCAATTCGTCGAATATTGGCCTGGCGAAACTGGGAATGCAGTTGGACCGAAAAAAACTCTATGAATATACCAAAAGTTTTGGATTTGGGGATAAAAGTGATATAGAGATTATCGGGGAAAGAAAAGGTATATTAAAGAATCCGCGGGACTGGTCCGGAGTGACACCCGCCTTTATGGCGATGGGTCATGAAATAACCGCAACATCATTGCAAATGGCCAATATGTATTGTGCTATTGCAAACGGCGGGTACCTGCTGCGCCCCACTGTTATAAAAGAGGTAAGGGAAAATGGAAATGTGGTTCAGGTGATCAATCCCCTGGTAATCAGGCAGGTTATTAGCAAAACAACTGCGGATACTCTGAAAAGTTTGCTTGCCGACGTTGTAAACCGGGGCACCGGCAAAAAAGCGGGCATTGAAAATATTCAGGTGTGCGGGAAAACCGGAACAGCGCAGGTGCCTTACACGGACAAACATCGGACCGGTTACCAGCCGTTTAAATATATTGCCAGTTTTGGCGGCTTTTTCCCCGAAGAGGACCCTCAAATATGCATCTTTGTGATGGTGGAAAAACCCAGAAGAGGGTACTATGGAGGAGATATCTCGGCCCCGTGTTTTAAGGCCATCTCTGAAAAAATTATTGAATTTGAAGGCCTCGACTATTTTCGAAAAGGGACACATGATATTGATTTAAAAATGGCAAATAGTGATTCGATTATAGTCCCGAACCTGATAGGATTTTCGAAATCAGCGGCTCATTATGTCGCACAAACTGATGAATGTCAATTGTTCAGTGTTGGTAATGGAGATTTTGTTGTTTCCCAAAAACCGTCACCCGGAACCCTTGTGGATAAAGAAGCGGGAATTCAAATTGAAGCAAATCCGGAGCCGGCTGTACAGGAAAATATAATAGTTCCCGATGTTACAGGGTTGCCTGTTAGAAACGCAATGAACGTATTGGCCGCAAAAGGAATTCGGTTTGTTCTTGAGGGGTCAGGTAATGTTGTGAAACAACAACCCGGAGCCGGGCAAAAAATTGGTAAACAGCAACAGGTTCTTTTGCGGTGTGCAACATCGGTTAACCTGCAAGATTTGTTGGTTTTAAATGAGTCGAGCAATTGAGTGATTTAATTTTAAATATTCCCGAATTATTAAATATCGGGCATTGTCGTGCGAAATGGAAGGGAGCGGTACCCCCGCCCGGGAAGCCTATTGCAGGCGTGAGTACCGATTCCCGTCATGTAAAAGCCGGCGAATTATTTGTTGCCATTGTTGGCGAGAAATTTGACGGTCATGATTTCATCGGGCAGGTTGTTGAAAAAAAGGTGCTTGCATCGGTCGTTAATGAAAGCTGGTATGCAAAGCACAAAAACAGGTTCAGTCAGGCTTTTTTTATCGTTGTTCCCGATACTCTCGTCGCTTATCAGGAATTTGCCGGGTATTACAGAAATAAATTCGATATTCCCGTTATTGCCGTTACCGGCAGTGCTGGGAAAACTACCTGTAAAGATTTGATTACAAATGTTCTGAAGCAAAAATACAATGTATTGAAAAATATAAAGTCCTTTAATAACCATATAGGTGTTCCTGCTACATTATTTGATTTGCGACCGGAACACGAGATATTGGTCACTGAACTCGGCACGAATCATACAGGCGAGCTCGAAAGATTAAGCTATCTGGTCAGACCATCGGCTTGTTTGATTACGAATATCGGTTATGCTCATCTGGAGTTCTTCAAAAATCTTGATGGTGTCGCGAAAGCAAAAATGGAAATTTTTTCGAGTATACAGGAGGAGGGAATCGCTTTCTACAACGCGGATGATAAGGTACTTCGAACAACAAAATTTCCGGTCGCAAATCAATATTCATACGGTATCGATAATCCTGCGGACGTCAGCGGGAGGATTGTCGGTTGTGACGAACACGCCTGTTATACTTTTACGGTAATGGACAAGCAAGTTCATTTACAATTACCGGGACGTCATAACGTTTATAACGCATTGGCAGCATCGGCTGTGGGTAACAGGTACATGTTGTCTGCGGATGAAATAAAACGGGGTTTGGAAAATGCAACAGCAGGTGAAAAACGGATGCAGGTTATTAACGTACACAACTTGAAAATAATTAACGATACCTATAACGCGAATCCGGGCAGTTGTTACGCCGCTTTAAATACCTTATCTGATATGCAGGTCCGGGGAAAGGGCCGCAGAATCGCTGTCCTTGGAGATATGCTGGAATTGGGTGATTTTTCAAAACCGGAGCATGAAAAACTGGCAAAAGTTGCATCACAATTCAAGATCAACGCGCTTTTTTTGTACGGAAATGAGACCAGGGCAGCAATACAAGCGGCCCAAAAGTTATCTTTTGAACAAGCTGAACACTTTGAAACAAAAAACACTTTGCAGGACAGGTTGGCCGCTTACTTACAGGATGATGATATTGTACTCGTAAAAGGTTCCCGTTCAATGCGGATGGAAACTGTCGTAGAATATTTAAATTCATTATTTAAAGACAGGTGATTTTTATGCTTTATTATTTGCTTACACCTCTTCGAGATCAATTTATCGGATTTAACTTGTTCCGTTATATATCTTTTCGGGCCGCATTGAGTGTGGTGTTTGCGTTTTTGATTAGTCTGCTGTTGGGTAATTATATAATCAAATTGTTGCGGAAACATCAGATCGGTGAAGAGATCAGAGATGACGGCCCGCAAACACATTTAAGCAAACGCGGTACCCCGAGTATGGGCGGTATTATTATTATCATCAGTGTTATTATTCCGACTCTGTTGTTTGCAAAATATATGGATATATATATCTGGCTGGTTTTACTGGTAACGCTGTTTTTATCTTTGATCGGATTTATGGATGATTATTTAAAAATAGTAAAAAAATATTCCAAAGGTTTGATCGCGAGATATAAATTGATATTTCAGATTTTTTTGGGCCTTTTTGTCGGCTGTATGATCTATTTTTTCCCTGTTGTGGAAGAAGCAAGAACAGTATCCACTGTACCGTTTTTTAAAGATTACGAATTCAATTTCGGGATATTTTATATTCCCTTTATTGCTTTGGTGATAACGGCAACATCGAACAGTTCCAACCTGACCGACGGCCTTGACGGATTACTCACCGGGATTATGGCTATTGCCGCTATTTCCTTTGGCGCGATTGCATATGTTTCAGGCCGGGTTGACTTTTCGGATTACCTGAATATCATTTATCTGCAGGGTGCGGGCGAGTTGACGATATTCTGCGCGGCATTATTCGGCGCCTGTCTTGGGTTTTTGTGGTACAATTGTCATCCGGCGCAAGTATTTATGGGTGATACGGGCTCCCTGGCCCTTGGTGGATCGATTGCGGCCGTGGCTATTCTGGTAAAGAAAGAATTCTGGCTGCTTTTGATTTGCGGACTGATGGTCATTGAAAGTCTTTCCGTGATTATCCAGGTATGGTACTATAAAAAAACCAAAAAAAGATTTTTTAAAATGGCACCGCTGCACCATCATTATGAATTAAAAGGCTGGGCGGAATCCAAGGTTGTGGTTAGATTTTGGATTGTGTCTATCATATTGTCTTTATTAACTTTAACGACTTTTAAAATAAGATAACAATATGTCTTTAAAAACCGGAAAATTTGATTTTGCGCGAATCGACTATTTGCTGTTGCTTTGTGTTTTGTTTCTGCTTGTACTGGGAGCGGCTATTGTCTTTTCCGCCAGTTCATTCAAGGCCGGACAAATGCCGACAGGAGACAGCGCTTATTATTTCAAGAATCATATGATCCGAATTTTTATCGGTTTGCTCATGATGACCATTTTGACATTTATTGATTATCGAATTTGCCTTGGCTTGTCGCCCGTTTTGCTCTGTTTAGCGGTTATTTTGTTATTGCTGCTTTTCACTCATTCATCCTTTGTCATAACGAGAAACGAGGCGGCGAGATGGCTGAAAATCGGTTCGTTTACATTTCAGCCGTCGGATTTTGCCAGATATGTACTCATTATGGTACTGGCCAGATTTTTATACCAGTATCGCGAGGAATTGGAAAATTGGCGGGGTTTTTTAAAGCAGATTGGTCTTGTCATTATGATTGCCGGGCTTGTGGCGCTTGAAAAAGACCTTGGTACCGCGTTGATCATCGCGATTATTGCATTTGTCATGTTTTTTTTCGCAGAGGTCAGAATCGGTTATTTGATTTCAATCGGTTCATCAATTGTAACGGCAAGTTTGATATATCTTATGGCCAATCCATATATGTTAAAAAGAGTACATACTTATAAAGATGCGTTATTTCTTCGGAATATAAATGATTACCAATTAACACAATCGCTTATCAGCTTTCAGGTAGGCGGATTTTTTGGACTGGGTATCGGCAATAGCAGGCAAAAATATGAGTTTTTACCGGAGGCGTATAAAGATTTTATTTTCCCGATAATCGGGGAGGAACTCGGATTTTTGGGAACAGTACTGGTATTGGTATTGTTTTTTATTATCATCAAACGAGGAATCCAAATCGCGAAAAGCGCTCCGGATGGTTATGGCCGATTACTGGCGGGCGGTATTACAGTATGTATAGGCATTTACGCTTTTTTCAATGCCGCGGTTACACTTGCCCTATTACCGACAACGGGCATTCCCATGCCGTTTATCAGTTATGGCGGCTCGGCCATGGTTACACATCTGGCGGCAATCGGTATTTTAATGAATATTTCCGCGCAGGGCAATAAATCTTTTATGAATTATCCGAACCGGAGTATTTACAAGAACCGAATAAACCGTATGTCCTTTGCTATGAATACGGAAGGTCAAAGCGGTGCGGGTATCTCCCGAGACTCCCGGAGACGGAAACAGAATAAATACAGGAAAAATGGATAATGTCCGGCAATAACAAACAAGTGAAAAAATATATTTTGGCTGGCGCCGGAACCGGCGGACACCTGTATCCGTCCATTTCATTGGGAGAAAAAATACTGGAAAAAAGACCGGAAAGTAAAATTTATTTTATCGGTACAAAAAACGGACTCGAGTTTAAAGTTATACCCGAATCCGGCTATCCGTTGTTTCTGATTTCTGTGAGAGGTTTTTCACGAACGAATATTTTGGCCAATATCATTGTCGTTTTGAGATTATTTGTCAGTCTTTTTCAATGTTTTTTTATACTGTTAAAAATAAAACCCGCCGCGGTAATCGGAACAGGAGGGTACGTCAGCGGCCCGATGTTGTTTATGGCCGTATTGCTTGGTTATCCGACTTTAATACAGGAACAAAACAGTGTTCCCGGAATAACAACCCGATGGCTGGCTAAATGGGTAAAGAGGGTGCATTTAAGTTTTGCCGAATCAATCCAATATTTCAGGAAAAAGGATAATTTGATCGTTAGCGGAAATCCGGTGAGAAAATTTCAATTAATCAAAAATAAACAGGAGGCGAGAAAAATTTTCGGTTTAAAGCCGGAAAAAATCACCTTGCTGATTTTTGGCGGCAGTCAGGGCGCTAAAAGAATAAATGAGGTGGTTGAATTGAGTCTACCTGCGCTGATGTGGGACACGGACGCTCAAATAATATGGGGAACTGGAAAATTGAGTTATAAAGCCGCGGCACAGGCGGCGCTGCCCTATGCGTCCCGGGTTTATGTAACGGAATATCTCAACAATATGGCGATGGTTTATTCCGCAACCGATATAGCCGTTTGTCGCGCCGGAGCCCTGACTCTGGCGGAACTGGCAATTTGCGGGCTGCCGTCAATATTAATACCGTATCCTTTCGCGGCCGCCGGCCACCAGGTTAAGAACGCCAGAGCATTTCAGGAAATTGGCGCGGCAGAAATGATTTTAGAGCGGGAACTGAATGAAAAGATTCTATCGGAAAAAATTATTCATCTGATACAAAACTTGGAACAACAAGAATCGATGAAAACTGCGGCCCTGAAAACCGCTTTTCCGAATGCGGCGGATAATATTGTCGAATCCATTTTTAAAATTGAAAAAGAAAGTAAGGGTAAAAAATGAATTTTTTATCGCTTGGTAAGAAAATTTTATTTTTTAGTATGGCTTTATTGACGGGATTATTCATAATGCATACTATTATAGAAGCCCATTCACCGGAAAAGCCTGTCGTGTACGATCCGAAGGTTTTACAAATTGAAGAAGAGAATCCTGATAACGGAATTGTTCAGGAGAAAATCAGTCAATTTTTCGAACCGGAAGAAAAGCTTGTTGAATTTGCGAACCTGTCGTTCCTGGAAATTCAGGAAAAACTGAAAGAACTGAATCGAAAGGGAAAACCTTTTGCCTTTTTATCGGTCAAACAACTTTATCTCATTGACAGCAGGGGAAATGTGTTGTCACTGGCGGATTCATCATCCCATTATGATTTACCGGTAATATCCGGAGATAGTTTGAAAATTAATTTTACCACGATGACTATACGCGGTAAAGAATTTAACGAAGCCATAAAATTATTAAAATTATTAAAAAAGAATAACGGTCTGATATATACATATGTTTCCGAAGTACAGATTCATGATACAATCGGATTGATTTTGTATACAAATTATGCGAAAGGATTACCTGTAATTTTTGGGAAAGGAGATCTTGAAAGAAAGGTTGCTTATTTAAATGCTTATCACAATGAGTTCGGCGACAGTGAATTAAGCTACAAAACAAAATATCTGGATATCAGAATAGAAGGACAAATCATCTTAAAGGAACGTGTTTAAATCCCAGTAAATATTGACTTATAATGGGGTTATTGATTATGGAAACGATAGATATTATAACCGGTCTTGATATCGGTACAACTAAAATAGGTTGTTTTATAGCGGAAGTAAATGAAATTGGTGAAATAAAAATTATCGGTGTGTCTAATGTCCCTTCCGAAGGATTGCGGTATGGAGTCGTTGTGGATATTGATAAAACGGTCCATTCGATCAAATCCGCGATAGAAAAAGCAGAAGAGATGGCGAATGTTGACGTCGATCTTGTATACGCGGGTATAGCCGGCGATCATATACGAAGTATTAACGGACGCGGAGTGGTGGCTGTTTCAGGGGAAAACGGCGAGGTCACATCGGATGATGTGCGCCGGGTCATTGATGCAGCAAAAGCAGTGGCACTACCCATCGATAGAGAGATTTTGCATATTTTACCACAGGAATTTATTGTTGACGATCAACGCGGAATACGTGATCCCGTAGGAATGAAGGGAATAAGGCTTGAAGCGGAAGTCCATATTGTAACAGGGGCAATTGCTTCAGCGCAGAATATACATCGTTGTATCGAAAAAGCGGGATACGGTGTTGCCGATCTTGTCCTGGAACCGCTCGCATCCAGCTTTTCGGTATTAACGGACGATGAAAAGGAACTGGGCGTGATATTGGTCGATATCGGCGGCGGAACCAGCGATATAGCCATGTTTTATGAGGGTTGTATAAGGCATACCTCGGTTGTCGCATTGGGAGGCCGGAATGTAACAAATGATCTGGCCATAGTATTACGGACGCCTTTGGATTCGGCAGAAAATTTAAAAATAAAGCATGGCTATGCAATACCTATGGAAAATGACAAAGAAATAGTTGTAGATGTGCCCGGTGTAAATGAAAGGGCAGGCAGACGGATATCAAGGACCCTTTTGGTGGAAATAATTCAACCACGCATAGCGGAAATACTAACGCTGATTTATGAGGAAGTCAAGAAATCCGATTACATCAATCTTATGACAACGGGTCTCGTTCTGACAGGAGGAGGGTCTTTAATTCCCGGTACCCTGGAAATTGCGGAAGATATATTCAATATGCCGGTAAAATTGGGCGTTCCACAAGGATTTTCCGGTATGGTTGAGGAATCTAAAAATCCCCAGAGCGCTACGGGTGTGGGTCTGGTACAATACGGTCTGAAATTTCAGCATGAATTGAACGGTAGTTTTCATGAAGGAGAATCGGGAGTTTTTGAATCAATCAAAAAACGGTTTAGAAGATGGTTCGGCAGTGTTACGACATTTACATATTAAGATATCCGTCTTGTCTGCCCGTAATTGAATAATCAAGTATAAATCGAGGTGTAATATGATACCAGAACAGGATGTTGAAAATTGTGATGAACAAAGAGTAGAACAGGTTACCCTGCCCGTTGAACTGGTCGAGGATACGCTTGATTTACTCTTAAATCCCAAAAGGATAATATCATCTTCCAATGAAATCGTGCTTGATTGGAACAAGCGAACACAGGTTTATGACCGGTTGTATAAAGTAGTCAAAAAAGCCATTAATTTTTAAAGGATTTTAATTAGTATGTGTAATGAGGACAGTCTATGTTGGGATAGATTGTCTCATTTTTGAATTCTGTATAAAGGAGTGGGCTATGAATTTCACATTTGATTTTGATGATTCCAACGCTTTGAAGGCAAAATTAAAAGTAGTCGGCGTTGGTGGAGCAGGTTGTAATGCTATAAACAGAATGATAGCAGAAGGATTAAGGGGAGTTGAATTTATTGGTATCAATACGGATGAACAGGCTTTGAATGTCTGCAAAGCGCCCCTGAAAGTCTATATCGGTACAAAAACGACACACGGACTGGGCGCCGGCGCGGATCCCGAGAAGGGGCGCCGGGCAGTGGAAGAGGACCGAAACGCGGTTTACGATTCACTTTCCGATGCGGATATGGTCTTTATTACCGCCGGTATGGGCGGCGGCACGGGTACAGGCGCGTCACCGACAGTCGCCGAGATCGCAAAAGATATCGACGCACTGACCGTTGGGATCGTGACAACTCCTTTTATGTTTGAGGGACCAAAAAGAATGCAAAGGGCCGAAGAAGGGATCGCCGCGTTAAAGGAATGCGTGGACACGTTGATTGTGATTCCGAACCAGAGATTATTGACAATTGTTCCGCCGAATACACCTCTTGACGCCGGTTTTCGTTTCGCGGATGAAATATTATTCAACGCAACCAAAGGCATATCCGATTTGATAACTATTACCGGATTGGTCAACCTGGATTTTGCCGATGTTCGCGCGGTCATGAGCGAAATGGGTGATGCGTTGATGGGATGCGGCGCCGCCAGCGGAGAGGACAGGGCACAGGTTGCGGCCCGTCAGGCGATTAACAGTCCGTTGCTTGAGGACGTTTCTATTTCCGGCGCTTTGGGTGTGCTTGTTAATATCACCGGCGGGACAAATTTAAGCTTGCATGAAGTGAACGAAGCCGCAAGTATTATTTCTGAGGAAGCCGGACCCAAGGCGAATCTTATTTTTGGTTCGGTTATTGACAAATCCCTGGAAGATGAAATTCGAATAACCGTTATTGCAACCGGATTATCCACAAATAAGAACAAATTGCGATATTCCGGCTTGAACAGGCAGCGATACATGGTCGCCGGTTCAGGTAAAATCAATAAGCGTGAAGTGCCGGCGATTGACCGGGTTGAAGAAATTAACCAGGAATTGTCGGAAAATGCGAATATTGATATTTCTTCATTTAAATCCGGTAAAGTGAAAAAAACATTTAATAATTTACCCGAAATTATTGAAGAACATAAAGAAAAGATCAAATTAGAACAAAACAGAGAAATCGAAAAACAGGAACGTGATTCAATCGATAATAAAGAAGACGATAAAGAACGGAAAGAATCTTTTATTTATAAAAATAATTCCAATGGATTCGGGCACAGGGATCTGGACGAGCCGGCATGCCGCAGAAAAAAATGGAATATGTTCGGACTTGACTGAATGAATTAAAATAAAAAAGAAAACCCCCACTCACCAGGCGCTCGTCGATCCCAACACGTGCAATCGGTATTTTTTACATTGAGCTTTTTGCCGATTTAAGACGAGTTGCCTATATCAATTAAGAGCCTTCGCAAGAGGGCTCTTTTTTATTTTGAAAAAAATCCGGTCGCCTGGATTTGTCGCCTCTTTCATTTCGGGTCGCTAAGCGACGAGAATTCCTGGAATAATTCCACGCCCCGGGGTGTCGCAAAATGCTCAATGTGTAGTCCACCTGTGGATACAGTTAAAATTATTTGTAATGATTGATTCGGGAACTGAGAAAAGTTTTCAGCTATTATAAAAGGTGGACTACACCTGGCTTTGATACGCCCCGGGGCGTTGTTCACGAGTAAAGATTTCTCTCGGAGATCGAAATGACAGAGACGATGTGTCTTTGTCAATCTGCGTCATCCGCGTGATCTGCGAGTGACGTTTTTTTTATCCGCGTTCATCCGCGTTGATCTGCGGTTAATAACTTGACCGCCCGCTTCACTTGATGAACGCCGATACACGCAGATACCGGACTGTCCATAATATCTGCATCGTATACCACCTGATCGCACAGAGTTTCCAAACCCGTGTGTTATAATGCAGCCGGGATTCCTGCCCTGATAAAATTGACAAATCATGAAAAACCGGGATTGGAAATCCCTGTCCAAGTCCCGTCCAGGGATATGAGTCCCCGGACGATCGTGTGTACGCATCGCATAAAGGCGATGCATTCCTGGGCGTTGTAAGAGCCGTCGTCGCCACTGTCATTTCGAAAAGCGCAGCAAAGAGAAATCTTGTAAATCCACGCCCCGCGATGTCGTCTTTTTGAATGACGATCAAATGAAAAAGACAGAATCCTAAAAATGATACACCCCCGGGGCGTTGCAGCACCGTTATGGCGTGGTAATTAAAATGCTTAAAAACAAAAAAAGCTTCTCATTCAGAGAAGCTTTTTTATAATTTCAATATTATAAGAAAAGGATTACAATGCCTTTTCAACTTTACCGGACCGCAGGCATCTTGAACAGACATAAGCATGGCGGACAAGATTGTTATCCCTGATCCGCATTTTTTTAATATTCGGCATCCAGCGTCTTTTTGTCAAATTATGGGCATGACTGACATTGTTGCCAACCATAGGTCCTTTTCCGCAAATATCACATTTTTTTGCCATGATTTCTCCCTTGAGGATATATATTTAATCTCAAATTTTTTACGCAAAGTTTATAAATATAAAAATTTATTATTTTAAAATCAAGAAATAAATAATAAATGATCAATATTGTTCACAATTACCCGGGCGGCAGATTAAACACAAAAACCAGAACACCCGGATATAAAATACCCAACATTACCGAAGGTTAGTTTAACCTAAATTACATCATGTACAGGAACAAATGTTGTATGTGTAAAAGATATTTCTGCTGCCTGATAATATTAAATGTCAAAATTCACTTTTCGTTGTTCGGCAATTGATCTTAATGTGTCATAAACTTTATCCTGCAGCGGTATACCTTCTTTTTCATATTTTTCGTGTTTAACATATTCTTTTTCGCCATGAATAAAGATATGTTTTTGATTTGTCGCTTTGTCCGAATTTTGTAATCTGTTCATTAAATCGGTCATATTCGTAGTAAAGGTATCAAGATCAACAAAGTTCTCAATATCAAGCGCCATAAAAAAGTGACTGACATTAGCCGGGGCCGGTTTACCGTTTTTCGATTTGTTTACGAGATTGGCATACGCGCCTCCGGACAGCACACCACTGAGAATATCGACAAATATTGCCATTCCATAACCTTTATATCCGCTGTATAATTCTCCTTCGCCGCCTAAGGGTAAAATGCCGCCTCCCATCCGGTTAAGCAGGTTATTTAGAACTTTTCCGGGATCGGTTGTTACCTGGCCGTTCTCGTCCACAGCCCATCCATCCGGGAGCGGCTTGCCCTCGCGGTTATAAACTTCCAGTTTACCGCGGGGTACAACAGATGTCGCCATATCCAGAAAAAAAGGCTTTCTGTCTTTTGCCGGGGCTGTCAAACTGATCGGATTTGTACCGAAAACCATTTCTCTGCCAAATGTGGGAACAACCAGCGGCGCGGAATTTGTCATCGAGATACCCAGTAAATTTTCATTCAGGATCATCTGGCTGTAATAACCGGCAATCCCGTAATGATTGGAATTGCGTACCGTGACGATACCGGCGCCCGATTGTTTGGCTTTTTTTATTGCCAGAGAGGTCGCAAAATGCCCGACAATTTGTCCGAGACCGGCTTTTCCGTCTATGTTTGCCGTAACGGCCGTTTCTTTTACGATTTCAGGTTTATTCAACGGAAGAATCACGCCGTTGTTCATGCCGTCGACATATCTTTTCAGCCGGGCGACGCCGTGTGATGGAATTCCTCTCATATCCGCGAGAACAAGATTATCCGCGCAAATAAACGCGTCTTTTTTATTTACCCCATATGTTAAGAACACATTTTGGGTAAATTTCATTAGTTTTTCTTTTTGTACGACTGCCATTTTGATACACCTTAATTTTTCAACATTTCCCTTAAAACGGTTTGCAAAATTCCGCCATTCCGGTAATATCTTATTTCAACCGGTGTGTCCAGTCTCGCGATCACTGCAAAATTTTTCGTTTGACCATTCTTTTTTACCGCTTTTACAATTATTTCCTGCATAGGTTGTAGTGAATTGGAAAGCGGTATCGTAAAGGTTTCATGACCCGTTAAACCCAATGATGCGGCGGAATCGTCTTTTTTGAATTGTAATGGTAAAATACCCATTCCAACCAGATTGCTGCGATGAATCCGTTCAAAACTTTCGGCAATGACAGCCTTTACTCCGAGGAGCATTGTCCCTTTGGCTGCCCAGTCTCGTGAACTGCCGGTGCCGTATTCTTTGCCGGCAATAACAATCAGGGGTATGTTTTTTCCCCTGTACGACATGGCCGCGTCATATATCCAGGTTTGCGTACCCTCGGGTAATTTTAAAGTAACGCCGCCTTCGACGCCGGGGACAAGAAGATTCTTCAACCTGATGTTCCCAAACGTACCGCGGACCATGACTTTATCGTTACCCCGTCTGGAACCGTATGAATTAAAATCTTTTGGTTCCACACCCTGACCGACCAGAAATTTGGCGGCCGGGCTGTCATTGGGGATGGCTCCGGCCGGAGAAATATGATCCGTGGTGACGGAATCACCCAGTAAAACCAGAATCCTGGCATTTTCCACCGGCTTGATATCCTCCGGCTCCGCTTTTATATCGCTAAAAAATGGAGGTTCCTGTATGTAGGTGGAATCTTTTTTCCAGTTGTATAATTCGGATTTCTCGACAGGTATTTTATTCCATGCAGGATTAAATGAATTCACATCCGCGTACATTTTTTGGAATATGGCCGGATTGGATGCTTTTTCAATGTAGGTCATAATTTCTTCCCGGGTCGGCCAAATATCCTTCAGGTAAACGGGGTTGCCGTTTTTGTCCTGCGCGAGCGGCTCATTGACAATATCCCTGTCTATTGTTCCGGCGATTGCGAAGGCAATGACAAGCGGCGGAGACGCTAAATAGTTTGCTTTTGTAAGTGGATTTACTCGTCCTTCAAAATTCCGGTTGCCGCTGAGAACCGCTGCGGCAATCAGGTTTTCCTTATTTATCGCGTTGGCAACCGGTTTGGGTAACGGCCCGCTGTTGCCGATACATGTCGCACAGCCATAACCGACTGTTTGGAATCCCAGTTTATCGAGATAGGCCGTTAAACCCGATTCGTTTAAATATTCGGTAACCACACGGGAACCCGGTGCCAGACTGGTTTTAACATATTTGGGGACAGATAATCCACGTTCAACCGCTTTTTTGGCCAGAATTCCCGCCCCAAGCATGACGGACGGATTACTTGTATTCGTACAACTGGTAATGGACGCAATGACGACCGCGCCGTGCGTAATGGTATACCCGCCGTTCATGCGTACCTTTGCGGATTTCTTCACATCATTCGGGGGCAGATTAAAACCACGTTGTTGAAAAGGCGCTTGTAATGCTTTATGGAAATCGTTCTTGACCTGCGCCAGTTTAATGTGATCCTGCGGTCTTTTCGGTCCGGCGATGCCGGGCTCGACACTGCCCAGATCAAGGGATAAAGTGTCCGTAAATTCAGGATCAGGTGAATCATCCGTTCGGAACAGGCCCTGTTCTTTATTGTACCGTTCAACCAGATCGACCTGTTCTTTCGATCTTCCGGTGCGTCGCAGGTAATTCAGGCTTTCATCATCCATCGGGAAGAAGCCCATTGTCGCGCCATATTCCGGCGCCATGTTGGCAATGGTTGCGCGGTCCGGCAGGCTCATATTGCTCACTCCCGGCCCATAGAACTCCACAAATTTACCGACAACCCCTTTTTCCCTGAGTTTTTGGACAACCGTCAGCGCGATATCGGTTGCCGTAGAACCCTCAGCCAGTTCGCCCGTTAATCTAAAGCCGATGACTTCCGGCGCCAGCATATAAAGAGGCTGCCCAAGCATCACCGCTTCGGCCTCGATCCCGCCAACTCCCCAGCCGACAATTCCCAGACCGTTAATCATGGTTGTGTGCGAATCCGTGCCGACAAGGCTGTCGGGATACAATATATTTTGTCCGTCTGTTTGTTCGGTAAAAACGCCTTTGGCGAAATATTCCAGGTTAACCTGGTGAATAATGCCCACGCCGGGAGGGATCACGCCGAATTTTTTAAAAGCATTTTGTCCCCATTTTAAAAATTCATATCTTTCCCGGTTGCGTATGAATTCCATTTGCATATTGAACGGCAGGGCCTTTATTGTTCCAAAGCTGTCAATCTGAACGGAATGATCGATCACCAGGTCGCAGGGAATGAGCGGTTCGATCTTTTTCGGGTCGCCGCCCAGGCGCTGCATAGCGGAGCGCATTGCCGCCAGATCAACTATTGATGGTACACCGGTAAAATCCTGTAATATGACCCTTGCCGGTTTAAAAGGCACTTCTTTGTTTGAGGGTTTATGAGCCTGCCATTTCGCCAGATTAATAACGTCTTCGCTGGTGATCACGTCATTTGCACAATTCCGCAGTACGGATTCCAGCAGTACTTTGATACTAATTGGACATTTTGAGACCGGCGCTATACCGTCCTTTTCAAGTTTATTGAGTTGATATAAATAAGCAGTCCCGGATGGGATATCGATTTTTATTTTTGCATTAAACGGATTTTTTTTGTTATGTGACATTAAAACTCCCGGTATGATAGATTTATTTTTCTTCCAGCCAGTACACGACAAGTCTGCGGGGACCATGCGCGCCGAGAATGAGTATTTTTTCAATATCCGCCGTACGACTTGGCCCGGTTATCAGCAACATATTTTTTGCTTTTTCTTTCGGAACTTTGGTAAACAGTTCAAACAAATTGGCCAGAATTTGTTCCGGTTTAACAACGACATAAATGCAGTCCGGCAAATAGTGTATAAATAAGCTTTTGGTATTGTCAATTAAAACAGCCAATGACGCGACATCCGCAACGGCAAAATCAATATTTACAAGCGCTGCGCTGGTTTTTGCCAGTTTGTTTTTTTTCTGTTCGGGGGCAAGATCGGCAGGGAATACAAATTCCAGTTCCGGCAATTCTTTTTTTATATGCGAGGCTATGTTTTTACTGCTTATCTCGTCAGAGACAGCGAGTGACGTAAAATTTTTCGATTTCATATCCCCGCTCAGGTGAGAGACCAGTTCACTGGCCGATTTAACGAGCACAAATTCTCCCGAAACGATATCCAATTCCTTCGCGAACTGATCACGCAGTCCCGCATAATCCTTCGGGGTTATCGATTTTAAGCTTTCGGCGATTTTTGCATTAATGCCTTCAGGCTTTTCCGGTATACGGGAGGGAATTTTTACCGCTTCTTTAACGGCATTGAGTATTTTATCGCGACTTGAATTCATGATTTATCCTGATTTTAATTGTGGATTTACATCCAATAGTATTTCATTTATAACATTCTTTCGGATTGGGAAAATCCATCGGTCTGTAATTTATGTTATTTTCTATTTTTTCTGTTTTATGTCCTGATAATCCGAATTTTTCAGTTTTAGAAATCTTTTCCTAAAACCTTTTAAATCAAATGTGCCGAGCGCCCGTTCCCTGGTATATCCCGGAACCGGGAAAGCCCGGCCTTTGGGCAGCAGTAACTGAAATTTGCCCGGAAACCATGTTGCAAAACGGTATAATAACGGACGTTTCGCCAGGAACGCCCAGGCGTTGATCCCAAATCTTTCGACTTTCATCGAATAACCTTTATCGACCACGCGGTTTCGCAGTTTGAGCAAATGGTGGGGAATATTGATACGAACCGGACATATTTCGTAACAGGCGCCGCACAGGCTGGAAACAAAAGGGGAATATTTCCCTTCTTTGTCACCCAGGTATTGAGGGATCAGGGTGATACCGATTGGGCCCATATACACCCATCCGTAGGCGTGACCGCCAATCTGCTGATATATGGGACATATATTCAGACAGGCGCCGCAGCGAATACAAAACAGTGTTTCACGGAGCTGGGGATCGGCCAGAATTTTTGAGCGCCCGTTATCCATCAATACGATATGCATTTCCTCCGGACCTTCTTGAAGTTTATTAAATAAAGGTCCGCCGATAATATTTACATAAACGGTTGCTTTTTGTCCGGTGGCGCTTGGGCCCAAAAGTTTTAAAAATGTTGCCAGTTCTTCAAAACCGGGCAGAAGTTTTTCAATACCCATAACGGCGATATGTGTTTTCGGAACGCCAACCGTCAAACGGGCGTTGGCTTCATTTTCAACGACGCATACGGCGCCCGAATCGGCAATTGCAAAATTTACACCTGAAATGCCCACATCCGCTGTTAAAAATTTTTCCCGTAATTTATTACGCGCGATGGTCATTAATTCGGTGGGGTCTTCTGTATATTTAATGCCCAGCTTTTTGTGAAAAATCCCGCCAATTTCTTTCCGGCTTAAATGCAGTGCCGGCGCCGTGAGATGGGAGGGTATCTGATCCATCAATTGGACAATATATTCACCCAAATCGGTTTCCAGGGTTTCTATGCCGTTTTTCGTGAGAAAATCATTAAGATGAAATTCTTCCGTTGTCAGCGATTTCGATTTGACAACTGTTTTCGCATTTTTGTCCCTGAGCAGTTTGAGAATGATTTGCCTGGCTTCTTCTGCGTCGAGCGCCCAGTGCAGATGAATACCGTTTTTTAAACAATTTTTTTCAAATTCTTCGAGGTATTTATCCAGGTTTTCTATAACGTTTTTTTTAATGTGATGAGCCTTGTAACGAAGCTCTTCCCAGTAAGGGATCTGGTCCTTTTTATCCTCGCGTTTCTTCAGGGCGGTTTGTGTTGCCTTGTCAACAGCGGATAAGAGTTTTTCATCTTTAAGGGCGTTATGAATATACTTTTTGGTTTTTAGGGGCGAAAGTTTCATATCACACCTGTATTGGTTTATAAATTAAGACTTTGCGCCAGAATATCGGCAATGTGTATCGCTTTGGTTTTAAATTTATGTTTGCGCAAATAACCGTCAATGTTCATCAGGCAACTCGAATCCGTACTGGTTACGAATTCGGCGCCGCATTCGTTTATATAGCGGCATTTACGTGCAACCATAGCCACCGACATGTCCGCAAATTTATAGGAAAACGTACCCCCGAAGCCGCAGCAGGTGTCCGATTTTTCCATTTCAATGAGTTTAAGGTCTTTTACCGAACGTAATAATTTTCTGGGCTGTTCCCGGACACCCAGCTCTCTGAGTGAATGGCAGGAATCGTGAATGGTTACCGAATGATTGAACTGACCTTCAAGTTTATCGACTCCCGCGATATTTACAAGAAATTCGGTAAATTCAAAGATTTTATTACTGAGCTCGTCTCTCGCTTTGATCAAATCTTTGCGAATATCGAGTTCCTTGTAAAAAATCCGGACCATTGCCGTACAAGAACCGGATGGGGAGACAATATATTCTTTGTCTTTGAACAGCTCGATAAATCTTTCCGCAATCGGAATTATTTCTTTTCTGTATCCTGAGTTAAAGGCGGGTTGTCCACAGCATGTCTGGTTATCGACATATTCAATATCCGCGCCGATATATCGGAGTACTTTGACCATGGATAATGCTGATTGGGGGTAGAGATGTTCAGATAAACAAGGTATAAATAAAGCAACTTTCATGGATTTGTCCATTTTTTTATTATCAGATAATTGGTTAATTAAATGAACTCTATCTGAGGTTACCTTTTTATGACCTGTTAATATAAAAAAAGATAATCAATTTCAAAAGTAAATACAAATAAATATTGGGTCTGTTGAACTATTAATACTATTTTTGCATATCCGGATATATACGTTACCACTATCTCACAGAGTAGAGGTGAAATCTGCGAAATTAAGCAGTTATCATCGCCGGTAACAGGTCAATTAATTGTTTGAAATTTTGAATTTACATCGTTGTGTCGTGGAAAGGTGCCCGTTAACCGGGCACCTTTGACGATAGTAGTTTGTTCAGGATGTAAATTTTTTATATTTTTGTTCCAGGTTGTGGGATTTCAATGTTTCCAGGATATAATCGCAGAATTCCCGGCCGGTTGCACCGTTATCGCGCCCGGTAATAGTTAATTTACGTTCAAATTGCTGGCAGATTTCAAGGGATTTTTCAAGTTTGGCCGCTTTTTCTTTCATACCGATATGGTCAAGCATCATTGCCGCCGCCCGAATGAGACTGGACGGATCCGCGTATTGGCCGCGTCCTTCTTTGATCATCCGCGGTGCGGAACCGTGAATGGCTTCAAACATGGCATATTGTTTACCGATGTTCGCGCTGCCTGCGGTACCCACGCCGCCCTGAAATTCGGCCGCTTCGTCTGTCAGAATGTCTCCGTATAAATTGGGCAGTACCATAACTTTAAACTGGGTACGGCGTTTCGGGTCCACCAGCTTGGCGGTCATAATATCAATATACCAGCCTTCCCATTTCACACCGGGATAATCACGCGAAACGCGTTCGGCTGTTTCCAGAAAAAGGCCATCTGTTGTTTTGACAACATTGGCTTTGGTTACCACAGTTACATCATTTAAACCGGATTTTTGCGCGTAATCGAAAGCCATTCTTATAATTCTCTCAGCGCCCTGTTTGGTAATGACCTTGAAATCAACGGCCAGGTCATCGGTGACCTGGATTCCTTTGCTGCCTAAAATGTAGGCGCCTTCGGTATTTTCCCTGAAAAAAATCCAGTTAATACCCTGTTTCGGTACTTTTACCGGCCTGACATTCGCGAACAGGTCCAGTTCGCGTCGCATGGCGACATTCGCGCTTTCTATGTTGGGATATGGACCGCCTTTTTCCGGTGTCGTTGTCGGCGCTTTCAGAATTACATGACAGGTTTTGAGTTCTTCAAGAACATCGTCCGGAATGGCTTTCATGTGTTTTACCCGGTTTTCAATCGTCAGTCCGTCAATCGGTTTGAATTTAAGTTTGCCCTCCCGCAATTCTTCACTTAACAATTCCTCCAGCAGACGCTGTGTTTCCTGCGAAATGATTGGACCGATACCGTCGCCCCAGCAAAATCCGATAATCAAAGGTTTTATTTTACTATAATCTATCCATTCTTTGGCGGTCTTCATTTTTTCAATGCGTTCCAGTTGTTCCGAAACGATGGTGGCAAAATGCTGCTTTGCTTTCTCAATGACTTGATTGTTCATTACTTCTCCTATTTTTTATCAAAATTGATATCAATCGTATTCCTGATTTTCGGAATAATCTTTACGATCCTTTTTATATATATAAAACCGTTCTTTCAGGGAATTAAGTTCATTTTGCATGTCAATTGTTTTGGAAATATAGTATTTTGCAAAATGGTCCCGGGCTAAACCAAATGCGCGATTACAGTAGGTTAATAATTCAACCAGTTCATTTGAAACCGGGTAATAATGGACAAGAATGTTCCAGAATTCTTCTTCGAAAATTCGGATTGCATTTTGGACTTCTTCCAGGGAATATCCCTCATTCGTACGTTTTTGAGCCAGATCTTCCGTGTATTTTTTAAGCGGTAAATCATCCTCTTCGCAAATTACTTTTATCAGGATTGCCAGAAATTCTTCTTCACGCTCCTGGTGCCTTTCAAAATCTATCATCTCATAATGTGAAAGTGATAATTTCTGCAGACGGTTGCATATTTTCGTAATTAATTCATCCTGATGTTTATTAATTACTTTTAAAAGTTTATTGTTCGAGACTGGCATAATGTTTTTGAATTCTTTTTGTTCTGCGTTTTAGTTGCTCTTCAATTCTTCCCAAAATTCGCTGGGTGTATTTACCATGTTCTTTTCCCATTACCACAACTTCTTTATCCAGACCCTTTTCGATAAGACAGAGGAATTGATCGATGCTTTTTTCAGGGACATGGGTCGGTTTATCAGCCCAGTTAACAAGCATGGATTCAATTTCTTTATAATATTCGGGAGAAGGTAAATTAATACATTCTTTAAAAGGGTAAGGATTGAGTTCAAGTGTAAATCCCTTAAGCGCCATAATCAACGGTTGATAATCATACTCATAAAACAATCGAGGAAACTGGTATTCAACAACCGGCGTCCATGAATCGTCCTCCGGTTTTTTATGATGACGATTCAGCCGGGAAATGTTCACGCCTTTATCATCCTGTAAAATCTCTTTGTGGAATATGCGCATTTCCTTCAGATGTCCGTTTTCGTCTTCACGTAAATCGCCGCCTAAAAGTAAAAGGCAGAGAATATAATCCGGATTTGTTAATTCCTTAAAGGGTTTGTTTGGCGGGACTTCAATACTGATGTGTAAACTGTGCGGTCTGATGCCGATGAACCTTGTTGCCAGGTCGATAATTTGTGATAATATCCACGGGTCCTCCGTAGCGGGTTTGGATATATCGCCTAATAACTTATACCTGCCAAAAGCCAGTTCCAGGAATCCGCGCGTGCGAATATTCGGTGAATTTAAAAATCCATGGTCATCAATATGTGCGCCTAATTTCCATCCCCTTCGCATCAGGTCAAAATTATAGAAATAATAAAAAGAATCGAAAACCGGGTCATCGCCTTCTTTAGCGTTGATGGCTTTATAACCAATGTTGGAAAATTCCAGTTCCGCGCCCAGCGGCAGCATACCGATATGCCGGTTATGATTTACCCAATCGTTAATTTCATTTACTTTTTGTTTTTCATATAATTCTTCAGCAATCAGGATGGCGGCTGCGGCATAATCGGTGTAGAGCAAATCGGGATTAAACCGGTCGATTTCAAGCTGCGTGAAAGCAGATTTTAGCTGGTTGTTCTGATCCACCATTAGTTTTAAGGCCATCATCGCTGAGATAGTGTGCATATAATATGCGTCGGAAACCTGAACTTCACCCCGGTAATCGTTGCGGAATTTTTCTTCTAATTGATTGAATATCATAAAGTTGGAAGCGAGTTTGATATAGTTGTCCGCGTATTGAAGTGCTTTGGTATCACTTTTAAGCCACTTTAATTTGGGAATATTCGCTTTTTCAATTTCATGTTTGATAATAAAGGGGGGCAGACCTGAATCCTGAAAATATTGTCTGAGAATATTATGAACTTCTTCCGACAATAATTCACGTGTAACTTTCAGGGGTAAAGATTCCCGGTCATAATTGATAAAAAAAGCGGCTTTTTGTTCAATATAACGGTTCACATTTTTTTCGACAAATTCTTCTATGCGGTCCCGTTCCTGAAAACCTTTCTTAAAGTATGGTTTGAGGGATTTTGGTTTTCCGATATATACATATGCTTCGACAATTTTTTGGTCTACCTGAACCTGGGCGATTTTTCTTTTATATAATTTCCCTTCCGATTCGTATTCATCCAGTTTTTTGATGATCTCCGGTGTGACATTATATAACAGACGGCCCTCTATGGTATATCCTTTCCAGGCCAATGCAAATGTAAAACTGTTCTCCGGCTGTATGCGGCGATGATTTAATAATAAACCTTTACGGCTTGATAATTTCACCCCCGTTAACAGTTGTAAATAATAATCATTATTCAGAGAGCCATAGACGAAAAGCCTGTCGATGGTTTTGTACCCGCTTTCCTTTCTCTTTTTTAATGTTGCGGGAATATTTAATTTTTTGGATACCGGCATTGTCATTTGATAACATCCGAGAAATGGATTTCAAATTGCCGTTTCATCTCTTCGGGTGAAATTGATGTGACCCGACCGTTATTGTACTGTTCTTCGATCCATTCGTATATTTTGGCCACTTTGGGATTTCGTTTATCCACTGTGGGCAAATTGCGTTTTTTGAGTTCCTGGTTGACCCAAAAACCGACTCCGGCAATACCGGAGCGGTTTGTGAGATGAACGCCGAGAGGACGATTTAATATTTTATCAGTATTAAAGATATTATAAATTTCTTCGTTTTTGATAACTCCATCGGCATGTATACCGGCCATGGTAACATTAAAACGTTCACCCACAAACGGATAATTATATGGAATATTTGTGCCAATTTCAGACAAATAATAGGCAATATCTGTAATTGCCGTTAAATCCATTCCATTTGAGTTCCCGGTGAGGGAGGCATATTCGATAGCCAGGGCCTCTATGGGCGAATTACCCGTACGTTCCCCGAATCCCAGGATCGTTCCGTTAACTGCCGAAATACCGGACAGCCAGGCGGTAACAGAGTTGATATGTACTTTATGAAAGTCATTATGACCGTGCCATTCGAGCAATTCGGAAGGTATACCTAATTCCCGCTGCAAATAAAAGACAATTTTTCGTATGGACCTGGGTAATGCGACGCCGGGATAGGGTAACCCGTATCCCATTGTGTCACACAGCCGGATTTTTATTTTTAAACCGGTTTTCGCAGAAAAGTTCATGAGTTCTTCCGCAAAAGGAACAACTGTACCCCAGAAATCGGCGCGGGTAATATCTTCGAAATGACATCGAATCGCTTCCATACCTGCATCGGCTGCGGATTGTACAACTCCCATGAAGGAATTTAACACCTGGCGGCGTGTTTTTTTAAATTTCATGAATATGTGGTAATCGGAAATGGAGGTAAGCAGCCCCGTTTCCTTGATCCCGACATTTTTCACCAGTTCGAAATCGGCAGGATTTGCCCTGATCCAGGATGTCACCTCGGGGAATTTGTACCCCTTGTTTCGAACCTCTTCCAGAATTTCACGGTCGCTTTCTGAATAGATAAAAAATTCGGATTGACGGATTACACCGTTGGGACCGGATAGACGGCTGATCAAATCAAATAACGTGGACACTTGTTCAAGGGTATAGGGGGTACGGGCCTGTTGACCATCCCTGAATGTTGTGTCCGTAATCCAGATTTCTTTTGCCGGCTTGACATCAACAATTGTGCCGTCAAAAATAGTTTTTGGAATTTCCGAATAAGGAAATATATCACGCATCAGGTTTGGCTCTTCCACATCAACAAGAGGATGTTTCAGCTGCTTTTCGATTTTTTGCCATAAGGTAGTCAAGCCAGACATGTCGTCTCCCATAGTTTTGTTATATTAATTGTTTTTCATTAAATACAATATATCATCAACTTTACCTCTACAGGTAAAGATATATTTACAAACAATGGATAAAATTTTCAGTTAAAGATTACGGTTCCTGAACGTCGGTTAAATAACTCAGGGCCTCCAGGATCTTGTTGTTATTGGGGCTAAGTTCCAGACCTTTTTTATAAGCATTAATGGCCTCTGGAATTCTGTTCAGTCTAAAATATACATTACCCAAATGAAGATATAGCCGGGAATCATTTTCACCGATTTTAAGAAGGGACTCGAGATGATTCAAAGCACAATGATAACATTGTTCTTCAATACAGGCGAGTGCCGCATGATAATGAGCCATAGGTGAATCACTATTCTGTTCCAGTAAAGTTTCAAAGGCCTGCCTGGATTTATTATATTTTCCTAAATGCCAGTAAGACATACCAAGCCAGTAATACGCCATTAACATATTTGGAGAAAGGTCTATTACTTTTTTCAGAGCTTTTTTTGCTTCATTCAATTGCATCCGGCGATAGTGAGAAACGCCAAGATAATAATATGCATACGGAAGATTGGGATTAACCGAAATCGCTTTTTCAAATACCTTGATAGCCGTTGATATTTTTCCCCTCATAAAATAGCCGTTTCCAAGCATGAGAAGCGATCGTAAATCTTTAGGATTTTTTGCCACATTTTCTTTCAATTGGTTCATAAGCTCATCGAGCTGAGAGGCTTCCATTAAATTCATCGATTCAGGGAGATTTATTTCTGGTGTAGTCTTGGGCATTATATATCTCCAATTTTGACAATATAGAATAAATTATCTGAAACATAATTATAATGTGTTTTAATATTAATGTCAAGCGATTATTAATTGAAACTCTGCTGGATACTCTATTTTGTGTAAAAAATAAAAAAAGATTTTTTTAGAATTTTTATAATATATGAATACGTGAGATGACACATTGTACACAACATTAAATAGAAAGATACACGGATTATAAATGTTCCTGATGAATTTATTATCCCCGATTTTAAAAAAATATAAATAGATTTCGGTAAAGTAAAATTTTTTTGATTATATCAGCGAGTTGCTTTAAATGAAATGACTTTTATATTGATTTTATAAAGTAAATTTAATAAATTTTAATTGAAACAAAGGACCTGTAAATATCGGGAAAAAGTATGAAAATATTCAAAGTATATCTATCCGTTTTTATATTAATATTATTTTTTATGACAAACTGCTCGGGACCAAATGCAGTCCGTAAAAACAACCGGAATGAAAAAAGTCCTGAAACCGGTATGGAAATGAATGAAAATTTTGATCCTTTATCACTGGGCGATTACATTACAGATATTCCTGAAAAGAAAGATTCCAAAACAAGTTTTTATGATATTAATCAATTTATCAAAGGTGATGCTCAGGATTCCGTTAATTCGGGTGAACTTGTTTCAGGGTATCGGGTTCAGCTCATATCGACCCGCAATGAAGCAGAAGCAAGAACAGTAAAATTGGACGCGATGTTGTCTTTCCCCTCTCATATCTATATGATTTTTGATAATCCCTATTATAAAATCCGCGTCGGGGATTTTATCTCCAGATTCGATGCTAACGAGTTACAAGAAATTGCGGTAAAGAAAGGTTTCAATGAAGCCTGGGTGGTTAAAACCAATGTTTATAAACAACCCCAATCTGTCGAAGAAAAATAAATAAATCCCATTAAAATTCTCAAATTCGGCGTAAATTGTTCAATTTTTTTTGCTTGAATTTAAGCAAATTTTTTATTATATTTATAGCCATCGTATTTTGTTTTATCTAAATTTAATATGCATAAAGCTGATTTTTTAAAATAAAGAAATCTTGCCCGTTACCCTTTTGGGTTGCGGGCCGTTTTCAGGAGTATATATGTCCGGTCATTCAAAATGGAGCACAATAAAGAGGAAAAAGGGTAAAGCCGATGCCGAAAGAGGCAGGCTGTTCACCCGGTTGATCAAAGAAATAACAGTAGCGGCGCGACATGGCAGCGGAGATGAGGAATCCAATCCCCGGCTTCGTTCGGCAATTCAGGCCGCCAAAACAGCAAATATGCCCTCAGCCAATATTGAAAAGGCCGTAAAAAGAGGGACCGGTGAATTGCCGGGTGTAACATACGAAGAAATAGTATATGAAGGATACGGCCCCGGTGGTGTCGCAGTATACATAGAGACATTAACCGATAATAAAAACAGAACAGTGGCGGAGATCAGGCATTTATTATCGAAATACGGCGGCAGTCTGGGAGAGTCCGGTAGTGTTGCCTGGATATTTACAAAAAAAGGGGTCATCACAATTAATGCAAATGATATATCTGAGGATGAGTTGATGATGGCCACCCTTGATGCCGGTGCGGAAGATATTGATCTTGATGATGATCAATATCGTCTGGTCACCGAACCGTCAAATCTGGAAGCGGTAAAAAATGCGCTTGCGGAAAACAATATACCCTATGAAAGCGCGGAAATAACTATGGAACCTTCCAATACCATAAAAGTTGAAGGAAAGACCGCCGAATCGGTTCTAAAACTCATGGACGCGCTTGAAGATCAGGACGATGTTCAGAACCTGTATTCAAATTTTGATATTGACGACAGCGTAATTGAAGCTTTGGAATCATAAAGAGTGCCATGTTAGTGCTGGGCATAGATCCGGGAAGTGCTGTTACCGGTTATGGAATTGTTGAAGCATATAATGATATTTTGGAATGTAAAGAATATGGCTGTATCCGATTACAGCAATATCAAGAGTTTTATCTGCGTTTAAAAAAGATTTATGATACGGTAAGTTCACTGATAAAAAAATATAATCCGGATAAAGTCGTTTTTGAAGATGTTTTTTACGGACGTAATTTAAAAGTTGTGCTTCAGTTAGGCCAGGCACGAGGAGCAGCAATTTTAGCTTCTGTAAACGCAGATAAATCGATTTCCATTTATTCCCCACGAGAAGTTAAACAGGCTTTGACAGGTTTTGGTGGTGCTTCGAAGGAGCAGGTGCAAAAGATGGTAAAAAGTCTATTGAATTTTGAGAAACCCGTTACGCCTCTTGACGCATCCGATGCGCTCGCAATTGCTATTTGCCATATTAACCGTTATCAAACTGATTTAAAAATTAAAAAAAATATGATATGATATCTTTTATTACCGGAACACTTTTTGAAAAATCTCCCACAAATGTAATCATTGAAAAAAACGGAATCGGAATTGAGATTCTCATTCCCCTCTCTACCTTTGAGTCACTCGGTGCGCCCGGACAGGTAACCACATTAATCACTTATTTATATGTAAAGGAAGATGCCTTAATTTTGTTCGGTTTTACCACCAAAGAAGAAAGGGAATTATTTTTACACCTGTTGTCTGTATCGGGCATTGGTCCGAAACTGGCATTGGGTATTCTGTCCGGCATAAAAATAGCGGATTTTTACGGGTACATTGCCAGGGGTGATGAGGATTCACTGGTAAGAATCAAAGGTTTGGGGAAAAAAACGGCTCAACGTATCATTCTGGATTTAAAAGATATTGCCAGTAAAAAGATAAAACTGGAAACAATTTCAGTTGAAACTCCCGTCACCGCTGAAAAGCATATGGTTGATGAAGCATTATTAGCATTATTATCTCTTGGTTACTCCAGAGCAGAAGCTGAAAAAGCAATTAATAAGGCAGTTTTACAGATAAATGACGTTAATTCTGTTGAAGAATTGGTCAGAATCGCATTAAATAATTAATAATATTTTGGATCATAAAGAAAGAGCGACATATCCGGAATCCCTGAACGGTGACGGCCTGCTGGATTTAACTTTGCGGCCTAAAAAACTGACTGAATTTATAGGCCAACAAAAGATAAAATCCAATCTCGATGTTTTTATCCGGGCCGCCAAAGCCCGTAAGGAATCACTCGATCATGTATTGTTTCACGGTCCGCCCGGGCTCGGTAAAACAACACTGGCAAACATTATCGCACATGAGCTGGGCAGTAATATTCGTATCACGTCAGGGCCAGCTTTAGAAAGACCGGCCGATCTTGCCGGTATTTTGACAAATCTTAAAGAACGAGATGTGCTGTTTGTCGATGAAATCCATAGATTGAACCGGGTAATTGAAGAATATTTATACCCGGCAATGGAAGATTTTACTTTGGATATCATTATTGATAAAGGCGCCAATGCCAGATCGGTTCAGTTAAAGTTGCCCAAATTCACCCTGATCGGCGCAACAACCCGCGCAGGTCTGATTACTTCACCATTAAGGGCAAGATTTGGAGTGAATTTTCGGCTCGATTTTTATGATCCTAAAGATTTATGCACAATTGTGCTGCGTTCCGCCACAATTTTAAAGATGGAGATAGATGAAAAAGCAGCATACGAGTTAGCGACCCGTTCACGGGGTACACCAAGGGTCGCAAATCGTTTGTTACGCAGGGTCCGGGATTTCGCGCAAATTGAACAAAAGGGAATTATTGATATTGAAATTGCACAACGCGCCCTGCAGCGTTTGGATGTAGATGAACAGGGCCTGGATGAAATGGATAAAAGAATTTTATTATCTGTAATAGATAAATTCGATGGGGGACCCGTTGGGCTGAATACACTGGCTGTCGCAATTGGCGAGGAAAGTGACACAATTGAAGGAGTTTATGAGCCGTTTTTAATCCAACAAGGTTTTTTGAATCGAACGCCTCGCGGCAGAATGGCAACCGATTTGGCGTATCGGCATTTTAATCGAAAAAGAGATATGACCAATCAAAAAAATCTTTTTGATTAATGTGAGTGAAAATTTATAATTAGTCATGTTAATGGAGGTGGATGTACGATGAAGCTTTCCGATTTTAAATATAACCTACCGGAAAAATTAATCTCTCAATACCCGAGCAAGAAAAGAGATGAAAGCAGATTAATGGTTGTGAACCGGGAAACAGAAATTATTGAAGAACACGTGTTTAAAAATGTAACAGATTACATGGAAAGCGGGGATTGCCTGGTAATCAACGAAACCAAAGTCTTCCCTGCCAGACTGGAAGGGACAAAAGATAAAACAGATGCCAGGGTGGAAGTATTTTTACTTCGTGAACTCGAACAGGGATTATGGGAAGTGCTGGTAAAGCCCGCGCGAAAAGTAAGAGTGGGAAACCGTTTGACAATCGGCAAGGACTTGTCCTGTGATGTGATAGATAATACCGTCTCCGGGGGACGTGTGGTTCGTTTTAGTTTCGAGGGAGACCTGTATGAAATGGTGGACAAGATTGGAAAGTCCCCTTTACCGCCCTATATAAAAAGAGAGCCGGAACCCATGGATAAAGAACGTTATCAGACGGTATATGCCAGGGTACGCGGCGCTGTAGCCGCTCCGACTGCCGGTTTACATTTTTCCAAAGAGTTGCTTTCCAAAATCGAAAAGAAAGGAGTGCATATTATGCCCCTGGTTTTGCATCTGGGATTGGGCAGTTTTCGTCCTGTCGTAGTTGAGGACCTCGGCCGGCATAAGATGGATTCCGAATATTATGAAATCACACCGGAAGCAGCCGAAACAATCAATGAGTCGAAACGGAACAAGAATAAAATTATCGCGGTTGGAACCAGTGTTGTCCGCGCTTTGGAAACAAGCGTCACATCTGAGGGATGGGCGAAAGCAAGTCACGGCTGGACTGATAAATTTATTTACCCGCCCTATGATTTTAAAATTGTCGATCGCATGATAACAAATTTTCATTTGCCGAATTCTACTTTGTTGATGCTGGTTTGCGCACTCGCCGGCCGGGATTTTGTTTTTAAAGCTTATCGCAAAGCCATCCGGGAAAAATACCGCTTTTATAGTTACGGCGATGCGATGTTAATCATTTAAAGATATATTATTGGTTTTTTAAAATTTTTGGGAAATTGTTATTGGATAAAAAGTCAAAGGTAACCGCAATCATCGTTGCCGCCGGTTCCGGTAAAAGAATTGGCGGATCGGTTAAAAAACAATTCCTGGAAATAAAAAAAAAGCCGATTTTAATTCATACACTGGAACGTTTTCAGCAATGCAGTGATGTGGATGATATAATTGTTGTTGTTCCTGAGATAGAGATTGCGGAACTAAAAGATAAAATTTTTGATGATAATCATCTAAACAAGGTTACACAAATCATATCCGGAGGGCAGGAGCGTTATCATTCTGTTTATGAAGGAATTAAAGTGATACCGAACAGCACGGAATATATAGCCGTGCATGACGGCGTTCGCCCTCTGATAACAAGTGAAAAAATTTCCCAGGTTGTTCAGGCCGCAAAGCAGTACGGCTCGGCTATTTTGGGAGTAACACCCAAAGATACGATAAAAAGCGTAAGATCAGGTTTTGTTTATGAAACCAAGAACCGTACTTCTCTGGTTTCCGTTCAAACTCCCCAGGTTTTCAAAAAGGAAATTTTGAAAACTGCTTATCAGCACGCTTTTGAAAGCAGGGAATTTGGCACGGATGATTCGGTTTTGGTAGAAAATTTGGGTTACAAGATTTTTGTTGTACCGGGAGATTATATTAATATTAAAATCACCTCCGCTGAGGATCTGTTTATCGCGGAAAAAATACTGGGTGAATGATTATGCGTATCGGCCATGGTTTTGATGTACACCGGCTTGTCCCAGACCGTAAATTGATACTGGGGGGTATCCGGATTCCGTATCATCTCGGATTGCTGGGTCATTCCGATGCCGATGTTTTATGCCATGCGATAAGCGATGCAATACTGGGGGCTGCGGCCCTTGGCGATATAGGCAAATTTTTCCCGG
The DNA here is from genome assembly GCA_016934825.1 of Candidatus Zhuqueibacterota bacterium. Taxonomy (GTDB): domain Bacteria; phylum Zhuqueibacterota; class Zhuqueibacteria; order Residuimicrobiales; family Krinioviventaceae; genus Fontivivens. Next base: position 108,023 of record JAFGSB010000134.1, read on the forward strand.
ATACGGATGTCCAATACAAAGATATATCGAGTATTATATTATTGAAAAAAGTAAATGAATTAATCATCCGGCGGAACATGGCGGTTTACAATATCGATTCAACTATTATTGCGCAACAACCGAGGATTGCTCCTTATATATCCGAAATTCGTGACAACCTGGCGCAAGCGCTCAAGCTGTCTGAAGAAAATGTATCCGTTAAAGCCACAACAACTGAAGAGCTTGGTTTTACCGGAAGAGGGGAAGGTATTGCAGTCCATGCCGTGGTATTACTGGAAGAGCAGGTTTCATAAGAACAGAGTAAATTAGGAAAGAAACGGGAATTGAATAATATGGATTTGTTAATATATAACAGTTTAACGCGTAAAAAAGAAGTATTCAAACCGATACATGAGGGACAGGTTACAATGTATGTGTGCGGACCAACCGTTTATGATTTTCCGCATATCGGGCATGCCAAAAGTTATATTTCCTTTGATATTATTGTCCGTTATCTTCGTTATCTGGGCTACAAGGTAAGATATGTGCAAAACATAACCGATGTCGGTCATTTACTTGACAGCGGAGAGGATCGTATTTTAAAGGGCGCCCAAAAAGAGCATGTTGAGCCCATGGAACTGGTTGAAAAATACACCCGGGCATATTTTGAGGCAATGGACGCTCTTAATTTGTTGCGTCCCGATATTTCGCCGCATGCCGCCGCACATATACCAGAACAAATAGAGTTTGTTGAAAAGCTGATTGAAAGAAAATATGCTTATATAGAAAACGGGTCCGTATATTTCGACGTGAGTAAATATCCGGATTATGGTAAACTGTCAGGCAGAAAAGTGGAGGATCAACAGGCCGGCGCAAGAGTAGAGGTGAAAACGGAAAAAAAACATCCAGCGGATTTTGCATTGTGGAAAAAAGCGGAACCGGAGCATATCATGCAATGGCAAAGTCCGTGGGGAAAGGGTTACCCGGGCTGGCATCTTGAATGTTCCACAATGTCCATGAAATATCTTGGCGAAACGATTGATATTCACGGCGGCGGTATGGAAAATCAGTTTCCGCACCATGAATGTGAAATTGCACAAAGTGAAGCCTTAACCGGGAAACCATTCGTCAGGTATTGGATACATAATAATATGGTTCTGGTTGATGGTGTAAAGATGAGTAAATCTCTGGGTAATTTTACCACCATAACCAAAGCCCTGGAACAGTATTCTGCTGAGCAAATCCGTTTTTTTGTATTGCAATCACATTACCGAAGTCCTGTTGACTTTGGCCGTGAAGCGATTGAAGCCGCCGGTCAGGGACTCGAACGGTTACGCGGTACACTGCGAAACCTGGAAAACCGGGTAGAACAAGAAAAAGAGGGTGAACTGATTAGCGCAGTAAAAAACCTGGTTAACGAATACCGGATAAAGTTTGAAAAAGAGATGAATGATGATTTTAATACTCCGAACGCGATCGGTAGTTTGTTTGATTATAGCCGGGAAATTAATAAACTGTTGCTGGATGACAGTATAAATAAAAATTGTTTTGAACACGTCGCCAAATCATTCAGGCGGATGGTTGAAGATGTATTGGGCATAAAGCTCACGGTAAAAAAAGAGGATATTTCCGCATCCCCGTTTATCGAACTTTTGTTAAAAGTGCGAAATGAATTACGCGGCAAAAAAGAGTGGCAATTGGCTGATTTGATACGGGATGAAATTCAAAAAAACGGTATAATCCTTGAAGATGGCAAGGAAAAAACACACTGGACAGCAAAAAAATAAAAATAAATTAAAAACTGTAAAAAAGTACTTGATTTTTCAATAAAATGTTATATATTATGGGGCTTATTTGTTTTTGCAGTAAAAAATGCCACCATAGCTCAGTAGGTAGAGCACCTCACTTGTAATGAGGCTGTCGCGGGTTCGATTCCTGCTGGTGGCTCGGGTTTATGAGGAGATTGGGGAGGTTCCCGAGCGGTCAAAGGGAACAGACTGTAAATCTGTCGGCGGAGCCTTCGGAGGTTCGAATCCTCCCCTCCCCACATGATAAAAATGATCGGTCTCGGAATTTAAAATGTTGATGCTGAGCCGATCTTTTTTTGTCCGGGATAGTAATGTAGTTGTGTGAGAAAGAGCGAAATGACCGGACTAAACCCAAGCGGGAGTAACTCAGTTGGCTAGAGTCACAGCCTTCCAAGCTGTTGGTCGCGGGTTCGAGTCCCGTCTCCCGCTCGATGGACTGCCCACGTAGCTCAGTCGGTAGAGCGCATCCTTGGTAAGGATGAGGTCACCAGTTCAATCCTGGTCGTGGGCTCCCAGCATAATTGGAATATTAAAATTGTTTATTTATGGTTAAAGCTCGGAGGAGCATTTTATGGCTAAGGAAAAGTTTGAACGAACAAAGCCACATGTAAATATCGGTACGATAGGACACGTTGATCATGGCAAGACGACGTTAACG
>JAFGSB010000135.1 GCA_016934825.1 Candidatus Zhuqueibacterota bacterium
AAAAGCAAGAAATATTTTAATTTTTTTATGTAGGATATTTATCAGGTTAAAAGACGCCCCGGGGCGTGTTGAATGTGGAGTTACCGGTTTAACTATTCACTTTATTTGCCGGGCCACAGGCCCGACCTACAAGCTGATTGTACTAATAAATTTTACTGAAAAGCTTCCCTACTCACCCCAAAATCATCGTATCATTTCTGATTTGATTGATTTAAATAAACAATATTCGCAGAAAAAAGCAAGAATTATTTTAAAATATTTTATTTGTCGAAAAATTGATAAAAAAAAATTTAATCGAGCGGGTTAAAAATACGTCCCGGGGCGTGGCTACGGTATTTTGTAAAATATTGCCGGGCCAAGGCCCGACCTACAAGCTCCATCAGGAAATTGGGAACCGGAAAAACATAAATTTACAAGCCACTGATTGACACTGAAACACACGGATTTCAAGTTCGGATAATATTTACAGATACAGAGAAAATTATTGAAAATATATTTTTCCGTGTTTCATCCGTGAATATCAGTGGCTTTGGATTTTAACATACTCCACGGCGACGGACAATCAACCGGGCGCGTTACAGGACGCCCCGGGGCGTGCTCTCTTAAAATATATTATCCGTATATGAAAGTTACACCCCCCTTAGTCCCCCCTCGAGGGGGGAATTAAAGGGGGGTGTTGTTGAAATATTTACACCTCGTTTCTGATCTGCATATCAAGAACGGCTTGCCCGGGAATTTTTGATAGATTAAGAAACTCTTCAAAGCAGAGATTTTACCCAAATGTTTTCTTCATCAGGAGATTGGGATCCGGGAAAACATAAAATTACAAGCCACTGATTGACACTGAAACACACGGATTTTTATGTTGGAAATTTTCAGTTAAAACGAAATTATTGAAAATATATTTTTCCGTGTTTCATCCGTGAATATCTGTGGCATTGGATTTTAATATACTCCACGGCGACGGACAATCAACCGGGCGCGTTACGCGACGCCCCGGGGTGTGGCTACGGTATTTTGTCAAATAGTGTCGGGCCAAGGCCCGACCTACAAGCTCGAGGGGGGAATTAAAGGGGGGTGTTGTTGAAATATTTACACCTCGTTTCTGATCTGCATATCAAGACGGCTTGCCCGGGAATTTTTGATTTTTTTAGAAACTTTTCAATTCAGATTTTGCCAATTGGGTTCACCCCCAGGAGATTGGGATCCGGGAAAACATAAAATTACATGCCACTGATTGACACTGACGCACACGGATTTTTATGTTGGAATTTTTCAGTTAAAATAAAATTATTGAAAATATATTTTCCGTGTTTCATCCGTGAATATCCGTGGCATTGGATTTTAATATACTCCACGGCGACGGACAATCAATCGGGCACGTTACAAGACGCCCCGGTGCGTGGCCTTTGGGACTTTTTGACTGATAGGGCATTGCTGGCAAGAGAGAAAGGTAAATAACATATTGTCCCCTTACCAAGTGGACTATACCTTAAACTCTTGTTGAATTCGTTAATTTAACCGCGGCGCCGGCGCTTTTTTCTTTGCCGATTTTGCGGCCATGGAATCGAATAACCTGCCCGTCATTTTCTTGAAGAAATTCAAGGACGTGTCATAGTAATAATCGGATTCGAACCAGCCTTTTTCTTTGAAATAGTTATAATCACGAAAAGTATCGTTGAGCAGCAATTTCATGCCGGTCCGCGACATTCGAAAGATCATCAGTTTGAGTAATGATGGGACAGGGTATGCCGGCTGATTCAGTTTTTTATAGAATAAAAAACTCTTTTTTTCGATTGCTTTATCGATCTTGCTCTGCTCATATTCCGATATGGGTTCGGTAGCTGTCAAACAAAGACCTTTTACAATATTAAAACCCAGTCCATCACCCACAAAGTCCAGATATTTGACAATTTTATTTCCCCCGTAAATTCCCTGAAAAACAATATTGGTGTACACCTTGCCGAAAAAACGCGGCCGGTGAAAAACAAAACCAAGCCGGTCAAGAAAGCATTTCATTTTGCCGGAAACCTGAAACGAATAATTCGGGCTGGCGAAAATCACGCCGTCGGAGTTGTCCATTTTTTCAATTAATTTGTCCCGGTCGTCCTTCAGCGGACAAAGTTCTTCGCCCCTGTCCAGGCATAATTTGCATCCCCTGCAGATTTCAATGTGATAATCATACAGGAAAACAATTTCGGTTTCGACACCGCCAAAAGATTCCAGCATGTTAAGAAATTTATTTACCGAGTTATATGTATTCTTCTTCAGTGCGCTCCCTACTAAAGCAATTACTTTTTTCATATGTACATTCCTTTTTATAAAACGACCGGCACCGCCGGGGTACAATCAGTTACACCTTTTTGAAATATTTGGACAGCAAAAAACCGGCAATAATCAACAGCAGCCAGTTTATTGAAATGGCCGACACTTCGAACCGGTATTCCCGGTTGACGCCGTACAATATAGAGATCAATATTAAAGAAGCAAGCGTTAATATGAATCCGGCAATAAAAATCCGGCGTATTGCGGCGGACAATTTATCTTTTTGAGAAAATACCGGGACCAGCAATACAAAAGAAAGACTCATCATCAGAAAACCGATTTCTTCCAGCGCAATAAATAGTCCATGCGGGTTGTATTGAGACAGTAATGAAATCCCGTCATATTCGCCGTTCAGCAGGCTGGGCTGGATGACCGTTAACTGGACAAAATAATTGATGATTAGCGTCGCGGACGCGATTACCGCGAACAACACCGCTGTTTTGCTGAATAACTTTGTTTTTTCAGAGGCGATTTCATTAACACAAATCATCAGTATTAAATATAAGGCATTGAGTATGATCGCCGGGTACATCCAGTAAAAGTCCCTCGGAAACCGTGAGGCCGTGTCGGTGTACGGATATACCGATTTGATGATCGTGGCAAAAGGGCCCGTAACGGGCGGCGTCATTATAGCGACAGCAAATGTTAAAATGGTAAACAGCGACGTGAGAATTGCTATCCGGGCTGAAAATTTCAAATGAAACAGTTCCCCCATTGTTGAGCCCAAAATATTTTTCGTACTATTCATTCCAAACTCCTTAGCTCAAGTCATTCTAATTTAAAAAAACAAGCTGTTGCACTATGCGTTATACTGTATTTCAATATTAAAAACTTTTGCGCAATGACCAATAATTATATTTGTACATTTTTATTCTTTTACAATCATTTTCACCTGTGTTCGGGCTTTACCTGAAAACGATAATTTAAAATATAAATATAAAAGGACAGAATAGCAAATGCCTGCCTTTATAAACAGCAAATTTTCATTCCTTGACTATTACCATTTTTTGTGTTATATTTTTTATTTATATATTTTTAGATTGAATCTCCGGACGGATCGCCATAAAGCAGTACATCACCTCTGAAAAGTTAATTTGGAACAAATTCAATCAAAAATGATTTAATAAAACGGAATTTAAACGGGCGGCCTGTTTTATACGGCCCCGGCGACTATATCAATATAAAGGCAGGTACAATCATGTTTGACGAGTTAACCGATAGCATAAAAGAATACAAAAACAGAACGGACTCTCTCCGGAGGTTCCTTTGATATAGAGATCAAAGAGAAAGAGATCGCGGAACTGGAAAAAAAGACCAATGTGCCGGGTTTCTGGAATGATAATGAGAACGCCCAGAAGGTGATGCGCGAGATCAGTGAGCGCAAGGAATGGGTCGAAAGCTGGCAAAAACTCAGTAAAAGCTGTAATGAACTGGAAGAGCTGATCGTGCTGGCCGAAGAGGAGGACGATGAAAATGTCGGCAAAGAGATTGAAAAAGACCTGGAGAAGCTGGAAAAAGAAATAGCCGCTCTTGAGTTCAGGAAAATGCTCGGTAAACCGGAAGATTCAAAAAATGCGATAATGACCATTCATCCCGGGGCGGGCGGCACCGAGTCCCAGGATTGGGCGCAAATGCTGATGCGTATGTACACCCGCTGGTTCGAGCGCCAGGGTTATAAATATGATATACTTGATTTTCAATCCGGCGATGAGGCCGGTATAAAAAGTGTCTCTTTTGAAGTGGTGGGACCTTATGCGTACGGATATTTAAAAGCGGAAGCGGGCGTGCACCGGTTGGTGCGCATTTCGCCGTTCGACGCCAACAGCAGGAGGCATACCTCCTTTGCTTCGGTTTTTATTTATCCCGAAGTTGACAATACAATTGAAATTGATGTGGACGAAAAAGACCTTCGCATCGATACCTATCGCGCCAGCGGGGCGGGCGGACAGCATGTGAACAAAACCAGTTCAGCGATACGTATTACTCATATTCCTACCGGTATCGTGGTGCAATGTCAGAATGAACGTTCCCAGCACAGGAATAAAGACTCGGCCATGAAAATGCTGCTTTCCAAGTTGTACCAGAAAAAACTGGAAGAGGAGAAAGAAAAAATGGCCAAACTGGAAAACAAAAAACAGGATATCGGCTGGGGAAGCCAGATCCGGTCCTATGTTTTTCATCCGTATAATATGGTCAAGGACCACCGAACGGATTACGAAACCAGCAACACGACGGCGGTCCTGGATGGCGATATCGACGGTTTTATAGAGGCTTATCTCATGCAAAGTAAAGGTGAAGAGTGATAGAAACAGATTTATGTAATACGGGAGAAAAAAAATGAGGCCGACCCTGGCTGAAATTGATTTGTCGGCCATTTCTTTTAATCTGAAGGGAATTAAAGCCAAAGTTCACCCGGCCGGAGTCATGGCGGTTGTGAAAGCCAATGCTTACGGCCACGGAGACATTGAAATATGCAAAGCCGTGATAAAAAGCGGCGTTGATTATCTTGGAGTTGCCTGCGTGGAGGAGGGGATCGCTTTGCGGGAAGCGGGTATAAATGCCCCGGTGCTGATATTCAGCAGCGCAGGACTAAACAAGACCGATCTGTATTTACAATATGATCTGGAAGCGACTATTTTCGACGAAGCGGGATTGTTAAATTTACGCCAATCCGCAGAAAAACTGGGCAAGGACGCGGTCGTTCAGATCAAGGTCGATACCGGCATGGGCAGAATGGGAATTAACTGGCGGCAGGCAGTCAATTATATAAAAAAAGTGGCTCAAACTCCGCATGTCAAAATTAATGGTATTTACACACATTTTGCCACGTCAGATCACCTTGACAAAAGTTTTGCCCTGCTGCAACTGGAAAGATTCAACCAGGTGCTTGAGGAGTTGAAAGAAAACGGGATCGACATTCCATTGAAACACGCGGCAAACAGCGGCGCCATACTCGATCTGCCGGAATCATATTTTAATATTGTCAGGCCGGGTATTACCATGTATGGTTATTACCCGTCTTCTCAGACAAGCGAAAGTATACCTTTAAAACCGGCCATGACGTTTAAGACCAGGGTCGTCTATATCAAGGAAATTGAAAAGGGTGAAAGCGTCAGTTACGACCGTATTTTTATAGCGCCTAAAAAAACATTAATCGCGTCACTGCCGGTCGGTTACGGTGACGGTTATAACCGGTTATTATCCGGAACCGGTGAAGTGCTGATACGGGGTAAGAGGTTTCCGGTTGTCGGACGCGTATGTATGGATTTGATCATGGTTGATCTTGGCGACGACCATGAGATCAAAATCGGCGACGAGGCGGTTTTATTCGGCGCGCAGGGCAACGACCGCATAACGGTCAATTCGATAAGTGAAAAATGTAACACGGTCCCGTATGAAATCATTTGCTGGATATCGCCAAGGGTGCCAAGAATATATTTAAATAAAGAGGAATAATGAGCGAAGAAAAACCGCAGGACATCAATCAGGTCATGAAAGCGCGGCTGGAAAAGCTGGCGCAGATAACAGAAAAGAATGTGAATCCGTTTACATATAATTATGACCGTGAACATTTTGCCAGTGACATTTTAGAACAGTTTGATCAATATGAGAACAAGGAGGTATCGGTCGCCGGGAGAATTATGGCTTTACGCCGGATGGGTAAAGCCGCATTTGCGCATATCATGGACAGCTCGGCGCGAATTCAAATTTATGTTCGTCTGGATGACGTGGGCGAGGCAGAATATGAAATATTCAAGCTATTGGATATCGGCGATATTATCGGCGTGAAAGGGCCGGTATTAAAAACCCACGCCGGAGAGATAACAATCAAGGTAACGCAGCTGGAATTGTTAACAAAAAATTTAAGGCCGCTGCCCATTGTTAAGGAAAAGGAAGAAGAGGGGAAAAAAGTAACCTACGACGCTTTTTCGGATACGGAATCGCGCTACCGTCAGCGTTATGTGGATTTGATCGTGAACCGGGAGGTGAATACCGTATTCATGAAAAGGGCAAAGGTCATATCCGCTATGCGGCAATATCTGGACGATAAAGGTTTCCTGGAGGTTGAAACCCCGGTGTTACAGCCCATATACGGCGGAGCGACGGCCCGCCCCTTTACCACGCACCATAATGCGCTGGACATGAAACTGTATATGCGCATCGCCGATGAACTGTACCTGAAACGGTTGATCGTGGGCGGATATGACGGCGTTTATGAGATCAGTAAGGATTTCCGGAACGAGGGTATAGACCGTACGCACAATCCCGAATTTACCATGATGGAACTTTATGTTGCCTATAAAGATTATTATTATATGATGGACCTGGTTGAAGATATGGTCACCAGCATCGCGAAAAATGTACTTGGAACCATGAAGATAACTTATCAGGGACAGGAAATCGACCTGACACCACCCTGGAAACGGGTGTCGTTGTATGACGCGATCAAAGAATATACCGGAATGGACCTGTATGGAAAGTCCCTTGAAGAGCTCAAAGCTGCCGCTAAACAGTTGAATGTTGAAACGGAGGATTTCTGGGGCGGCGGTAAGATACTGGATGAGATTTTCAGCGAAAAGGTGGAAGAACATCTCGTACAGCCCACATTTATTATTGACTATCCTGTGGAGCTGTCGCCGTTGGCCAAAAAGCACCGCAAAGATCCCAGACTGGTGGAACGTTTCGAGCCGTTTATTGCCGGACGGGAGATCGGCAATTCTTTTTCCGAGTTGAATGATCCGCTGGACCAGCGCGAGAGATTCGAACGTCAGATGGCGTTGAAAGAGGCCGGAGATGAGGAGGCGCAAATACTGGACGAGGATTTTCTCCGGGCGCTGGAATACGGTATGCCGCCCACGGCCGGTCTCGGCATGGGTGTCGACCGTCTGGTGATGCTGTTGACCGATTCACCTTCAATTCGTGATGTAATCTTTTTCCCAACAATGAGACCGGAAAATTAAATGATGCCTTTTGAATTATTTGTCGCTTTACGTTATTTAAAATCGAAACGTAAGGTCGGATTTATATCAATCATTTCCGTTATATCGGTTGCCGGCGTGGCGATAGGCGTTGCAGCGCTCATTATAGTTTTGTCTGTGATGAACGGTTTTGAATCGGAAGTCCGGTCGCGTTTTATCGGTATAAATACACATGTGAAAGTGCGGGCTTTTCATCATCACGGAATGGAAACCAAAGAAGCGGTCATGCACCAGCTTGAGGGGATACCCCATATTATTGCCATGTCACCGTACATCGACAACCAGGGATTGATTCTGTCCAAAGAAAAGACCACCGGAATAATCATCCGTGGTATTGAAGCGGAGACGGCGGTCAATGTGTCCGATATACTGGATAATATCGTCTATGGCGAACTTGAACTGGGTCCGGTTCAACCTGAAGAAGAGGGAGAAAAACCATACCCCGGAATAGTGCTGGGTTTTAGCCTGGCGGACCGGTTAATGGTGACAATAGGCGACCGGGTAACGGTGGCCAGTTTTGTCGGCGTCCGGAATTTTCTGCAGCCGCCCTACATGATGCCTTTTCGGGTTGCGGGATATTTCGAAAGCGGAATTTTTGATATTGACGCCAATATGGCGTTCATCTCCATAGAGTCGGCGCAAAAGCTGTTTCAAATGGACAATAAAATATCCGGCATCGAACTTAAACTGGATAATTACAGGCGCTCCGAGGCGGTTGCCGATACCATTCGGGCAAAACTGGGATTTCCGTACACGGCCGAAACCTGGTTCGATCTGAACCAAACGCTGTTCACCTGGATGAAGCTGGAAAGATGGGCCGCTTTTGTTGTTTTATGCCTGATCATAATGGTAGCCGCATTCAATATCGTCAGTACCATGATTATGGTCACAATGGAAAAGATCAAGGATATCGGTATTTTAAAATCAATGGGCGCCACATCTCAAAGTGTGCGGAAAATTTTTACTTTTGAAGGATTGTTTGTCGGGATATCCGGAACGATAATGGGGTGTATCATTGGTTATGTTTTATGCTGGGCGCAGCAGACCTATAAATTCTTTGCCCTGCCCGGCGACGTATACATTATAGACTGGCTGCCGGTGTTGATGAGATGGCAGGATTTTATTATGATCTCTGCGGCCTCGATTTTCATTACCTATATTGCCGCGATATATCCCGCCATTAAAGCGGCAAAAAATGATCCGGTGGAAATAATTCGCAATGAATAAAAGGCCAATAAACGGGAAAAAGAAGTGACAGTTTTAAAAACTTTTAACATAAAGAAAAGTTTTAATATCGGTACGGCGGCACAGGTCGATGTTTTGAAGGGTATCGATCTTGAGATCCGGGAGGGAGAAATTAGTGCAATCATAGGCCCTTCCGGCGTGGGGAAAAGCACTTTTTTGCATATAATCGGCGGGCTCGACAAACCGACCGAAGGCCGGGTTGAGATTGACGGCGAAAATATATACAAATACAATGACATAAAGTTGGCGCAAATCCGTAATAAAATAATCGGTTTTGTGTTTCAGGCGCATCATTTATTACCGGAATTTACCGCGCTTGAAAACGTCATGCTTCCGGGTATGATCGCGGGTAAAAATACGAAACAACTGGAAAAGGAATGTCTGTCTGTATTGGAGAGTGTGGGATTAACGGGCCGTGCGCAGCACAGGCCGTCCGAGTTATCGGGCGGCGAACTTCAGCGCATAGCCGTAGCAAGGGCACTTGTTAATGATCCCCGTTTATTATTGGCGGATGAACCTTCAGGAAATCTTGACCCGAAAACCGCCGAATCGTTACACGATCTGTTATGGAACCTGAGCCGAAAATTAAACAAGACCATGATCGTGGTTACACATAATATGGAACTCGCCTCGCGTGCAGACAGAGTGATTGAATTGTACGACGGAAAAATAAATAATAATCTGTAGGGATGTCTTTTTAAGTATTGCAATTGGCATAAAAATTGTTTTTTTTAAGGACATGAAAAGGCAAATTTGTGGTTTTTTAAGCATAAAGTATATATTTTTATTTAGTTATAAGAAATCTAATTGACAAAACACTTTATTTTTTTGTCACAAAATTAAAACACTTGTATTATTAATTGTCATTTAATTATATTATAATAAATTGAATGCTCATTTAAAATATGTGGAATCAATATAGAACTTTTATTTGTTATCTCTATGTAATATATTATATAAATGAATTCGGAAGTAATAGAAACAGAGAAAAAGTTAATTAAACATTCCAGAACTGTTGGAGTAAGAAATGAAAAATAATTTTTCAAGTCGCGTTCAAATGGTAATTCAGTTTGCTCGTGATGAAGCATTACGACTTGGACATGATTATATAGGAACCGAACATCTGCTATTGGGATTGATACGGGAAGGCGAAGGGATCGCGATTGAAATCCTGACCGCTCTGGGTTGTGATTTGGAAGAGATAAAAGGAGCCGTTGAAGACGCGGGCAGGGCATCCGGCGAAACAATGACAATCGGTAATATACCGTTTACAAAACGGGCTGAAAAAATATTAAAAAGCGCATATATAGAGGCCGACCGTCATAAATCCGATATAATTGGTACAGAGCATCTTTTACTGGCCCTGGTTAAAGAAAAAGAAGGCCTTGCCGCGCAAATACTGAAAAGTTTTGGCGTGTCATATGATAACGTTTTAGAGGAATTAGAAAAAGTCATGCAAGGTTCACCAAGCGCACAACCTGAAACAGAAGCGCCGCAGACAAAATCTCAAACCCCGGCGCTTGACCATTTTGGTCGTGATTTAACCGAATTGGCGCGTCGCGGAGAGTTGGATCCGATTATCGGTCGTGAAAATGAAATTCAGCGCGTTGCTCAAATTTTAAGCCGGCGGAAAAAGAATAATCCGGTGCTTATCGGCGAGCCCGGGGTAGGCAAAACCGCTATTGCAGAGGGCTTGGCGCTGAGAATTGTTGAGAAAAAAGTTCCCAGAATTTTACATAATAAACGAGTGGTAACCCTCGATCTTGGAGCGATTGTGGCCGGTACAAAGTATCGGGGACAGTTTGAAGAGCGAATGAAAGCGATCATGAATGAACTGGCAAAAATGAAGGATATCATTTTATTCATAGATGAGTTGCATACCATCGTCGGGGCCGGCGGCGCATCCGGTTCATTGGATGCATCCAATATGTTCAAGCCGGCGCTTTCCCGCGGAGAATTACAATGTATCGGCGCAACAACGCTCGATGAATACCGTCAGTTTATCGAAAAAGACGGCGCTCTTGAACGCCGTTTCCAGAAAGTTATGGTCGATCAGCCGAGTTTATCTGAAACCCTGGATATCATCAGAGGATTAAAAAGCCGTTACGAGTCGCATCATCGGGTTAAATTTTCCGATGCAATAATCAATGATATTGTCGCATTATCCGACAGATATGTTTCGGATCGTTTTCAACCGGATAAATCCATTGATGTTATGGATGAGACCGGGGCGAGGGTGCACCTTGCGAATATTGTTGTTCCAAAAGCGATTACCGAGCTTGAGGAAAAAATTAAAAAAGTAAGAATCGAAAAAGAAACTGTGGTTCGAACACAAAATTTTGAAAAAGCCGCGGTTTTACGTGACAGAGAAAAGTCTTTGATCGAGGAATTGGAAAAGACAAAAGTGAAGTGGAACGAAGAACAGGATGGTACCTTTGCTGAGGTAACCGAGCAGGATGTTTCCGATGTTGTTTCGATGATGACCGGAATTCCGGTTTCCCGTGTGGCTCAATCGGAATCTGAAAAATTATTAAAAATGCCCGAACAAATTAAAAAACGTATTGTGGGGCAGGATAAAGTAATTGAAATTATCAGTAAAGCCATACAAAGAACAAGGGCCGGCTTGAAAGATCCCAATCGTCCTATCGGATCGTTCATCTTTTTGGGACCGACGGGTGTGGGGAAAACGTATCTTGCGAAGGAAGTGGCAAAATATCTGTTTGAGACCGAGGATTCGCTCATCAGGATCGATATGTCCGAATTTATGGAAAAGTTTTCGGTTTCCAGGTTGACCGGGGCGCCTCCCGGTTATGTGGGATTTGAGGAAGGCGGTCAACTGACCGAAAGGGTACGCCGGCATCCATATTCGGTTATCCTGTTTGATGAAATCGAAAAAGCGCATCCGGATGTTTTTAATATATTATTGCAGATACTGGATGATGGTCACCTCACAGACGGCCTTGGACGAAGAATTGATTTTAAAAATACCGTATTAATCATGACCAGCAACATCGGAGCCCGCCAGGTGTCGAAAGGCGGGGGATTTGGCTTCGCAAAATCCAATGAAGAAACAAATTACGAGACGATTAAAAATCGTATTTTGGATCAGGTTAAAAATCTCTTTAATCCCGAATTCATTAATCGTGTCGATGAACTTGTCGTTTTCAGGCAGCTTGATCGAAATGATATGCTCAAGATTATTGATATTGTTATCGAGGAAATGCTGCAAAAAGTGGCCAATAGAAATATTTCCATCGAATTAACAAAAGGCGCGAAAGAGTACATCTCTGAACATGCTTTTGATCCTGTATATGGTGCAAGGCCTCTGAAAAGGACCATTCAAAAATATATTGAAGACCCCATTGCCGAAGAGTTGTTAAAGGGGAATTTTATGGACGGCAGTGTTATCCGGGTTAAAAAGAAAGGTGAAGGACTCGACTTTTCTGAAGCTGGAAAAGAAAATAAAAGTATTGATACAGACGATTCACCGAAAACGGAAATTGTGAAAAAATAAAAAAAGCCTGAACCAGTTTTGGTTCAGGCTTTTTTTAGTAAAATTTATCCAACAAGGGGACTGACTGACACGGGGTAAAATTATTGATTTAAATATTTCAGTTATGATAAATTGTCAATTTTCGAGTAATTCTCTATATATGGTTTCATTATCCGGATCGATAACCAGTAATGTTCTTACGGGTTCTTTGTTTATGGCGCGACGGTAAATTTCCACGAGTTCTATATGATGGGCTTTTAGAAATGTTTTAGCGTACTCGTTATCCGGATCATTGGCAAGAATTTTATCAAGCATTTTAATCGCGGTTGAAATATGTTTTCGGGCCTTTTCGTTGTCTTCTTTGACAAAGGACAAACCGTAAAAATAATAATCGACCATTTCACGGAAGGGTTTATGTCTGTCGCTGAGCAGGTAATTGACAAGTTCGAGCCGTTGGTCCCAGCCATCCTGGTAGCGGGCGAGGCCGAATTTGCTTTGTTCCGCGATATTTCGGGCCTTTTCATAATACAGGGTCCCGGCCAGAGTACCCCATTTATCATATTCACCGCCAAGAATCAGATTCAGATAAAATTCGATCAGACTGGTAAAAGAATCGAGTACATTTTCATTATATGTCAGGATATCACCGCTTTGATAGGCAAAGCGCCATCTTCTGTCAAAAAATTGTATGTCATAGTTATTGTGGATTAAAATTTCGGCGTCGTATTTTTCTTCGGCGCCCGAACTTATATCTTGAAGGATGAGTTCCATATCCACGAAAACTTCGGTGTTCCAGGTATTGTCGTTTCGGGTGTTGCTGTTTATATAATGTGTGACTTTTTCGGCAAAGTCTGCCATCTTTTGCTGTTTATCTATAGGTAAAGATTCGAGTTTGGTCGTTACACGGCCTTCAATTATCTGTGCATAAAGCGGAAATGACAGGGAAAAGAATAAAATAAACAATAATATCCATTTTACTTTAATAAAACGTTTTTTATTCATGTTTTGTATGAATACCTCCGGTAAAAAATTATGAGGGTTTGTTATAATTGGTTAAATATCCGGTATTTTATCATTTTTGTCAAGGGAATTGTTTCAAATAATAAACGCAAAAATATGTGTAATCGTTCCTTAAAATATCTGTGTTTTGTTATATTATTCAGATCGGCATTGTTATGTGCGGCTTTGGACGACATGCCGAACGGCGCAATACCGTTGGGTATGGGAGGCGCATACTGCGGGTCTGCGCAAACCCCGGAAAATTTATTCTATAATCCCGCTTGCGTCTGGTTAAATTCTGGGATAAAAACGATAGTTTTTACCGACAGGCTTTATGGTTTAAAAGAACTGCGTCACAACGGTTTCAGTTCGGGTATTCATTTCAGAAATACGACTTTTGCGATAGGGGTTCAAACATTTGGGAACGTTATATACCAAGAAAATGTGTTTTGTACGGGTCTATCCCGAAAATTTAACGCCGTTTATCTTGGTGCGGTTATTCGTTACGGAATGATAAGTATAAAAGGGTATGGTCAGGACGGAACAATGATAACCGATCTTGGCGGATTGGTGGAGTTTACGGACACAATAAACTGGGGATGGGCGGTGCGAAATGCCTTATATGCCGAAATAGGCCGCTGCAATGAAAAATTGCCGCAAACAATAATTACAGGATTTAAAATTTTACCTGTCCGGCAAATGAATTTGAATATCGATCTTTATAAAGAGACACGATTTCCTATCGATTACCGGTGTGGTGTGGAGGGTAGTTTTTTAAAATATCTTGTTTTTCGTACGGGAATCGGGACCGCCCCGTCAAGATTTTCCGCCGGATTTAGTCTTATTATTCATAATATATGTATTGATTACGCCTTTAATACACATCCTTACCTGGAAGTATCTCATTTTTTTTCGATCGGTTTCTTAATTAATCAAAAATGATCTGCTAATATGAAAAACACTCCCCCAAAACCGGCTTTATTCATATGTATTTACTTTTTCATATTTATGATTTCGCAGACGTGGGGACAGGAATTCTTTGAAGAATTATTTGAAAATGAAGTCGAATCGGAAGATAATTCCGTAATCCTGGAACATCTGCTGTATTTGCAGGAACATCCTATGGATTTGAACAAAGTGGGCAGCGATGAATTACAGACCATCCCGTGGATAACACCCTTGTCTGCTAACGCCATTATAAATTATCGCGCCCAACAGAAAGGATTCACAAAAGTTGAAGAATTGAACGGAATTAAGGAAATACAACCTAATTACAATATTATAAAAGATTTTTTTACGGTGCAAAAAGAACAGAAAAAAGGCTTTTCAATCTCGGGAAGGCACAGGCTTTTGCTCAGGACGCAAAAAAGCAGGGGATATAAAGAAGGAATTTATGAGGGAGACCGGTCAAAGATTTATAACCGGGTTCAGGGTTCCGTAACCGATAATTTCAGGTTTGGATTATTGACCGAAAAAGACCCGGGTGAGAAGCACTACAATGATCTGGCGACCGGTTATGGGCAAATTTATCTGTCCCGTTTTAAATCGACGATTTATTTGGGGAATTACCTGGTCGAAAGCGGGCAGGGTCTGGTCTTTTGGGGGCCATACCAATTGAACAGGGGCAGCAACCCGGTTGCTGTGGTAAAAAAACGGGCAAGGGGACTTTTACCCTATACATCTGTAGATGAAAATGTTTCTTTTACCGGCGCCGGAATCAAAACGGCCCTCGGAAATATCGAATGCGGCGGGTTTTACAGTTTATCCAGTCTGGATGCCAATGTAGAGGATGACTCGATTCGCTCGTTACAAAACACCGGTTACCACCGTTATGGGAATGAAATCAAAAATAAAGATCGGATTAAAGAAAAAGTCCTTGGCGGCTATATGAACTGGCAAAAAGCAAATTTTTATCTCGGAACACAATGGCAGACGGATTTGTTTGGTAAGCAGTTTGCCGGGCAAACATCGGGACAGCCGTTAAACGGGACCGGAAATGTTGTCGGTAGTGTGGATTTCGGTTTAACGACAGGAGAAATACATTTTTTTGGCGAAGTTGCGAAAAGCCGTTATTCCGCGTTCAATTATATCCAGGGTATTTTGTGGAATTTAGATGATATTGATCTGATTTTATCACTGCGAAAATATCATAACAATTTTGTTAATTTTCATGGCAAGGGCTTTGGTGAAAATGAGGATTTGACCAATGAAGAAGCCGTGTATTTTGGGTGGAAATGGCGTGTACAACCATCCACCACCACAGCCTTTTATTTTGATTTGTACAGGCACCCGGTTTATAATCAGGAATTTATAAAACCGGTAAATGGCTGGGAACTGATGGGCAATGTGGAACACCGATTCCTAAAGGAGTTGACCGTTTTCCTGCGCCTTCGGATCCGAAACGCGCAGTTATATCAAAACACTTTTGATTCATACGGAAACAGGATTAAAAAAGTATTTAACAGACAGAAAACTTCAATTCGCGCTCAGATTGATTACCGCGTCAAAGATAAACTTGGTTTTCGAACACGATTAGAGTACAACTGGTTAACCTGGAACAATTATAATATTAAAAGTTCTTTGATTGACAGTTCGGGGGTTCTCTTTTACAATGATATTTTTTATAATTTGAAAAGTTTTTCAGTCCGGCTGCGATTGACATTGTTTGACGCCCCATTAAGTGATTTGAGCTTTTATTTATTTGAGAACGATCTGCCGGGCGTTTTACGTTTAAAAATGTTAAATCATCGCGGCAGCCGGATTTATTTGTTATCCGCTTACAGATGGAAAAAACATTTTAAAACAACCGTGAAATATGAATATACTTTTTACGATAATATGAACAGCATAGGAAGCGGTTATGATCTGATTAACAGTGATCACGATAATATGCTCTCCCTTCAATTTGACTGGAGCCTGTGATAAATAAAAGGTTGAATAAAATGAATTATATACTATATTAATACAGTATTTTGAACCGTACAATCCCGATACAGATGTTAAAAAACCGGTAACAATATTGATATAGAAATGAAAAAAGTTTATAAAGGAGTTAAAAATGGCCCAGATAAATTTTACATGTGTAGATCGATTATTAAAATATGTTAAATTCGATACCCAGTCCTCGGAAGATTCTACGTCATTTCCCAGTACGGACAAACAGAAAATTCTGGCCAAGGTGCTGGTTCAGGAATTACTGGATCTGGGGCTTGACGACGCCGCGATGGATGAATGGGGATATGTGACGGCCACGCTTCCGGCAAATATTGATACCCGTGTGCCGGTTATCGGTCTGATCGCTCATCTGGATACGTCTCCCGATGTGTCCGGCAAAGACGTGAAAACGCAAATTCATAAAAATTACCGTGGCGGGGATATTGTCATTTCAAAAGAATCGAATATTATATTAAGAGCGGACGAAAATCCAGATCTGGCGAATCAAATCGGTCATGACATTATCACCTCAGACGGGACTACCCTGCTGGGAGCGGACAATAAAGCCGGGATCGCGGAAATTTTTGACGCCGTCAACCATCTGGTGGATCATCCTGAAATCAAACACGGCACAATCAAAGTCGCTGTTATGCCGGATGAAGAAGTGGGCCGCGGTTCGGAACATTTTGATATAAAAAAATTCGGCGCGAATTACGCCTATACGGTCGACGGCGAAACACTCGGGGAAATTGAAGATGAAACCTTTTGCGCCGACGCGGTGACCATAACGGTCACAGGAGTTAATGTGCATCCGGGATACGGGAAAAACAAACTGGTCAACGCCGTCAAGATCGCGGCCGAGATCATAGAAGAATTGCCGAAGGACGGTCTGTCCCCGGAAACCACCGAGAAAAAGGAAGGCTATGTTCATCCCCATGTTTTTGAAGGAAACGTCGAGCAGGCCGTTATAAAATTTCTGATCAGGGATTTTACGGTTGATGGTTTGAAAGAAAAGGAAAAGTTCCTGAAAGGCCTGTCCGATAAAGTGTTGTCCGCGCACCCGAAAGCCTCCATGGAGTTTAAAGTGGACGAATACTATCGCAATATGAAATACGAGCTGGATAAGAACCCGAAAGTGGTTGATTACGCGCTCGAAGCCGTGGAAAGATCGGGTATCAAACCGAAACGGAATTTCATCCGCGGCGGAACGGACGGCGCCCAGTTGTCATACAAGGGTTTGTTGACGCCGAATATTTTTACCGGCGGACATAACTTTCATTCACGGCAGGAATGGGTATCGGCACAGGACATGCAAAAGGCCGTTGAGGTGATCCTGAACCTGCTGCAAATCTGGGTCGAAAAGACGGAGAGCGCCTGAGCCGGTTTACGTACGGAGCTTGTTGTAAGTTGCCTGAAAACCTGTTACCGGTTTAAAATATCATAGGATTGGTTGAATTAAATGACCGGAAAAAGAGCAGCGGCACTAATTATTATAATACTGTGCATCGTCTCCGTTTCAATTTTTATCAAACCTGTTTTCAGGTCTATGGGACGATATCTTGCCAGACCCGATTCGAAGGAAACCGCGGATATTGTCGTGGTGGAAGGCGGCAATGTTTTGTCCCGGATAAAAATGAATCACGCGATACAGTTATATAAAGCCGGGCGGGCAAAACGGATTTTAATTTTATTAAATTCCTCCATGGGTAATGTGGATGTGTTCGGGATCGGCAATTATAACAAAGTAATTGCCGCGATGCTGGACTCTTTGGGTGTTCCGGCACAGGACTATATCATTCAGAATATAGTCGTGCGCGGACCCTATGCCCGCAATACCGCCCTAAAACTTTACGGGATTTTAAAGAACAAAAACGTATCATCAATTCTGCTTGTTAACGATAAATTTCATATCCGCAGAAGTTATCTGGTATATGAAAAGGTTTTACGGGAGATCGATGTTAAAGTCTACACCTGTACCTTTGATATTTATGTGGATACGGAAACCTGGTGGCGGTCGATTGACGGCGTCCGGAGGGTTGCGGGTGAATATATCAAGCTTGGATATTACAGGGTTAAGGGATATATTTAATTTCTCCATACAATTCCGTAAATTCCCTGGTTTTTCATTTATAATCGGCAACAGGAAATATGACTGTACGGAGCAAAACAATATATAACTGATCTTCAAAAAGAACAAGATTCAAATTTTGGATGCTTTGGAAAATAATAAAATAATTTTTTTATGGCTATGTCGCATTGAGCTAATGCTAATTATATAAAGGTATTATTAAAATTGAAATCACAAACATCATCGGAGCATTCAGGCGATTCAACTCTTCCTGTCAAACGTAACAGTGGTCACCGCTCGATTTTTGTCGGGATTGTAATAGCAATTTTTTTGGGTATCCTTACAGGAGGATTGATACCAAATTTTGCCGTACGACTTGCGATTTTGGGAGAGATATTTTTAAATTCTCTCATGATGATTGTCGTACCGCTCGTTATCTTTTCAATGATTGTGGGAATTACAGGATTGGGGGATATCCGTAACCTCGGCTCGATTGGGTGGCGGACTGTTGTCTATTACATGCTGACAACCGGTATGTCCGTACTTGTTGGTATAATTCTGGTGAATATAATCCAACCCGGCAAAGGTATCTCCCACGGGGAGGAACATATTGATTACAATTATAGTATAGGCGGCAAGTATAATCGTACGGTCACTTTGATAAACGGAAATTGGGACAAGATTCAATATAATGAAAAATATATTCTGGTTTTACAGGATCAAAACGTACAGGGTCTTATCGAATCCATATCGGAAAATTCGGCTACGGTAAAATTCTGGGAGCCGCATAAAGCAACGGATGTGTTTTATATAACTTCGGATAACGGCACAAGATTACCGTTTCGCCGGATAGAGGGCCGGCTTGTTTCCGCCGAGCCGGAAATTGAACCTGCGGGGACCGGCGTAAGGATAGATTTACCCGTTGCCCAAAAACTGCGTGGAAAAGAGGGGAGGGGAGTTGGTAATACACTGAAGGAAGTGATAGTCGGAGACAGAGAGATTGGAAAAGAAGGCATGATTCCCCGTAACATTTTTAATGCCATGGTGCGGATGGATATCCTGCCTTTGATTATCTTTTCGCTGCTGATTGGCGCGGCGTTATCTGTACTCGGGCCGCGGGGACGTCCTGCAATTGAGGTCATTTCAATACTGAACGACGCGATCATGAGGCTTATCCACTGGATCATGATCATTGCACCGGTTGGTATTTTCGGGCTCATAGCAACACGTATTGGTCAGGCCGGAGGATTCAGGGGCTTTTTACCGGAATTATTCGCGCTGGGCAAATACAGCTTTACGGTTTTATTCGGACTTGCCGTACATGGATTTATTGTATTACCGTTCATCTTGTTGCTGATCGGAAAGCGGAATCCGCGCACTTATGTAACCGGTGTCGGGTCGGCTTTGTTGAATGCCTTTTCCACAGCGTCGAGTTCCGCGACTTTGCCGCTCACCATGGAAGGTGTGGAGAAGGAAAACGGCATTTCAAACAGAACCGCCAGTTTTGTGCTTCCGCTCGGAGCGACGATCAATATGGATGGCACGGCGCTGTACGAAGCGGTCGCGGCGATGTTTATTGCCCAGGTCTATGGTATTTCAATGGGACCGGTACAGCAGATTGTTATTTTTCTGACAGCGACACTTGCCGCCATCGGGGCCGCCGGGATTCCCGAAGCGGGACTTGTGACCATGGTTATCGTATTACGGGCAGTCGGTTTGCCGCTGGAAGGCATCGGTCTTATCCTGACGATTGACTGGCTTTTGGACCGTTTCCGAACGACGGTCAATGTCTGGGGCGACAGCGTCGGAGCGGGTGTGATAGAGACGCTGGAGATGAAAAAGCAATAAATTTGCGCATTAATGGGAACTCATACTTTTTTAATTTAAAAAAAGAGTTGATTTTTCATTTATTTTGTTTTATTATTAATTACCAATGAGCTAATATTCAGGGGTGTGTTTTTACAACACCAAAAAAATTAAGGGGCCGGATCATTTTATTATCACTCGGCCGGGTGCAGATATTTTTTGAGTGGATTAAGAAAAGGATATTTACAAATTGTTCATATTAGTCTTAGCATGTTTAACCTGACTTATCATTTTTTGAGTTTGTACAAAACATATTAAAAGAGATAAAAAATCCAGTTACCTTTCAGTCATATCTTTACAATTTTTTTTAAATTGATTTTCATAACACATTAAAAGTATCATTAACTATTGATCCCCCTTTTGCAGGAAATGGTCATGCAAAAGAAAAGAATTTGTCGACAGTGCAGATTTTCATGTTTTTCGCAATTACCGGTATTATGGTAACGTATCGTAAGTTGATTTTAAATTTGTGTTTGATTCACCTTTTTATGAGAGGAATTTAACATGTCTTTTTGTTTTAAAATTTATGGTTTTGTTATTTTGTTTGTGTTGATTTGTTGTTTTTCTGTCGTTTTCGGACAAGAGACGCTTTCAAATGTGGATCGATTGCCAATAGAACAGTTACTTAATAAAGACGGATCTCTCGATCTGCAGCGCGGTTATTCGGGCAGTATCGATCCGCGCGGATACCGCATGCGGACGGATAAAGACGGCAGACCCGTATTTGTGAAAGAACGGGCTAAACGTCCCGCATATCCGGCCGTTCAGGCCAATGATAATGAGAACTGGGACGACCGGTTTTATATAAATGGTTTTAGTGATGAGATAAAAGCCATCGCTACGGACGGCAATATTGTTTATGTGGGCGGATCTTTTGCCTTTCTGGGAAGCACTGCTTTGAATCACATCGCTAAATGGGACGGCACGTCCTGGCTGGCTCTTGGAACCGGAGTGAATGGTACTGTAAATGCCATTGCCATCACCGGAAGTAATGTTTACGTCGGAGGTAAATTCACCGAGGCGGGCGGGTTATCCGCAAGTCGGATTGCCAAATGGAATGGATCAAGCTGGTCGGCTCTTGGAACCGGAGTGAATAGTTTTGTAAATAGCATTGCCATCACCGGAAGTGATGTTTATGTCGGAGGCGGATTCACCGAGGCGGGCGGATTACCCGCGAATCGGTTTGCCAAATGGGATGGATCGGGCTGGTCGGCTCCGGGCAATGGAGTGAATGGTACAATAAATGCCATTGCCATCTCAGGGAGTGATGTTTATGTCGGAGGCTGGTTCACCGGGGCTGGTAATATGTCCGTTAATTACGTTGCCGGATGGAACGGTTCAAACTGGTTTGCTTTGGGCGATGGCGTAGACGGTCTTTTTTTAAGTACATATATAAATACAATTGCTGTCATAGACACATTTATCTATTTTGGCGGCAGGTTCACTCTGGCTGGAGGCCGGTCCGCCAATAATATTGCCAAATGGGACGGATCAAGCTGGTCGACTCTGGGAAGCGGAGTGAATGCTACTGTAAATGCCATTAACGTTGCCGGTAGTCATGTCTATGCAGGAGGTCAATTTACTCAAGCGGGCGGATTCTCCGCGAAATATATTGCCGAATGGGACGGTTGGGGCTGGGAAGCAATGGATTCCGGTGTAAACAGTTATGTGTATGGCATAGCGGTCTCTGATGAAAATATTTATGCCGTGGGTAATTTTACCGAGGCGGGCGGTCAGTCTGCAAGTCATATAGCCAGGTTTAATACCAATAACTGGAGTTCAATGACTTCATATATTTCTGGAGGTATGGGTCTTTCTAACGACGTTTACGACATTGCCGTCTCTGGTAGTAATGTGTATGTTGGAGGTTTGTTTACCGAGGCGGGTGATCTTTCTGTAAACCAAATTGCCAAATGGAACGGATCAGACTGGTCGGCCCCGGGTAACGGAGTTGGCGGCGAAGAGGAAGAGGTTTATGTAAATGCCGTAGCCATTGCCGGCAGTGACGTCTATGTTGGAGGTTTGTTTGCCGATGCGGGCGGTCTGAACGTGAACAATATTGCCAAATGGAACGGATCAGGCTGGTCGGCCCTGGGTAATGGTGTTGATGATGAGGTATATGCCGTCGCCGTCTCCGGGGGAGATGTCTATGTTGGCGGCTGGTTCTTCGAGGCGGACGGGATTTTGGTAAATGGTATTGCCAAATGGGACGGATCAAGCTGGTCGGCCCTGGGTGATGGAGTCGGCAGCGGGTTTGAAGATGCATTTGTAACAGCCATAGCCGTCTCCGATGATGATGTATATGTCGGTGGTTTTTTCACCGAGGCAGGCGGGAAATCCGCGAACAGCATTGCCAAATGGGACGGATCGGACTGGTCGGCCCTTGGCGATGGAATCGATGGAGATATATATGCTATCGCCGTCTCCGGAGAAGATGTCTATGTTGGCGGTTTTTTCGCTGAGGCAGGCGGAATTTCTGCGAACGGTATAGCCAAATGGGACGGATCGGGCTGGTCGGCCCTTGACGATGGAGTTGATGGTGATGTATATGCTATCACCGTCTCCGGAAGTGATATCTATGTGGGTGGCTGGTTTTCCGAGGCGGGTGGAAAATCCGCGAACAGTATCGCCAAATGGAACAGCTCGGGCTGGTCGGCCCTGGGCGGCGGGGTTATTTATGGATATGTAGAGGCTATCTCTATCATTGGCAGCGATGTCTATGTCGGGGGCGCTTTTTCCGGTGCGGGTGGAAAGGCTTCCAATAATTTTGCTGTTTGTCATGGGAGCGCTACGAAAGTTCAATTTGAAAACGGATCGGAACGATTAAATTATCCCGATTCATATATGTTATTTCAAAACTATCCCAATCCCTTTAATCCGACAACAACGATAAAATTTGATTTACCCAAAACTTCGGAGATGGAACTGAGTATTTACAATATAAAGGGCGAATTAATAGAGATCCTGTTCTCAGGGCAAAAACAAGCGGGGAGTTATACCGTAGAATGGAATGCCCGGGATTGTCCGTCCGGAATATATTTTTGTAAAATGACCACCGGTGATTTTGTAAATATGAAAAAGCTAATTTTAATAAAGTAATTACCGGCCTGTAATACACATATAAAAACACCCCCATCTTTAATTCCTTTTTTATATGGGACAATGGGGGTGTTTTATTTACGTATGGGGAAAATTTTTTTGACATCACGTCCACGGGACGTCCTGTAGCGCGTCCGGTTGATTGTCCGTCGCCGTGGGGTATGTTAAAATCCAAAGCCACAGATATTCACGGATGAAACACGGAAAAATATATTTTTAATCTCTTCTGGTTTAATTCCCCGAAGCTTGCTTAGGAATACAAATAAGAATAACCATTAGATACCTCGTAGCTTGCTGCGAGGTAGTTCATTTCTTTTTAACTGAAATATTTCAACCTGAAAATCCGTGATATTATATAAAAGGTCCTCCACATGTTAAAAATGATTAAATTACGTTTTCAAAGCAATCATTCAACAAATGGAGGACAA
>JAFGSB010000136.1 GCA_016934825.1 Candidatus Zhuqueibacterota bacterium
TATTTATGATGTTCGCTTCGGATGAACTGTCCATAAAAATGATACGTCAGCAAAAATTTTATCAATGTATTAATAAACAGGTCTTTATTAACGTTATCTCAAGAATGCGGCATATTTTAATAAAAAGTTAATTTTACCTTTATTAATTGAAAGTTTTATGCAATTCGAATGCACTATTATGTAGGTTGATTTTTACTAAACAATTCCCAATTAAAATAACTTCTTTACTTTTGATTTTTCAAACGATTGCAGAATAATATGGAAATGACAAACTTGTCAATAGGGCAGGTACTGGCGGTTATTTTATATGAAATTCAGAATAAAAACATTAATCATTTAAAACTAAATGAAGAGGACAAAGAATTTTTTTATAAAATAAAAAACAGATATCATGAACTGAATAATCAGCCGGGCATGCCGGAAAAAATCATCAACACTGTACCCAGGGCAGGATGTTCGGCCGATAAACCGTTTTTAAAAAACAATACGGAATTTTTTATCGCTTATATCATTTTGAGTGATAATAATCAAAAAAATTTAAATACAACACCACACCTGATCCAACATTTAAATGATTGTTACTGGTGTTTTGAAAGTTATAACAACTTTATCAGAGATTTCTATTATGCGACACAAAAAATTACCACGGGGGCAAATATATGAAAACAAAAGTACTAATCGCACATCGTTATATTATCGATTATCTTGAAAACAAATTAAATGACCAGAGTCTGAAAAAAATTAACGATATTAGAGAAAAGGACCCGGGTTATGCTCTGTTATTTCAATTAATTGATTTTTGTAAAACAAAAAAACAGATCACAGAAATAAATCAATATAAAAACACAACTTTCTCCTTCTCAAAAACTGAACAACTACTATTAAATCTGCTGAGCGGCAATCCTGAACCTGCCGATGCCGAATATTTTTTAATCCTGTTATATGAGTCGCCCGACTTTTACAGCAGGTTAATGCTTAAACTTACTGCAATAAACAAGAGTTGTGCTGTAAATGAAAATGACCTTCGGGAAATCCGGATTAAAACTAACGCAGAACTGATCGCGGAAATGTCCGCTTTTATTAAAAGCTCCCACCCCTCTCTCGGATCGGCGGTAATAACAAAAATCAACAGCTTGAAAAAGTTCTTTTTGATAAAAAATGACCGTCAAACTAATTTACGTTACTCTTTAGTTACTGTCGCGTTAGTCCTGTTCTGCCTGGTCGGTTATCTGGTTTTAAAACCGGACCGGATACGGCATGATATTTATAACAAATATTTTAATAACAATGCCGTTACACTGGCATTCGACAGCACCTTAAGGGGCCCGCTTGTCATGGCCGGACAAAACACATCCTATGACACCATGTTCAGCCAGATCAAGCTGGGCGTGGGTGATTATCTGCGTCAAAAATATACCACCGCCCTATCTGTCTTTGAGCAGATATTGTCCCAACAGGAGGAAATTCAAAACGGGCACTTTTATCCACTGCTGCGTGAAGCGTATTTTTATTCGGGACTTTCCTGCCTGGCGCTGGCCGGTGAATCAAGATTTAAAAAACAGATTTTCCTTAATAAAGCAAGCACATATCTACATCACGCAGTGGAACTGTCGGTAAGTCACAACCAGCAGGGAAGTGACCGAGAATACTTCTTTTTGAGCCTGACATATGATTTGCTGGGGGAAAAACAGCTGGCGCTTGAACAAATTGGGCAAATTCCTGCGGACAGCCCATACAAAAGCGACAGCGAAAAACTAAAGGATCTAATAATTCACAAAGATGTTAAGCACAAATAGTAACAGAGGGAGAGGCTTATGGATATTTTAATGCTACTTTTAGTGCTGGTCGCGATTGCTCTTATGCTCGGCCTGATGATCCGGGTTAACCGCCTGGACAAGAAAATTTCAGCGATCCAAAAATCGCTGGGAGCAACATCTCAGGATGAATATCCCCCGGAACCGCCGCCGCCGCCGCCGAAACCACCGATACAACCGTAAAACTATCTTTACAATTTCATCGCGCAGGGGCTTCCGCCTCTGCGCTTTTTGTATCTGCCGTAAACGAAAGAATCTTTGCGGAAAAAAATTTATTCCCACTCTGTACCAAAGGCAGCGGTCTTTTCGATACCTAAATTCTTTTATTACCCATTATAAAATATTCTTTTTCCCCCTTTTTTACTTGTTTTTTAAGAAGGTACGTTTATATTATTTAAAATAAAAAACATGAAATATAAATATGCGGCGTCACATTTCTAAAATCATCCTGTTATTTTTCCCTGTTCTGCTATACGCGGAAACAGTCATGCCCAATTCCACATCGGCCGGCCAGTATGCGGAATACTACCGGTTATTGGAATCCATCAGGGACAAATCCGCGGCCTCAAGGCTGCGTGTACTTGAGGATTACCTGAAACAGCATCCGGAATTCGAACGTGTCTATAAGAAAATACTGGAACATTACCAGTCCGCTGACGATCTCGACGGAGCCGAATTTTTTTTTAATACAATAAAAACAAATCCGGCCGGCTACCACAACAGTATGTGGGCGCTGGCCTGCATGTATTCCAGACAAAAACAATATGAACGCGCTCTGCAAGCTTTTCACACAGCGCTGCGAGCGGGCACGCCGTCCCCTGATTTATTGAAAGATTATGCCGATTTCATAAGCGATTCTCCGGCAAAGCCATCCAGACGGGACACTTTATTTTTTTCAGATCTGAATAATGAATCGAAAACGCTTTTTTATGCCTTTCTTGATTTCCGGCAGCAGAATTATCCCGGTGCGTTTACAAAATTAACTTTACTCACACACAGTAAATCGGATAAATTACCCGTTCTTTATTTATACGGCCTTTGTTTAATGCAGATAAACCGGCTCGCCGGCGCGGATTCCGTTTTTGTTGCGGGATTGGAAATTTCCAAACAAGTAAAAGACCGGGAATACGAGATATTGTTCACCTGCGCTCAGGGTACTTTACAATTAAACAAAACCAGTTATGACGAGGCAATACGTTTTTTCAGGTCTGCCCTGGACCGAGCGCTTGGGATTAAAGATATAAGGTCTTTGTTATTCATTTACGAAAATATGGGAGCTTTGTTTTACAAATTGGGGGAATACGCATTGGTCATATATTATTTTGATGAAGCTTTGAAAATTGCTGAACAAAACAAACAGTCAAAAAGAGTGGGAACATTTATCTTTTATAAAGCCCTTTCGAGATATAAATTACAGCAGTATTCCCAGGCTTTAACGCTATATGACAATTGTGAAAAAATCGCCCGAATCAGCGGCGACATTGAACTATTGATCAATATTTATCTTGGGAGAGGAAGTTTATATAAGAACCTGTTTCAACTGGAATTAGCGGAACGAGAATATAAAAAAGCCCATGTTCTGACAGAAAAAGCAAAAAATCCGGTTCTGAACAGACAGACAATAATAAATCAGGCGAACAACCTGATTGCTTTAAACGATCTGGCCGAATCAAGGAAGCTTTTTCACCAGGTAATTGACCAATTTACCGATACCTGGGAGTATGAATCTAAAGCCTACTGTCAGGCGCAAATTGCCCGAACATATATGCTGGAAAAAAATTATTCCCGGGCGCGTGATTATTATACACGGGCCCGCCAAACCTTAGATATAATTGAAAACAAATTTTTGTCTGCATGGTACCTGCTTATGGAGGCGAAATGTGACATCAGGTGCGGCCGGTTCGACACGGCCCTTGTCAAATTGGACACGGTCATAAACCGGGGTTACAGACAAAACAGCGATTATATACTACGCAACGCCCTGACTACAGAAGGCTGGGCTTATGAGGAAATGGGTTATGTCGATCAGGCTATTTCCTGGTATAAAAAATCCGTAAAATACATCGAAATCCCCCGCAGCGAAATAGAGGCCGAGACCCTGCGCATCGGTTATTTTTCCGATAACTATCAGGTTTACCGCGGTCTGGCCCGCTGTTACCGGGAAAAGTATTTGCAAAACGCCGATCCTGTTTACCTGGATAGCCTGTTTTATTATGAGGAAAAACACCGCGGCCGGGCGTTGAAAGATAACCTGTATGCCGAAAAAACAAAATCCGATCCGGGCGGCGGAAACGATAATTATTTGAGTGCATGCCGGAATCTACAAAAAACACAATACCGGCTAAGGCAGCAGGCGGGTACGTCACGTACAACGGAGCAATGGGACGAATTAATGGCCGGTCTTGAGGCTGCCAAATATGAACTAATTTCACAAAAGCTGCAAATATCAGACAGTCTGCATCGGGATATCGGCGTGTCCGCTTCCCAACCGGCAATCTCATTGAGCGACATAAGGCGTCACTTGAAAAAACACGACTGCGGACTGCTTATGTACCATATCGATGAAAAAGGTTCATTTGTTCTGGCCGCAACCGGGGACACATCCGCCCTGGTGTCATTAAATATTACACCTGAATCTTTACAGCTACAGGTCGATTCGCTGATCACCCCCCTGCGCAATATAACCGAAGAGTCCGCCGGCAATGTACCGTTTCGCGCAGTTACGGCATACCAATTGTATAATATACTGTTCAAACCGATCCGTGAACAGTTCCCGCTGCCGGAACGTTTATTCATTATACCGGAAGGTGTTTTATTGAACCTTCCTTTTGAGGTTCTTTTATTGGGAAAACCGGAAAAAGCGGTTTATGCACCTGTTGATGATCCAGATTACGCGGAATATTTTTTATTACAAAAGCACTCGATTTTTTACAGTTCCACATCAGCGATATTCCGGGACAAAAAAAAATCCCTGCTGCCCAAAAAGCAATTGCTGGTGTTTGCCAATCCCTACACCCGGATCGTGGAAAGCGCGGACAAAATGCTGCAGTTCCGATTTCGCACCGGCTGGCGGTTCGAACCACTGCCCTTTGCCGATGCCGAGGGGAAAAATATAAAAAACATTGCCCCAGCCGCACACATATACAGCCGGGAAAATGCATCGGAACAAACATTTATGGACCGCGCCCCGCATTATGATGTTTTGCATATCGCCTCGCACGCTTTTGTGGATACCAGTTTTGATGACTTTTCCGGCCTTATTCTCGCTTCCGGGGAGGACTCCACAGAGGATGGTATTTTAATGGGATATGAAATAAATAACTTAAAGCTGGATAACGATCTGGTCACACTCAGCGCCTGCGAAACGGGCCGCGGTAAAAACATCAAAGCCGAAGGCATCATGGGCCTGCCCAGGTTATTCCTTGGCGCCGGCGCTCATTCCGTATTGTTATCCCTTTGGAAAGTGGATGACCGGTTTACCTCATTTCTGCTGCCGGAATTCTACCGTTATTATTTTAAAGAAAAATTAACAAAATCAGACGCACTGGCAAAGGCAAAACGCGACTTTATTAACTGGCCTGGCCATTCCGGTGCCGACATGTTTTACCAGCACCCATTTTACTGGGCTTCTTTCACCCTGTACGGCGATCCCGGCCCGGCAAGACATTCCCCGCCTGTTTCTTTATATCTGTTAGAAGGGTTTGGCCTGCTTTTTATCGTAGGCGGCGGATTTTGGGTTAGAAAAAGAGGGAAAGCCGCAAAGAACATATCCCGATATTATCCTTAAAAGCGAGACTGATTTTAGTTGTAATAGCATGATTCAGTTCCGCGGAGGCCCCCGCTTCCGCGTTGATATACTCAAATCAGCAACACCCGCAAGGACAGGAACCCTTGCAGAACTTGCAGCCCACGCACCGGGGTGTCGTCTATATGGACCACGGGCACATGAAAAAATTATAACTCCTTAAATTATACACCCCGGGGCGTTTTTCATGAAATAATTTCTCCAGGAGATTGAAATTCAGTTTCGCGGAGGCTCCCGCCTGCGCGTTTTTCACATCTGCCGCAAAGCCAGGAGCCTTTGCGGAACTAAAAAGGGAATTGATCTGTTGATTTTTAGCGGATTGGTTCTTATAAAAGATAAAGTTCCTCCAAAAATCCCAAATCCAGTCTCACCTTGATGGGAAAATAAAAGCGGGGAGTCTGGCAAAATTTGGTCGGGATGTCGGGACATACCGAAAAGTACCTACCCGATCGCAATCATCCTGTCCACCGCAGCCCTAGCGCGGTTACGAATATCTTCCGGAACATCGATCACATACCGGTTCAGTTTCAATGCGTCCCGGGTCTGTTCGAGCGTAATCTCATTCATGTGGGGACAGCGAATACTGCACAAGCGCAGCATCTCTTTTTTCGGATTCGCGGCGGCAATGTTGTCACCCATACTGCATTCGGTCAGCAATAAATAACGCGGCGCTTTGGTTTCCTCCACATATCGGATCATCCCGGATGTACTGCCGGAATAATCGGACGCATTTATCACCTCCGGCTTGCATTCCAGATGCGCCAGCACGACTACATCCGGGAACTGCTTGCGTACATTGACGATATCCTCAACCGTAAACTGTTCATGCACCTCGCATTTGCCGTTCCAGCCGATCATCCTGTAATCGAGACCATTGCCGCTTTTTTTCAGGTTTGCGGGATTATTGGTGGGAAAAATAATATGCTTGCCCGTTTCCAGGGCAATATTTTTGGCCATAAATTCATCCGGAAGAAAAATAATGGTCTGATCTTTAAAAGATTCCACCACCTCAACAGCATTCCCGGAAGTACAGCACACGTCGCTTTCCGCCTTGACATCCGCATAAGTATTGACATAGGTAACGACGGGCACTCCGGGATATTGTTCACGCAATTTACGCACGTCTTCGGCGGTGATACTTTCCGCCAGCGAACAGCCGCCCTTGGGAGAAGGCAGCAGCACAGTTTTCTCGGGGCTCAATATTTTGGCGGTTTCGGCCATAAACCGGACGCCGCAGAACACGATGATGTCCTTGTCCGTTTTCGCCGCTTCACGCGCCAGTCCAAGTGAATCCCCAGTAAAATCGGGCACGGTATGAAACAGCGCCGGTTCCATATAATTATGGCCCAGTATAACCGCGTTTTTTTCCTTCTTTAACTGATTTATCTCAAATGTCAGTTCGGCTTTATATCTTAACTCAACTTTGGGAACAAATTTGCTCAATTTTTCGACCATAATCTCGTATATTTTTTCAACAGAATCAGCAGTAACAGTCATAAATAAACCTCAATAAATAAAATAATTATTAATGAATATTAAATTAATGATATAGCAGTTAAAAATCAAGTTCGCAATATTTTATACACATAATCTGCAACATCATTCCATATATCTATATCCGTAAATGAAACCGATGCGGCAGGGAAATTTTCATCACTCCCGTCATAACGGATACAATTCCAATGTTTTCATTTTCATAATTCAGGACGTAATAACCATTACGCGCCCCGGTATAAGGCATTTGTCCCGAACAAAATAATTCCGTTAGTTGGGTTTTATTTAACGATATAATCCCCGTTTTGATCCTGTTTTTTAAAAACTGCACACTCGCGTTTGACAATTTCCAGTTTTCGCCTTTTCGTATGGCCAGCGGCAATCCGGCCTTGACGAAACGTTCAGCAGGGTAGCGTTCCCAGCTTTTCTGCACGAGCCATAATTTTTTACTCGTCAGCAGAAACCGGTAATCCGCGAAAAAGTCCGGTTCCACACCCCAGCGCCGGTATAAATATTCCAAAATCGGGGCGATGTTCTCATCATTATACCCGTTAAAACTGTTGTAATCACATTCTTTATAAAAATCCTGTGAAGGAACCGATTCGGTTTTTCGCAATTTGACAATAAAAAAGACATCAAAGGGATCAGGGAAAGGTAAAATACGCTTCGCTTCCCGTAAAGATGTATGATATTTCCGGTCGTTATATTCGGTCATTCCCGGAGAAATTGATGGCCCGTGAAGCATATCTATTTTTTCAATCTTTACGGGATATAGCTTTAATATTCTATCGATCATTTGTTCATTTTCTTCGGCGGTCAGGGTGCAGGTGGAATAGACAATGATCCCGTCTTTTTTGACCGCTTTGATTGCAGACACCAGCAGATGATACTGAATATTCTGCAATTTACTCAGCAGGTCGGACGTTCTCCAGCGGTCGCCGCGTGATATGTGACCCGGCAATTTGGAAAGCGCGGAACAGGGCGCGTCAACAAGCACCCGGTCAAAAAATTCATGGAACAACCTGCCGGTCCGTTGTCCGGGAATTCCCAGGTACACATCGTTAATAACTCCGGCGCGGCTTAAATTGGTCAACAGGGGCTGCTGCCGGTTTATGGACGGATCGCATAAAAGCAGTCGCCCCGTGTTTTGCATAAACGCGGCAATTTGTGTGGATTTGGAGCCCGGAGACGCAGCCAGATCCAGGATCGTTTCTCCGGGCCGGGGATCCAGCACCCTTACGGGTATCTGGGAGGATATGCCCTGGACCATAAATTCCCCGCAAAAAAATTCCAATGTGTGTGTGAGCGGCCGGTCATCCTGATGGATTATCATTCCGGCCGGATTATAAGGATGGACGGAATAATTGATCCCCCACTCCCGCAATTTTTGTGTAAACTGTTCGATGGTGGTTTTCAGGGTATTGACGCGGATAGCCGGCGGCTCATGCGGCGAAGTTAAGAACCGTTCCAGGTTTTCCTTTAAAATATTCTGTAACGAGGTTTTGATATCCGGGGATAACTGTTCGAAAGTATTAAATAAATTCATATCATTACGCTGTATAGAATAAAATCAGGGTCGTTTCAAAACAGATAAAATATAACAAACAGGGCTTAAATATCATACTCTTATTTTGAGTAAAAGCCCTGTATGTACAGATCATCAAAACCTTCCGGGGGAAATTAATTCTGTAAAAATCCTATTTATCCAAATATTGCAGATGGATTTTGCTCCACACCTGTCCGGGGTCCAGTTCAAGCGCTTTGGAAAATTCTTCTGCCGCCTTTTTCTTTTGTCCCATTCCCTCATAGGCAAGACCGGCCTGATAATGATTTATCGCCATACGTGAGTCTCGCGATAAACCGGCCTCAAACTGTCTGAAAAATTCACTGCCGGTTTCCTGTTGAGCACGGGACAACTGCTCCGCAAAAACTTTACCGGCCTCATTTTCACGTCTCAGTTTTTTTAACGCCAGTCCATGGTAATAGACAGATTCATTGTCCCGGTCGCTGATATCAACTGCCAGCGCTTTTTCAAAATTTTCATTTGCCTCGTCGGCCCGGTCCAGCGCCTCATAAGCGGAACCGGCAAGATAGTAAAACTGCGCCCATCTCGACCTGCCCCATCGGCCTACCGGATAAGCCAGTGCCGTCTGATAATCCCGGAGTGCCTCATTATACCGGCCCGCCCTGAAATGTTCAAGACCTCTCATGACAAACGAATTGAGATAAGTATCCTGCATTTCACGGCCGCCCTCAAACTGCGGGAACGAATTATTCAACAGTATTTCCAGCGCTTCATCATATTTGCCGATCTGCATGGCACATGTCGCTTCGCGAAGTAATGATTCGCTCCGGAGTCTGGCAGTTTCGTGATTATTATTTAACAATGCGTATCTCTTTTCCGGTGCGACCTTGTTCTTTTCATACAGTTCATCGATCTCGAACAGCAGCCGCGGGTCTTTACTGTTGCACGCAACAGCATTTTCATAACTCGCCAGGGCTTTGGGTATGTTGTTCTCAACCTCTTCATAAGCCAAACCCAGGTTGCGATGCACAATATAAAAAGAAGCGTCCAGAGTGCGGGACTTTTCCCACTCGGTTATCGCGTGTTCGGG
Organism: Candidatus Zhuqueibacterota bacterium; assembly: GCA_016934825.1. GTDB lineage: Bacteria > Zhuqueibacterota > Zhuqueibacteria > Residuimicrobiales > Krinioviventaceae > Fontivivens. The sequence continues at coordinate 9,729 of JAFGSB010000136.1, forward strand.
TTGTAACTCATACAACAGATTTCCCAGATAATAGGGAGCACGCGCGTCGCCGGGATTTATTTCCGAAGCAAAGTTCAGAACATTGACAGACTCTGCGCGGAACGGGAAACAATAGGTATGCGGTTGTTGACTTGCGGTCAGGCAATATTCTTTTGCCTTTGCCGTATCGCCCTTTTGGGCGCAAAAATATCCCAGATAATAATACAGCATCGGGAATGTATTCTCCTTATCCGCGAGCCGGGACAACACATCTATCGCTTCGTCATAAAGGCCGCAGTTGCCGTAATCGGTCGCCAGTTCCAGGTAAACCTGAACATCGTCACGCATGATCTTATTCAAATCATCCATTACAACTTTTGCCTGTTGCGTTTCTCCTCTTTCCACCTTGATGATGCCGGTTTCGTTTCTGGAGAAAAAATCGAGTGCGTCCATCCGACCGATCTGATCGGTCAGTTGCAGGGCCAAATCATGGTAACCCGATTTTCTCAAAACGGCCGCTTTCAGGTTCAACGCTTTCAGGTTGTTTGCCTGTGTCGAGATGGAGCGGTCTAAATGATTCAGCGCCTGCGCGTAATCACCCCGGCGGCAGTCGATTTCCGCCAGTTCATAATATGCCGGGGTATGCCAGGCGGCGCTCCAGGTTGCACGGTACAAATAATCATACGCCTCTTTGTATTTACCCTCCGCTTTTAATACGACGCCGAGATAATACAGGGCCTCGCCGTCTTTTGGACGCGTATAATTGGACGTGATCCTGTCGACGGCGGTCCGCAATCTTTGTTCCGCCTCCTGCCACTTTTTTTCCTTGATAGCCAGAATTCCCAGTTGTGTGTTCACCCGGTAGTCCCCGGGATCGCGTTTGAGCGCTTCCTGATAATACGGCAAGGGGTCCAGGGAAGCGTTATAAAACTGGTTCAGCCGCAAACCGGTCAGATAGAGTTCTTCGACGGTTTTTATTTCTTCCGGCGACAGCGGGGCCTTCAGTGGCTCCGGCATCGGCTCGCCGGCTGATTTATATTTTGCGGGTTCATAGGAAAGTAGAATTTCACCGTCGCTTGAGATCAATTCCAGCGACAGATCATCTTCCGTTAAACCGGTTTGTAACGCAACGTTCGCTGTAAACGGTTTACCCGGATCGATGTCAATGACTTTATCAAATAACAGCCTGTCGCCTGCCCTGAGATTCACTTTTGCCGAATTATGAGGCGACGTTGTATTCAGGCCAAAAACTGCCGTATCATTATCGGTAATACCAAAATTTAGGGCGCCGTTGTTTTTGGCGTATTTGAGTCCTCCCAGTTCCCGGATGGGAAACCAGACCATCTTTACGGATTTGCCCTCATAGGGTTGCAGCCAGCTGTAATCCGGCTGATTATCGGTATAGGCGCCCGCCATCAGTTCGATGTAATGGCCGTCATTATCGGTCAATCCTTCATTGGCACGGTCGCCGCCCGGATTATTTCCCCACGCCCAAAATTTCATTCCCGGTGAAATATGATGGTTGCCGATCCATACGGTCCCGGCCTGTTTGCCGTGATCGTATCCGCCAAAATAATCTTCCTGCGGATTCCATGAAAAAAAGGATGACGGCACGCCGATGTTTTTCCACAAACTGATATTCACACCTCTGTAATCGAAATTATTATAACGGCGGTCGGCTATCGGCCAGGTTGTCATCTCCCGCTTGGCATGCTGGGTGACATATTTGACGGATGGCGGAAATATGACCTGGTAGGTGGTATCCACATGCACTGACGGATTGGCCCAGAACAAAAATGAATTAACAATGGGGGTCCTGTTCATCGGCCGGATGGTCATTTCAACAATTGATGAGTTCGGAAAGACCGTGTAACCGATCAATATCCGCATGCGGTGTCTTCTGTCGGTGTTGGCAATCCAGACTGTTTTACTGCCGTCCGAATTATCCAATATACGATATTCCATGGGCTTGACCGTGTTAGGCCCGTGATGGTGCGGGAATCCCCAGGCATTGCTGCCGGATATCCAGTAACCGAGCATACCGATCAGGGACGGTTTGATAACATGCTGTACGTAAAAAAACTTGTAATCGTTGGTTTTATCCACGGCGGAAAAAATTCGTCCCCCCATACACGGCATAACGCCAATTTTTATATATTCATTTTCGAGATAAACAATGTGGTAAGACCTGTCCTCCTTGGTACGCGTCAGCCCGTCGTTCATGGGATACGGATACACCCTCCGTTGTACACCCTGGTGCGTCCGTCCCTCGTAAAAACGCGGCATGGGATTCGGCGGATCAACCAGGTAAGTGGGAACCGTCAATGAATCTTCCCAGACATCCACACCAGCGGAAACGTCATTTAACAAACAGAATAAAAAAATTAATGATAACACCAGAATCAACAAACGAAATGATTCCCTTTTGAAGGAAAAATTTATTATTGACCGTGCCATATCACTTTCCTTTCCTGTTATGTCATAAAAGGATGATATTTTTTATTTATTCCCGGAGTATAATTTGTTCGCCTTTGTACATTATTGCCGCCGCATTGTTTTCTTTATCCAATCAATTGTTATCTTTTTCAGACAATATTAAACGGTTAGGTTGCCATTACACAAAAATATTGCCGGCTCGAAAAATAATATGTTAAACATTTAAACGATAAATTATATCAATGTTAACGGACATTTGCAAGTGAAAATGATTTCACGCAACATATATTTTATTTATGACCACTTTTAAAATCACACCGTTAAAAAAATTTTCTGAAACCTATGTAAAAAATTTTCGTAGATAAAACTAAAGATTTTCGCTCATTGATAAAATCTAAAAATTAATATTATCTCCAGCCCGACAATCAATATTCCTTATCCGAGGAACAACCATTCAAATTCGGGTTGTTCCCTTTATATATATATTTTTGAATATTATTGAAATCATCATATTTCCCGACCCAAACAAAAAAAGCCCTGCGATACGTGAACAGGGCTTTTTTATTTTTAAATATTGTCCCCGGATTTATTGCTCCGGCTCCTGAAAAGTCACATTTACCGTTTTGACATTCAGGGACATATCCTCGGACATATCTTTGAAAAACTCAACAGCCTTTTCACGGCATTTATCCATGACATATTGCTCTTTTAGTAATTCTTCACCTTCACTAATAAATCGATCGGTCAGGGTTTCAAGAATTTGCACGGCCTCACGATCTTCATTCACCAGAATGCCTCTTTCCGGGTAACTCACGGTTGAATTATTGATTACCGGCTTTTTCACCCGTATTCGCGGCGCTGAGACATTGAGCGCATTGTTTTTTTTATCATAATCGATCTGATAGGGATCTTTTTCAAAATCCAGGTAAAAATCAAATGTAACGCTGGAATTGACTTCAACCTTGGCGTTACTGGTCAGAAAAACCAGCGCGGTCTTTTTGACCTCTTCCACAAAATTGACATTTTTGGTTTCCGAGGCCAGTACAAGCTGGGTCAATCCTTCAAATTTCTCCGTATAGGTTTTGGTTACGACGTTATTGGAACAGGATAAGGAAAAAACTAATAAAATTATCAACAGTGATATTCTTTTCATTATCAGACACCTCTTTTTCGGTTTTCAAATTAATAAGCAGCAACCGGGGGCAAAGACTGTTTGACGGCACCGAATTTCTTACTTGCTTTGGACCCCCTAAAAAACCGTTGTCCCGCCCTGTAAAATATCTTTGTGGCTTATCCAGGTTTTATCATTTATTTCCGTTTAATGTGACAGCCGGACGTATTTATTTTCGATGATATTTATAGATGATATAACATTAATCATCAATACTAAAATGATAGCAATCAGTCCATCAGTCTTCATTGTGTGGTCCTATTGCCAAAAAGTTTACTTTTGTAACTCATTTTTAATTGTTCTGGCAAATTTTTCAAACAGATACGGTTTTTTAAGATATACTCCGGCGCCCAGTTTCTGTGTTTCTTTCACCCGCTCGGTTTCCGAAAAGCCGCTTGTTATGACGGCTTTTTGGCCCGGATTAAATTTTATCATTTCTTTAAAAGTATCAAAGCCGTCTATTCCCGGCGTCATAATCATATCCAGAATTACGAGATCGACGGAATTATTTTTGACAAATTTTATTGCCTCCTCCCCACTGGATACACTTTTCACACGATAATTCAATTTTTTCAGCAATAATGATGCGATGTCCCGTTGTTCAGGAATGTCATCAACGACCAAAATGAGTTCACCGTTTCCCATATAATCATTGATTGAAAATTTTGCTATCTCCCTGGAAATATTCTTACGTGTAACGGGGAAATATAGGGTTATGGATGTACCTTCATCCGGTTTACTTTTTATGTCAATATATCCCTTGTGGTCCTTTACCACACCCCACACAACGGCCATCCCCAGACCGGTTCCGCTTTTACCCATAACTTTATTGGTATAAAACGGTTCAAAAATTCTGTTTATATCTTCCCCGAAGATTCCCATTCCGGTATCTTTTACCTGTAAAAGGACATAATCACCTTCTTTGATATTCTCATAACCCTTAAATGCTCTGTCGATATGACAGTTTTTTGTACCTAAAATTACAGTACCGCCCTCCGGCATAGCTTCCGCGGCATTGATTACCAGATTCATGATCGTTTTAACGATATGTATCGGCGAACATCTTATGTTCAGCAGCTTTTTGTCCAATTCAGTTTTTACGATCACATTCGGGTGATTTAATTTCAACTTGTCGTATTCAAGTGAATTCAGATAATCATTAATCAATTCATTAACATTTGCGATTTCGGATTTGATAACCCCTCTTCGTGCAAGTGTCAAAAGGTCCTGTACAATTGCGGCCGCTTTTAATCCGGATTCCTGAATAGTAATAATGGGCTTTCTTAACGGGCTATCCTCGGGTACTTCCAACAACAACAAATCCGGGTAACTGACTATACCGGTTAGAATGTTATTCAAATCGTGGGCAACGCCGCCAGCTAAAAGACCAATGGCTTCCATCTTTTCGGCCCTAACCAGCTTTTCCTTTAAATCATTTTTCTCCTGTTCAACCTTATACATATCCGTCATATCAATAACAAAACCGATGATCCCGATTATATTTCCATCAATATCCTTGTAAGGTACTTTATTGATCAACATATGCCGCTGACCTTTAACCGTATTTATGAAACCGGCCCTGTTTAAAACAGGCGCCTTTTTCCTCAATACTTCCTGATCATTACCGATGATATTATCAAAATCGCCCGGGAATATCTCCGAATGAGTTTTGCCGAGAATATTACTTATGGTTAATCCAAACATTTCAGCAAATTTCTTATTTACCCTGACGTATTGTTCCTTACTGTTCTTATAAAAAATCATTCCGGGAGAAGAATCAACCATTATTTCCAATTGTTGATTTTTAATTTTTAAAATATTTTGAAGTTCTTTTAGTTTTGCCGTCCGTTCATTGACTTTTTTCTCCATATTCGAATAGATATCGAAATACTTTGCCATCGAATCTTCATAGTCCTGCCGGGTAAGGTTCAAATCATTGGTCAAATGTTTGATTTTCGTTTCCAGGATTTTGACCTGTTGTTCCAGGTCATTTTTTTTATCAGAATCTGCCATATTAAAAAACTCCCTGGAGTTCCATTTGTTTTAGTTCTTTTATCATGTCATCAACGATTAATTGTAATGCATATCTTTCAAGTTTTAAAGCCTTCCTGCATTCAACAAACAGTTCCTCATCCATATGCGGAGCATCACAATAACCTATATGATTTTCCTGGCATAAATAATCGGCAATAAATAAAGTATATACTTTTCTTTTCAAATATACTTCTTCGACTTCCATTGGATTATGATGAAATTCAATACATCTGATTAATTCGGTCGGGAATTTCCAATCCGTTGCGATGGCCATTCCCACTTCCGTATGATCGAATCCGAAAATCTCATTTTCAGCAAAATTCAGATTCTTTTTTTTGTTTTTAGCCGTTTTCAGGGTGTCCCGGAAAGCCGATTGCAGAAATTGATCTTCTGCAATAATTCCGATATTCCGCAACAATCCGGCGGCATAAATATCCTCACCCTTTTCCCCGAACTCGCGCCTGTAAATCATTTTTCCGAGTAACGCGACCCCTATACTGTTTTTCCATAATAAATACCTGGAATACCCCTCGATGGATTCATCCCGATTAAATATTTCACAAACTTTCTGATTAAGGGCCAATTCCTTTACGGCATCATATCCTACCCAAATCACAGCATGCTCAATTTCACTGATTTTACTCCTGGTTGAATAATATGCAGAATTTGCCAGCTTTAATATTTTTGCCGTGAGCGGAGGATCAATTTGAATAATATCTTTCAAATCCTTGGCGGTGGAAGAAAGATCATTTATCGTTTTTATGATGTTGGATACAATGCCTTTAATCGATGAAATCTCGGAATCATTAACCAGTTTGACCAGATTATCAAGTTTTTCTTTTTTTTCTTGGTTTTGTTCCATATTGCACTCATCAAAAAAAGTTAATATACTTTTTATTTTTCCAGCTTCGATTACATTCCGGCGTCGTGTAAAATATTAAATTTATATAAAACGTACAAAAGACAATTTCTGCTTTTCTGCCATGCGTTGATTATTATTTTCAAAAATTTATAATTACACTAAAATAACAAATTTGTAACGAATTGCAATAAATTATTTTATAACCGTCCTTTAAAATTGCCTGTGATTTATTCGACCTTAATATGCTATTTTTATAAAAAACAGCATATTGGTCATGGAGGGAAATAATCCGGAATATCAAACCAAAAGTTTATATATACATTTTGATCGATAAGAATTTTATGAAAAGTTGAACGTGTGCCCGGCAATCACCGGACACACGTGCCGTTTATAAAAATTTTAAAGTTTCCAGTTGCCACGATATTGATAATGCAATAACTTATTGGCTTCATCGCAATTGGTAAATAGTTCCTTTTCCGCATCCCACTCTAATCTTTTTTTCGTTTCATAGGCGATATTGGCCAGATGAGCAAAAGAGGTCGAACGGTGACCTTCTTCCAGCGGGCACCACACAGTTCCGCGCGACTTGACGTTATCTAAAAAGTTTCTGATCAAATATTTAGTCGGGTCCTCGCGTTTTTCAAGACTGAATTCCTCGGCCTGCATCAATTCCGTCCAGTCCTGAAACTGACCATTTCTGGATGGTTCTATCCTGTAACTGCTGTCGTCGCTGTAAAATGTTCCTTTTGTACCCCGAAACTCGATTTCTCCATACGGAAGGTCCTGACCGCCGCAGGCTTCATAAATGCTGAAGGATATTAATACGCCGGACCCCATTTCAAATGTGACCTCCATGGTATCGGGAATAGTCCTGTCATCTTTGATATAATTGGACCCATGAGCGGAAATCGCAACAGGGGCCTTTTCATTCAACAACCAGCGGATGGTATCCATATAATGGACTCCCCAGTTGCCCATTTGCGATGAATACGCGCTCCACCAGCGGAACTTGTACGGAAAAATATTAGTTTGGAATGGAATGAATTCGCGCGGCCCAAGCCACATGTCCCAGTCAAAATCTTTTGGGGTTTGCACTGGTTTCCTGCTTCCGATCCCGTCGGGATACATATTACTGATGCGGTACGCCCTGGAGATCGAGACCTCACCGATTTTCTGTTCCTGTATCATTTGCGCTAACTTTTGATATACTTTTGAACCTCTTCTATTCAAACCGACCTGTACTATCTGCCCGGTCCTTTTTTGCGCTTCGACCATCCTGCGGCCTTCATGGATCGTTATTGTCAGCGGTTTTTCCACATAAACATCTTTTCCCGCATCCAATGCCATTATAGTTTGTACCGCATGCCAGTGATCCGGTGTGGCAATACATACGGCATCGATATCTTTTTGTTCCAGCAACTTACGAAAATCTTTGTACCTTTTCACTTCGGAAGTAAATGTTTCGCCCATTTTAGGGATGCGTCCGTCTCCCACTTCGTCAAAAATCCACTGCGCTACCTTACTTCTGTCTCTTTGTAAATAAGGTTCATACAAATCACATAACGCGGCAACTTCCACATCTGGATTTGTCATAAATCCTTCCAATAACTGGGAACCCCTGTTGCCGACACCGATAAAACCGACACGTATCTTATCATTTGCGCCAAGTACCCCGCCGGGTATTGTCGAACCAAGCGCTAATGCCGAGGTGGTCAGGGCGGTTTTTTTTATAAAATCCCGTCTTGTGTTGTTTTCGTTTTTTTTCATTTTACTTCTCCAATTTATTTTGTATTGGTTGTAATATATGTATTAAATATAAACGTTCTCATATACGCTTTCATGTTTTACATTATAAAATCCGAATCTGTGTATCATAGCCTGTTCAGGATTAACCATTTTTCATTAATGTCTCGATCAAATCCCGGTTTTCATTTTTTCTTTCAATTTCCGCCCTGAATTCATCGGCTTCCCGGCTTAACTGTTTTACAATTTCCGGTTTTTCTGCGGCCAGGTCGTATTTCTCCGAAGGATCGGTCAACAGATCATACAATTCATACGGATCACAATCCTGCCAGCTATAATCGCCGGGACTCTTGCGGAAATGCAGTTTATAATGTCCGACGCGGATCGCATTCAACTTATCATTATAATAATAAAATATTTTTTCTGTATGGGATTTTTCTTTTCCCTGCAGAACAGGCAACATATCGTGACCATCAATCGTCCTGTCGACCGGAGGTGCTACCCCCGCCAAATTCAGACAGGTCACGAAAAGGTCCATGGTCGTGCCGATTTCCGTTGTTACCGTATTGGCAGGAATCCTGCCCGGGAATTTGGCGATAAACGGTTCGCGCATCCCACCCTCCCAGGTTGTGGCCTTGTAACCGCGCAACAGTCCGGCGCTGCCGCCGTCCTGTTTCTTGATCTTCCAGGGTCCGTTATCACTGGTAAAAACGACAAATGTGTTGTCTTCCAGGCCCAGCCGCTTTAATGTATCCAATATTTGCCCGACACTCCAGTCAATTTCTTCGATGACATCGCCATATAACCCGCGTTTGGAAGTATCCCTGAAATTATCGGAAACATGCAAGGGGAAATGGGGCATGGTGTGCGCCAGGTACAAAAAGAACGGCTTGTCCTTGTTTCGTTCTATAAATTGTATCGCTTCCCGGGTATAATTTTTTGTCAGCAGGTCCTGGTTGGCCGGCTGTTCCACAATTTCTTCGTTTCGCATAACGGGTATAGGCGGGTCACCGCGACGTTCATTATCCATATCATTACTGTAGGGTATACCGTAATAATAATCAAAGCCACGGCTGTTGGGTAAGTACTCTTTTTTATGACCAAGATGCCATTTGCCGATACAACCGGTCGCGTAATTTTTAGTTTTCAGCAGATCGGCAAGGGTTATTTCATTTTTGGGCAGACCGATGTTATGAAACGGGAAAAATACCTTCACAACTCCGGTGCGGATCGGCCAGCGGCCCGTCAACAGCGCCGCCCGCGATGGTGAACAAACCGGATTAGCCGTATAGAACTGGGTCATCATAACGCCTTCACTGGCCATTCTGTCCAGATTCGGGGTCCGGATTGTCGGGTGACCGGTACGCGTCATATCGCCGTAACCCATATCGTCTACAAATATAATCACGATATTCGGTAATGTTTGGGTTAGGCGGGAGCAGTTAAAATTCATTCCGGAAAAGATCGCTCCGGCTGCTCCAAATGCCGCTTTTCGAATAAATTCGCGCCGCGTAGGTCGAGGCATAGCATACTCCTTCATTTTTTTAATAACACTTGTAAACCTCGATATAATCAGACACAAGTATAATAAAAGTCAATAATCGATATTCATTGATTTTAATATTTCGAGATTGTTACTGATTAACTCGTTTCGCTGCTGAACACAGGCGTAAGACCGGCCCGGATCGGGTGGAGTGTTCATGGCGTAGTCCAGCATTTTTTCTGTCGTTGTTGTCGCGACATGCATCCGCGTATCGGATGAGGCGTAATATATTAAGATGTCGCCGTTATCGCGTGCCACCCATCCGTTGGCAAACAAAACGTTCGACACATCACCGGTGCGTTCCTCATCCTGCGGGGCCATAAAATACCCGCCCGGCGAATAGATTATTTTATGCGGTTCGTCTAATTTTGTTACAAAGACATATAAAACATACCGCAGACCCGCGGCCGTATTGCGTACACCGTGCGCCAGGTGCAGCCATCCATTAGCCGTTTTGATGGGGGCAGGACCCTGCCCGTTTTTGACCTCTTTGATGGTATGATACTGGCGGTCATCAACAATAATCTCCTCACCGACAACAGCATTTTCTATACTGCCGGATAAGGCCCAGCCAATACCGCCGCCAGACCCGGCGGAAATGAATCCGTCCTGCGGGCGGGTGTAAAAGGCGTATTTGCCGTTGACAAATTCGGGATGCAGTACAAGATTGCGCTGCTGGGGAGAATTGGACTTGAAATCCGCGAGCCGTTCCCACTCGTTGAGGTTGCGGGTTCTTGCAATACCGGCCCGGGCGATTGCGGAGGACGTATCTTCACGAGGCACAGTCGGGTCCTTTCTCTCGGTGCAAAACAGGCCATATATCCAGCCGTCTTCATGCCGCACAAGCCGCATGTCATAGACGTTTATGTCGGGATCGTCTGTTTCCGGCATGGTTATCGGATAATCCCGGAATTTGAATTGATCAATGCCGTTAATGCTTTCGGCAACGGCAAAAAATGATTTTCTGTCCGCGCCTTCAACACGGGCGACAAGACAAATTTTCCCGTCCAGTTCAATAGCCCCGGCGTTAAAAACACAATTTATCCCGATTCTTTCCAGCAGGTGCGGGTTCGTATCGTAATTTAAATCGTAACGCCAGTGTATCGGAGTATGCCCGGCCGTTAAAACAGGATTCCTGTAACGCTCAACAATGCCGTTGCCGCGTTCTTTTTTCTCATTTTTGATTTCCAGAAACTTTTTGTGCTGCTCATATAAAGACTTTATTCGGCTGTTAAAAATATTTCGATCCATGACATTGTCCCTGAATACATTTATATGAATCAAAAATTTATTTATCCAATGTTTTGAGCCGGTTTATAATTTCAATACAGGCCCTGCTGTTATGATAAGGGGCTTTCCAGGCCGAAATTTTCGGACTTTTGTTGATGGATTTACGATCCTTGGTCACCCGCCACACCCATTCACCATACTTCCTGTCGGCGATATAATCCTCAATAAAAAGCCAGGAGTTGACCGACGCCTCGTAAAATCGCATGTCCCCGGTCAACTGATAAGCATTCAGAAAACCTACCGCCGCCTCGGCCTGCGGCCACCAGTGCTTGTCCGAATCGATCGCGTTTTCCGGATTTGCCTCATACAACATCCCGGAATCGTCATCAAGGCCTTCGTTTAAACAGGCGGTCGCCATTTTAACGGAAACGTCTTTTACTTTGCCCAGCAGTTCTTCATCTCCCGCAACCTCGGCAGCCTCATATAGTAACCACGAACCTTCTATATCATGACCGAATGATATTAAATCCGATTGTGGTTTCCATTCCTCATCAAAAAAAAGAATAAAATGAAATGTCTCCTGATTTATGATAAAATCTAAAAAAATTCGGATCTGCTCTTTTAACCTGAATAAAAGTTTTTGGTCTTTCCATATTCTGTAAAAATTGGCAAACGCTTCGAGAATATGTAAATGGGAATTCATGGATTTTGTTTTGGCGTCCCGGGAACCGCTCAACCGCGAATCACCGGTCAGTTTCCAGTCCCGGCTGAATCTTTCATAGTACCCGGTGTTGGCGTCGTCATGACATTTTTCTTCAATCAAATTAAAAAGGTCTATCGCTTTTTGCAGAATCTTAACATTTTTCGTCGCCTTGTAATATTCCGCCAGGGCGTAAATAGAAAATGCCTGGCCGTAAATCTCCTTGTCGGTATCCTGCGGTTGACCCGTATAATCGAGCATCCAGAAATACCCGCCGTTTTCGGCATCGTAAAAATATTTGTCAAAATACTGAAAAGCCCGGTCCGCCATTTCCAGATATTCACCTTTTTTTTCGAATAAATAAACACTAGCAAAAGTCCACAATATTCTGGAATTTAGTATCAGCCCTTTGGGAGCATTTTCCTCCGGTTCTCCGGCGGAATTCATACCGCCCAGGAAGCCCCCGTTCTCAACATCTTTACTGTGGCGGAGCCAAAAAAAGAGAATATTATCGGTCAATTCTTTATATACCCTCTTTGCGTATTCCTTATTTTCCATATTTTATTTCCACCCTTGCAATTTCAGTATTGACCTGGCATTCAATTTTTAACAACTTTGAATAATTTGGCAGTCTTTCCGATTCATATAAAACCGGTTTGAAATAGTCATAAACCTCTGCTGCATTAATATAATCGGTTCTTTTGGGTATAATTTCATCAAAGTCGCCGCCGTTATCGGAAACATATAATTTAATATCTGCAACCGAGTCCGGGAAAAAAGTATATAATTTAAATGAAATAATATCTCTTGGGACTTTATAGACAATATACGCATCTTTTTGCCCCGCAAGACGGTGAAAGTCTTCTTTGGCCCGGCGGGCGTTTTTCGTTTTGAACTCCAGTTGCCCCCCATATGCGAAAAATTGTTTGGAATCATACATTTCATCAACGAGAGTTAAATATTGTATTTTTTTTGTTTTCACCCGGTTTGAAGGACGGGATTTACCGGCGGCGTTTTTCGCAATTACACGATAGAAATATTTTTTACCGATTTCGACATTTTTATCCGAATACAAGGGTTGGTATGGAAACATGGCGTCGTCCAGGTTCTTTGCGATAACAGTCCATTTACCCAGCAGCGATGATGCGCGCTCAATATCATAAGCCGACGCACCCGGGGAACCCTGCCATGAAATCTCGGCCGCATCGTCAACCGGGAATAAAAAAGGAGGGCCTGGTACTCGCATTTTAAGAACAGGCATTTCCCTGATGGCAAAAGCTTTTTCCCGCATTAAACTTAAAATCTCCTTCTCCTGATAATCGTTTCCCGAAGAGAAACCCGGCCAGTGATAAGCTTTAAAAATATCCCCGCCAAAAGGTTCGGAATGCCAGTAAAAACCGCCGTCACGATTATGTGTCCGTAAACTCCAGAGCAGGGCTCCGGAGGTGCCATTTTCTATAATCATATCCAGGAACACATGAACATAAGTGGAATCGACAAATCCAAATTCCCCGATAACATAAGGTTTCCTGCCCCTGGTTTTTTCCCGGTTTACATGCGCCTGGTCTATCATTTCCTGTCCAATTCTGGGATAATGGTGGGTAGTCACAATATCGATATTGCTTTGCATTAGTGATTCGTCCATCAATATCGGAGAATGGTACCCGTCCATTATCAGGTGATTTTTATCCAGGCTTTTTATATAATCAGCGATAATACCTGTCCAATTTGACGGACATTGCAGTTCATTACCCGTTTCCCACGCGAATATGGCTTTATCATCTTTATAAAGTTTACCGGTATATATATTCTTCCTATTCAAAACGTAAAAAATTGTTGCTTTAAAGTCATTGATGAGTTGTTCATCAATCCAAAAATCGTCCCGGGTTTTATCCCTAAAGGCCGCGTAATCCTCCACTCCGCCCCACCAGTTCCAGTTGTCAATAAAGGGGATAATGAGCCGGATTCCCAGTTCATTCGCGTAAAACAACACTTTATCCAGAGTTTTAAATGCTTCTTCATTGAATTGTCCCGGTCCCAATACATGGACCGGTCTTGTATTCCCTTCCCCCTGTTTACGAACGGATAACGTATATATCCGCGCAACCTGTCCGCCCATTTGCCGGAAGGATAACAATGCGTCCCGGATTTCAAAATCATCCGGCAACCGAAACGAATTTGTTTCAAAAAAGGATAAATTATCCTCCACATAATGCAGGTTTGGGATATTAAATGAGATAAAACGAAATTCCTTTTCCCCGTCAAATAACTTGTCACCGTATACGGTAATAAAATTTTTAAACTGTGAGTTGGCGTAAATATGCAATGGCAGGATAACAATAAAAAAGATGATTAAAAAAGGTGACCTTATTTTGCTCATAAGTCCAATTCCTTTTCATAACCAAAACATAAAAGTCATTTCAGTTCTTTTACATATACAATACTTTTCATTGTCTATTGCTGTTTTTTGTTAACTGCAATCACTTGAGCAATGAAAATTCCCGATTGGAGGTATCAGGGATTTTTTTGAGTATCCTATTTTGATAAAAGATACAAATTGAAAAATATTAAAACAAGCAAATATCTGGAAAAATTAATTTCACAAGGTTGATAAAATAATTACTGGTATCCGTTCAACGGACACCGGATACCCGATCCGGCATACAAATTTAATAATAGCAAGTTAAATAAGTACAATAGTTTTATTTTTTTATACAAATCATAACGATATCATTTTTAAATACTTAATAATATTGAATTCGTAACCGGATTTAACAGACTACATGTTTTATATAAATATTTTCAAAAA
>JAFGSB010000137.1 GCA_016934825.1 Candidatus Zhuqueibacterota bacterium
CGTTAACCGGACACCAGTGATATTTAGTAAATAATTACAAATGAGGAAAGAAATGAAAAAAACTCTATTTCTTTTTTTACTTGTTTTACTGCCGTCGCTGACATTTGGCGCCGGAATTATTAAAAACACGGAGCATTCGTATACGTATTTGCGGCCTCACTCAATTCAGGTGGATGTGGAAATAAATAATCAGGTATCCATTACAACTGTAAAAGAAACATACAAAAACAAGGGTGCGGTTCCGTTATTTATGAAATACGGTTTCCCCCTGGATATAAACGCGAGCGCGACGGAATTTATTTGGACGATGAACGGCGTTGCGTTAAAAGCAGTGCTTACCGGTCAAGCCCCGGATACAACCGCTGCGAATCCCGGCGGGTCGGTTGATTACATTTTAAAAGAATATTTGGGTGAAAGTCCGTTTTATTTTAGCTTTTCCGATTCCCTGCCTCCCGATTCATCCATTATTATACAATTGACCTACATTGAACTGCTGAAATACAGCGCGGGTGAAATTTATTATACCTTCCCGCTTGATGCCAAAGGGCTCGAACAGACAACACTCAATAAATTCACCGTAAATGTAAATATTAATTCGGAAAGGACGCTTGAAAATATTGAGGCGGTTTCACATTCAGGGATCCAAACGAATATATCCGCACATAACGCGACAGCCAGCTATAACACGAGCAATTTAAATCCGGATAAGGATTTCACAATCAAATATACAGTATCACAGAAAGACCTGGGCGTATTTTTACTCAGCACCAAACCGCAGGATGAAGACGGTTTTTTTATCATGCTGGCCGAACCCGATCCCAAAACGGGACAGTCGGAAATTTTATCCAAAAACTTTATTTTTGTCATGGACCTTTCCGGCAGTATGTCCGGTATAAAAGTACAACAGGCCAGGGAAGCCGCAGTTTATTGTTTAACTCATTTGAACACGCGTGACAAATTCAATATAATCACATTTCGCGATGTGATCACCAAATACAAATCCGGTTTGATCGATGCCTCACCAGGAGAAATTCAGGATGCCATTAATTTTGTAAACCAGCAATACGCCATCAAAGGCGCAACAACGAATATTAACGACGCGTTATTGTCGGCCCTGTCCCAATTCAATGATCCCAATGCCGCCAATATTATTATCTTTTTGACGGACGGCAGGGCTTCTGTCGGCGAGCAAAACAGCGACGCCATACTTCATAATATCGGAACGGCAAATACGACCCACACGCAAATTTACGTATTCGGAATAGGCAGTGACGTGGAAAGATACCTGCTGACTTCATTATCCGAGCAAAATAACGGCATCACGGAATACCTCGAAAATGAAGAGGTAAACGAAAAGATTTCGGAATTTTTTTACAAAATCAGGGATCCACTCATTCAGGATATAAACATCACGTTTTCTCCAAATGTCGTGAATGAGACCTATCCGATGAATTTAATGGATATTTACGTCGGCGAACAACTGGTGCTTTTAGGCCGTTATACAACGCCGGGAGATGTTTTACTTTCGTTGTCAGGACGAAGATATGACGAACCGCTGGATTATACCTATAATGTAAATTTTACAGCGGCGGCGGACACGAACTATTTTATTCCGAAAATGTGGGCAAAGGAAAAAATTAACGCTTTATTGATCCTCATAGACCTGGTTGGCGAAGATTCCAATCCGGGCCGGGAATATATTAAAGAAATAATCCGCCTGAGCCTGAAATATGGTATAACAACCAAATACACCAGCTTTGAGGAACCTGCAACCGGTATTGACAATGAGGACGGATTAACAGAGGACGAACAGGGACAAAAAACACCGCAGGGATTTATATTGCACCAAAATTACCCGAATCCCTTTAACCCGGTTACAACGATCAGTTTTTCTTTGCCCGAAAACGGTTATGTTCTTATAAAAATCTACGATATTACCGGCCGGCTTGTAAAAGTATTAATCGCAAATCAATTATCCGGCGGCGTTCACCAGTTCGCCTGGGACGGATCCGATTCGAACGGCCAACCGGTCGCCGCGGGAATTTATATCTACCAGGTTGAATTCACAAATATGAAAGGTGAAACATTTATCCGAACCAAAAAGATGAGTTTAGTGAAATAAGATCCAATGACCTCCGGGAGGGGTGATACCTCCCGGAGGTATAAACAGATTATATATTATTTAATCGGAGGTAACATTATGAAAAAAATTGTTACTGTTTTGTTTTTATTATTTTTAACAACACAGGGATTCAGTTATTATATGACAGCCCGGGGATTGACGGATCCGGGCGAACAGTGGACCTGCTTCCGCACCACAGGCTTTGTAACCGAATCCGAAAGCTTTTACGGTTTCACACGTCATACAGTTGAATGTTCATATAAAATATACGATTGCAGCGATTATCGGAATCCCAGCAATCAGCCGTTTGAAATTATTTGGGTATTGCGCATGCCCGTTGATGCGGTCATCACAGAAGCGTATTTACGCAGCGATGGTGTATGGATAAAGGCCGATCCTGAAGACGTGCTGGACGCCGAAAAAGCATACGAGGACGAGGATTACAAAAAACCGCGGTTTTTGATCCGCGAAATGGTGTCCCGCGACTATAATGGCAACCAGAGGAAAACTCATCAAATGAATTTCGGGCCTGTATATTACCCTAATTCATTCGCCGTGAAATTCACGTTTATCACTAAAAACAAGATCGACATCCATGCCATGCGCGAGACTATTTTATTAAATCAATTTTTAATTGATGACGATTCCAATATTCAATTTACCGTCAAATTCCGCGACTACGACCATCCGCAGAACAAACCATTTATCGTATCAGGGTATCAAAATGATATGATGAATTTTACTTTGGACAATGGCTGGTGGAAAATGGTTGTACCCTTTAAGAACCAGAATCAATATAGATATTATTCTGATATTGAACTAAAATGGGATCGTCCGTTCACAACGGAACCTGAGCTGAGGTTGTTCGATGGCAAGGACAACAAGTTCTACCATATACTGATGCTTCCGCCGGTCACGCCGGAGGACAGGCAAACCAAAAGTGTCTTATTGCTGTATGATCTGGGGTCAAAAGTTCCATCCCGTCATTCAAGATATGATATTATCGAAAAGTACCGGCGAATGACCAAACTCACACTCGCGCCGACCGATTCTATCAACATGATCTTTTTCGACGGATTCGCGCCGGCCGTTTTTACGCCTGCTTTTGTACCGGCCACACAGGCCAATATTGACGCTGTATTCGACAAGCTCAAATCCATGATGAGCGTGCAGATCAGCGGACTGCCGCAGCTTCTGCGCGCCACAAAGGATTATTTTAATGATTCCGGCAGCGGCGGCGAATTGTGGGTCCTTTCCAACGCCCAAAAACACAGCAACCCTCCATCCGTTGCAAATGAGATCATGCAGTTATCCTATTATCAACTCGACGTTCCGGTCACATTCAACATATTTGACTGCCGGGAATATGACGATTGGTATACACGCATCACCATTAACGGTCAAACCTATTACGGTAACGAATACCTGTATCAGAACCTGGCGAGATTAAGCGGCGGCGGACTTTTAACAGCATTCCGCATTCCCACACTGGATCTGGAACTGGAAATCGCGGAAGTTTTCGCGCCGGCGGCCGATCTCGTCAAAGTGGAAATGATGCCGACGGGAGGTTACTTTTTTACCAAATACGACCTCAATGACGGCCGCACACATTATCCCGTTACTTTCCCGGTGCAGGAACTTGGCCGTTATGAAGGCGGACTGCCGATGGAAACCGTTTTTTACGGCCAGGTAGACGGACAAACGCTGCGAAAAGATATATCCGTTGCCGATACGATAGACTCGAAAAACAATTCAAAAATAGAACAACTCTGGCATGTTAAATACATTGAAGACTTGCTGAAACAGCCGCAGAGTTTTGTGACAATTGAAAAAATAGCCCGACTGTCAAAGGAGAACCACATTCTCACACCCTATTGCGGATTTGTCATCCCGTCGCCCTCCGGTTACAAAGGCTTCAAACGCCTGGTCGAAGTGGATACCACCGATTTTCAACAGGAAGAGCCCCCTGCGGATGTTATTTTGCCCGATGATTTCACATTTACCGCGTTCCCGAACCCGTTTAACGCGCGAACCACACTGCAGATTGAACTGCCGCCAGCCGACCATGTCCGTCCCGCGGAAATCCGTATTATTGACGTGCTGGGACGGATAGTCAGGGAAATAAATCTTGATGTATCGTCGGATCAGCATCTGTTGAAAATTTTCTGGGACGGCACCAATGATCAGAATATTCAGGTCAGCACAGGGTTATACTTTGTGCAGTGTGTGATCGGCAATTTTAATCAAACTTTAAAAATCACCTTATTAAAATAAAGAGGGTGTCATGAGAAAAATAATATTCCTGATAATCGTTATTTGCCTGCCATATATCCTGCCCGCCGCGAATATCAGCATCTACGAGGCCGGGTACTCGCAACATCGTGATACCAATGTTCGCGTTGAATGGGTTACGGATGTGATTCACCGTCGTGGTGTTTATATTGAGCATAACATTTATGTTACTTTTGCCTATGATTTTAACAGTTGGTTCTTTAAAAACTACGATGAACTGGAGCTGGAATGGGAATTCAGCATGCCGGAACAGGTCATCATGTTCGATTTGTTTTACTGGTTTAGTACCGACTCTGTGTACCAGGCCGATATTCTGGACAAGTGGACCGCCGCGCAGATGTTCAACGAAAAAACCAGTCCATATCGTGAACCGGCTTTGTTCACCCGTTCACAGCCGGACCGCAACGGTCAGGTTAATTATAATCTCAAACTGTTCCCCATTAAACGGGACAAACCACAACGCATTATGATCAAATATCTGGTGCCGGCAACGTCAACAAGCGGCAAGATCAGAACCTGGCTGCCCATTAATCAGGTAACCTTTGAAGGCGGCGGCGCAGATTCACTCCGAGCGCTGTATTATTACCAGGATGAAAGCGACCTGCCGGAACTAATCGGTAAAGAAGGTTACACTTTCAAACAATATGAGGAACACGGCACCTATGAGGTGATACTACCGGTGCGCCATGGCGAGTTTGTAGAGTTTGTTCTGAACTCACCCATCAAATCGGATTTCTTTATTACCACTTTTGAAAATGAAAAGGACAAATTCTATCAATTGGCTATATATCCGCCGCAGGTGGAGCAAACCCATCAAAAACGAAAAATGCTGATCCTTGTCGATTACAGCACCCAGAATACGGACAATCTCACCAGCGAATTGCTGCTGACATCGATAAAGGAAACCATGGAACGATCTCTCACCCATGAAGATTCCGTGGCTATTATCATCGGATTCGAGCAGGTACTGGAAAGCAGCGATTCCTGGCTGCCTTGTACACCGGAAAACCTCGATCTCATGTTCGGCAAATTTTTCGGCCACCGTTTCCTGCAGATCAGCACTTCACAGGAGGTGTTGTACCGTGGCGCGGAGTATCTCAGGGAAAACGGCAACGCCGAAGTCCTCTGGATCACCAACCGCAATGATTTTCCGGTCGTGCGCGACGAGGCGAGACAGTATGCCTATGAACTGATCAATTTTTACCCGCCGGGAATAAAATTTCACGTCCTCGACCTGGAAAACAAACAGTCATTATTTTCTTACCTGGACTTTGGTTACGTGGCTATCAATTTCCCGTTCACCCGGGAACTCACGCGCGAAACGCAGGGCAACCTGTTCTTCATGCGTTTTCATCCGCTGAAAACGGCCCTGGCCGCGTTGTTCTTTGAACAGGCGGCGCATTTTGAAGAAATCGAAGTTTACATAGAAATGCAGAGCGGCTATACGTTTCAGCAAAAATCATTTTCATTGTTCCGGGGTTATTATCCGCTGGACTTTCCGGTCATCCAGACCGGCAAGTTCAAAGGCGATTTCCCGATGCAGGTTTCGATTGTTGCCCGCTTTAATGAAGAGCAGATCAAAAAAGATCTGGTCATACAACCATCCGACGTCGTAACCGGCAGCGATAAAATCGCGACCGCCCAGTATGGTCAATATCTGCAGGACTTGGCGCACCAGTACCAGGACAACTGGCTGATCAATGAAATGATCGATTTCAGCATCGAGTCCCGAATATTGACCGCCTATACGGCTTTTATGGTGCCGGATATTGAAAAAGCGGAAATAGAGTCCGAATTTGGAGATGAATCCAACGGCGGCGATGAAGGCTGGGATAACGGCGGAAAAACCGGTATAGAAGAGACAGCGGATCAGGATACGGCGCTCACTTTCTTTGCCACACCAAATCCGTTCAACCCGGCCACGACATTCAAAATATACGTTCCGGTAAAATATGCAGGCGGCGAGATGACCGTTACGATTTATAATATTCTGGGACAGCAGGTGGCATCATTGCGTCAGGATACTCCTGCAGCGGGCGAGTACAAGGTACATTTTAACGCCATGTCCGATGCGCAAATACCCATATCCAGCGGCACATATTTCGCAGTTTTACAAATCAAGGATCTAACCAGAAAATTGAAATTATTATATATAAAATAAACCTTCCCCCCACCCGCAAGCGGTAAACGGGACCAGACACCGGTCCCGTTTGCCGTGTTATATTTAATCAGATGAAAAATAATCTCATATCGATTCTCTATATTTTACATTCAAATACAAGCTGTCCGGTTGAGAACAATTCCTCAAATTCGCCGGGGCGGAACAGACCATCCTTCGGACGCCGTTCGCGCCGCTCGCGGTCTGCATACAGATAATCACACTTGATCCCGTTAATGCGCCAGTTTATCGCCGAACAGCAGGCAAAGGTAATACCGGTAATGTCCGCCTTTTCAAGATCGGCGTCATTCAGGTTGGTTGTAATCATTACCGCGTCCCGGAGCCGTGCGCCCTCCAGATGCGCACCGGTAAAAACAGCATTCAAGAGTACGGCGCCGGTCAGGTTTGTTTGCTGTAGGACCGCGTTGAACAAATTGGCATTCTCCAGGTTTGCCCGTGTTAAATTTGAAAGGGACATCAGCGCTTCTTCAAGATCGGCCTCCCAAAGAACCGCTTCCTTCAGGTTGGCGTTCATTATATTCGCCCTTGCCAGTTTGGCTTTGCCAAGATTTGTTCCTTTAAAATCAGCGCCGGAGAGATTTACACCCCCCAGATTAATATATTCCAGATTTTTATTGTGCAAATCCGCATTTGTCAGATCAATCGAAACATCGGGATTACTCATTCGCCATTCATTCCAGGCTTTAACACCCATGTTTAATATTTCTATATGTTTCGCTTCCGCCATAATTATATCCTTAAAAATATATTACTACAATATGATCAAGCTAATGTATAAACAGCACAAAGATACTGATAATTTCAAAAAATGTGTATCATAATACATATTCTCATATACCGGATTAATATTGATTTTAATGGTTTATATAATCTGCCCCGATTTAAAAAATTTAATTTTTTTGTTGACAAATACAAAAATTATTATTATAATCATACACGTTCACTGATTATTATAAATAAAATTAAACTATACGTAAAGGTATACTATGAACGAAAAAGCCTATATTCTGAATGAATTTTTAAAAACCGCGGGTATCACAAAGGATGATATAGAATTGTGGGAAAAATTAAAGCTGTTCAAACCCATCGGTTTTACGGAAGATAAGGTCCCGTTTTACGCCAATGAAACCCTGGAAGAAGTCGGGAATATTAAAAAACTAATCGAACTTGGATACCGGCCGGAAGAAATTCAAAAGATCATCAAAAAAATAGGGCTTCCGCAGAAAAACGGAAAACCCGCAAAAATCAAAAAACCGCAGTATTTGACCGTCGGCACACTCGCCGAAAAGGTGAATGTTAGTCCGAGAACAATCAAACACTGGGAGGACAAGGGCATTCTGGAACCCGATATGCGCAGTGAAGGCGGTTTTCGCATGTATTCAGAGCAATATGTTTTTTTCGGCCAGCTTATTAAGGATTTACAGCTTTTTGGTTACTCCCTGGATGAAATAAAAACAATTTCCGATTACTTTCGGGATTTTATCACAATTCAAACCAACATTGAAATTCATGGTAAAGAGGAAACGGAACAAAAATTGGAAACCATGAACGGTGAAATACAAAGTCTGTTAGAAAAAACTAATTTGCTCAAAGAGGGCATCCAGAGATGGGAAGCCCTGCTCAGGAAAAAGAAAAAAGAATTGGCCGGTTTGAAAACATTAAACCAAAAACGAAATCACGACGATAAAGAAGGAAATATAAATGCAAAAGATGATATTCATTGAGCCCAAGGCTCCCAATTTTCATATTTTCTCACAGTTTCAAATTCCCAGGTTGGGAAGTTTTATTCTGGGAGCGCTGATGAAGCAAAGAGGCTGGGATGTTGAAATTTTTGTTGAGGAAACCGAAACAATAAACTATGAAAAACTTACCTTGGCGGATATTGTGAGTATTTCCACAATTACACCAACCGCACCGCGGGCGTATGCAATTGCCGATAAATTACGAAATATGGGCATTACTGTCTTAATGGGCGGTCCGCATGTTACGTTTTTGCCGGATGAGGCCCTGCGGCACGCGGACTATGTAATCCGGGGAGAAGGTGAAGAAGCATTGTCCCGGTTTATCGACTGCTGGGAAACGGATAAAGATTTTTCCACGGTGCCGAATCTGTCTTATAAATCGAACAATAATAACATTCATAATCCGCAGACCGCGTTTACAAAAGACCTTGATACGCTCCCTTTCCCGGATTTTTCGCTGTTACAAAGCAAAGTTAAAAAGATTGCCGGCAAACGAATTATCCCGGTACAGACGTCCAGGGGGTGTCCGTTTGACTGTTCTTTTTGTTCCGTGACGGGTATGTTCGGCAAGCGCTACCGTTACCGGTCGACGGAAAAGATTATGCAGGAATTACGAATGTACAACAGCAGTAAAAATTTCCTGTTCTTTTATGACGACAACTTTACGGCAAATCCCAAAAGGACCAAAGAACTGATGAAAGCCATGATCCGGGAAAAGCTGCAATTCAAATGGTCAACCCAGGCGCGTGTGGATATTACTGAGGATATCGAATTGGTTCGGCTTATGAAAAAAGCGGGGTGTCATACATTATTTATCGGTTTCGAATCCGTCAATCCGTTAAGCCTGAAAGAAATGAAAAAAAAGCAAACTGTACGGGATATGATGAACGCGATCAAAATTCTCCGTAAAAACCGGATACATATCCACGGTATGTTTGTGTACGGATTTGACAATGATAACTGGCAGACAGTGAAAGAAACGGTTAAATTTGCCAGGAAAGCAAAATTAACCTCCACACAATTTTTGATATTAACTCCTCTGCCGGGCTCGGAATTGTACAACACCCTGAAAGCCGGGAACCGCTTAAAATTTGATGACTGGTCATTATATGACACTCATCACGTCGTTTTTGAACCGGAACATTTTTCATTATCCGAACTGCAATATGCGCAAATTTACAGTCATAAAAAATTCTATTCGGTCTATGAAATTATCAAAAAATTCATAACCGTGAAATGGGTGGCATTGGGGCTTGCGCATTATGCCCGGCACTTAAACAGATCATGGCAAAAGAAAAATAATACATTTATCAAAATACTCGAACTTTTATCGCTCAGAAGCAAAGCAATATTGACAATTGATTATAGAGAAAAAATACTGCTTGAAGAAGAACGAATGGTACTACACTCATAGGAGAAAAATATGGCAAAATCACTCAGGGAACCGGTTATCGGTTTGACCCACTGTATCGGAACCGGTCTGGCAATAACCGCTTTGGTTTTACTGGTCGTAAGAGCCGGTCTGCATGGCACAGCCTGGCATGTTGTGAGTTATTCTATTTTTGGAACCGGGCTAGTTCTATTATATACTTTCAGCACATTATATCATTGGTTGAACCTGTCTGAAAAAGGGATCAAATTCTTCCGTAAAATGGATCATATTATGATTTTTGTTTTAATTGCGGCAACCTATACGCCGATTTGTCTTGTCCCCCTGCGCGGCGGATGGGGCTGGAGTTTTTTCGGCGTTGTCTGGGGGCTCGCGATTATGGGTATTCTTTTATCAATATTCTGGATCCATGCTCCGCGATGGTTTTCGACCTCCCTGTACATTCTGTTAGGCTGGATAGTCATTATCGGATTTATCCCTCTGGCACAGGCAATGCCGTTGAACGGTTTGTTATGGCTTTTCCTCGGCGGTTTACTTTACACCATCGGAGGATTG
Organism: Candidatus Zhuqueibacterota bacterium; assembly: GCA_016934825.1. GTDB lineage: Bacteria > Zhuqueibacterota > Zhuqueibacteria > Residuimicrobiales > Krinioviventaceae > Fontivivens. Next base: position 10,281 of record JAFGSB010000137.1, read on the forward strand.
ATTTATAATTATAAAAAACCGGATCCGTTTCCGGGTATATTCGGATATCACGGACTGTTTCATATTTTTGTTGTCTTTGCAAGCATAACCCATTTTATTGTAATGTATTTTTATGTGATAAGTCTATAATCAATTCAAAAATTGTTTTCTCAACAAGAAAGTATTTATTCATCTCCAAGATTGTTTCATAAAAAAAACCGGGCTATGCTTTATAGCCCGGTATCTTCCCTCCCCTTGTGTAGATTTTTCATATTAAGCGCTAAAATTTATTCCTTTCAATACTGAGAATGAGTGTCAAATTCCTTACTACTATTTTCCATTTTTGTCATCAAGATTAAATTTGGCCAATAATTCTTTTTCACTCTTTGCCATGGAGCGGAATGAACCGGCAAGAGAAGTTACATATTGTAATTGCGAACTCATAGTTTGGGTTGAAGCGAAAACTTCCTCCACAAATGTTGCGTTCCGTTCGCTAACCTCGGCAACATTTTCTATGGCGACCCCTACATCGTCGGAGAGCTGCTGCATCTTTAAAATGGCCATAGCAATTTCATGAACACGGTCCTGGTCAACTTTAACTGATTGCTGAATATGTGCAAATGTACTTTTGACTTCATCTGTCAACACGGTAATATTTTTTACTTTGGTCAAGTCATCTTCCATTAAATTATTTACTTTTTTGATATCGGAAAGTATAAGTTCAACGACATTCGCAACATCCTTGGTAGCATTTGCCGTATTATTTGCTAAGGAACGAATTTCATTTGCCACAACCATAAATCCTTTACCATATTCGCCGGCACGGGCGGCTTCAATTGATGCATTCAGGGACAAAAGATTGACCTGAAACGCAATATCGTTTATCATTTTCAGTATATCATTAATCTTTTCGGAATGTCCTTCAAGTTCTTCAACAATGTGCCAGGTTTCAGTTACGGATGACTCTATAGACCTCATGCTTTCAAGTGTCTTTTCGAGACTCAATGTGCCGGTGTTAAATACCTTGCCTGTTTCCTCAGCGGCAATGACACTTTCCTTTGCCTGGACAGAAATATTATTAATATTTCCCAGCAAAGATTTAACGACGCCACGGGTGTGATGTACCTGGTTGCTTTGAATTGTCGCTCCCTGAGCCATATCATTCATCGAAGTGTTAATTTGTTTCGTGGCATTATTTACTTCCTGGGCGCTGTCGGTCAAATTATGACTTGATTGCAGCAAATCTCCCGATTGATCAGAAATGATCTGTACGAGGCTTCTCAGGCTGGTAGGTTCACTGTTGGCGGTAATTACGGGAATCCCGGACTTGACCGCCCGGTTGATATACGGCACGATTTTACGGTCGACAGCAACAATCGCAAAAGCATCGTATTTTTTAGATATGAGTTCCTCAATTGCCGGACCGTATACCGCAGCGCTGAAATCTTTATTGACTCGTGATGCTTCCGGTATTATCCAATCCACCGTAACATTGTATTGAGATAATTTGGCCGCCGCTTCCTGACAACCTTTTTTTACGGGAATCCAAAAATCAGAATCCTCCCGCCCCAGAACCGCAATTTTTAAATGCTTTTCGGATCTTTTATTCACCGGTTTTGCAAGTCGTTCGATACTTTCCTGTGATTGTACCAGACCGATCCCTTCCCGCCAGTAATTTTCATAATTTTGTATTGTAACAACTTCTCTTTTCGTGAGTAAACGCGGTGAAGCCGGTTTCCAGCCGTCAACCAGATGATTGAATAAATGAATGACCGGATCGTGACCCTGGGCAAACGGGTCCTGTCCAAGCGTAGCAGTGATAACTCCCATTTTTAAATACTTCATTGTCTCATCCGTCATGTCGTGACCGATCACTTTAATAGTGCCGGTTTTCCCCGCATCCACTATTGCGCGGGCAACACCTGAAGGAGTTGCCCCCTCAGTAACATAAACACCTGCCAGAGCAAGATATTTTTTGATGGCCTCAGCTATATGAAGATTGGCCAATTGTCCATCTTCCTTATTTTCAGCAATGTCAACTATCTCAATAGCCGGAAAATTATCTAAAATATAACTCTGAAATCCCTTTCTGCGTAAATCAAGTCCCGAAGCATGGAACGAACCGGTACTGATAAAAACTTTTCCGCGGCCTCCAATAGCTTGAGCCAGCACTTCTCCGCATTTCCTTCCTTCCAGGAACGAATCCGCACCAACATAACACAATCGTAAACAATGAATATCGGTTAACTTGTTAAACTCCTCCGCTGTGTTATTAAGACTTTGAATGATTGTATTAAATGCTTCAATAAACTCATTCAAATCACCGGCATCTGTTAGCTCTATAGGTTTTGACTGAATTGCAAGATGCACTGATAAATTCCCCTGCGCAAGCTCTGTCATAGCAGCCGATAAGGCCTGACAATCCTTGGTTATCACCGAGTTATCAATGTGGATCGTTTCATATACTGACTCCTTCCCCGAAGATATTAACCGGTATAACAGGTATATGGCAAATAATGTTAAAGCAAAAAAACCTATTAGTAACATTAACTGCGGCAATACAGTATTTTGTTGGCGGGATACAGATATTGATTCATTCACAACTTTTAATAAAGGAACTAAACCTATAAGACCTGAAACAAAAGAAATGAATACTATCACAACCCCCCAAAACCGGAACCTTTTGTCCTTTGAGAGTGATACAAAATTCCCTGTCATTTCAAGTTCCTTTTGTTTAATTAAAAACAAAATTTAGGTATGAATTATAATAAATATCAATATTTGTAAATAGATCCTGTTTTTTAGTTTAAACACCTTTATATCGCAATAGACTCAATACATAGCATAAAATGTTAAATATTAACAAGTTGAACATACAACTTGAAAAAATAACGGCAATATTACCACGTTCTTATAAGAAAATTATTTCAAAATCATTCGGAAGAATTTGTTGATACATCATATTACGACATTGTATCAACATCTCAGTACCAGACACAAAATATATCTAATTCCACATGTTTTATATCATATAACAAAACCCATGCCAGTTTAAAAAAATTCTTCTGTTTTGTCATTATTATTTTTAATTACTGCTCTCCCGTTAACGGTTACCTCTAACCGATACGAATTGCATATAAATAAAATCAATCAATTAGTTGAATGAGGTATTTTCACTGTTAATTGGATTATAATAAAAATTCTCTAAAATTCAGGAGTATGAAAAAACCGGAACAGCGTGACCGGGCCGTTCGGAAATGTATTAAAAATTCAAAATATTTGTTTTTGCTAATTAATGAGATCAAAAAATTGATACTTTTGTTGCGGAAATATCATTATTGCAGATATATTGGAGGAAAATAATCATGGCACTTAACCTGCCATGATTATGAAAAAAAACAGCTTAATGTGCCCTATTTTTTGATTCCGATTACATTACAATGATGTCAGCTTACCGGACACCAGCATTACATTAAATTTTTTCTATTTTCAAAACAAAACCACCTCGGGCGTGCATATCCACTTTTACCGATTCACCGGCAATAACGGATTCTTCATTAATATCAAAGCTTTTGTTTTTTTGTCCGTCACCGATAAATGTCATCGAATAAGCGCCCTCTCCAAGAAAAGACATAACGGCATTTATGGTTAACGGTTCATTTTGTCCGTTAATACCGCCAACATACCAGTTTTCCCCATCTTTTCTGGCAATAACCGTATATTTTCCTGGATAGCCGTCCACAAAATGAATATCATCCCAAGCAGCGGGGACCTGTTTAAGAAATTCTTTTACCGTCTCCGGCAATCCGAGATATGCTTCACACCGGTCCGCCATATGCACCCAGCCCGATTCAAATACAACAGATAATGCGAGTTCATGAGCCCATGTTGTTAAATGCGGATAGGTTACATCCGAAAATGTAACCGGTGTATAATCCATTGGTCCAACAACATTGCGTGTGAAAGTTAAAATGGTATTATGCCAGGGGCTTTTTTCAGGATACCGGGCATCGAATTTATAACATTCCGCGCCCCGAACCGCTTCCATTGACATCAGGTGGGGATAGGTCCGCGACCAGCCCCTGGGAAGCGTACAGCCATGAAAATTTACCATCATTTCAAAATCAGCGGCATCCTGTAAAATATCATGGTAAAGAGAGATTATATTTTGTTTATCACTTTGAAAAAAGTCCACCTTAACACCTTTAACACCTATTTCCTGCAACTTTTTAAACTCGCTGCGGCGGACTTCCCGGTCGAACATCAGGTCCCGGGGTTGTTCGGTTACAATATTATGACTTCCGCCCGAATTGTACCACAGCAGGATCCCGACACCTTTTTTATTCGCATAGTTTACGAGGTCCCGTATCATCCCGTAACCTTCCAGGTTCCAGTTGGCGTCTACCAGCGAATATTCCCACCCCATTTCAGCCGCCAGATCGACAAAGGACATTAATGTTTCAAAGTTACGGGGACTATCGCTTTCGGACCACCAGCTCCATGATACATGACCGGGCCTTATCCAGTCCGTTTCCTGAACGCTTGAGGGTGGACTCAAATCCGTTACTATTGAGGTTTCAACAACCTGCGCCAGTGTTGAACCGGTAATAATCACTCTCCATGGTGTTTGCCACGGCAGGGATGAAGAGGGTATGACGTCGCCGGTTCCATATCCCTCACCTTCATCCGGCATGCGGATCCGGTATATATTATTTGACACCTGTTGATGTAATCTCGCGCCGAAATAGGTCCCGTCCAAAGCCGACTCGGTGATGAGAACCCAGTTTTGACCATCATTGATTCGAAACAACACGGGCAGCGCCCATCCCGCGTTTATAGGCGAAGGCGTACCCACTTTGACATCCCGCATATAAAAATTCTCATAAGCCGGCGTCCACATTGTCGGATCATCATAGGGGAGCATAAAACCAACTGCATCGACCGGCAGCCGGAACCCGGTCAACTCATCCGTAACGGTATACAATTCCGTGCTTTCTTCCGGGAACTGGTAGCGAAACGCAATACCGTCATTATAAGCGCGTAACACAATACTTAACTGCGCCGCATTCTCATTTTCGAAAAAAAGTGTTATTTCGTTCGCATAATTCCGGTTTTCTTTACGCTTGCCGTGCACCAGGGTATATTTCTCATCGATGGTCTTGACTTCACTTTTGGACTTGAATATTAAACTGTCCACAAAAGACTGATCATTACGTTTTATGCCCAAAGGCGAATTCGGGATTATCGTTTGTTTTCCGTTTTGCCCCCTGTATTCCACTTTATAATATAAACGCGTTTGCCCGGCGGGATATCCGGCCTCGTCCAAAGCACCCAATTGAACAGATATACTGGCTTTACCGTCCGGTGATTTTACCGACCACCTGTTTCCACCAACAGTGCAGGAACTAAAAATAACAATGGACATGATCAAGGGGAAAATATATATTAAACGATTTAAAAAATTTTTCATTTTGTTGTCTCCCTTTTAGCTCAAAACGACTGTCAATTTATGTCCGGCATTGAGTATTATTATATCTTTCAACAGGCGGTAATAGGTAATAGCCGCCGTTCCAAAGTATTTTTTCTAAAAGTTGACCGTTCTTTTTCAAAAGGACAGGTATTGTTTCTCCGCTTTTTTTATCAATTTTCACTTCTGCCGCCAAAGCCGCCCCGGTCATAACGGCGAGCCATTGTGATACAAAGCACGGGGCCATTCGAAACCCGGGAAACTATCGAAACTGCATTCAACACACCGCATTGTGGGTAATCTTACCTTGGGACTTTGCCTGCTGCTTTTGTGAGGGCGCATTGTCGCTTTTTACGGTTCCGGGAACATAGCTAAGACCAGCGCCGAGCCATATAACATGACATCGATCTCTGCAACCGGGCCCCAAAGTTACGGTTGATAAAAACTCTCTCCTTTTCATCAAACATTCTGATGTTTAAACAAAATATTTCCAAACCGATAACGTTATTTACAGGACTAACTCCCGACAAAATATAACCACACGGGAAAGGCCGCATTTGGCCTTTCCCTGCTATAAATTTACTGTTAAGCTCCAACAATACCCAGCGGTTCTTTTGTCTTCCAGGCGCCCCTGGTAAAATCCGGGAAATCGATGGGCTTGCTTTTATTCGCCACGGACCATTCGCTTAAAGGTCCGATCGCACTCCAGGTTACCGCGTCGTACACGTCGAAATCGGTTGGTTTGCCTTCACGCAGGCATTTAATTAACCGGTAATCCTCGATAAAATCCATACCGCCGTGAGATGCGCCTTCAGCAGCTTCGTTCAACTGTTTCCACAACGGGTGTTCATATTCCGCACGGTATTTATCAAATTCTTCCCATTGATGAGCAGGACTCAAGCCTTCAATATAGATCCTGTCCGGCCATTTTTCCGCGATACCCTTTGTACCCTGAATTACATTTTTCCTGCTGTAAGGACGGGGTGAAGAACAGTCGTGGTAAACCGTCATGGTGTGCCCCAGTTTTGTATGAATCAGGCTGACATTTATATCGCCGAGCGCGTATTTCTGCTTTGCCCATTTGCTGTCCGGCCCGAATTTTTCGGCCGCATAAAGATTCATACCGATGGATTTTGTACTCATGGAAACCATAAAATCGAACCGGTCTCCCCTGTTAATATTCATGCATTGCGCGGCCGGGCCGACACCGTGTGTGGGATACAAATTGCCGTCCCTTTTTATTGCATGCTGCGGACGCCATAATGCCTCGCCTTTTCTTTCAAAATCAAACTTGACTTCGCGCAAATCATGCAAATAACCTACTTCGGCGTGAATGATCTCTCCCAGCATACCATGGCGCACCAAATTCAATACCATTAATTCAATCCTGTCGTAGGCGCAGTTTTCCATCATGACGCAATGTTTTTTCAGACGTTCCGATGTTTCTACAAGTTTCCAGCAATCATCGATAGTATACGCCGCGGGCACTTCCGAAGCGGCATGTTTCCCGGATTCCATTGCGGCCAGCATAACCGGCACATGCCATTCCCATGGTGTTGCCGTATATACAAGGTCCAGATCATCCCGCTCACAAAGCCGTTTAAAATCGTTTTCACCGCGGGAATATCCGTCCGGTTTTCGTTTACCGGCTTTGACCGCCATCTGCTGCGCCCGTTCCACACGCTCCGGAACTATATCACAGACGGCTCGGAGCTCCGCGCCTTCAATTTTTAATAAATTCCGCACATGTGAGGAACCCATTCCTCCGACGCCGACATAACCGATACGTACGGTTTCCATTGGTTTTACAGTAAACGGTATCGGAGCTTCTTTTAGCGCTTTAGCATTAGCCGTTTTTGCTACGCCGCTTAATGCAGCGCTTAATGGTACTGCCGCCCCGACTTTAAGAAAATCCCTTCGATTATATCCTTTTTTTGTCGTTTCATCATGATTTGCCATTTTACTTCTCCTGTGTCTAAATAAGAGTTAATCCTTTAATGCTGTGAATTGTGAACGGTTACACCCATACCAACATCGATAATATAAGGTTTACCTCCTGCTTTTAAAATCGCTTCGGCAACCTGTTCCGTTGAATCCGGGGCATAGGCAAACATACAACCGCCGCCGCCCGAACCGTTTATTTTTGCTCCGAGCGCCCCGGCTTTCAGGGCCATATCGATCATGTTATCTATTTTTTTCGTAGATATTTTCAGCCGGTCCCGGAGTTCGGCCTGATGCAGGTTTAAAAGCTGTCCGATCCTGTTATGATCAAAAGTCTTTTTTTGCAGCTCTTTTTTTGCCTGTTGAGTAAACTCGCGGTTCTTAATATTGGCAAAAAGTAAATTATATTGCTCCTGATCCAGCAGGTTCTTCATATTGTCCAGTTGATCGGGACCAATTGTCTGCATAGTTACATTGTGATCTTTTTGTTTCAATATCGATAACGCGTTTAAAGTACCGTCTTTCACCCTGTGTAATATTCCCTTGGTATCTTTGGGCTGTAAAGAATCTCCCAGCACAAATTTTCCCAATTTAACATTTACCGGTTCATGACCATTTGTCTTACTAAAATCAATATACAAAATTGAACCGAAACTACAGGCAAAATGGTCCATCATCCCGCCGGGTTCTTTGAATTCGAGCACTTCAGCCTCATGCGCCAGCCGGGCAATATTATACGGATCATTATAAGCGCTGTTTGAAGCCGTCGTCAGAAGAAATTTGATCCACGCAACGATCAAGGCGGATGAGCTTGATGTCCCCGAATTGATAGGTATGTTGCCGGTAATCGTACAATCATAACCGTTGCCAAGTTTCACACCATGCCGTAACAATACGTTTAGTGAGCTTTTAAAATAATCTCTTTCCTTATCATAGGATATTGGTTCCGCCACATCGATAATTTCTTTATCGTCGATATCCGGCATATTCAAAATATATTTCCGGTCTTTTCTTTTTACGCCATGAATTGAAATTCGCAGATTGATAGCCGCCGTGATAACGGGCAGGCCCAGATAATCCTGATGTTCGCCAAACAGGCATATTCGCCCGGGCGCGGAAATTGTTAATTCGTTCAAATCAATCATTTTCCTTTCTTTTTTAAGATCCATCAGCTTGTGTTTTTTACTCTTTTACCCGGAGTTCATCACTAGTCAAAATTCCCGTATTGGTATTGCTACCCATACAAGTTGAAAGATAAAACCGGCAAGCCGGACACGCCATATTATCCAGTTAAAATAAATTGTTACTCCATGCCAATATACAAAAAATCAACCAAAAGACAAACATAAGAGTTCGCCGGAAAAAAAATATGACGCACATCACCGAAACCAAACCCGCGTGCGACAGCCCCGGACTGCCGGGGTAAATGCCGCTGTAGCAGTCCCTGGTGAACTCATGCCCGCTGAATGCCAGGGATCCGAATGGCCATGACAATTTTCCAGTAGTAATTACAGGCTTGTACGGTCAATTGTAAATGGATTTATGCAATTTTCCCACCGGCCCCGGCCGAAGCCGGCGAAAAAATATGGAACAGAACCAAAACGGGAACAGCATAAAGACAAGATCAACTGCTTATTCGATGAACTCCAGGTTCTGGTTCATTATGTTTTGTTATGATTCTTTCGTCTATATATTCCTTATTCACGTTCAATTTTTTTAAGATCACAGAATATAGCTGTTCACAAACAGGCAGCCGACAGGGCGCCCAAAGTTTTGAAAAACTGCCGCCCGGTCTTGTTTTGTATTTTATTAACCATTTTTCATTCAGCGCCTGTCGACAAAATACAAAGGATTTGCTCTTAAAGCAGCCAATGACTTTTCCCATAATAAATCCGCCTCTATCAACATGGACGGCGCTTTTAAAATAGTGCCTTTTTTAATTCCGCTAATATCTAAAATATTTTCGACACGGTCATAGCGCTGTTCCCAACCAATAAAATTATGCGGGCGATACTCTTTCTCGGCTGTATTTCCTTTACCGTCAATCAATCGGTAAATCATTCCGGGATTAAATAAATAAGGGGGCAGGACCAGTTCTTCAACGCCGTGCATGGAGGTATTCGGCTTCAAACCGCAACCGAGCATCAGTATCTGTCCATACCGGTCCCTGAGTTGGAAAAACGGGGAGTTGGGTCCGCACGGAGTGGTGTCATGTATGTGTTTTTCAAGGATTTCCTGCGCAAAACGTCCCACACCGCAAACGGAATGCGTGGGATGCATGCTTCGTATGGTACCGTTACGTTTACGAAAGAATTCCGTAACGGCGCCGACGCATGACGGCGTTTCAGCTATATCAAATACAGAATTGTCCGGGGTTACGGTTTCATAACTCAACGCCGGCATGAACAGGGTGCCATCCGGACCGAGCGCTTCCAGCAGGCCCCGTATTATTGTCTCGGGTCCGCCGGGCACATGTCCCATGGATTTCATGGACGAATGCACCAAAAGTATTCCGCCGGAGCGGACGCCGATCCGTACCAGGTCATCGGCTATTTTTCTTACTGTTTCTGGTTGTTGACCAAACATATTACACTCAACTCTTGTTTAACTTTTCGAAACATGTCCAGCATAAATACAGCGCACGAGGCAGATGAAAACATCCCTTCCACTTTCCGCCTTTTAATGGCAACAGCACTTCTCCCTGCCTGTTCAAATATCCGTACCATTCGCCATAAACCGGGTCAGGATAACGATACCAGCAGTAATCATGTACCAGTTTATACTTTTCCCACACATCCGCTCGCCCGGTAAGCCGGTATCCCTTTGCCAAAGCGACAAGCGTTTCCAACTGCACCCACCACAATTTTTGATCCCATTCAAGCTGCTGCGGCGGATGCCCCTGCGCATCGAGAAAATAATAGATGCCGCCGTGTTTTTTATCCCAGCCGAAATCAAATATATCCAGTACAATCTGTACTGCTTTTTCCCAAAGCTGCTTTTGTTCACGCCTTTCGGCGATATCCATGATGAACCACATCGCCTCGAAGCCATGTCCCGGGTTTATGAGCCTGCCGTCAAAACAGTCCGATAAAGAACCATCGGGACAAACATTTTCAAATATCAACTTTTTCCCGGGTTGATAGAATTTTTCCATGACCTGATGGACACAATTGTCTATGGTTTGTTCAACCACCCCTTTATCAAGCAAAAATTCGAGCTCCAGCGTCACATTACACAGGATCATCGGTAATGTAATATTAACAAGCGGCCTTGTACCGGGATAAATTTTATTATATTCACCTTTCGGATTTGTTTGTCTTTTTAATATATTATTAAACGTGTTTACAGCCAGGTCTGCCACCTGACTGTCCCCGGTTGCTTTGGAATACTGCCCCAGCGCCATAGCCGCGAAACAATCGGAAAAGATATTATAGGGTTGGATCAGGGGCCTGCCCTGCTGATCCAACGCAAAATACCAGTTACCCTGCCCGTCCATACCGTATTTTGTCAGGAAATCCACGCCGCTGCGGGCGACATTCAACCACTTTTCTTTTTGCCGAACATGGTTATATAACATGGAAAAGGTCCAGATCTGACGGGCCTGCAACCATATGAATTTATCCGTATCGTAAACATTTCCCGCCCGGTCAAGGCAGGTGAAATATCCACCGTACTCTTTATCGATTGAATACTTTATCCAGAACGGCATAACGTCCTTCAGCAGGGCATTCTTATATAACAACGCCAGTTCTTTAAATCGTATTTTCATGATTTTGCTCCGGTGTTGATTGTAAAATGTTCACAGTAACGGTTGTAAAGGTGACGGGCCTGCAGATAACATGAATTTGGACTCATAAAATGGGAAAATTCAAAAGTGATAACTTTTTCAATACCGGCCTCTTTAGCGGCCTGCAATTTTAATAAAAGTTTTTCCCATTTAATAGGTAAAAATTTAATCGGCATATCCCGATCAAACGATTCACTGTTGCTCCAGCTTCTCATGCCGTGCTTTTCGGCCAACTTTTTGTTTATTTCCAGATAACCGGCAAGTTCAAAAAATTCCACATGTCCATCCTGAAACGCAACGATATCCACGGAATCACGAATACCCGCCAGAATATCATTCCATTCTTTTTCGTGTTGTTCGGGAGTGACTCCCAAAGCTTTATGTATATCCGGATTCGCGGAAGAAACATTCTTGGGGCCGTCAATATAAGGTGAAATCAATACCGGTAGTCCTCCCGATACGTCTTTACAATGCCGTCCCATCTTTGCATATAAATCGATGATGGAACCGGTTTTACGGCTCTCCTCCTGTGACAGGTACCACCCTTTAAAGGCTTTACGGGAACCGAATTGTCCCCACACCTCATCAATGACCTGAATGTTTATATCAACTTCTTTCCCGAATTGGCCCCGGGTCCAGTATTTCCCTGAATCATACAGCCCACAGTAAAAACTCATACCGTATTTTTCACTCAACTGTAAAAACAGATCAATCAGGTCGAACGGGGGCCTGTATCCGTCCTGTTTTTTGGAGAGAACTTTTGACGGATAGGTCATCCAGCGCCGGTAACCGCAGCGAATAAGGATCACGGTATCGATACCGGTTGCCCGCATTACCGCGAAATCACGCTCCCATTCGGTTTTTCCCCAGTTCTGGTGCGGGATATCGTGACTGATCTCGTCCAAAAATGTGCCGGTAATTTTTATTTTATGCTCCCGTATCTCATCAGGAAGATCTGTTTTAATGATTTACAATATTTTTTTGTTATTTACAACATTTTTCCTTGCGATCCAGCGCTGTTTTCTTTTAACCGTTATTCAACACATACAAATAAAGCAGATTTCATCGGCTGTGACCCGGTTTCCGATCCACCACCAGCAGTAAAAAGGGCGCGCCGGAAAGAGAGGATTTATTAATGTTATGTAAAATAGATCGGTAGTTACTTTCACGATTGTGGATTTATAACCAGCGTTATAAAAAAAAGTACCCCCTGCTGCCAAAACTCTTTGTAAAAAACTTTTACAACTGCTAACAAAGTTCATAACTTTTCACCATAATATCATATTGTTATGAATTTACGGATCCAAAACAACAGTGTCCCCAATAATTGTATATTATGAATTCAAAATAATACTTAAATCGTAAACCAGTAATTAAATTTGATCATAAAAATATTCTGGGGTTCGATGTTCCATAATTTATCAAAATTTTTATCAATAGTAACTATATCTTCATTTTCATAACTGGATCGCCCGTGAGTCCAGACGAAATAAAATGTCGAACCGGGTTTATATTCCCAGCGCAGCACCAGGTTGGACCGGAATTCCTGGAAATTGAAATCAGGTCTGTCAAAAGTATAATCAGACAAGCCGTCCAGGTTTTCATCTACATGATAAATGTTATCCTTTTGGTCATATACCAATTCCGCTCCTTGCATTGTATGGAAGCGATTATTATAATCTTTCGCCAAAGGATTCGTAACGCGTTTCAAGTGGGAATATTTGCCCGAGGAAATATACGGACTGCCGTAATACTGAATGGAAAAATCGGGCGTCAAACAAATATCCATCCGGAATGTAAAATTGACTGTTTCCTGTTCGATACGGCCGAGGATATAACGATTTTCATTCCCGAATGATTCCGTTGTTACATACTGCATATCATTCAGATTTTTCGTGTATGATAAATTAGAGGATAAATTGAAACGGGTTCCCAGCCGCAGGGTTACTCCGGTTGATGGTCGAAAATTAGTCGAAATATTATCATCATAGACAATATATGTTGAATGCAGGTCATAATAAAGATTTTTACGATTATCGGAATGGATACCAAAAGAGTAATCGTTCCTCCCCTTTAACTTCATGGCAGGTCCGCCACGCAAAATTCTATTATCCACTTCATCCAAACTCTTTGTAATACCAAAATGGAATACCCAGTTATTCAAAAAATTAAACATATTAAAAGTCCCAAATTCCTTTTCCAGCATATTACCGCCAAAATCCCATTCATTTGATTGTTGAAAACTTAATGAATAGTTTCGGAATAATTTATTGGGATTTTGCATCTCATACGACAATTGAGTTTCCTGGTTTATTATATCCGCGGTCCGCAAATAACCGAGATCATTCAAATCCAGACCCGGCGATCTCCAGCTTATCTGTTCCGAATACAGCCATTTTCCGTTGCCACCCTTACCGAATGCCAGGTGTCCGCCGCTTCCGGCAAGATGTGTGAGGGTGGAATCCGGTTTCAAATAATCAGCATCCGGACGTTGATAATAATGCCGTGAATTTTGCTGCAGCTCATAAATCGCCTCACCGTCACCATTAATCTGGCTAAAAATCGATTTGACATCAATAAAATATGTTTTATTCTTCCAATAATGTTTGAGGTCAAAACCGGCGGTATAGGCGCTCTTGCCCAAATAATTGAGATGTGAATCGGATATAAAACGGTTGGTCGACGTTAATATTCCCCCAACGGACGTATTGCCTTTATCAAAGTCTTTTAAAATCCGTGTGACAAAATAGTTGGACATGGGTTCAACCGTAAGTTTGTTTGTCCCTGCCGCTGTAGATATTTCACATGATTCTTTTGATGTAATGCTCTGCAGAATACCCAGCGATAATCCATTCCGGGACTTGCCGGACAGCTTTACGGCATTTAAAATGGTTGAAACTTCGGGATATTTAGAGTATTCATCGTCATCCAAATCCAGATCATAGGACGGCCGTTGACCGATCCTTCTGGTATAGAACATTCGGTCTCCGTTCAGTCTGAAATCAAATATGTTCTCACCTTCCAGGAAAAAAGGACGCTTTTCTTCGTAAAACGTTTCAAATGCTGTTAAATTTAAAGTGGAAGGATCGGCTTCCACCTGCCCGAAATCGGGATTTATGGTAAAATCCATGGTAAAATCACTTGATATACCAATTTTGCCGTCCAATCCCATATTAAAATTAAAATCACGGCCATCCGCGAACGGATTACCCGTCTCTTTTGGATAAATTTTCTGCCGGGAAAGACTGTAGGGAAGTAATTCAATCCGCCGTACGTTCTTTAAATTTTTTATACCATGCAATTCACCGAACTGATCCACCACGGACGGCGTATCGATCCTGTACACATTCCACTGATCTTCTTCACTATATCGTTTAATCTGTCTCCACACCTGCATACCCCATACATGCTCATCTTTATTGGCAAAACGCAATTGACTGAAAGGGATTTTCATTTCCGCGGTCCAGGCGGAATCTTCCAGTGCGGTTCTGCCGTACCAGACAGCATCCCAGTTCCGATACATAGTTTTATCAATCAGCATAAGGTCGACCTTACCACCGGCGGCAGTGAGATTGAACTCAAAGGATGTACGCAGGTCATGATAACTATCTATACTTATTCCTGCAATATCACCGCTGAAAACATCGCGTCTGCTGGCCTGGCGTTCTATTTTATTTATATCGTCAAATGACCGGATCGCGACATAAAGATATGTATCATCATATAATATTTTAAACTCTGTTTCACAGGAAGGTTCGGCATAATTATAGGGTGTAAACTGGGTAAATTGTGCCGCCCAGTTCCCCTCCTCCCAGCATTTATCATTTAAACAGCCGTCTATTTTCGGCGGTTCCGCTTTAATTCGCTGAGTGTAATATATACGCTTTGGTCGATTATCGCGGTTAAGGCGTGTTTCCGGCTGCGCAAAAAGACCATTGTAAAGACAGTTATTTAACAACAAATAAAAAAATATACATCCCCATATTATTTGCCTAGCCCGTTTCACGTTTCGTCAATTTCCTTAACTTAAATATTTTAAGATAACACAAGTATTAATTTCCAGGGAGAATTATCCAATTAACATCAAATTAAATATAAATTCCCCTCTATTCCAAGTAAAAGAATGTAACATTTTCCCCGGGTAGAAAAATCATTTTAGTATTGGTGACGAAAATGATCCCCCATTTTTTACCGTAACGGCAATTATAATCCTTTTAACGGCCAGATTTCATGCGGAGTCTGGGTTTCATTGAACAGTGTTCTCATCTGTTTCACGATTTGCGGAAACTGTTCAGCTACGCTATGTTTTTCAATTTTATCCCTTTTCAAATCATACAATTCTATCGGGCCGTCCGGACTATGTCGAACCGCTTTCCAGTTACCCTTTCGTATAGCCTGGTCCGTAGTTTTATTTTCATGAAACTCCCTGCACAAATAGTCATGTTCCGGTTGTTTTTCTCCAGGGAGTTCCGGTAAAAAAGATATTCAATCAATATTTTCCGGCGCCGGTATTCCGGCGATGTCACAGGTCGTCGGCAAAACATCCCGAAATGCCGACACGTGCCCGGACACCCTCCCCGGCTTGATTATATTATACTTGACCGGTGAAGAACAAGACGACAGCCCCCTATGCCATCAAACCGGATAGTTTTAAAATCTGTCGTCTTTTCACCAATTTATATTTCTCCCTATCTGCAACACATTAGTTATTCCAAAGTTACCTCGAACAAAATCCCGTCGTATTTTTCATTCAACTGCACCGGCAGGCCTTTTTCAACCAGCGCCCTGCCCGTTGATTCAAGGATTTCATCTCCTCCGGGGCCTTTTTTTACCGAATACACCGCATCCGGCAGTAAACCCGGTATCGTAACGATTCTCGAGTTTTCAATACCGCCCTGCCGGAACACGCCCACAAGTCCGCCGGATTTTGTATCGGTATTGATCCGCATCCAGCCGTCCCATTGATTTTCCAGCGGTTCACCGAATCCCGGCAGGTCCTGCCGGTACATCATATAATCATGTTTTTTCTGCATATCCCGAAGCCAGTCGGCCCATTGTTTCAAACGGCTTTGTTTTTCCTCACTTAGCTTTCGCGGATCGCCAAGCATGATGGGTAAGGTACCCGCCAAAGATTTAAACGACAACTCGGAACCCGGGTCGTCCAGAGTGAGGTTACCGATCACCAGCGACGCCGCCGGCATTGCGGGGGAACGCCACCAGGCCAGATTCCTGATCCGAGAACTGCCGAGCGGTACGGGCTGTTCAACATTGACGAGCCAATCTCCTTCGGCATGTTTAACCAGTGCGTAATCGACAAGCTGTAATGTTCCCCATGTCTCAAACGTACAATCGATAAACAACTCGGGCGCCGTTTTATGCAGATCATCAAACAAGTCCATACATCTCCTGTATATAACAAGAAAAGATTCGTTCCGGTCCCTGTGCAGAGGATGGTCTTTTGCGTAACAACCCGATACTTCACGATCATAGATATACGCACTGGTGACAATTGTCAGATCAAGCTTGAAATAAGCCAGCCCGTGCTCCCGGATCAAATCCAGCAATATTTTTTTGATATGGTCGTACCAGCCGGTGGCGAAACAACCGGTAACATACTCCTGCGTGTAAGCTCCGTGCAGGTTCTCCGGGTCGCCGTTTTTGTCCTGTACAAACCATTCCGGATGCTGTTGATATACCCGGCTGATCGTATCCGCCGTGGTCAAACTGATCCATAGTCCGGGTTTCATCCCCAGTGAACGGATATAATCGAAAACCGGTTTCAGGCCGTTGGGAAATTTTTGGGTGTCGATCTCCCAATCTCCCCTGTTGGTCTGCCAGCCGTCGTCGATAATGAATTCCTCCACGCCGCAGGCGGCCGCGGCGCGCGCCAGTTCTTTGACCAGTTCCTCATTGACATTTGTACGGAACGGGTTCCATGTGTTATAAACAAAAACCGGTTTTTCCTGTTTTTTCGCCAGACGGATACCCATATGTTTACGGACAAAATCATTTACCGGTCCATTCATGACTGAAAAGGGATCATCAGTATCGGAATATAGCGCGATAAAGACCCAGGGACTTTTCCATTCCTCGCCGGGTTTCAGCCATTTCCGGAAAGCATAATCCTGTCCCGTGTGCGTCAAGCCAATCGTTGCGGAACTGCCGTCGACATATGCAGAGGTTCTTTTGATCACACCGGGGGCCTCATTACCCAGAACAATCCCCTTGCGGCCCCTTATATCGTGGACAATGACCGCCGGATCGTTCCAGTTGCCCACGTATGGCCCCAATCGTCTTTGCCGTGCATAGTTGGTCATAATCCAGGAGTGGGTATCGCCCCGGCGTAATTTAAAATATTCCACATCCAATGACTCAATTTTTATATCATCCTTTCCTCTATTCAGAAAAGCTATATTTTTTCGTATCACCGGTAACCCAGGATATAATAAATAGGTGATTGTAACTTCAAGGTTCTCCAATTCATTTTCCAAACCACGAATTGTAACGGCGGCACCCTGACCCATATTTTCATCCTGTACCGATTCCTGTTTGACAAGCTGCCAGGGCCCGGAACCGGCAACGCCCTTTTCGTTGAGCTCAAAATAAAACTCATCCGCGCCGGACCCGATAAAACCAGGATCACTTCCAAGGGCCAACTCTGTGGTTGATACTGAATTCCCAGAAAACACAACCGTTCTCCGGACCACATCGTTATCGATGGTCAACGTATCGCCGTCCCATTTTACAACACTTTTACCCTGACAGGGCAGAGTGAGAATCAAGAGCAATAAAACACATTGGATTTTTAGAATATATCGATTGGTTTGCGTAATTTTAATAAAAAATCGTTTAACATTCATTTCAAATCCCTTTCCATTAATGACACGTTCATATAAAAAACAGTTTATTACATTAAAAGAAATTATGGTTTTATTTGTTTTGTTCAATTCATTCACTGTAAAAGGAATATCCTGCTCTTCAGAATCGACAATCCGTATTTTAACGCCCTTGTATAATTTTCAAATACCCTTTGCTCGGGTACCGGGCTGAAAAGCTTTTAGCTGTGGCTTCCATTCCGTTTTTCGCAATAAAATAGTACGGTCATTAATGAATAAATCCTAATCCATATTAACAGTATAACAAATCTATCCCGCGATGTTTGCGTTCAGCTCTTTCGCCATAGCCTTTAATTTTTGATCCAGTTTCGCGGCCAGGTCCGGAAACCTGTCCACCACATTATATTTTTCAGCCGGGTCGACATCCAGGTCATACAATTCACGAAGCGGTTTGTTGTTTTTATCATTCTCCTGCCCGGTCAGACGGTATTTCCACTTTCCTTCCCGAACCGCCTGTAAATTATAGCCGGTCATATAATAGAACACTTTCATCGGGGAGCCGGTTTCACCTTTGAGCAGCGGTAAAATATCCAGGCCATCGATCACGCGGTCAGCAGGCACCTCAGCGCCGCAAACCTTGAGTATCGTCGTGAACAGGTCCATCGTATTGGCCGGTTCGGCTATTTCCTGGTCCGCCGGTATGACGCCCGGCCATCTTGCGATGCCCGGAACCCGGTGCCCGCCCTCATAGGTTGTTCCCTTGGCCCCGCGCAGCAAACCGGGTGAACCGGCATGCCATTTCTCGATCCCCTGTTGCAGCATTCTGGGCGGCATATTGCACCAGGGACCGTTATCACTGGTAAATATAACGAGCGTATTGTTATCGATCCCAAGTTCTTTTAATGTCTGCAAGATTGTCCCGGCGCTCCAGTCAATAGTCTCGATCACATCCCCGTATAAACCGGCCCGTGACGTGCCGCTGAATTTCCCGGACGCCCGAACCGGCAGGTGCGGCATGGTATAGGGCAGATACAGAAAAAACGATTCATCCTTTGCCGATCTGATGAATTTGACGGCCTCCTCCGTATAACGTTCCGTCAGGGTTTCCTGTTCTACCGGATGTTCGATGGGTTCCAGATCACGGTACAACTGCAGCGGCTTGTCCGTTTTGACCCAGGGCGGCATCATATCATTGCTGTATAACAGCCCGTAATATGAATCAAATCCACGCGACGTAGGCATGAACTCTTTTTTGGCATGGCCGATATGCCATTTGCCGATAGCCATTGTCCTGTAACCGGCTTTTTTAAGCGCTTCGGGCATAGTAATTTCCGATTCGGGGAGCCCGTTTTCCGAATCCGGACCAAGCACACGCGGCATCCCGCAGCGCAGGGGATATCGTCCGGTCAACAATGCGGCCCGCGACGGGGAACACAACGCGGCGGTCGAATAAAATGAGGTCATGCGGATACCTTCACGGGCCATTTGGTCCAGAAAAGGTGTCTTAATGGTGGGATGGCCGTAGCAGCCCAGGTCGCCGTAGCCCAGATCGTCCGCGAACAATAAGACGATATTCGGGGTCCCGGTTCTTTTCCGCGTGCAACTCAAACCGCCCATGACAACAGCCGCGGTTCCCGCGGCAATTAAACTCAAAAACTGACGACGTTCAAATGTTAAAGACATGATCGAACCTCCCAGGTATTTTTCAAATTTAAAATAATCTCCCGGATTGTAATCCTAAAAACCTTACACAACTCTATTCCCCGATTTAAACTCCTGCCCATTTAAAATAAAAAGAGGTGGACGAGAATTTTCATATCTCTTAATCCACTCTTTTTAAATATAACCTAAAATTATAAACGGGACAATATAATCATATATAAATTATCATATATAAACGCAGGAAATTTACAAAAGCAGCACAGATCAAACATTCTCTTTACGGTTTCGGGGAATCAACCAGAATGGAGAAAAAACAAACCAGACAACTGTAAAAACATTTGTCCATGCTATGTAGATTTCTTTGCTTTGATGTCCGCGAAACACCTGAATCGCAAAAAAAATAATAACCAACAACGACAGCGATGAAATATATGGCGCTACTTTTCTTAATATTTTTTCTGTCATAATATTCTCCATTCGCCTAAGAAGTTTTATCACTTTCTTTACCTGATACGACAAAAGTCAGAGTGATATATAGTATTTGGGCAATAAAATAACCCGGCAGCCATTTAAAGAACATATGAATAGGTAATAAAAATACAATAACCAGCGACCCGATCCATGCGATCAGCGAGGGCCAGTTAATAAATAATTTCATTTTTTCCGCCCTGTATTGCTGCAGCCCCAGTCTTGGAATGATCCAGTGCTCGGCAAACACTACGGCGCCGATCGGCATGAGGATCAAACCGTACAGCGCGACAAAGTCCAAAAGCCGCATAAAAACAACCGGGAAACAGGCCACAATGGATGTGACCACTCCGGCAACCAGAGTGACCCGCCAGCGCGCCCAGTTGGGTGTGACCACCTGCAGCGCCAGCCCGGCCCTGTACATGGTGGGATTGGACGTCGTCCATCCGGCGATAACCACGGCAACAGCCCCGGCAAAACCCGCGGCCGTGAATGCCATCATTCCGGGGTTCATTTCACGGGCCACGGCGGCCACCATAATACCGGAACACACCCAGGCCAGAAAATGTCCAGGGTACATTCCGAAAGCGCTGAAAAATCCGTATTTCCAGTTTTTGGCGTATCTCAGTGTGGCCATATCCGACAAACCGACATGCATCGCCAGGTTCGCAAACCAGGCGAAAAACATGATGTGCCAGAAGGTATATTTTTCCTGTCCGGCCTCGGGAATGCCGGTCCAAATTTTGGTTTTTGCGACATGCCAGAAATCACCCAGGCTGTTGACCTGCCCGAGGCTCGGCAGTAAAGCCAGGGCTCCGGCAATAAATATCGCAAACAGCCAGGGCGAACAAACCGAAGAAAATTTACTGACTTTATCAAATCCCCAGATAGCAAAAAGCGTCACAACTCCGCCTACGATCAGGGTGATAACGACCCAGCTCACGCTGTTCGGTAATACATCCGTAAGCGCCGGAGTGGGAGTATTAAACGCCAGACCAACGGCTGTTGATGATACCGAGATCATCGCCCCGGCAAGTATACAATAAAGAAACGCATTGGCAATATTGTAAATAAAAGTAACACCGGGACCGCAAATCTTTTTCAAATACCAGTAAAGCGTTAAACGTGTCCGCACCGCAATCGGTGCAACGAGAAAAGCCCATGACAATACGGCCATCAGGTTGCCCAGCAAAAGACCCCAAAACAGATCCGCCGCGGCAACGCCGTGGATGACAAACATGGGGCCAATGACAAATTCCGTGGCCGCCACATGTTCTCCCGCGAACAGTCCGATAAATTTACCCGGACCTTGTAATTTATTCTCGGTTACCGGTTGACGATCAAATTCAAACAGCGCATCCAGTCTTTGTGTCAAAGTTTTAGAAGCTGCCATTCCTAATTCTCGCGTTATGTTAGTAGCTCTGCCATTTAAAAGAAATTTTTTGTTTTTGGATCAAAAACGTTCTTTTTCAATTTGCTGCTGATAACCGCTTTCCACATAAGCCATAACCGGATCGAAGGGCAGGTTTTTCTCCTGCCTGACAGCGAATAATATAGGCCGAACATCGGCATTTAAAATGGCGTTATTAAAAAAACGATTGGCAAGAATAATTTCATCATTTTTTTGAAATTCCTCAAGCCGGGCAGGATCAACAAGCGAAGCCCGGGCAAGGGCAATCTGTAACGAATCGACCGTATGCAAAATAGCATGTATCCGGTTCTCCCTGCTGCTGCATTGATCTATCATAAAAGCCCAGTTCTTCTGTGAATTTTGGTTAAAAATAACATCCCCCGTCACGAGTTCATAAAATATTCTGGCTATTTCACCGTTTGGTTCAACAGCATGGTCATCGTCGGCGGCATAGCGGGTATTAAAATGAAAACCGCATTTCATTCCGGAACAGATCAGGCGGGCAACAATCTGTTCAATATTCGTACCATGATGATGGTGTCCCAGGTCTACGAGTACGCCGGCATTATCGCCCATTTTCATGGCCGCCATATACGCGCTGCCCCAATCGGACAAAACCGTACTGTAGGTCCCCGGCTCAAAAACTTTATATTCAATAAGGATCGTCACGTCCTTATCGATCTTTTGCCGGATGTCCTGCAATGAATCGAATAAGATTTCCTGGGCTTTTTTCAATTCAACCTGTCCGGGATATAATGAACCGTCCGGCAGCCAGAGTGTTATTAATTTATTCCCGAATTTACCGGCAATTGTCCCGGCTAAAATTGTCTGGTTAATATATCTTTGTACGGTCTGTTTTTCAGTCGCAGATAAACTGCCGCGTTCCGATCCCTTTAAAAAGTAGGTCGGATTGATCGCCCCGATTTTCATTCCCCGAGAGCGGGATTCTTTGGCCACCTCTTCAGCAACGGCTATATCACCCTCTTTACCGTCACGGGAGAAATCCCATAAAATGTGCATGGCCACGGTATCGGTCGCGCCGGTTAACTTGTGCACTATCGCGGCATCATCCAGTTTTTCCCGAACATTACGCGCGGCGCCGGGCGGCATATAATCGCCGAAACGTCCCCCGCCAAACCGGCCGAATATCCAGCTTGGAATTTCCACTTTAAAATTTCTAACATTTTCAATTGCTTTTTTTACAGTTAAAGTCCCAAACTCCGATTCCAATGACTGCATACCAAAATTCATGTGCTTTTCTGTCATCTGTCTTCCTGTTTGAATAATAACATTTCTGTCAATTGACTTTCAATCTATCCCGCTATCATGGATATTGCTGATAATACGACTTTTTACTCCGATTTCATGGTATATTAATTTTGTCTGAATGATTTTATGTTCAGGTTTTTCCAACAATGACGGATTTTTTATAAGATTTATCACCATTTGAACTGCGGTTAACCCCATTTTATAAGGGAATTGATATACGGTTAAAAAAGGGACGCCAAGCCTTGCGACAATATCATTATCGCCAAATTCCGCCAGGGCAATATCTCCGGGAATGGACAATTGGGAATTCAAAATAGTCCGGCCTGCCCCATAAGCGACCAGTCCACCTATACACATAACAGCATCTACGGGTATCTTGGAGTCCAGCACCTGCTGCATTTTACGGCTCGAGTCATTTTCTTCAATTTCACACGCGACAACACGTCTGGGTTCAAAATCGATATTAAAATGTTTGAGCGCTTTCCGATACCCGCGATAACGCCCTTTTGCCACCGACAACGTATCCGTCGGACCCAGAAAAAGAATATTTCTTCTGCCGTCCTGAACAAGATGTTCTATGACTTTAAAAGCCGCGCCTTCATCATCGATCGTTACGGAATGAAAATTAAAATTATCCACAAAACGGTCGTAACTCACAAAAGGGACTCCGCGTTCTGCAATCCGGGTCAGTATATTATGGTTTTTTATACCGGGAACGGCATTTATCAAAATTCCATCAACCGCAAGCGCGGACAAAAATTCAAGATTTCGTCTTTCATTATCAAAACTTTCATCATTCACAACAATAATCGCTTCGTATCCCTGACGCCGTGCCTCTTCATAAATACCGCGAGTGACCTCTGAAAAAAAGGATATTCTTAAATTTGGCACAATTACTCCCAACATGAAACTGCGCTGGCTGACCAAACTCCGGGCCATCAGGTTGGGCCGATAACCTAATTCTTCAGCCAGTGCTTTTACTTTTTTTCGTGTGGTTTCGGAAATATCATCACTATCCCGTAAGGCCTTTGAAATTGTTGCCGGAGTCATACCCATTAATTTGGCGATATGTTTCAGAGTTACTTTTTTATTAAAAGACATCTATTTTTACAATCCTCTATTTTTGTTCACATTTCAGCCATTACATTCCATTACTTCAGATTCAATCATTCGAGACCGGGTAAAAATATTTTCACTGACCGCTTTTGAAAAATTTACCATGTTCTATACAAATTATTAACCGGGGTGTAAATCCAAACCCGGTAA
>JAFGSB010000138.1 GCA_016934825.1 Candidatus Zhuqueibacterota bacterium
AACATTTTGTTCGCCGGTCCCGCCGATTTTGCAGTTCGGCGTGTCCCCTCCGGGGATGAATACATTACGGGTCTATTCGCTGGTCGAGCCGCTGGAGTCGGGAACCGTATGCTCTTTTACCGGTATCTACGACAGGCAATTCGCCGGTCCGGAGGGTCTCCCCGCGATCCGGGTGTTCGATCCGGAAAACGGAACGGGATTTGCTTATTTGAGTGATACCCTGACAGTCCCGCTTGGAACTTTAATAAAAATAAAAGGTTTAGTTATAAAGGAACTGCTGCGGATTAAACCGGCGACAGAAATACGCGTTAAAAAAATCAAAGTCGGTGAAATAACAGTTTTGACGGAAAAGGGAGTGTATATAACAAAAGCAAACCATTTATATACAAAAAACCTGAAACGAATGCAAAAATATAACGACAGGAATAAAATTGATCTGAAACTGCCGTCTAAAATAGACTGGCGTATGCTGTATGATAATAGTAATTTTAACATGATCGCCTGTGCGGTAACCGGAAACGGTATCTATGAGAGCCGGATGGAATGTGTATTCGAAAAAAACAGCGGGGTGGTCAGGTCTTTGTATTTCAACAGTCACATCAAAGGTGAATAATGAAAAAGCCTGTATATTTATACATTATTTTATGTGTTTTCTTGCAGCAGTACGCCGGATATGGGGAAAACAGCAATATTTCGCTGGTGCGGATAAAACCGGGACCAGGTTTGGCAAAGAATTTTCAACAATTTCAGGATACGGATGTGGATGTAACACATTTTGATGCCCGTGAAGGCATTGTTGAAGGATTTGCCGACGGGATTACGATAAAAAATTTGCAAAAACAGGGATATATCATTGAACCGCTCATTGCGGATATGACTGCATTCGCCGCGAAACTTTTAAACGAGAATTATTTTAGCAAATTTCACAGTTATCCGCAAATGCTTGAAAAAATGCAAGATGTCGTCAAAAATTTTCCCGATATAGCCATGCTGCAGGATATCGGGGACAGTTATGAAAAGACCGCCTTCAGCGGCGGTAATGATATCTGGGCTTTGAAAATATCCGATAACGTCGCAGTGGATGAGGAAAACGAAGCCGATGTGTTGTTCATGGCCGGGATACACGCGCGGGAAGTGATTACTTCCGAGGTCATCATGACATTTTTGGATTATTTGATAAATAATTATAATTCCGACCCGTATGTCACCCACCTCATCGACAACCGGGAAATCTGGCTGTTGCCCTGCGTCAACCCGGACGGGCATGAATATGTATTTACGGGCGATATTAACGGCGGTCAGGATGTAAACAATCCTCTGACCTGGAGGAAAAACAAACAGGACAATAATCGGAACGGCACGTTTGATCCCTGGTTCGACGGGGTGGACCTGAACCGCAATTTCGGTTTCATGTGGGGTTATGACGATGAGGGCTCAAAATCGTATATGGGTCATGAACTGTACCGGGGCGCCGAGCCTTTTTCCGAGCCGGAGACGCAGGCCATCCGTGAATTTGCCGGACAGCACAATTTTGTCATCAGCCTGATGTATCATAGTTACGGACGGTTGTGGCTGTATCCATGGGAATATACGAACGAAAAGCTTCCCGAGCCGGCATTGTCCACCTTTACGGCTCTTGCCGACAGTTGCGTCAAATATAACGGCTATGAACCGGGCAATTATTCCACGGGAACGATTTATAAGGTGAACGGCGGTTCGGACGACTGGTTTTTCGGAGAGCTTGGTATTTTTTCTTTCAGTCCCGAGGTAGGTTCACGGGATCAGGGCTTTTTCTGGCCGGACACATCGTGGTTAGGCATATTGACCGGGGAAAACCTGGGCCCCAATCTTTTTATGACCTGGGCGGCGGGTGAGGAACCCATCGTCGAAAACAAAAGTTTTAAGAATTACGAAACGCCGGTACAATACTACGCTGTAACGGCATCTATTAAACTGCCCATTTTATTGACCGATCCGGCGCCGCTCGATCCGGCCGAATTCAAAGTTTATTACGGTTATAACCAAAAAGATCAATTTGATTCTTTGTTATTGGCATATTTACCGGATGTCGATCTTTACACCGCAAAAATTCCGGGTAATGACTTTTCCGGCACAATATATTACTATATTCAGGTAAAGGACAGTCTGGGCCGGACCGGCTGCGCGCCCCGCGGGGCACCTGCCGAGCTGGATTCATTTGTGGTTATGAAGCCGCTGCATACCCTGGACGAAAGTCTCCTGACCGCAAACGGTTTCACCCTGGCGCAGAATTACCCCAATCCTTTCAACTCCGGCACCCGGATCAGTTTTGAATTGGATGCGAATGGTTTTGTGAATGTAACGGTCTATAACCGGATGGGACAAAAAATAAGAGAACTGGCCGATAACACTTTTACCGCCGGAACACACCATCTCTTTTGGGACGGAGCAGACGAGACAGGAAAAGAAGTTGCCTCCGGTTTATATTTTTATATATTGAAAATCGGTAAGCAAAAGGCCGTGAAAAAAATGGTTTATGTGCGTTAACGGAACATGAGTATGTTGCAGCGAATATTAAAAAAAATTGTCTGGTTTTTACCTGTTATATTTATGGTGAACGCGCCTGTATCCGGTAACACAATCCTTTCCCTCGGCAGTGTGAATGTCGTCGGGGACTCTCTGGATATCCTGTTACCGCTGTATATGACGAATGATGGGGATGTCGCCGGGTTCGAGTTTTCGATAAAGGATGACGCCGCCGCTGTGAAAATTGATAGTGTAATACCGGACGGACGGGCTTATGATTTCACCGCCCTACACCGGAATAATAAAATTATATTATTCAACCTGGCAGGGGAGCCGGTGCAGTCCGGGGACGGTAAAATCGCGGATTTAAAAGTAAATGTCAATTTAGAAAAAATTTCCGGTATCGATACCGTGCGGTTCACGTCTCAAACACTTCTCGCAGACCGGACCGGAGAAAGGATTGAAAAAGTAAAAACCGTTCCCGGTTTTTTAAATTATAATCTGATAAGCGGTATTGATGAACAAAACGGTCTCTTAACCGCTAATTACGCGCTGGAGCAGAATTATCCCAATCCTTTTAACAACAGCACAATGATCCGGTTTGCGGTTGTGGATAAAGGTAAAGCCGTGATAAAAATGTATAATATTTTGGGAGAAGAGATCGAAACTGTTTTTAACGGGACGGTCAATCCGGGGTGGCACACCATTCATATTCGGGCGGATCATCTGGCGTCGGGACTGTATATTTACAAAATTGATGTGAACGGATTTAGGGCCGTTCGCAAGTTGTTGTTGATGAAATAACAATTGCAGTTCATTTTAGCAAAGGGGAAACATCATGGGGACGTCGAAAAGTTTTTATGTGATGGTTGTATTTGTTTGTGTTATTTTATTCCAAGTTCAATTGAGGGCGGATGACAGGCGGGTAAAAATTAAAATCCGGGAAGAAGGGTTTTACAGGCTGAGCGGAGCTGATCTGGAAACAGCAAGTGTAGATCTTGCCGGAATTGATCCCCGCAATATATGTATGTATAATAACGGCGGTGAAATCCTGCCCGAATTTGTTGCGGCTGAACGCCCTGCTGAACTCCTAAATGTTGCGATTGAAGTATTCGACGGCAATGACGGCTCGTTTGACAAACAGGATTATATATTATTCTACGGCAAGCCCGCCGAAGGTTTGAAGTGTAATGCGGAGACCGGCGACATGGAATATATAAGAAATCCGTATACCAATCATAATTTTTACTGGCTGTATTGGGGCGGGAATTCCGGCAGGCGGATACAAACAATATTTAATCCTGTGGATGTGAATGATCCTGCCGCGGATGTCGTGAAAGAACTGATCCACATAGAAAAAGATTCGCTAAATGCTCTGGAATCGGGACGGGAATGGTGCTGGGGAATATTAAATACGGTACCCGGCCGGACATACCCGTTTTATTTTTATCTTCCCGAAACGGTATTGCCCGGAAATTATCCCGTTTATTTTTGTATTGCCGGGAACACCAACAATGCTACCTTGGATTGCAGGGTTAACGGCAAGTTAAATTTGACCCGTCTTTTCCACCAATCGGAAAAATCAGTTTATTCTACTTATAATTTTGTTAAAAATGATAACAATGAATTAATAATAGAAAATTTTCATGACGTGCAGTTGATTTATAATCCGGTTGTTTTTGATTGGATTGAGATTTTATGCAGAAGGAAACTCGTCCATAAAGAAAACGGGTTGTTTTTCAGTCCGGATACGACCGGGGATGTGTTATTTGTCATTAAAAATTTAAGGTCCGACAGTATACGGGTCTACGATGTATCCGATTATCGTAACGTGATCCGCTTAACGGGAAAGCTGATAACGAAAAGAGCCTTTTATTTCAAAACGTATGTTGACGAAAATCTGTGTAAGCGGTTTGCGGTTGTATCGGACCTGGATTTTTTACAACCAGAACAAATCGAAAGAGTCGTCCTGCAGGATATGCGAAATGACAAAAGCGGCTGTGATCTGGTGATATTGTCCCCAGAGGAATTTTTTGCCCCGGCCTTTCAGATAAAAAAGCTGAGGGAACAACATGATCGGATCAGCACCCGGATAATCGATATTCAGGATGTATTTAATGAATTCGGCCGGGGTATATCCGATCCGGTGGCAATCAGGGATTTTTTGAAATATGTATATGAGAACTGGCAGCCCAGACCGCAATATGTCCTGCTGTTTGGCGACGGTCATTATGATTATAGAAACATTACCAATCCCCGGGAAAACAACTGGATTCCGCCTTATGAAACGGATGAATTGGATGACAGGAATTCACGGGCGACTGATGACTTTTACACTTTTATTGCCACAATGAATCAAGGCAGATATATTAATTGTGATTTTGCCATCGGCAGAATACCGGCGCAAAATATTGCGGAAGCGGAAGCGTATGTAAATAAACTGGTAAAATATGAGACGGAGCCGTATTTGGGGGACTGGAAAAGCAGAATTTTATTCCTGGCGGATGACGAAAATACAGCGGTACCGGCTAACCAGGTGGAATTTACCGAGGGCTCGGAACACCTTGCCGGTCTGGATATTTTTAACAGTTTCAGGATCGAAAAATTATATGAGATCATGTTCCCTTATGAGGGGGATCCGGATTTTCATCATAAAAGGACCGGTTCCACGAACGTGATGATAAACGCGATTAATGAAGGCAACCTTTTTATGAATTATTACGGGCATTCGAATATGCGAAGAATAGCTCATGAATCAATTTTTTATTTCGATCGTGATCTTTACGCCGTTAATAATTATGACAAACCTTTTTTGTTTACCTCCATGGGCTGCCAGTTTGGGAGGTATGATTATCCTGATAACAGGTGCGGATCCGAGGAGCTGCTGTTTCTGGAAAACCGCGGCGCGATTGCCGTTATCGCGGCCTCACGGGATGTTTATTCATACCCGACAGACCGGCTGATCGTAGAATTTTATGATGAACTATTGGGAAAGACTGAACGTCCCGCAAGATTGGGGGACGCATTGAGATTAGCCAAAAATTCTGATGTTACACATGATGATGTAAATGATCAAAAATTCCACCTGTTCGGCGACCCCTGTACCCGGCTGGCCGTACCGGAGCTCAACTCAAATATCGTCATGCAGAGCGATACGTTACAAACCGGTTACCTTTCCGGGTTGTCGGGAACAGTTGTTACCAGAAATTCGGATAATACGTCGTTTGAAGGTACAGCGCTGATAAATGTATTCGACGCCGCCAAAGACTCTGTTTATACGACACATGACGGAACGCAAGTAAATTATGTGGTCAGCGGAGCGCCGGTTTTCCGGGGAAAAAGTAAAGTGACTGACGGACAATTTTCTGCGCAATTTATAACGCCGGTTTTCCTGGAGCAGGGAGCAAATGCACGGGCGCAGGTTTATTTTTATAATAATAATACGGACGGCTGGGGATATAAAAGTGGTTTATTTGTCCGGCAATTTAACAATACGATCACCGATACGATTGCCCCGGAAATTAAATTATCCATAAGCGATGGTTTAATGTGTGAGGATACGGTCGGTAATCATTTTTCAGTGAAAATATCCTGTTTCGATCCCGGCGGGATCAACATTACCGGGTATGAAGAGCGCGGTATTAAACTGCACCTGATTGAGTCAGATTCCAGAAACGAATATGATGCAACCAAATTTTTCTGGTATGATCCGGATAGTTATACTACCGGATCTTTCGAGTACCCGTTCATTAAAAGGGTAAACGACGAATGCAAACTGATATGTGAAGTCTGGGACAATTTCAATAATGTGTCACGCGATACGCTGGAGTTCAATATTTTGTCCGTTGCCGGGGAGGGTCTCGCGATCCCGGATAAATACGTGTTACAGCAAAATTATCCCAATCCGTTCAATTCCTCCACCATCCTGGAATACGAATGCCCGGAGACGGCTGAAATTGAACTGGTCATTTATAACAGTCTGGGACAAAAGGTCAGGACGCTTGAACAGGGACACCGGGACGCGGGAACTCATCAGGCCCGATGGGACGGGCTTAGCGACTCGGGACAGCAGGTTGCCAGCGGTGTATACCTGTGCACATTCCGGGTCAAAGAGAAAAATATTGTTTTGAATCGGAAGATGATGTATCTGCGTTGAAATATCAACCATGTAACCATATATTTTATTTTAACGCTGAGTTCGCAGAGTGAACGCGAAGAAACAAATCAAAAAAATAGCTTATAGAAAAATAATAAAATCTTTACGTTTAAAAATTTTTAAAAAAAATCAGAAAAACAATTACAAAATAAATTCTTATTTAACGGAGATCGTAATATACGCAAGTTTTTCTTGGGGAGATTGATAATGCTTGAAAACGAGATATCCGGTAATATAATTGGAGCAGCAATTGAAGTTCATCGGATTTTAGGTCCCGGTCTTTTAGAATCTGTATATGAAGAAGCGCTTTACCATGAATTACATTTCAGAGGTATTAAATTTGTACGGCAGCAAAGCACACCAATTTATTACGAAGGAATCAAACTTGGTACAAAATTTCGTCTGGACCTATTGGTTGAAGATAAAGTCATTGTTGAATTAAAGGCTAAAGAGGTGTTAGCAACAATTGACAAACCACAATTATTGACTTATTTAAGGCTGTGTGAAAAACATCTGGGCTTAATAATTAATTTTCATGTAGAATTATTAAGGGATGGAATTTACCGGGTTGTCAATAAGTTACGTGAGTAATATTTAAAATCTCTGCGTCCGCTGCGACTTTACGTTTAAAAAATCTTAAAGAATTTTTAGAATCAAATACAATATAGATACTAATTCAACGTTGAGATCGTAGTGAATACAAAGGGTACATAGAGTAAATCATTAATTACAAAAAAATGTTGTTGCCGGGTTATTATTGTCAGAATGTTCTTATTGTAAATTAGGAATAAAATAAATTATTATTTTTAAACCTTGAATTTGAAATTCAAATTCGGTATAATATTAAAGCCCCCTTTATTTTTTATAAAAAATAAACGGGGGTGTTTTGTAAATTAATATGTTTTGTAAAGAACTGAATAATCATACAGGGAACAGTGGAAGAACAACAACTCAAAATCAGGATATTGCCTGAGAACTTGATCAACAAAATCGCTGCCGGGGAGGTGATCGACCGGCCGTCATCGGTGGTGAAGGAACTGGTGGAGAACTCGATTGACGCGGGAGCGGATAAAATAACCGTTATCGTCAGGGACGGCGGCAAAGGGCTGATCCAGGTGATCGATAACGGCGCGGGCATGGAGGAAAAAGACGCGATCATGTCCATTCAGAGGCACGCGACCTCCAAGATCAGCACCTATGAGGATATGGAGCAGATCGTCACGCTCGGTTTTCGCGGCGAGGCGCTGGCCAGTATCGCCGCCGTGGCCCGGCTGGAGATGAAAACCGTGACCCGCGACAATATCGAAGGAACGCAGATCAACATTGAGGGCGGAACAGTGGTTAAAATGGACAAAACCGGCGGCAATCCGGGCACTTCCATAGCGGTGAAAAACCTGTTTTACAATACCCCGGCGCGGAGAAAATTCCTGCGGGCCACCTCAACCGAATACCGGCATATCATGTCTACGGTCAACCGTTTCGTGCTGGCATATCCTCATATCGCTTTTGATTTTTTCCATGACGAAAACCAGGTTTTCAGTTACAAACCCGCGGAACTTCTGCAGCGGATCGGCGATGTGCTGGGCGAGCGGATCAGGGAAAACCTGATTTTTGTGGATGATACCAATGCGCTGTTGAAATGTTATGGTTATATCGGAAATTTTGATATCCTGCGAAAATCCCGAAACGACCAGTATCTTTTTGTCAACAAGCGATATATTGTGGATCGCACCATAAACGCGGCGATCACTTCGGGACTGGGAGAGATATTGCCAGCCCGCAGTTTCCCGTTATATATATTGTTTCTGGACATTAATCCCGACCGGATCGATGTCAACGTGCATCCGACCAAAAACGAAATAAAATTTGCCGATCAGCAGATGCTGTTCTCGTTGATCCGCGGCGCAGTGAAACGCGCCGTGAAAACAGACGAGATCGTTCCCGAAATGCAGGAAAAGTTTAAATTTACCAAAAAGCCTTTTATAAAACGTTTCCCGTCGACACTGATAGATGAAATATACGGAAGCGAAACGCAGCAAACCCGTTTCGATTTCGACCGGGATTCCGGCAACCTGAATTTCGGGAACAACGAACAGCCAACCGTTCAGTCCGGTTCGCATTTTCGTATCGAACAACCACAACAGGCCGATTCCGAACCGCAGCCCCGGCAAGAAACCAAAATGTTATGGCAGTTTCATAACAAATATTTGTTATCGCAGATCAAAAGCGGTCTTGTTGTTATCGACCAGCACGCGGCGCATGAACGGATCATTTACGAACGGGTAAAAAAGAATTTTGTGAACAGGGAATCGTCTTCACAACAATTGCTGTTTCCGCAGACCATCGATCTTTCGATAGAAGATTATGATTATTTGATGGAAATATTGCCGTTCCTGGAAAAGATCGGTTTTATCATCAAGGGATTTGGCACACGCACAATAGTTGTTGAGGGTGTTCCCGCCGGTCTGCGTACGGGTCATGAAAACAAGCTGCTGCTGGATATACTGGATGAATACAAACTGAAACTGGGAGCGGAAGTGGATATACAGGAGCGTGTCGCGAAAAGTGTGGCCTGCCGGTCGGCGATCATGACCGGCGATCCTTTAACGGATACCGCAATGAGCGCCCTGGTCGACCAGTTGTTCGCCTGCGAAACCCCTTATTTCTGCCCGCACGGCCGGCCGACAATGATTACCCTGTCTTTGGAGGAGCTTGACAAACGATTTGAACGGCTTTAAAGTACTTATAATTGTTGGGCCAACGGCGGTAGGCAAAACCGCATTATCCCTGTCAATCGCGGAAGTTCTGGGGGGTGAAATTGTTTCCGCGGATTCCCGCCAGGTGTACAAATATATGGATATCGGCACGGCCAAGCCGTCG
The DNA here is from genome assembly GCA_016934825.1 of Candidatus Zhuqueibacterota bacterium. Classification (GTDB taxonomy): domain Bacteria; phylum Zhuqueibacterota; class Zhuqueibacteria; order Residuimicrobiales; family Krinioviventaceae; genus Fontivivens. The sequence goes on from JAFGSB010000138.1 coordinate 9,542, forward strand.
CGGGAGGAGATGTTCCGTATAAAACATCATTTTATCGATATTCGTCAGCCCGATCAATATTACAGCGCCGGTGAATACGGCCGCGAAGCCCGCGACCGAATCGCGGCAATGCATAAAAAAGGGGTTGTTCCGGTTGTAGTCGGAGGTTCCGGGTTCTACATCCAGGCGCTGGTGGACGGTTTGTTTGCGCCAAAAATTTCGGATCCGGATGTTAAACAGAAATGGCGCAATAAAGTGCGGGAAATTGGACAGGACGCCGTTTTTAATTATTTAAAACAGGTCGACCCGGCAAGCGCGGAACGTTTGCATCCCAATGACACGCAGCGTGTTGTCAGGGCGCTTGAAGTGTATGAGCTGGCCGGACAACCCATTTCGGATTTCAAAAAGGGCGGGGAAACACCCGCGGATTTTATTCCCGTGTTTATCGGGTTAAATCGTGACCGTGAGGTGTTGTATAAAAGAATTGAGAATCGAGTGGACGTCATGCTCAAATCCGGATTGGTTGATGAGGTGAAGGGTCTGCGTGACAGGGGCTGGGGGCCGGAATTGAACTCGCTCAAAACCGTGGGTTACCAGGAAGTTTACGATTATTTCAACGGTTGTTTAACGCTGGATGAAATGGCGGAAAAAATCAAGATCAATTCGCGTCGGTACGCCAAACGGCAGTTGACCTGGTTCCGCAGGGACCGGCGGGTCCACTGGATTGAGCTTGATCAGTTCGGTCCGGATCAGGCTGTAAAAAAAATAACAGAAACCGCAGGATTGTAAAAATAAAGGTAATTGATTTGAAAAGAATTATAATGTTATTTCTGCTCTTAACGGGGCTTTTGATTTATCATTCAGATGCAGTATCACAGGTCAATGTTGAGAAATTCAGGAAAAACGGCCATGAAAAGGGATTGACCGGGTATGCCAGAATCTCTGTTTCGTCCCGTACCGGCAACGTGGACGTGACCGAGATAGATGTTGAAGGAAGCGCCGATTTCAGGTGGAAAAGAATGGATTCATTTATCATTGTCCAGGGCGACCAGGGTTGGAAAGAAGACGAACAATACTCTAATGAGGGTTTGATACATTTCCGGCAGATATATGAATTTAAAAAGGCCTGGCAGCCGGAAACATTTATTCAGACGGATTTTAATAAAAAGCGATCATTATCCGACCGGAAACTTTTTGGGATAGGTTTTCGAACAACAATTTTCAGAAACAGCAGTAATTCTATCGTTTGCGGTACCTCATATATGTACGAATATGAAAAACTGGATATATCAAATCAGAGTGTATATCAAACAATTACAAAGTACAACCGCTGGAACAACTATTTTGCATTGAATTTGAACATTAACAGCCGTTTGCAGGGATATCTGACAACTTATTATCAACCCCGTTTTGATGAATTTAGTGATATGCGGATATTAAGCGAAGCGAATTTAAAAGCTGTAATTTTCAGTCCTTTTTCCGTAACCATAACATACAATATGAGATATGACAGCGATCCTCCTGAAAACATTAAGGATATGGATGCCAAACTGACGATGGGCCTGGTTTATGTTTTTTAGGATTAAAGCGTTCTTATTGGACTTTATTCCACTTGTCTGTGTCAATGCTATGTTGCTATGGAATGATCTTTGCGACTATTATAAAACTTTACATTTTTGTTGCGAAAATTTAATTCTTTGATTTCATTTTAAAATTTATTAGTTTTAAAATTAAAATTTTTCAAATTTCTTATTAATTACGACTTAACATTTGAAAGGACCGCAGAAATTATGTGCAGGAAAGTTTTATATGTACTGGTAATCGGATTGCTGCTGACGGTAGTTTTCGCATACGCAAATGAACACGAACCTTCACCGGCGCAACACACGAATGAAATGACTCAACACGAAGCCGGGGGAGAACATCAGGCGCAGCACGGCGGACAACACGCAGATCTCGGTAAAGTTTTACCGATATGGAGCGTCATTCCGTTTGTCGGTATTTTATTGTCAATTGCGTTATTCCCGCTGCTTGCTGAAAAATTCTGGCATCACCATTTTCCCAAAGTATCCGCATTCTGGGCGCTTGCTTTTGCAATACCGTTCGTTATCGCTTATGGCGGGGACGCATTGTATGAAATATGTCATATATATCTAATAGATTATATCCCGTTTATTATATTGTTGTGGGCATTATTTACCGCGGCGGGCGGTATTTTGATAGAAGGTACATTAAAGGGGAAGCCGGTAACGAATCTGGTCATGTTATTGATCGGTACAATTATCGCGTCATGGATCGGGACGACAGGCGCATCCATGGTGCTGATCCGGCCGGTTCTCAGGGCAAACGCCAACCGGAAATCAAAAATGCATGTTGTGATCTTTTTTATCTTCCTTGTCAGTAACATTGGTGGTTCCTTAACGCCTTTGGGCGACCCGCCGCTGTTCCTAGGATTTTTACACAGCGTGCCGTTTTTCTGGACATTGAATCTTTTTACTGAAATGTCTTTTGTCGTTGTTTTACTTCTTGGAATTTTCTTTGTTTTGGATACCATGTTGTATAACAAGGACAAAAATGCCGGTCTCATTAAAGAAGATAATACGGAAACTAAACCAATCCGTGTGAGGGGACTACATAATTTTATTTTCCTGGCTGGAATCATCGGCGGCGTGTTGATGAGCGGTCTTGTTGATCTGGGCAGTGTGACCGTACTTGGCGTACATATGGGATGGCAGAATATATTAAGAGATGTTATTCTGATCTGTATGGGCCTGTTATCATTAAAAACGACAAAAAAGGAAATCCGGGAAGGCAATGAATTTTCCTGGTTCCCGATCCAGGAAGTCGCGTATTTGTTTGCCGGGATATTCATGTGTATCATTCCGGCGCTGGCCATGTTAAAGGCCGGAACAGACGGCGCGCTCGGATTCATTATCGAAGCCGTTAAAGAGCCCTGGCATTACTTCTGGATTACCGGGGCGCTGTCCAGTTTTCTGGATAACGCGCCGACTTATTTAACATTTATGAATACGGCGCTGGGTAATTTCTTCTCAGGATTGCCGGAAGCAGACGCCGTTGCCAGTTTGATCAGGGATCATTCCCATTATCTCAAAGCAATTTCAACCGGAGCTGTATTTATGGGGGCCAATACATATATCGGCAATGCCCCTAATTTTATGGTACGTTCCATTGCCGAAGAGTCCGGGCTGAAAATGCCGAGCTTTTTCGGTTATATGGTTTGGTCACTCGGTATTTTAATCCCAATTTTTATTCTGGTAACTTTAGTATTTTTTTAATTGTTACTTGAGATTTTAAAAAAAGATAATGTTGCCGGAGCGGACGAGCTCCTGCGGAAAACCGCTTCCTATTTCCTGGAAAACTGCCGAACGGCGAATTTCGCCTTCGCTTCGGAAACCAAAGATTTTATACGCCGGGCCGGGCTTGAACTGATTCAGGCCCAGCCGCGTATGGCCCCGCTTTTCAACCTTGTGAATAATCTATTCCTGAATTGTGATCAGCACACCGATTTGCAATCCCTTATCGAGACCACAAGATCCATAATAAAGGAATTTTTGGACAGGTGCCAATCCGCCCGGGAAGAGATTATTGCTGTCATCAGTCCCCTGATCCGGGAGAATATAACCGTTACGACCTACAGCCGCAGCAGCCTGGTGATTTATGTACTGAAGAATTTGGCGCGGGAAAAGAAATTCAACGTCTGTTTAACGGAATCGAGACCCATGTTCGAGGGCAGAAAAGCCGCTCTGGAACTGGTTGAGGCGGGTGTGCCAGTCACATTGATGGTTGACGCGGCGATGCGGGAATGTGTGGTTTTGTGCGATCTGATCCTGGTTGGCGCGGATTCGTTCACGGACGAACATGTCGTTAACAAGATCGGCACCGGCGCACTGGTCTTGCTGGCAAGGGAAGCGGGCAAACCGGTGTACGTCGTATGCACGACGCAAAAATACCTGCCGCAGGGCGTCAAAATGCTGGATGAACCGCAGCACGACGCCGACGAGGTCTGGGCGGAAAGAACAGGGAGTATCAGTATTCAGAACAAATATTTTGAAAAGGTGAATACCGGCCTGTTCAGCGGGATGATCACGGAAAAGGGTTTGTTAAAGACAGACCGGTTGCCGCGGATGGCTGGAATGACAATACATCCCTGGCTGAAAGGTTAGGACTTGGAGAGCAAAAAAGGGGATAAAATGTTTCACGCAGATAGCGCGGATTGCGCAGATCAATAAAAGCACACCTTCTCTGTTATTTCGACCGCAGGGAGAAATTTTTATTCTGTATAATCCATTGCCTTTGCAAGATTTAAGATTTCTCTTCGCTTTTAGAAATGACAGATTGGCGGCAATCCCCGGGGTGTGGTCAGAAACATTATGATCCGATTTTTTTACAAATCCGGTCGTCAAGTAGGGCTGTCGGGCGCAGTTCTGTCCGACGGGATAACGAAACGACCACCGGTGCTGAAAATTTAAAAATGCTCCGTAGATTGAGCTTATTATTTGTTTTTCGTCTACTGCAAAAACCTACTGATGGAGACCTAAATCTCATGATTTGAGAATAATAGTGGGAAATATAAACCAGTTGTTAAAAAATCTCTGTTACGTGCTTATTTGTAAATAATTATTATTTGGATTGACAAAACCAAAATATTAATTTATATTATATTTATATTTTACCACACTCAAATTATTTCATATCATAATAAATAAAAAGGGTTATAAGAGGAAATTTGACATCTATTTGTGTATACTCTTAACACAAGCAGACGCAGTCTGTGGATAATCATAAATCGATCAGGAGGATATATGACCATGCGAAAGTGTTTTACGGTTACTTTATTTTGTCTTTTCCTTTTCAATAGCTGTCTGTTTTCTCAAATCGTTCTAAAAGGTATTGTGTCATCAGCTGGAATGAACCCGGAGCCTGTACAAAACGCGCTGGTTGAGTTGATCGATCAGGCCGATACCAACCGGGTATTCAGCAGCACGACCGATGAGCAAGGTAACTATTCCATTCAGATCACTCAAACTGGCATCGGGGATGCTCCAGTTCAGAAACCAGGCGTTTTTAATTTGTATCAAAATTATCCCAATCCGTTCAATCCAACTACTGTTATTAGCTATGAATTGCCACATGCAGCAGATGTTCGTATTGAAATATATAATGTATTAGGACAAAAAATAAAAACTCTGTTCGACGGGTATCAATCCAAACTTGTTGGCCGGCAAATCTGGGACGGGACGAATGATCACGGACAAGGGGTTTCCGCAGGAGTATATATCTACTCTCTATCAGTTGAGGGCACCCGGATTAATAAAAAAATGCTGCTGATCGATGGACACACCAGTAATTCAAATACAGCGTTTGCTCAGACAAAGAGTAATGTTGTGTTTAATGGAAATGTTTTAAATAAACCACTGTCTAACAATTTTTTGTTGCGGGTGTCAGGCAAGGACATTGAAAACTGGGAGCAGAAAGATCTGGAAATAACCAGTAATATGGGTATTGATATTACAGTATACCGAACAGTAACAGACAAAGACGGCAATATCTATCGCACTATCAAAATCGGTGACCAGTGGTGGATGGCGGAGAATTTGAAAGTAACGCATTATCGCAACGGTGATACCATACCCAACGTAACCGACAGCGCAGGATGGGCTCATTTAACAACCGGGGCTTACTGTGAATACGATAATAATATTAAAAACGTACCCACATATGGGCGGTTATATAACTGGTTCGCATTGAATGACAGCGCTGATATAACCCCGGCCGGATGGCATATCCCTACAAATAACGATTGGCAAACTCTTGTTGATTACCTTGGAGGGAATGCTGTTACCGGTAGCAAGTTAAAAGAAGCCGGAACCGCGCATTGGAAGAGTCCCAACACGGACGCAACAAACGAAAGTGGATTTACCGCGTTGCCCGGCGGCAGCCGTTCGGATACGGGTAATTTTTATAATCTGACCGTGTTCACACTTTTTGGTTCTATTTCTCAGATTGACAGTAACGAAGTGTGGACCCTGCTCATACATTCAGGTGTTTCAGATGTTTCAAATTTAGGTTTTAATAAAAAATTCGGGTTTTCGGTTCGCTGTATAAAAGGTCAGGCTCTTCCGCAGTTAATATATCCGCCGGACAGTGTTATCATAAACGACAACAAACCGGTATTTGACTGGAACAATGTCAGCGATGCTTCTGTTTATGAACTTTTGGTTGATAATTCGTCCGATTTCTCCAGTCCGGAAATAGTTAAGGACAATTTGACGGATTCTGGCTACACGACAGCAGATCCGCTTGCAGACGGCCTGTACTACTGGCGGGTTCGCTGCCGGGATAACGAAAATAACCAAAGCAACTGGTCTGATGTCTGGAGTTTCACAATCGATACACAGGGACCGGATATGCCGGTTTTGTTATCGCCTCCGGATAGCGCCACAATAAACAACAATACACCGGAGTTTGATTGGGCCGATGTCAGCGACGCTTCCGTTTACGAACTTGTCGTTGATAATTCAATCGATTTTTCCAGTCCCGTGATTTTTCTGGATACCCTGTGTATATCACATTTTACTCCGACCGATTCTCTCCCGGACGATCTTTATTATTGGAAGGTCCGCAGTAAAGACAACCAGGGTAATTACGGTGCGTGGTCCAGTGTATGGCATTTCACGATTGATACGCAGGGTCCGGACGCGCCAATCCTGTTATCTCCACTTAATAACGCTGTTATCTACGACAATACTCCGGAATTTGACTGGACTGATGTCAGCGACGCGGTTTCGTATACAATAATTATTAATATTTTAAGCGATTTTTCCGCTCCCCCAACAATTGCTACTAATGTGTCCTATTCCAGGTTGAATACAGCGCCAATAACGCTTGCTGAGGGTCTGTACTTCTGGCGGGTTCGCTGCCAGGACGCCCAGGGTAACCTGGGCGCATGGTCCGAGGTATGGTCGTTTACTATACAACCAGGTATCGTTAAGGATATAGACGGCAATGTCTATCAAACTATAAAAATCGGTGATCAATTGTGGATGGCGGAAAACTTAATGGTGACGCATTACCAAAACGGCGATCCCATTCCTAACGTAACCGACGCTACAGAATGGACCAATCTGACTGCCGGCGCGTACTGCGAATACTCTAATAACGTTGAAAATGTAACAACGTACGGACGGCTTTATAACTGGTATGCGGTTGACGATAACCGAAAACTGGCGCCCGCGGGCTGGCATGTGCCCACGGACAACGAATGGCAGATCCTTGTTCATTACCTTGGCGGTATAGCTGTTGCCGGCGGTAAATTAAAAGAAAAAGGTCTCGTTCATTGGAAATTCCCCAATGCCGGCGCAACAAACGAAAGCGGTTTTACCGGGCTGCCTGGCGGTAGTCGTAACGGCGGTAATGGTGATTTCGTTTATAAAGGTGAGGTAGCTTCTTTCTGGTCCTCAACAGAGTTCCATACCCCCGGTTTCGCCATTGGCTGGGCATTGTCCATCCTTAATCCTCAAATTACTACATTTAATGTCAATACCAGACAAGGTGCTTCAATTCGTTGTATTAAAGGTCCTGAGCCGACAGCCTTGCTCTCTCCTGCGCATCAGGAAACACTTATCGACAACACCCCGGTTTTTGATTGGACCGAGGTTGATAGCGCAACCACTTACGAACTTGTCGTAGACAATTCAAACGACTTTTCCAGTCCGGAAATTGTGAGGGACAATTTAACAGAGTCCGGTTACATTGCAGTTGATCCGCTTGCCGACGGCTTGTATTTCTGGCGTGTCCGATGCCGGGACAGAGCAGGGATCCTGAGTGATTGGTCCGTGGTTTGGAGTTTTATTATTGATACAGCGGGGCCGGAGGCGCCCACTTTGTTTTCTCCATCGGACAGCGCCATCATTAACGACAATACCCCGGCGTTCGACTGGTCCGATGTCGATGATGCATACTATTATGATCTCTTAGTCGATGATTCAATCGATTTTTCCAGCCCTGAAATAAATCTGACGATTCCGACCGAATCCGGGTATACCGCGACGGAATCCCTGGCATACGGACAATATTTCTGGAAGGTACGCGGTGTGAATAATCAAAATAACCGGGGAGCCTGGTCCGAAACATGGTCATTTAGTATAGATACTCTCATAACCGGAACCGTTACGGATATTGACGGCAATGTGTACAAAACCGTAAAAATCGGCAACCAGTGGTGGATGGCGGAAAATTTAAAAGTAACCAAATACAGCAGTGGCGATGCTATACCCAATATTACAAGTAATTCAGAGTGGACAAATCTTACCACTGGTGCATATTGTTATATTGATAACAGCGATAGCAATGCCGCAGTATTTGGTGCGCTTTACAATTGGTACGCGGTAGACGACAGCCGAAATATCGCTCCTGATGGCTGGCACGTGCCCACGGATAATGATTGGCAAATCCTTGTTGACTTTTTGGGCGGCGATGCTATAGCCGGAGGGAAACTGAAAGAGGCCGGTACCGCACATTGGCTCAGCCCCAATACAGGGGCCACTAATGAAAGCGGTTTCACTGCGCGGGCGGGCGGGTTACGCAGCAGCTTCGACGGTGGTTTTGTCTATAAAGGAACTTTCGCCAACTTTTGGTCTTCTACAAGAGAAAATAGCGATTATGTCTGGTGCCGCCAGTTGAAATATGAATTCGAAGAAATCTGGGATGGAGTCGCCCATTATGAGGCCGGCTTCTCGATTCGCCTTGTCAAGGATTAGGTATGCCCAGCGAAGCACTTCAGATTGTCGAGAAGCACGATTTAAATAAGGTTGTACCCATCAGAACGATATATTTACACCTCGCAGGCTTTCATAACCTGCGAGGTGTGTTTTAGCGAATTTGTTTTATAAGAAATTGCCCTCATTGAAGTGATAGATATCTGTTAAGTTAAGGGATTGTAATGTGTTGTTGCATGGAAAACAATAAGGAAGTAATGAAGTAACATCGGATGAACGCAGTAGAACGCGGATAATTGTACGAGCCCCGGAGTGCACCGGCTTTATGCAATGTACATTCTTACACTGCCGTCCATAAAGGGACGGCAATCCGGATCAACACCCGGGGCGTGGATTCAAACATCACGATTTGAATTTTACGAAGCCGTTCATCAAGTAGAACTGTCTGGCCCGGCGAGACGGAGAAAAAAATATGTGTACCCGTGCTCATCAGGAAAAGTGGGTGATTTTAAGTTTATATATTAAGGGGTTGCAATCCCTTGTTGTGTGAATATCAATAATATTCAAACAAATAAAATTAGGCGCTAAGGAGTGAACCTCTGCGCGAATAAAATAAGGTATCTGCGTGTATCCGCGTTTATCGAGCGAAGCGGGCGGTTGATTTATTAACCGCGCATAAACGCGGATAAGTGGAAAAAAATGTTTCATGCAGGGAGAAATTTTTCTGTTTTGCATAAACCGTTGCCTTATCAATGTCAAAGATTTCTCATCGCTTCGCTCTTCGAAATGACAGATTGGTGGCGACGGACCGTACAATGCCGATGATTTCGGATAAGGAAATTATCTCACGCAGATAGCACGGATAACGCAAATAAAACAAAAACACAATTCAAGTTCCGCAAGGGTTCCTGCCCTGGCAGATGAAACATTTCCTTTTAAGAAATGCTTTTAGCGCTGATGCAGGGGCCTCCGCGCAACTAAAAGACGACACCCCGGAGCGTGGGCTCATTATTCGTTTTTCGTCTCATTTAGATGACGAATCAGGGCGATTTCGTCGCAATCGGGGAATTTGGGGCAATTGATACAGTCTTTCCAGACTTTGTGGGGAAGGTCTTTTTTATCGATCAGGGAAAATCCAAGCTTTTCAAAAAATCCCGGTTGATATGTCAGGGTAAATACTTTTGGTAATTCCAGTTCCTGCGCTTCCAGAATCAATGCTTCCACGATGCGTCGTCCAAGTCCTTTTCCCTGCAATTCCGGAACAATTGCCAGCGATCTGATTTCCGCCAGGTCATTCCAGATAATGGACAACGCGCCCACACCGGCAACTTTATTGTCCCGTTCGATAACGATAAAATTCCGCAGTGAGTTGTAAATTGAGATTTGCGATACGCTAAGCATTTGATTTTTTTGCGCGTAATAATTGATCAACTGCACAATAGCGGGAACGTCTTTGATATTAGCTCTTCTCAGCATCTTTCTTTCCCACTTTATTTAATACGTTGGTGAATTTTTTTACGGCTTCATCGATATGCTTTTTTTCAACAATCAGCGGCGGTAAAAACCGTACCGCGTTGCCGCCCGTTTTGCAGATCAAGAGTCCGTCTGCGATACATTTATTAATAACCGTTTGCGGATCCACACTTAATTCAATACCAATCATCAAGCCCTTGCCGCGAACCGAGACAATGTCGGGAATCTTTCCCTGCAATTCATTCAACTGTGCGAAAATATAGTCGCTTTTTTCTTTGACGGAATCCAGAAATGATTGCCGGCTGATCCTCTTTAAAATATCATGGGCGACAAAAGTCACCAGCGGTCCGCCTCCGAATGTGGTCCCGTGATCGCCTGGTTTAATGTGAGAGGCGATATTATCGTTCATCAAAACGGCCCCCAGAGGTAATCCCCCGGCGATAGGTTTGGCGACAGTCATCATGTCCGGTAATATACCATATTGTTCATAAGCGCAGAAGGTACCGGTCCTGCCAAAGCCGCATTGGATTTCATCCAATATAAGCAGACAGTTGTTTTCTTCGCATAATTCTCTCAAACCCTGTAAAAACTCCTGAGTTGCCGGGTAGACGCCGCCTTCACCCTGGACAGGTTCTACCAGAACGGCAACGGTTTTGTCTGAGATCCGTTTTTTTACGGACTCCAGGTCATTGAAATCGGCAAATTCAAATCCCGTCAGCATTGGGCCAAAGTTTTCCCAAAATTTGGGCTGTCCGGTGGCGGCCAGGGCGCCATAGGTGCGCCCGTGAAATGATCTGTTAAGGGTGATGATCTGAAAATCTTCTTTACTACGTGTTGCCGACGCCCATTTGCGGGCGAATTTGATCGCCGCCTCGATGGCTTCGGTGCCGCTGTTGCAGAAGAACACTTTATCCGCAAAGGTCTTTTTTACCAGCAATTCCGCTAACTGTACCTGCGGTTCCGTATAATACAGATTGGAGCAGTGCCAGAGCCGTTGGGATTGTTCCAGCAGCGCCTTTTGCGTCTGTTTGTCGTTATAACCAAACGCGTTCACGGCAATCCCGGAGACGAAATCCAGGTATTTTTTCCCGTCAGTGTCATACAGGTAAACGCCGTTGCCGTGAGAGATGACAAAACCGGGCCGGGAATATGTTCCCAGCATAACTTTTTTTTCAGTCGTTATAATATCCAATGTCTTTATTTTTCCTATATATGTATGGTGGTTCCGGATGGTGAATTCTGACTAAAAATATTTTGCAGTGTTTCGACACCCTGCCAGCAGGTTATATGCACCCGTTTGACATGTCCTTTCAAGGCATCGAATGCCGATTCCATTTTAGCGACCATACCGTCTTTAATTATGCCCTGAGAAATAAGCTGCCGCGCCTCATGAATTGTCAATGATGTCAGCAAATTTTCTCCCGATTTTACGCCGGTCACATCCGTAAAAAAGACGAGATCGGTACAGCCCGCGCCCACGGCAAGCGCCGAAGCCGCGCTGTCCGCGTTAACGTTATAACTGTTGCCCTGTTCATCTGCGGAAATCGGCGACACAACCGGGACGTTTCCCGCTCTCAGGGATTTTTCAATGATATCCGGATTCACTTTTTTGATTTGACCGACGAATCCGTAATCATGCCCCTGTCTTTGGATCGGCTCGGCAACCAACAGGTGTTCCGTTTTGCCCGACATTCTGGTACAGGGCACGTGATTTATTTCCAGACAGGAAGCGATCCGGCCATTAACTGTTTCCGACAGTACCTGCTCAACAATTTCGATGTCCTGTTTTTCGGTGACGCGGATGCCGTCAATGAACCGGGTCGGACGGTTGGCGGCTTTAAGAGCTTCCGATATTTCCGCGCCGCCGCCGTGCACGATGATAAAGTCGACGTCGGGTATTTTATTTATAGAACCCGCCAGTTCATCATAGCTTCGTGTGTCGTCAAATGCCCGGCCGCCGATTTTGAGCAATATTTTCGTTTTCATGTCAGCAGGCCTTTGGTTTCCGGGAATCCGAGCATTAAATTCATATTTTGTATGGCCTGGGTGCTGGCCCCTTTACCCAGATTGTCAATTGCCGAGAACAGAATCACTGTGTTACTGTCCGGCACAGTTTCCGCGCCGATAAAGCAATAATTCGTATTGGCGGCCATTTTGATTGACGGATAACCTTCCTCGACCACATGCACGAACGGTTCGTCGCGGTAGGCGGATTCCATGATATCCAGTATATGCTGTTTTGTTTTTTGTTGTTTTGTTTTTACATAGATCGTCGAAAACAGTCCGCGCGTAACCGGCAGCAAATGCGGTGTGAATGAAATCCTTGTTTCCCGTCCGGCGCATTTTGTCAGTTCCTGCTCCATCTCGCCGACGTGCCGGTGCGTACGGCCGGCTTTATACGGGGACAGGTTTTCGTTTACGTTGACATAATGGGTTGTTGAAGTTGCCGCTTTACCGGCACCGGACACGCCCGATTTGGAATCTGCGATAATCATGTCGTCGGATAACAGGTGCTTTTTGAGCAGCGGCAGTACTGCCAGCAGCACACCGGTCGGATAACAGCCGGGATTACCGACAATATTTGACTTTTTAATGTCCTCCCGGTACCATTCCGGTAAACCATATACGGCTTTGTCCAGCAGTTCCGGAGTCGCGTGGTCCATGTTGTACCATTTTTTATAGATTTCCGGGTCTTTAAAACGAAAGTCCGCGCCCAGATCGATGACCTTGACATTTTTTGATAAAAATATTTCGGCCAAATTGGCGGATTCTCCCGCGGGCAGACAGAGAAATACGAGGTCCACAGACAGTTCCGATGCCTGCTGCGCTGAAATAAAAAATTTATTTTTATAGGCGGGCAGATGCGGATATATCGTAGCCAGCGGCCGGTCCTTGTCTTTTTCAGAGGTTACAAAATCAACCTCAACAGAGTCATGCTGGACCAGCACTTTTAACAATTCTTCGCCGGTATAGCCCGTTGCGCCAATAATACCAATTTTTTTCATATTGAAAAAGTTATTTAATGTTTATGTTGTTTTTTTGTTCCAGATAATGAGATAATTCTCTGGATTTAATTGTCGCTATCTCGACGGCACGAATGAGCATGGGCCGAAGACCGCTCTCTTCCAGTTCCTTGATAGCCTGTATTGTGGTGCCGCCGGGTGTGGTGACCTGATCCTTCAATACCGCGGGATGAATGCCGGTTTCCTTGACAAGTTTGGCGGAACCGAGCACGGTTTGAGAGGCCAGCCGGGTAGCCACATCCCGCGGCAGTCCCATCATCACCCCGCCGTCGGTGAGCGCTTCAATGACCATATAAATATACGCGGGACCACTGCCGCTGAGTCCGGTTACGATGTCCATTTGCGCCTCGCTGACAATTTCAACTTCTCCGACGGAACCCAAAATTTTCAAGGCGATTTTTTTATGGTCATTGTCATTAGCGAATTCGCCAAGGCACAGACCTGCCGCCCCTTCGTCGACCACAGCGGGTATGTTGGGCATAGCCCTGACGACCGGATTTTTTTTGTTGATAAATTTTTCAATTGTTCCTGTGGTAATACCGGCCAGAATGGAAATGATGAGTTGCTCACCGCGAATCGATTCTTTAATATCGGTGAGTAAATCGTTTATGGCCTGGGGTTTTACACATAACACGATCACATCCGCAAATTTAACCGCTTTGTTATTGTCGGTTGTGGTGTCCACTTGCCATTTTTCAGAAATTTGTTTCAAACGTGCGGGTAAAACATCGGTGGCGATAATATTTTCGGGATTGGTCAGTTTTGCCTTGAGAAGGCCGCCCAGCAGCGCTTCTCCCATATTGCCGACGCCGATAAATGCTATTTTTCTGCTGAATAACATGCTTTCTCCTATGTATGATAATCCGCGTTTATCGTAATATAATCGTGGGTCAGATCACAGGTATATACCGTCGCCGAATAAGTTCCTGTCCCGAGACCCGCATAAATATTGATTTCTTTTTTTTCCAGGGCTTTTTGCATTAATTCTTGATTGTATGATGTCGTCGCGCCCTTTTCCGCGACCGCAATATCCGCGAACCGAATAACAAAGTTGTTCGGGTCAATTTCAGCTCCGCTGGCACCCACGGCCTGTACAATCCGGCCCCAGTTGGGATCTTTACCGTAAATTGCGGTTTTGACCAGATTGGAATTGGCGATGGCTTTAGCGGCCCGGATGGCGTCCTGTTTTGACGCGGCCTGGGCGGCCGTTACCGTTATCAGTTTGGTTGCGCCCTCGCCGTCAGAGACAATGGCTTTAGCCATTTCGACGGATAATTTCTTCAAGGCTGTAAGAAATATTTTATAATTTTTATCCTTTATTGATATTTTTTCATTGCCGCTTAAACCGTTCGCAAAGAGAAATATACAATCATTTGTACTCATTTCTCCATCGACGGTCAACATGTTGAATGAAATGTCAACGGCTTCTTTCAGGGCCTCCCGGAGCAACGGTTGTTCGATATTCACATTGGTTGTCATTATACAGATCATCGTTGCCATGTCAGGATTGATCATGCCGCTTCCTTTGGCAATCGCCCCGATGCTGCATTTTTTACCGTCGAGCTCGAAAGTGACAGAAAAATGTTTGGGCTTTGTGTCAGTGGTCATGATTGCCCATGCCGCATCAACGCCGCCGTTAGCCGAAAGGCCGGCGCGGGATTTTGGAATGGCTTTGCGTATCAAATCCATAGGCATCGGATGGCCTATAATACCGGTATTGGCTACCAGAACCAGTGCGGGATCGATGTTCAATTCCCGGGCTGCAAGATCGATCATTTCCAAAGCGTCCGTAAATCCCTGTTCCCCGGTACAGGCGTTAGCATTACCGCTGTTTATCACGATAGCCTGTGCCTGTCCCTGTTTTGCCCTTTCTTTATCGATTAAAATACACGGCGCGGGAACCCTGTTTGTCGTAAACATTGCGGCAAGGTTGCAGGGCATATCACTGGCGATTAACGCGAGATCGGGACCCGATTGTTTTATCAGGCAATGAATACCCGACGCTTTATATCCTTCCGGTGTTGTAACCGAGCCGTTTTGTATGGTTAAGTTATTTTTATTCATCTGCTAGTGTTATTTCGCTTCTATTGTTAATGTGGAATATCGTTTTTGTTGATTTCTTTTTTCATCAATAAATATGTGATTCTGTCGACCAGCGCCTGCCAGCTTGCCTCGATAATATTTTCGGATACACCTACCGTACCCCAGACCATATTTCCGGCCTGCGATTCAATATAAACCCGCACTTTGGCGGCGGTACCTTCGGTGCTGTCGAGAACACGTACTTTGTAATCTATTAATTTCAGTTTTTTCAGCGCGGGATAAAAAGGTTCGAGGGCTTTTCGCAGAGCCCTGTCCAGGGCGTCAACCGGACCGTGTCCCTCCGACGCCGTGTGTTCAATTGTACTGTTGACCTTGACCTTCACAACGGCTTCAGAATAAATCGATCCTTCTTCATGTTTATCGACAATGACCCGCGCGCCTTCCAGTTCAAAAAAAGGCCGGTGTTTACCCGTCGATTTATTGATGAGTATTTCGAACGAACCGTCGGCGCCTTCAAATTGATATCCGAGATGTTCCAACTCTTTCAAGTTGTTCACAATATCCTTAATTGCCTCTTTTTTACTGGACAGGTCAAGTCCCATTTCTTCCGCTTTTTGCAATATGTTGCTCTGGCCGGATTGATCGGAAATGAGGACACGCTGCCTGTTACCGACGAGTCCGGGATCGATATGCTCGTAGGTCCTGCGGTTGCGACGGATAGCACTGACATGAATACCACCTTTGTGCGCAAATGCGCTGTTGCCGACAAATGCCATTTCTTCCCGGTGCGGCAAATTCGCAATTTCACTGACATATCGTGACAAAACGGTCAATTCACTTAGTTTCAGTTTAGCGAACAGGGGCACTTTTAACTTGAACGCGGTGTTTGCCATGATCGAACACAGGTTGGCGTTGCCGCATCTTTCCCCGTAACCGTTAATTGTTCCCTGAACATGCATGACGCCTCTTTCTATCGACTCCAGGGAATTGGCAACCGCCAGGTCACTGTCATTATGGGCATGGATGCCCAGCGGTACGCCCAGTGCCATTTTTTTAACGATCTCTATGATCTCGCCGATTCTGGACGGGATGGTGCCGCCGTTGGTGTCGCACAGGACCAGACAATCCGCCCCTGCTTCCCTGGCAATCTCAAGCGTTTGTAAAGCGTACTCGGGATTGTCCGTGTAGCCGTCAAAAAAATGTTCGGCATCGTAAATGACTTCCTTGCCTTTGTCCTTCAAATAGGCGATGCTGTCCCGAATAATTTCCAGATTTTTATCCAGGGTTGTCCGCAGACCCTCCGTCACATGCAAATCCCATGTTTTGCCGAATATGGTGACAACCGGCGTGTTGGCCGAAAGTAAAAGTCTGATATTTTCATCTTCGGAAACCTTAACCTTGACGCGCCTTGTGCTGCCAAAGGCGGTGATTTTTGAGTGTTTCCAGTCGATCTTTTCCGCGCGTGCAAAGAATTCCATGTCCTTTGGATTTGAACCCGGCCAGCCGCCTTCAATATAATCCATACCAAAGTCATCCAGCCTTTTTGCAATTTTTATCTTATCTTCGGCGGAAAATGATATCCCTTCACTTTGCGAACCGTCGCGAAGTGTGGTATCGTATAAAATTAGTCGATCCGGCATTTAATGCCTCCTGTAAAATTTTTTTTAAATATCAGGATATATTTTAAATCTAAATCCCTTTTGCGACCATATCGCCTACTTCACTGGTGGAGTAACCCATCCTGCCCGCGGCCAGACTTTTGATTTTGTTCGCGGTTACGTTCATGATCGATTTTTCAATAGCCAGCGCGGCTTCCGTTTCACCCAGATGGTCCAGCATCATCGATCCGCAGGAGATCGCCGCCAGCGGGTTAATGATGTTTTTGCCGGTATATTTGGGCGCCGATCCGCCAATCGGTTCGAACATGCTGACGCCTTCAGGATTGATATTGCCGCCCGCCGCGATTCCCATACCGCCCTGGGTAATCGCTCCCAGATCGGTTATGATGTCGCCGAACATGTTGCCGGTAACAATGACATCAAACCATTCCGGATTTTTCACCATCCACATACATGTTGCGTCGACGTGATAATATTCACGTTTAATAGCCGGGTAGTCTTTTGCGCCAATTTCATGAAAAGCCCGTTCCCATAGATCATAAACATAGGTCAGCACATTGGTTTTACCGCACAGGGCAAGGGTATTGTTCTTGTTTCTTTTTTTGGTATACTCAAAAGCATATCGCAGACAGCGCTCCACCTGGAAACGGTTGTAAACCATGCTCTGTACCGCGACTTCATGCGGCGTATTTTTCATGGAAATACCACCCGTTCCGGTGTACAACCCACCCGAATTTTCCCGGACCACAACATAATCGATATGTTCCGGGCCTTTATCCTTCAGGGGTGTTTCAACACCGGGATATAATTTAACCGGTCGGAGGTTGATGTATTGGTCCAGTTCAAACCGCAGTCTTAACAGGATACCTTTTTCCAGGATACCCGGTTTCACATCCGGATGACCAATCGCACCGAGGAAAATGGCGTCAAATTTTTTCAAATCGTCAACCGCCGTATCCGGCAGCACTTCGCCGGTTTTAAGATACCGGTCGCCGCCAAAATCGAATGTTTCAAATTCCAGTTTAAATCCGAAGGTTTTTGTGGCGGCTTCAAGTACCTTTTTCCCTTCTACGACCACTTCCGGTCCTGTACCATCGCCGGGCAAAACAGCAATTTTATAATTTTTCACATTATTTCCTTTCAATTTTCATCATATCAATCAATTCAGACCTGTTAATTATTGAAAAAATATTCAACAGGACCTATCAGAGCGTCGCTTTCACATCATCTTTTTGATCTTTACCTGTCTGTAAATGCAGACTTTTATTTATCGCGTTGAGATAAGCACGAATACTTGCTTCGATGACATCCGTACTGGCGCCGCGGCCCAATATTTTTTGTCCGTTTTGTGTGATACGAACAACCACTTCACCCATAGCTTCTTTGCCGCCGGTCACTCCGCGTAAAGAATATTCTGCCAGTTTCAGGGGCATATTTACGATTTTATCGATGGCCTTATAGGCGGCATCTACCGGCCCGTCGCCGACGGAGGCTTCCTGGATAAGTTCTCCTTTATGCTCAAGTACGATCGTTGCTGTAGGAATGGCTTTGTTGCCGCTCAGCACATGAAAGTATTCAAGCTGATAAGCGTCTTCAAAGTCCTGGGATTCATCGCCCACGAGGGCAATCAAATCTTCATCAAAGACCTCTTTCTTTTTGTCGGCAATCTGCAGAAACCGTTCGTAAACATGATTTAATTCCACCGTCGACAGGTTGTAGCCGAGTTCGACAAGCCGCTGTTTTAAACCATGACGGCCGGAATGGCGGCCCAGCACAATTTTGCTGGAGTCCAACCCGATTTCCGTAGGCGTCATGATCTCGTAGGTGCTGGCATGTTTGATCATCGCATCCTGATGTATGCCGGATTCATGGGCAAAGGCGTTCGAACCGACAATTGCCTTGTTTGGCTGTACGGGAATACCCATCAGGTTGCTGACCATTCGACTTGTGTTGATGATTTCTTTGGTGTTGATATTGGTGTATTTATTATAAAAATTCTGCCGGGTTTTGAGCGACATGACTACTTCTTCCAGTGACGCGTTACCCGCGCGTTCTCCAATACCATTAATCGTCACTTCAATCTGTTGTGCGCCGTTACGAATTCCGGCCAGTGTGTTGGCGACAGCCAGCCCCAGATCATTATGGCAATGTATACTCAGGATCGCCTGGTCGACATTGGGTACGGTATTGAGAATTTCATTTATCAAACCGCCAAACTCCTCCGGATTGGAGTAACCGACCGTATCCGGGATATTGATTGTCGTTGCACCGGCTCTGATCGCCGCCTCGACAATGCGGAACAAAAATTCTTTACCCGTACGGGCAGAATCCTCGGGTGAAAATTCGATATCGTGGCAATATTTTTTTGCTCTTTTAACGCCTGCAACTGCCATAGCCAGCACTTCATCTTCGGTTTTTCGAAATTTTTTCTCCAAATGTATTTTCGAAGTGGCAACAAACGTATGAATACGGGGTTTTTCAGCCTTTTTAATGGCTTCACCCGCTTTATCGATATCCAGGTCAACGCACCGGGCCAGAGCAGCAATGACGGGGCCCTTGACCTCGCTTGCAATTAATTGCGTGGCTTCGAATTGCGCCGCCGAAGAAACAGGGAACCCGGCTTCGATAATATCAACATTTAAACGCGCCAGTTGATGTGCAATTGCTACTTTATCTGGTACTCCCAGGCTTGCGCCAGGGGATTGTTCCCCGTCGCGTAAGGTGGTATCAAATACCAGAACGCGATTTTTATCCATAATAGCCTCAATTATTTTTTAATCCAACTCATCATTCCGCGCAGTTTCACACCGACTTTTTCAATTGTAGAGTCGGCAAGCAACCGACGGAGTCCATTAAAGTACGGTCCTTTGGCCTTGTTTTCCAGTATCCATTCGGTGGCAAATGCACCGGTCTGAATATCCGTTAATAGTTTTTGCATTGCTTTTTTACTTTCTTCGCCGATAACTTTGGGTCCTTTGGCCAAGCCGCCGTATTCGGCGGTATCGCTTACTGAATAGTACATTCTGGAAAGACCGCCTTCGTAAATCAGGTCAACAATCAGTTTTAATTCATGCAAACATTCAAAATAGGCGATTTCCGGCTGATAACCCGCTTCGGTTAGTGTTTCGAATCCGGCCCTGATCAATTCGGTTACTCCGCCGCATAGAACAGCTTGTTCGCCAAACAGGTCTGTTTCGGTTTCTTCCTTAAACGTGGTTTCAATTACGCCGGCCCGGGTTCCGCCGATTCCTTTAGAATAGGCCAGAGATATATCTTTGGCTGTCCCGGATGCGTCCTGATATATAGCTATCAGGTTGGGAACACCTTTGCCTTCCTGGTATTGGCGGCGTACCAAATGTCCCGGACTTTTTGGCGCAATCATGATCACGTCTATAAACTCCGGCGGAACGATCTGGTTGTAATGGATATTGAACCCATGAGCAAACGCAAGTACATCACCTTTTTTCAGGTTCGGCAGCACATCGTTTTCATATACGACCGGTTGAATCTGATCCGGAACCAGCATCATAATGATATCAGCCTGCTTTGCCGCTTCATCGTTCTTTAGTACGGTTAATCCTGCTTTTTGGGCCTCTTTAATATCGGGATTGCCTTCATTAAGTCCAACAACCACATCTATACCGCTTTCTTTTAGATTTAAAGCATGAGCATGTCCCTGGCTGCCGTAACCGATAATGGCAATTTTTTTATTCTTTAAAAGATTTAGATCTGCGTCTTTGTCGTAATACAATTGCATGGTAATTCTCCGTTTTAAATTATAAATTAAAAGATTAATTTGCCGGTTTTATTAAAAAGTTCCGCTTGAATCGCGCAGCATGGAGATCGTTCCGGACCGTGCGATTTCTTTAATGCCAAACGGTCTCAGGGTCTCAATAAAAGCGTTCACCTTGGCTTCGCTGCTGCCTAATTCCAGAATCATCGTTTTATTACTGATATCTACAACCTTGGCGCCAAAGATATTAATGAGTTGTGATATGTCATTCCTTTTTGTCGGAGTTGCCGTAACTTTAACAAGAACCAGGTCCCTGCTGACATAATAATTTTTTGTTACGTCGGTAACCCTGATGACATCGATCAGCTTGTTCAGTTGTTTGTTGATCTGTTCAATAACTTCATCGTTACCGCGAACGACGAGTGTCATACGCGCTGTTGCGTTCGGATCGGCCTGTCCAACGGAAAGCGCTTCGATATTAAAACCTCTGGCACTGAAAAGACCGGCAATTCTTGCCAGAACGCCGGCATTGTTCTCAACTTCTAAATTTATTATATGTCTCATTATGCCATACCTCTTATCATTTCATTAATAGGTGCGCCAGCCGGCACCATTGGATAAACATTTTCTTCGGCTTCAATTTCAAACTCGACAATAACAGGACCGGGGGTGTTTAGCATTTTTTCGAGGGTCGGTTTGACTTCTTCCACCTTGTTTGTAAAGAAACCTGTGGCGCCGTAAGCTTCCGCCAGTTTTGTAAAATTCGGTACATAGACTTTCGGGCAGTTTTCACCGGTTTGATCGCAGTCCGGCGGACAGTTGATATTTCGTCTCAGACAGGTAGATGAGAATCTTCTGTCATAAAAAATGGCCTGCCATTGTCTTACCATACCCAGAGAGTGATTGTTGAGTATTACAATTTTAACCGGAATTTGATATAAAACGGCGGTTGCCAGTTCCTGTATGTTCATTTGAATACTGCCGTCGCCGGCAATATCCACAACAATTTTATCCGGCTGGGCGACCTGCGCGCCGATAGCGGCCGGGAACCCATATCCCATCGTT
Source organism: Candidatus Zhuqueibacterota bacterium (assembly GCA_016934825.1). Lineage (GTDB taxonomy): Bacteria > Zhuqueibacterota > Zhuqueibacteria > Residuimicrobiales > Krinioviventaceae > Fontivivens. The sequence goes on from JAFGSB010000138.1 coordinate 31,215, forward strand.
CCGAGTCCACCCGAGGACAGAAAAGTACGGGGATGTGTGAAATTATAAAATTGAGCCGTCCACATTTGATTTTGGCCCACTTCGGTCGTAATGATCGCTTTACGATTTGTCAGTTCCGCGATTTGTTCGATAACGTACTGCGGCTGAATTCTTCCGTCGTTTTTGTATTTGAGCGGATGATCTTTCTTCCATTTGTATATTTGTTCGAGCCATTCTTTGTTTTCTTTCGGCTCTACAATTTTATTCAATTCATGCAGAACATGTTTTATATCGCCGACAACCGGAATGTTGACCTGAACGTTTTTTCTGATTGTTGTGGGATCGATATCCATGTGGATGATTTTGGCTTTTGACGCGAATTTATCGACTTTACCGGTTACCCGGTCATCAAAACGGGCGCCTACTGCAATTAACAGGTCCGCTTCCTGTATGGCGTAATTGGCGTACTCGGTGCCGTGCATACCCAGCATTTTGAGTGAGTTTTTGTCCGTTTCGGGATATACACCCAGCCCCATCAAAGTTGTCGTAACCGGGGCGTTGATAATTTTTGCAAACTGGCGTAATTCATCACTGGCGCTGCTGCTGATAACACCTCCACCGGCATAAATAACCGGTCTGTTGCTTGCTGCAATCGCTTTGGAGACATTTTGTATCTGCGGCATGTGACCTTTTATTGTCGGTTTGTAACTTTTAATTTCAATACTATCCGGATACGGTTTTGACGTTTTTGCCTGCTGAATATCTTTTGGAATATCCACTAAAACAGGACCGGGTCTGCCGGACTGCGCAAGATAAAAAGCGGATTTTAGTATATGCGGTAAATCATCGATATTGCTGACAAGATAATTATGTTTTGTGATCGGCCGGCTGATGCCCACGATATCCACTTCCTGAAACGCATCGTTTCCTATAAGATGCGTGTGTACCTGTCCGGTAATGGCGACTATCGGTATTGAATCCATATGCGCCGTTGCAAGCCCGGTAACGAGGTTTGTCGCGCCCGGACCGGAGGTCGCAATGCATACGCCGACTTCACCGGAAGCCCGGGCAAAGCCGTCCGCGGCGTGAGCAGCGCCCTGTTCATGCCGGGTTAAATAAAATGGAATGTCGGAATTGTATAGAGCATCAAAAATGTCTATAACCGCTCCTCCCGGATAACCGAAAAGAGCACGGACACCTTCTTTTTTTAAGGCGTGTATAATCATTTCTGCACCAGTCATAATAACCTTTCTTGGTTTTAATGAATTATTTATAATTATTAAATAATTACCGTTCCGAATTAAAACGCACTTGCTCTTTTGGTGATGAGGAATTCCCAATTATCCGATATATCTTTGAAATTGTGAACTTGGAGAGATTTGCTTGCGATTTCCTCTTGCACCTTTTGTTATATCAGAGAACGGAGCAAGAGGTTAATAATAGCGATAGGTAATCTCACCAGGCGCACCACAATGCGCACGCCTAGTAATAACAGATTGGCCGGATTGTTTAATAATAATGGTGTATGAAAGCATAATAATGCGCTTTCGGTATGATTGGATACCGAATAAGAATCGTATGCATCATTATTTGTATTAAAATCTGCTTTCATTTTTTTCCATTATTATTTTTTAAGTTTATAATTTAATGAAA
>JAFGSB010000139.1 GCA_016934825.1 Candidatus Zhuqueibacterota bacterium
CTGCCAATTGAGCTATGGGCGCTCATTGAAAAGAACTTGAACCTATCCGCCTCAGGCGGATTGCTCTGCCAATTGAGCTATGGGCGCAAAAAAATAATATGAACAAACATAAATATAGTTTTTTTGTTCACATTAATCAAGTGTTTTTTTGTCAGGCAATGTTAAATGTCTTTTTAACAAATGCGACGTTGGTTTTAGTGTCCTCGACAAATTTATCTTTGCGGCCGCTGGTCTCCAGCACCAGCCATTTGTCATAACCGATTTCCGCCAACGCTTCGGCGCATTGACTCATGTTCACCTGGCCTTCGGGACTGCCCAGCATGGGCGTTTTATTGTCCTTTAAATGTACTTCGCAAATGCGGTCATTGCCCATCAAACGGATTTCCCCCGGCACATCATAGCCGTTGCCCCATGAATTGCCGACATCGTAATAAATCTGAACAATGGGCGACCCGATACGGTCGATGATCTCAAGATTCTGGGCGGCGGATAACGTGTTTTCAAGCCCAAGCGCCACACCGGCGTCTTCGGCGCGTGGTACAATTTGTTTCAATACTTCAACGACCCTTGTTACGCCTTTTGAATCCAGCTCATATGTCGCGAAACCGTTTTTCTCGTGTTTGATGAATTCGTCGTTTGCGTCCTTTACTCTCAGGTCGCCATTACCGAAAAATGCGATCAGAATATTTTTAGCGCCTAAAACCTTTGCCGCTTCAACGGCGTCAATCACATAAACAGCGGACTGCGGTTCGCTTGCCAGTGGAATTCTATTCAAAATACCGCCGGCCGCCACCGAATGAAAAGCGATGCCGTGCTTTTTACCCAATTCGATGTATTTTTCTCTGATCCCGGGATCCCGTAAAGGAACGTTATCCGGTGATGTTGCAACACTCACCTGGATCCCTTGTAAATTCACCTCTTTTGCTTTCGGTATGGCATCGGGGGATGCGGAAGAACCCAGGTTCCAGTCGCACATTCCAATTCCCGCTGGTCTTTTTGTCGTCCCGGCATACACATTTTGTATTATGTTTTGCGCCAGCCGCATACTTAAAACACCGGTTCCTGCTGCTCTAATAAAATCTCTTCTGTTCATGAAAACATTCTCCTTTATTTTCGTTCAATAGAGAGTAATGTTAAATCATCAACAAATTGTCTTGAACCTTTAAAAGTAATTACACTATTTATCAGTTCTTTTGAGATGAACTCCCGTGATGATTCAATATTTTGTTCGATAATTTTATAAATATGTTTTTTATCGATCATTTTACCTTTATCATTTTTCGCTTCGGTCAGACCATCGGTATATAAAAAAAGACAATCATTTTTATTCAGATAAATGGTTTCCTTGTTGCCCGGTTCATATAATTCATCATTTATCATTCCCAGCAAATATCCATTGACCGGGACTTTATGGATTTTCCTGTTTTCCCGTTCCAGATAAACGGGATAGGGAATGCCGCAGTTAATGATCTCGCAGGTGTTTGTCTCGGTATTGATGACGACAATCAGGGCGGCCGCGAAAACATCACCCGGCAACCCGCGATATAAAACATCATTCATCCCTTTAACGATCAATTCTATAGTGGCATAAGTCTCTTTAAAATCATTAAAGGCAAATTTCAGCAGCGCCGTACACAGGGCGGCCTGAATGCCGTGTCCGGTCAAATCCGCTATAATCACAGCCAGACGATTATTTGACAGGGACATAATATCATAATAATCTCCGCCTATTTCAAATGTGGGTTTGTACAGGACATTAACGGAAATACCGTTGGCTTCCAGCGATTGCGGGCCGACCAGTTTGGCGTGAATCCTTTTTGCCAAAGAGACTTCTTCCTGCAACAGATTATTGACCTGAAACAATTCCTCGCGTTGAAGTAATATGCTGTCTATCTCTTTGATTTTTTCCTTGAGCGCCAGTTCAAGATTTTTATTTTCCAAACCGTTTTTAATGACCATCTTTAAATTTTCATTGTCCCACGGTTTCTGGATATACTGATATAACCCCACTTCATTAATCCCCTTAATGGCGTTTTCCTTGTCGGCATAACCGGTCAACAGTATAAGTGGAACATCCGGGTACATTTTTTTAATTACGGCGAGGAATTCAAGCCCGTTCATTTCCGGCATTAGAAAATCGGCGATAACCAGGTCCGGTTGAGCTTTCGACAGCTTTTCAATGGCATTGGCCGGCGATTGAAAGGTCAGAATGCTGTAATCTGTTTCCAGGCTCAGAAAAGCTTTTATCGTCTGGGTTACCATTTCCTCATCATCAATAATCGCAATGACGGGATGCCCGGAATTATGATCATATTGATTCAACTGGGTCATAAACGGTTATAAATTTATCTTTTTGTTAAACATAATCACTGGTGTCCGGTAAACGGACACTGGTGAAACATTATAAATATTTCAATAAAAAACAAGCTTTGAATATCGTTCCGGCTGTTCAAAAATACCGCCGCTGAGGTGATAATAATTTTCATCCAGCTCAAAAACACCATTACGGGTTGAAGCCCAAATTGTTTCAGGAAATGGGTGTGCTTTCTTCATCTCCGCCCAGTTTTTGTAATTCTGGTGGCCGTTGGTCTCTAAAAGCCCGATTTCCAATCCCGGAAGCGGCGCCAGTCTCGCGGCCACGTTTTTATTCCATTCAACCAGGACCGGATTAACCGTCAAATCCGCGCAAAAACAGGGGATGTTGTTTTGAAAAGCGACATGCGCGATTTTCAGGGTCATGCTCAACGTTTTGGCAATCGCTTTTAATGCAATGGCACCGTAACCCATGTCGATCCGATTTTTTGCGTCTTTGTCGGTGTGGGCGCTTTCATCCGCGGCAATGCGGACACCGAGGTCGCTTACGTCCGCCTCGTACTCTTCCGGGAAAGGTTCTTCGACAATGGCGATCTGCTCAAACGCGCCGATCTTTTTCAAAAAATCCAGCAGGCGGGACAACGTCTCCTTGTCCGGATAGCGGCCGTTGGCATCGAAATAATATGGAATTTTGCCGTTTTTCGTGTACGGCGTTTCGACATGGCCGATTGCTTTGTGGATCGCCTCGACCCGCTGTTTGTCCCATTCCAGCATAGCATCGGGCGAACCGGGACTGCCGATCTTGATCTTCATAAAAAAGTAACCATCCTTAACCGCGGATTTTATTTCGTCCAGCGGAACGGCATAAGCCATGAGGGGAATACTGGCGATTTTACTGTGCCTGTATGATAACGCCGGTTTATATTCCGCCGGGATCATCTTGTCAAAATCTGTAATATTGTTTTCCAGGGCGTATAACAGCCACGCGGCATTGTCCAGTCCCACCAGCGCGTTCAGGGCGAATGTCTCACGGAGATGCGGGCGCCCGGTTATCTTTTTCCCGTATTCATACACCCGCGGCCAGATAAATTCCAGCATGTCCACAGGCGAGGAGAAAGATTGTCCTTTAACAAGCTGAAGACCGTGCTCCAGCATGGCGTACATCAGCGCGTTACCGCCGCTTTCGGAAAAGGCCGTAAAAACATCCGCGTCGGACCATAATGTGTTTTGAGTGCACAGTCCCACACCGCGCAAGCCGGTTTCGTTTTCCAGCATGGCAACGGTCTGCCAGGCTTCGCTGCAGTAACCGCCCTTGAACCCGAACGGCCGGATATACGGTTCCCGTTCAAAATTGGAATTGACCCTGGTTATTTTCATCAAATCACCTCAATCCCGCATCGCTTAACATTGTTTTCAGTGTTTTACAATCTTTTTTCATGGCTTTGATCAGATTTTTTTGTTTGTCCTGTTCGGTTTTGCCTTCCACATCGTATTCAAAATGCTGAATGATCGGACCCTTATAATCCGTCTCCTTTAACATTTTAATAAAGTCCGTATTGACCATACCCTGACCAAGCGGACACCATAAAACCTGCCATTTCCCTTGATTATCCTGTCCCCATTTGAAATCCTTAACGATAACAATTTTTGTAAAGGGCAGCATTAGTTTGGCGTGGATGGGCCATGCGTAACCGCCCTCGACCGTGGCGTGGCCGATGTCGAACGCGGAACCGATATAACCGGTATCCAGGTCTTTGATCATCTCATAAATGTCCCACATCGGGGCTCCGATACCGGTGCCGGAATGGTTTTGAAAAGCGGCAAACAGGCCTAATTCGCGGTTGATGTCAACAATCTTTTCAAGTTGCTCCCGTACTTCCGTTAACCGGTCCGGGACCGACATATTCTCTTTATATTTCCAGCCGCTGATGCGGTAGGTCTTTATATTCAGTTTGGCGAGGGTCTTTAATACGGTTTTTATGTGCGGTTCGTCCACATCTAAAAATTTGGTCGTGGCCATCAGGATATCAAGATTGTTTTTGCGCAGCGCCTCCAACATTTTTGGCAGGTCTTCCTCAACCCGTTCCGGCAGAACGTGTCCGCCCGGACGCACAGGGCATTCAATGCCGTCCCAGCCGATTTCGGCGACCGCATCCGAGGTGTCGGAGTAATTTAACCACTGCAAATGTTTGGAAAAAACGCCCAATTTTATTTTTACGGTTTCCGTCCCGGAAATTGACACGCCGCCGGAGGCAAGAACTGCCCCGGCCAGCGCCGATTGTTTGATAAAGTCCCTTCTGGTCCGATGTTCCTGCATGATGTCCCTCTTAATTTTTGACCTGAAAAACTGTTTATTCGGTGATAAATTTACACTTAAAAATAATAAATTTTTTATCATTGAAAAGCTTTTTATTTATAAAAAGGGATTTTTTTACTGATGGCTGAATAATTCAGTTACCATAAAAAACGACAGATTTTTGAATCCGGTTTGACGTTGCCGTCTTTATCACCAGCAGTTCCGCCTCTGTTATGTGGCTGTCACAAAACCGGTACGGTTGAACGGAACAGTTGCCGGCAGGCCTATGGCCTGGTGGATACTTTAAGAAATGGGCCCCGAATTTTTTGTTAAAAATATTATGTTTTGATTTTACCTATATAAACCGACAAAAGTATACCAAAAAAAGATTGTTCCGTGTTTAAATTTGCGATACTTGTCAGTCCCATCCCAAAGGAATTACCGAACGCCCTTATGATTTGCATATCGACGGGAATACCGACAATTAAAAAATTGCCCGGTTTACGTCCTTTATAAACCGGCGCTTTGCCAGTCTCCTGAAAAATAGAATCGGGATGCCTTTCGCCATTTATCAAAGCGATACCCGCCGAAGTTGTCAGCACGAAGGATTTGCTTCTCTTACATATTCCGTAACAGGCGGCAAATTCCGTCATGGACCGGTGGTTCACATAATTGTCAGGGGGCACATAAAATGTACCACCTGAGGGCACTACAAAGTGTACCACCTTTAAACCAAAAAATTAATAGATTCTCC
>JAFGSB010000140.1 GCA_016934825.1 Candidatus Zhuqueibacterota bacterium
AATGGACATATTAATATTAAAACTTGTTTTTTAAATTAAATTGGTTTAATTTGTAAATTGTTTAAATAAACCAGGTCAAGCACAAAAAGGTCGCACATGAAAAAGAAAAATATTTTCCGTGAATATATTGAAGCTTTCGCTTTTGCTATCATAGCTGCATTAATACTTCGCGCGTTTGTCATTCAGGCATTTCGTATTCCTACCGGCTCGATGAAAGATACATTGCTGATCGGTGATTTCCTGCTGGTGAATAAATTTGTATATGGTGCGAAAACACCGGACCGTATTTCCTTTACGGATATAAAACTGCCTTCTTTCCGTTTCCCGGCATTCAAACAACCCAAAAGGGGTGATATCATTGTATTCAAATATCCCAAAGACGAAAAGCTTGATTATATCAAAAGATGCATGGCGCTTTCGGGAGATACAATCGAAGTCAGGCAGGGTACTGTTTATTTAAATCATAAATCCTTTGAAAAAATTGAATTTTTAAAAAAAGAATTCGATACGGAAGATAATATATATACCAATTATTATAAAGTTACCAACGCCGAGGGCACACAATATATCATAAGGCGATACGACGGGATCAATCCAAGCAGCAGGTATTTCGGCCCCGTTGTTGTGCCGGAAGGTTACCTGTTTATGATGGGGGATAACCGGGACAACAGCGCGGACAGCCGGAGCTGGGGCTTTATGCCGAAAGAAAATATTGTCGGTGAAGCGCTTGTTATTTACTGGTCCTGGGATAAAAACAAGCCCATATGGAAATTGTTTTCCAAAATACGATGGGAACGTATTTTCAATATTATCCGGTGATGAATGGGCACCTGTGCTCTTTACATTCATTTCCCGTATTGCAGACATAAATGTATTTATTGTGATTTTTATTCGATCACTTTACTCAAATCAAAAAAACTGTTTATACAGTCCCTCCTGAAAGAAATACAATTATATAAATCGACTCCCCCTTTTCATATGAATCCCTTTTCAACGCTGTATTTTGGCGGGGGTACGCCCTCCCTGCTCTCCCCGGAAGAGTTCACCTTAATATTCAATACGATCAAAACGACCTTTCAACTTGACAGTGAGCCGGAAATTTCCATCGAAGCCAATCCGGGAACGGTGCTGGAAAAAAATTTGTTTGCCTACAAAAAAGCTGGGATAAACAGGCTGACCCTCGGCGTTCAATCCTTTTATGACGGCGAGTTGAAAACACTGACAAGAATTCATTCGTCAAAAGAGGCCGTCAAAGCCGTTCATTCCGCCCGGCAAGCCGGGTTTGACAATTTAGGTTTTGATCTGATATTCGGCATTCCCGGCCAGTCACTTCTTTCCTGGCGGGAGACGTTAAATAAAGCGGTTGATTTTAACCCGCAACATATATCCATGTACGGATTAACCTACGAAGCGGACACGCCTCTCACAAGGGCTGCCGAAAAAGGGGAAATGATCAAATGCGATGAAGAACTGGAACGGGACATGTATTTGACCGGTATTGAATTCCTCGAAAAAGCAGGATATGAACATTATGAAATATCCAATTTTGCTCTGCCGGGCGCCAGGTCGCAGCACAATCAAAAATATTGGGACGGCAGTGCGTATCTTGGAGTTGGCCCGTCCGCTCATTCCTATGACGGCGGACACAGATGGTGGAACGCAGCCGATGTGGAAAATTATATCAATACTCTGACAAGGGATCAACTGCCCGTAGAAAAAAAAGAAAAACTTTCAGAAAATCAAAAACTTGAGGAAGTGATCCTGCTTGGTTTGCGGCGCGTGGAAGGATTAAACCTTGCCGAATGGAAGCAAAAATCAAAACATGACCTGTTACAACAGGCCGAAAAAATTCTGAATTTACTTGGCGGAGTCGAAACAACTGTTCCCCCCTTTATATCATCAAAAACAGGCAAACTGTTGACAATAGTCAATCAATCGCTTTGTTTGACCCGGGAAGGACTTTTATTGTACGACACGATCTGTGAAAAACTTTTGGAAATTATTTAAATATCCTGACCGTCTGGGTCGTGTTAATAGGCAGCGTCAATGCCCCGTATGCCGTGTTCAGGTCCGCGGCTCCGTCGACCGCACATTCCACATTTTGACCGGTCAGAAGACTCCGCAGTGATGACGTCAATCCCAAAAAATCGAGCGATAGAGGAATAACAATTTCTCCTTTGTCCTTTGCCGGTATCGAGGCCAATTTTTCGGTAATTCCCGAAGCGACCTTATTTCCTGCCAAACTTATATTGTAATTTAGCTTGCCGATATCGAAACCAAAAATATTATCATTTTGCAAATCAATCCCGAGTTTTAAATCGACGCCACTTAGGCCCATTTTATCAATTTTCAGACTTTTTAAAGATACTTTCGGAATCCGTATATTCGGCAATGTACCGCTTTTACTGAACGGTATGGACATGCCAGCCAAAAGACCGCCGGGCTTAAACTGCCCGGAAAGACGGTAAGACAAGGTATCCAGGTTTTTTGTCTTTGTGACCAGGTCATACAACGATTTGAAATTAATTGTAATCGGTATATTCAATGTACTGCTGTTCTGGCTCAATATCCGAATCTGTTCATTTTCCGTGCCTTTCAGGAAATCATTGCCCTCAATGACAAAATTATAATCATAACCGTCCAGTTGAATGCCAAAAACATTGGGGTTGTGAATTAATAATCCAAAGTCCAGGAAAATTTCATTAAAATTTACATCTGTAATATCCACACCCTTTACATTTACCGACGGCCGCTGGACTATCTGCTCAAGAGATGAACAGCCCAGTATCAAAAAAAACAGGCCAAAAAATAATTTATTTTTTCTCATCTTTAACCTTTCTTTTATGAATGAATTCAGCATGGAACAACAATAATTCATTCTGTTTTGTTTTTATAATGGTTTTTTTATCTGGAATACCCGATATAAAAATTTTGAAATTGCTTTTAATGCTTTCTTTTCGTATATAACTTTGTTGTCCGGGTAATCCCGTACATGACACCTTTATTTTTTTATCCGGATTTCGGATATAAAATTATTATCGGATTTGTCCGGCAAGAGGAAATATTCATAATCTCAAAACTTTGATATTTAATTTAAATGACGTGTCAGGTGTAGAATTAATCATTAACCGGAAACCGGTTTTTATAAAAATAAATGTGATAATATTAATTTTATCACATTCAAAAACTGTAAAAAATAACAAAACATACGGTATGAAAATTTCACATCTGTAAAAAGATAATAAACTTTTACCGGAAATAAAAAGTTTTCTGTTTCGGTTATATTGAGATTTCTTTTCAATTTATTTATAAAATTACAGCGCGAAATACTTTTGATACATTTCCGAAATAAATTGATAAAATTAAAATCAAATTTTTTTTCGTTTCAATACATTTATCTCTATGTTTGTTACTGTTAAAATTTAAGTTGAAACAGGAGAACCACATGAGTGAAAATAAAAAAATAGCGGCTAAAGATCAGCCATCTTTACAGCTTAAGGCGGATGTGGGCAAGCGGTTCATCGCGGCAATTATCGACACGGTAATCGCGTTTGCCATCTGTATTATCCCGTTAATTGGCGGTATTATCGGAACAGCCTATATGCTCTTAAAAGACGGGCTGAATTATGAGTTTATGGACAGACGCTCCATCGGTAAAAAAATGATGAAATTGCGGCCGGTCACACTGGACGGCAAAGAGGTTGATATCCATGTGTCCCTTAAACGCAACTGGATGCTGGCATTGGGTGTGCTGATTATGTTTTTACTTGTCATCCCTATTTTCGGATGGGTACTGATCCCCATCGTTGCGCTGGTGTCTCTCGTTTTGGGTATAATTGAAATAATCTTTATCATATCAAAAGAAGACGGACGAAGATTGGGCGATAAAATTGCCAATACCCAGGTGATAGAAGTGGAAGAATAATTCGATTTCCGAAAACCGGCATACGAATAAACCGGTCTGCCGCTCAAACAGGAGACTTTTCAGCTATTATATGCTAATAATATTATCAGTCTTTCCGGTGACCTTCCGGATTGAATTATGTTTAAATCCCGTATAAAACTGATTTATGTTGATAAATAACAACACCCCATAACGGAAAAAACGAATACGGCATATTTATTTAGTATGTTAATCCATATTCTCTTATTTTAAGGCAGTAATTTGTTTTTTTATAAAACATTATTATATTCACATGTGCCCGGCAAAACAACAACCGGAATTACATATTGCTTATAAACAGAAAAATTGAAAATCTCGGAACAGGAGTTCTAAATGATTATATCGGTGAACGGAGAAAAAATATCAAAAGAAATATGTGAACAGGAAATACAAAATGTACGAAGGAATAACAAAAATTTAAAAGAAGATAAAATCCAGGAACTGGCCGCGCAAAACATTATAGACTGGACCATCATCCGGCAGGAGGCGAATAAAAAAATTGTGCAGGTTCCGGAATTTGAGATCGAAAAGGCTTTTCAGGAATTGAAAAACTCTCATGGCGGCGATAAAGAATTTTACCAAAAATTCCATCTGACAGTTAAAGACGCTCCGATGATCAAAAAGGACCTGGAACAAAATATTAAAGTGCGTCATTTTCTGAATGATTTGACAGCCGGCGTTGAAGAACCGGATGAAAAAGCCGTAAAGAAATACTATACTGAAAACCATCATGAATTTATAAATCCGGAACAGGTTCACGCCGCGCATATCGTAAAAGAAATCGATCCCCGGAATCCTCATTCGGCTTACCTGGAAATGAAAAAAATCAGAAATGAACTGATAAATGGGGCCGACTTTGCGGAAACGGCAAATAATTGTTCGTCGTGCAACGATTCGGGAGGCGACCTGGGTTTCTTTTCTCCGGGGAAAATGGTAGAAGAGTTCGAAACGATCGTTTTTTCCATGAAAGAAAAGGAAATCTCTCCCGTATTCAGAACACAATTCGGTTATCACATTGCCACCGTATATGAAAAAGTTACGGAAACACAAAAAGAACTCAAAGAATGCCGTGATGACATTAAAGAAAGATTATTAATGGAATTAAAGGACAGCTTTATCGCCGAATGGGTTGATCAAATCAAAGAGAAAGCGGAAATTAAAATAACATATTCAAAATAATATAAAATCCGGACATACGAAAATGGAACATTACAGCATATTTTATCGTTTTGGTGTGGCATTAATTATCGGATTTCTCGTCGGATTACAACGTGAGTACGCCTTTAAGCATCAGGGAAAAGAACTGGCCGCGGGAGTACGCACTTTTTCTCTGATCAGCCTGATCGGCTGTACCGCGGCCATGATGACGTCTTTAACCGAATCTCCCCTGCCTTTTATTGCGATTATAAGTATATTAGGATTACTCGTTACCGTAAATTATTTCATCCAGGCCTGGAGGGGTGAATCGGGTCTGACTACGGAAGTTGCGGCTCTTATGACCGCTCTCGCCGGGGCGCTGGTGTACTGGAATAATATGGCGCTGGGCGTTGCCCTTGCGGTGACAACTACTATATTATTGTCCTTTAAACTGGAATTACATTCATTTGCCAGACATCTAACCAAACCGGACATATTTTCCACTCTTAAATTCGCCGTCATTTCCGTGATCATATTACCGGTACTGCCAAACAAGGTCTACGGCCCCGAGCCATTTAATATTTTTAATCCATACAAAATCTGGCTCCTGATTGTATTTATATCCGGTATCAGTTTTATCGGGTACATTCTCATAAAAATTATTGGTCCAAGAAAAGGGATCAGTTTAACCGGTTTATTGGGCGGACTTGCCTCGAGTACCGCCGTTACATTAAGTTTCACCCAAAGAAGCCGGGACAATACAACTCTGGCAAAACCGTTCGCGCTGGCTATACTCATTGCCTGGACGGTCATGTTTGCCCGTGTTTTGATACTGGTCGCGGCGATTAACAGTTCCATGATGAAACTGTTATGGATCCCGTTAACGGCTTCAATGTTTGCCGGTTTAATCTATTGTTTTTATCTTTATCGCGCACAGCACTATGACGCCGAAAAAGAACATGTCTCGTTTTCAAATCCTTTCGAACTGGGACCGGCCATTAAATTCGGTATTCTCTTCACTCTCATTTTATTCGTTTCCAAAGCGGCCCAAATTTATATGGGAAGCATCGGGCTATATTTCGCGAGTATTGTAGCCGGTTTAGCCGATGTCGATGCCATTACACTTTCCGTGGCGAAATTAAGCCAGGGATCGCAGGGCATTAGCCATATAATAGCGGTAAGAGCCGTTGTTTTTGCCTGTGTAGCCAATACATTCGTTAAGGGTGTAATTGTCCTCATCGGCAGCGACGCCGGACTCAAACGCGCCATACTTCCGGGTTTCCTCTTGATGATGGCAACATCACTTGTGGTGGCATTTTTAATATAAAACTCCTGGAGTGTATAATGCAAAATCGTATTAAGCTGGGTATCAGCACCTGCCTGTTAGGAGAAAATGTCCGTTATGACGGCGGACACAAACTCGACAGGTATTTGCGGGATATATTGGGACAGTTTGTCGAATGGGTGCCTGTTTGCCCCGAAGTGGAGTGCGGTCTGTCGACACCCCGCGAAGCCATGCATCTCATCGGGGATCCAGGTTCACCCAGGCTTGTTACAATCAAAACAGGCATTGACTATACGGAGCAAATGCTGTCCTGGGCCGGAAAACGCCTTGAACTTTTACAAAAAGAACAATTATGCGGTTTCATTTTCAAAACAAAGTCCCCCAGTTCGGGCATGCGGGATATCAAAATTTATAATAAAAAGGGAATGGCCGTTAACAAAGGTTCGGGCTTATGGGCAAAATCTTTCATTGAATTTTTCCCATCTCTGCCGGTGGAAGATGAAGGCCGCCTGAACGACGCCGGTTTGCGTGAGAACTTTATCGAAAGAATATTTGTTGTACACCGCTGGAATTCCTTTATCAACAACGACGGCTCGATAAAAGGGCTGGTGAATTTTCATACCGATCATAAATTGCTGATCATGGCCCATAGTCCCGCGAAACTGCGTGAATTGGGAACTCTGGTATCAAATCCGAACAACCTTGGTAAAAACGAAATCTTTAATTTATATTATGATTTACTTATGAAAACGCTTTTATTAAAAGCAACGGTAAATAAAAACGTAAATGTATTACAGCATATCATGGGTTATTTTAAAAAACATCTGTCCCCTGATGAAAAGCAGGAATTACTGGACATAATAAATAATTACCATCATGGTGTGGTGCCGTTAATCGTTCCTGTTGTATTGCTGCAACACTACACCCGTAAATACAAAGATTCCTATTTAGCAAGACAATATTATCTCAATCCCCACCCCAAAGAACTCATGCTGAGAAATCATGTTTGATTTTGACTTCCAACGGCCCTTTGGTCTTTATCTCTTTAATCGCCCGGCATGTGAAGTTACTCCCGGTTCACAGATTCTGCAAACAACCCGCCTAAAATTGATCCCGGACACATCAGGTATTTATTATTTAAGAGAAAATTCTCCCTGCAAATATGAAGCGGCCGCGGATATACCTCTTGATGTATGGTTTTATATAAAAGTAGCGGATTCAGAGGTAAAAAAATAAAATTACCATACAAATTCACTCTTGGGGAAATTTTTAACACATATCAATTTGTTAAATCTAAAAGTGTTATTCAATAAATCCTTCACTGTGAAAAGAGAATTTTTGTACCTGATCCGATTTTATTTATCGAGCTTGAAATATTTCAAAAAAAAGTGATATTAGACATATAAGCACTTTTCGGATTCAACTTAATATGCAGTTCAACTATATGAATTAACATAACAATATATATAAGCTAAAGCTTTTAAGTGCTTATAATTAAAAAAGTTGAACATAATTCATTTTTTGTAAGGATTTACAAATATTTTATTCAAAAAGAAAAAATTACTTGATTTTGAGAAAAACTTTGAGTAATAATAACGTGAAAGGCCAGTAAATATTAAATTGAACGGTACAGAATTTTTTTGTGCTCTTTTATATATCAATTTCCCGGATCATAGTAAATTATTTAACCTCATATAATACTCGGAAATACAACGGGTTTTAAAATCAATCAAGTTTTTTATATAATTACGCGGATTATCATATTTTAAACAGAAGAGAAAATACATAGGCATTATTACAGTATAAATTTTTTATGAATTTAATTCATGTCTGTTTTTTTCAGATTTACTGGCTACTGAATATACGATTACCAATGCCCGGTTAAACCCGATACGACACTCTTAATATACCATTTTCAAGCTTTCAGATAAAATTAATTTTTGATTTTTAATAATTACATTAATTGATTTTATTGAAATTGTTGACCGGTTCAGGTTGCGGTGTCCGTTAACCGGAAACCAGTGATTTATAATGAAGATTGTTTAATAATTCTCATTTTTTTTGTAAATCGAGAAAATTTTTTTGCAAATAGTTGCATTTTTTAATAAAATATTATTATATTGTTACAAAATAGTATGTTTTACAATAAAATAAAACCTATAATTATAACTAACCATAACGACCCTTTATCAGGATGTATCAGATATTGTGAATAGTTAGGTACATATCAGTCATTTTATATAATTCTGTGAATCCGTTTTATGGAGGAATTTAAAAAATACTTTAATTATAAATATCAACAAAATAAATAAAATTTAAATGTGGATTATGCTAAAATCCTTCAAAGGGGGTTAGCTGATCTTTGAAATTCACAAAATTTAAAGGAGGATACATGAACAAGGCAGAATTGATCGACAAGGTGGCTGAAGTAACCAAAACCAAAAAAGAAGCAAAAGAAGTTGTAGAATCGGTTTTATCAGCTATCACCGATGCCCTGAAAAAGGGTGATACCGTTTCATTAATTGGGTTCGGGACCTTTAAAGTCAACCATAAACCGGCGCGTATGGGAAGGAATCCACAGACCGGCCAAACGATTCAAATTGCTGCTAAAAAAGTCCCTAAATTTGTTCCTGGAAAAGCCTTAAAAGACGTTGTAAATAAATAAACCGATTTTTCCACCCCGGGAATAAAACCCGGGGTGGATATAATTATTGCTCGCCCTCATAATTGAGCTGCTAATAAAAGCTCAGCTCAAAATTTTGCTTTCCTCTGTTTTTTTACATATTATGAGTTTTTATTGAAAAATCATTTCCCATAACTCTTATATAATTCAAAAAAACGGACCGTTCCGTGAGTATTAAAAAATTAACAGGGAGATACCCTTTCAAATCTCGCGACCAGATGGCCCCGCGACAGGAATTTCATGTAATCAATCACAATTTGTCCATAATATCGTGTCATTTCTTCAACTCTGCTGTCCCAGATCAATTTTACCCCGGAAACATCTTTATGTCTGCCGACTTCAATATCTTTTTCGGACGCCTGAACCAGGCCTATACTGGGCCCGCCTCAGCCAAACCCCATAACTAAAATCCGGTAAATCAGGCTTGAAGACTTGTTCTCCTCAACAATTTTCTGGAATACTTTTTCCGCTTCCTTTGTAACCCTCAGCATAAAATCTCCATCTTTATTTATTCACTGTGATTATCTGTAATAATATTTAGATGTATGAGGAGGGAATATTATTCAAAATTCTTGAAGGAAACTGTAAATATAAAAAATTTTTAGCCACTGATTTTCACAGATAGAACACGAATTTTCCTGGATAACCTTTATATCTCTGTTTCTCTACCCGAGTCTGAATCCTCACTCAGCAGGCCAGAAATTTGGTGTGAGTAGATTTTACTTATCAAGATATTTGTCTATATAAGTTTGAACTTTCTTATTCCATTTTGCTATATAAAGGTCTGGTTTTGGTGGTTTACCGTGACTATTTGGACTTGATTCCGGTGGCATATTTATTAACTTTTTTAATTCATTAAGAAAAGAATCTTTAGATTTAATATATTCTGAGTTATAAAAATAACCATAAAAATAAAAATCAATTAAATTATTAAGTTTAATATCCTGTACTGTATCTACATCTTTATGGTCAAATAATAATCTATCAAGATATTTTCTAGCATCTTCACGCTTATATTTAAAGTGATTATTTATTTCGTCATAATCCCATTCTTTACACATAATATTCCTCCTCTGTTAAGTGTGTTATTTTAAAAATACTGGATTACTTATTAACACTAAGATTGCCGATAAACTTGATTAAAAACTATTTTGTAATAGTTCATGTTTTTCAAACCATATTTCTACCTTGTGCCGGGTCTCCGGCCCGGCACAAGGCAGCCCGGCTCTGCCGGGAAACTGACAACTAACTGATAATCTCAATAGGTAATAATCCTTTCCCGTCCATATAATCCTTGTAACTCGAATATCGCCAGTACGCGGGATCTTCTATATACCCTCTCTTCACCGGATTATAATGTATATATTCCAACTTTTGATATAATACTTTTTCATTAAACATTGCCTGTGGATGATCATCCTCCTGCCAAACCTGATGTTCCTGATCTGTTTTGTATCTCTTTTTGTAATATTTAAATTGCGATAAAAGCCAGTTGTTTGAAGTTTCGCTACAATAATCAACAATTGTTCTCGCCGTATATGATTTGAATAAACCAAATTCTTTTATCAAATGTTCACCGGAAGCGATGCCGTGAAAATGGTTCTCCATAAGAACGTAACCATGCAAAATAATACGTTTGTTGTTAATGAGAAATAACAATGAATCCAAAATGATCTGCGCTATTTGCGGATTGCTGAAAATGGGCAGCCAGTTAACAACTGTACATGTAACAAAATAAGGATAATTATTATCATATATTTTGTATCTGCTTCTTCCCATTTTATTCTCTCCTCTGATTCTCAACCCGAGGTTGAGATCTCACGCACCAGGCCGGAGACCTGGTGCGAGTGTGAAAAAATGTTATCATATTTGAAAACATATTCAAACACAAAATGAACGTCAGTTTGATGTTTACTACCTAAAACTTTAAAAAATTATAATCCTAAACCTCTCCGCTCAGCGATTTACTTGCTTGAAAAAAATCCCTAAAACACAAAAAAGCCAGATTCTCCTCCCGATACACAATTGCTTATTCCACTATCTGTTTCGTAAGATTCCTGTTTGCAAGCCCCATGTTCAGATTGTTAACAAATAATAGGGAAATTATTATTTATTGGCAAGAAAAATTTTATTTTACGGAAAATTGTAATCCCCTGTTGACAAATTTCCATTTGTTTCGAGAAACAACCATAATCCGGCTTAACATTTTTACTTTATTGCAACAATTATCCAGGAATGGGTATTATGCAGGAGTTTAGTATTGATATTATTATGACCAAATTGATAGTAACCCGGTTCAAGCCCGGATTTCAATTCTGCGCCGGTATCCTCAGGTAATACCGTCTCGGAGAGATCAATTCTCTGGCTGATGATAACGCCTGTTTGCCCCGTTTTTAGCCTTTCTTTCCAGGTCAACCGGTTCTCACCAAAAGGAAGAAGCGCGTTTTCGAAGAGACAAAACGATTTAAAATTTGCCGCGAAAAGTTTTTTGATTTCATCAAAAGAAAAACCATGCTCGCCCAGCATTTCACTATTCGGCGTTCCAATCACGATAATCCCTCCTTTGCGAGTGATCCTTTTGAGCTCCTTAATCGCCCTGTCTTCCTGTTGATACTCTTTGATATGTTCAAGCACCTCGCTTGAAATCGTCACGTCAAAAGATGAATCTGCAAATGCCTTCAAATCGGTAATCCCCAGCTTTTTAAACTGGGCTATCCCTCCGTATCTGTGCCGGGCAAAACGTAAAGCATACCCGGATATGTCACACCCGACTACCTTTTCTGCCCCGGCCTGCGAGAGTATTTCACATCCATAGCCGCTGCCGCAGCCAACGTCCACGACCGATTTGCCCCGGACAAATTGCGTAGCGAAATGGTAAAACTTGCGATGATTAAGATAATTGTTCAAATCGTTTTTCTGCGCCTGCCGCTTCCTTCCAAAGCGGGTATATACCCATTGTCCGGGATAAACACGAACATAGTCCTCAAAATAGAAACGCCGAGAGACTCTGCCGATAAAATGAGTAACCCGTATGAACATGTCTTTTATAAAAGGTCTTAAGGAAAGCATTGAAGTTAGCTTAATTTAATATAAACACCCCGGATTTCAAATCGGAGCGGTAAATAATTCAGAACTATTCCATAGAGAAATTAGTAAAACAATAAATAAAAAAACAATGTGTTTTTTAATTGCGTTCATCGCGTTAATAACCCTACACCCCCCTCACTATCGCCACGCTGTTACTGGTGCCGATACGGTTCGCTCCGGCCCTGATCATGGCCTCCACGGTTTGCCGGTCGCGGATGCCGCCGGCCGCTTTAACGCCCATACTGTCGCCGACGACCTTGCGCATCAGCGCCACATCTTCGATCTTTGCCCCGGCCTTGCTGAACCCGGTTGAGGTTTTTACAAAATGCGCGCCCGCCTGTTTGGCGATCACACATGCGGCGACTTTTTCCTCGTCGGTCAGCAGGCAGGTCTCGATGATTACCTTGACGTGCGCGGGATTTGCCGCGTCGACCACCCGTTTGATATCATTATGCACAAACTCCAGATCCCCGGACTTGAATTTCCCGACGTTCAGCACCATATCGATCTCCCGGGCGCCGTCCGATATCGCGCGTCTCGTCTCTTCCTCTTTCAGACAGGAAGTATTCGCCCCCAGCGGAAAGCCGACCACCGAACATACCATTACATCCCCGCCGTACAACTGTTCCGACGCCGTCCTTACCCAGCAGGGATTTACACACACGGCGACAAATCCGTACTGTCTGGCCTCGTTGCATAATTGAATAATATTATCCCGTGTGGCGTCGGATTTTAAAATAGTATGATCGATTTTTCCGGCCAGATCATCGCCGTTTTGGATTGAAAGCGGATTTTGTCCGCCGCTCGGTGATTTTCCGGTCACTTCGGTAATCACTTTATCTATAATTCTGTCAATTTCATTTTCCTGCATTTTAAACTTTCCTGTTTTATTGCAAGTCCATTACTTCGGATTTAAACTTTTTCACAAGCGCCGCAGTTTCTTCCCTGCTCGGCGCTTCCGCGATAATCCGTATGATGGGTTCTGTGTTCGACGCCCGAATATGAATCCAGGAATTATCATATAAAACTTTAACACCGTCTATCAAATCCAGGTTGTCTGCCGCGTGAGAGTCTTTAAGTTGCTCCACAACCGCTTTCGCGTCCACATCAAAGGGTAAAGTGATTTTATCCTTTATCATGGAATACTGCGGGAACTGACGGGCCAGTTCGGAAATCTTCAAGTTACTTTCGGCCAGATATTGCAGCACCAGCGCGATCCCGACCGGAGCGTCCCGCCCGACATGTATTTCGGGATACATAACACCGCCGTTGCCTTCACCCGCTATTACCGCGTTTATTTCCAGCGCTTTAACTGCCACGTTGATTTCCCCGACTTTTGTCCGGTGGCATTTGACGCCCGCGGTCTGTGCAAGATCGTCAATCACTCTGGTTGTGGACGCATTAACCACAACATCTCCCGGCGTCTTTGACAGGACAAACCGTGTTACACAGGCCAGTGTGAACTCCTCGCCCAGCGGCTGGCCTTCATCGGAAACCAGTGCCAGACGGTCCACATCCGGATCAACCGCGATACCCAGGTCGGCATTGTGCTCTTTCACGGCCAGGCACAACTCGCCCAGGTTCTCCGGAATCGGCTCGGGACTGCGCGGGAACAAACCGTTGGGCTCCGGATTCAGGAATACCACCTCGCAGCCCAGCGCCTCGAACAGTTGCGGAAGAATAGTCCCGCCCGCTCCATTGCAACAATCGGCGACCACCTTAAATTTTTTGTTCCTTATCTTTTCCGCATCTATTACTTTCAGGGCCAGTATTTTTTTGATATGTTCCTCGATTGCCGTGTTGTACGGGTATACTTTTCCGATCTTGTCCCAATGGGCAAAATGAAAATCACTTTCGTTCACACGTTTTATAATTTTTTCACCGGCTTCGGCGGTCAAAAACAGCCCGTTTCGGGCCAGCAATTTCAGCGCGTTCCACTCTCTGGGATTATGGCTGGCAGTAATAATTATCCCGCCGATATTATCCGGGTGTTCCGTGACCAGTTCGGTCGTTGGTGTTGGACAAATGCCCACGTCCAAGACATCACAGCCAGCCGACATAAGACCAGCCCACACCGCGTTTTTAACCATTTCGCCGGTCACTCGGGAATCACGACCGACAACGATCCTGCCCGGGCCGACTTCGCTGCCGTAAGCCTGCGCAAACGCCAGAACTACATCCGGTGTCAACCCATCTCCGACAATGCCCCTGACTCCGGAAACCGATATCATTAAATTTTTTAATTCTGTCAATTCTTACCTCTGCAATTTGTCCGTTTCGTGCTGCTAACAAAAGTATATATTAAACCCTAAAAAGGCAAGGGGAATATCTGTATTTATCTGTCATTAACCGGAACGAGACGCAACCGTACGGCAACCGGGTACGCTGTTTCTTTTATTACCAGTCTGAGTTTTTTTACCTCTTCTTCTGCTTTTTCCCGCGCCATTGGGCTTGTTGTTGTGGGCTTTAAATGTCCGATATCCTTTAGCAGCGAGGAATCATATATCCTTCTTTTTTGCCGAACCGTATTCAATAATTCAACACCCCTCTTATTTACAGATAACCCGAGATATGCTGACAGATCGATTCCGTCCTCCAACTGTTTACCGGTTAAAGACGCTATCTCTCTTTCCCGTTCAAACAGTTTGTAATCCGATTCTTTCAACTTTTTAACCAAAAGTTTTTGACCGATCAGTGTATTGTTCAATCCCAAAAGTTCACTCGTATCATTTGCAAACAGCAAAACGGAAACAGGGGTCTTCCAGGAGAAGCTGATCTCTCCATTTTCATTTTTTATATCTTGAACATCACCCTGCGGAGAGTTTAATTTTTTAGCGTTAATTTCACATATTTCCATCACCGGCGTTTCGCCCCATTGTTCCAGTATGGCCTGCGCCATCAGCCAGTGCCCGACCGGACCGGGATGAACACCGTCACGTGCCAGATAAAATTCAGGATCTGTTTTCCGGTTTTCAGTAATAAAACCGGACATTCTTTTGTGGATGTTTATAATGATCACGTCCGGTATTTGCAGACCCATGATCCACTCGCCATAAGTTTTTAACACCTGATCATAATTTTTAAAGGGTGTGGCGTAACCAAATACCGGGGCATTTTCGTCAACAACTTTTTCACTAACCGGTACCGGATCGTAGGGCGGCGGTGTTAACAGATATAATTGAGCGCCGGTTTCCTTAACTTTATTAATTAATTTCAAAATGCCGTCCTGAAAAGCCTTGAATCTGTCCTCAGACAAAGGTGAATAAATACCGTCATTCATGCCGTAACAGGCAACCACGATATCCGGATCGGTTCGCTCCAGAACACGCTGCAGGCGTTCATGTACATTGGGCCGGGGATACGGATGTCCCGGTTCGGTCAAACCGCATACCGTTTCACTGCTCAAACCCAGATCCA
The DNA here is from genome assembly GCA_016934825.1 of Candidatus Zhuqueibacterota bacterium. GTDB lineage: Bacteria > Zhuqueibacterota > Zhuqueibacteria > Residuimicrobiales > Krinioviventaceae > Fontivivens. The sequence continues at coordinate 15,553 of JAFGSB010000140.1, forward strand.
GAATGTTAAAATTTTTATCCGGATATTTGGCCGACAAAAAAGTTTCGATATAATCGATATATGTTCCGTCCTGAGTAATACTATCGCCGATAAAAAGTATCTGCTGACCATCTTTTAACACAGAAACCGGGACGGGTTTCGGCGATACGCAATTCATTAAAATTGCCAAAACCGGAATCAACACATAACTTTTAAATTGATATTTAAGAAAGTATTTTCTGTTCATATCTAAATAATCCTATTGTTATATAAAAAAATGGGGTTTCCCATTGAAAGCGTCCACCAGATAATTTTATACTTGGCAGAGTATGGTATTTATTAACCGGCCACGAATGTATTAATATATATATTTTATTTTTAAAACAAAGTTTAAAATATTTCTTGATTTACTTTATTCCAAATGGTATATTGATATGATTTTTAATCCATGTGAGATTATATAAGCTTCGGGAACAGCCTTACGTGAGATATGCAATAATATCAGATATTCATAGCAATTTTATAGCATTGGAACAGGTTCTGGAGCGAATTCACTCCGAAAAATGTGATCAGATCATCTGTTTAGGGGACATTGTCGGTTACGGACCATTTCCAAATGAATGTATTGAACTTGTAAAAATGAAATCTGATATCGTCATTGCCGGGAATCATGATCATGCGGCGGCAGGTCTTCTGGAAACGGATCATTTTAACATTTACGCTAAAAAAGCGATAGAATGGACCATAACCGCTTTAACGGAGGAAAATAAAAAATATCTGCAAACCCTGCCATTATATGAATACACAAATGACGCTTTTTTTGTTCATTCGACGCCGATGATTCCCGAAAGATGGGGTTATATTTTAACACCCCATCAGGCAAAATTGAATTTTGATTATTTTGACCAGCAAATCTGTTTTATTGGTCATTCACATCTTCCGGTCATATTTTCTTACAACAGCAAAAGAGAACCCGAAATGATCTACGATCCCGAATTAAAATTTGATAACAACATGAAATATATTATCAATGTCGGTAGTGTGGGACAACCGCGTGATCATAGTTCTCAAGCCGCTTTTGGGATTTATGATACGGAAAAAAAATCATATAAAATATTACGTGTTAGTTACGACGTTTATACAATCCAAAAAGCAATGATGTCATTAGATTTTCCGGAATTTCTGATAGAACGGTTAAAATACGGTCGCTGATTTGACAAATAATTAAAAAACGGGTAAATATCATGTTAAGAAATAGTAATGATACCTTGAATGGCAAAAGAATAGTTTTTTCGGAAGCAACATATTATAAAATTATCAAAATCCTGGCGGAACTCAAAAACCGTCTGCAGGCCCAGGCTACTATTTTTGCCGATATGAACGGCTACCCGATTGCCTATGACTTAAAAGTTGAAGATGTAGATATAATCGAACTCACCGCCCTTGCGGCCGGCACTTTTTCCGCCACCTCAGAAATGGCAAAATTGATAAAAGAAAAAAACCGGTTCCGGTTTATCTATCATGAAGGGGAATCGAGAAATATTTATATGTGTCACGTTAGCAAAGAATATCTGATCATTGTTTTGTTTGACAAAAGCGTAGCGATGGGCATGGTACGCATATTGACACATAACACGGTTGAAAAATTACAAAAAATACTCGATGAGCTGTCATTAGAATACGAAAAAACCTCGCAATTCCTGGATGTGGAATTTAAATCCTTGTTGGGCAAAGAACTTGATAAATATTTTGGATTAAAATAAAATTATATGCATATCGACTACTTTAGAAAGGAAATTCAATTTAAAATTGTATATTATGGTCCGGGGCTTGGCGGCAAAACGACCAATTTGGAATATCTTCATGCAAATTTAAACCCGGACATAAGGGGTGAGTTAGTCAGTTTAAAAACAAAGGATGAACGGACTCTTTATTTTGACTTTTTACAATTAAAACTAGGAAAAATAAAAAATAAAATTCCCCGGTTTCATCTTTATACAATTCCCGGTCAAATCCATTATAGTTACAGTCGTCAGATTATTCTACGCGGCGCCGATGCTGTGGTATTTGTCGCCGATTCACAGCCGGTAAGAATGGATGAAAATCTTGAAACCCTGGCCGATCTGGAAAAAAAATTAATATTACATAAGTACTCCCTGGACAATTTCCCATGGGTACTCCAGTACAATAAAAGAGATTTGGCCGATTCAATGAGTATCGAAACGATGCAAAGCAAACTGAATTTTCTTAATGTTCCATATCATCAGGCGGTCGCTGTGAACGGTAAAGGCGTATTTGAAACTCTACGCACGGCAATTGAATTACTGATAAATAAAATTTAATCCCGATGACATTCATACGATTTCAATATTAAGGATATCATGATATGCTGAGCAGTTATCCCAATAACGGTAAAAACACCAGTAAAAACATATACGAAAGTTCCATTCAAAAAAAAATTGAAAAAATATTATACAGTTTGGTTAAAACCGGGTTATATGAGTCCATTTATTTATACAATGCAGATGGGTTACCGCTTGTCGATAACCAGCCTTCCTCATCAATCGATAATGTAGATCCTGTTGAAATTTCTGTTATGATGTCGCAAATACGACATGCCATCAGCAGATTAGATGATCTCGGCCGTGTTAGTGAAATTGTCATTGAGGGATCAAACGGTAAAAAAATTGTGTTCCGTTATATATCCTTGTTTAATCAAATAACCACTTTGATAGCGATCATCCCCGCCGGGAAATATTACCGCAACATAACAAACAGACTGCAAAAAACCTTGGTTCAACTTTGTGAAACGGGAAATTAACTATATGTCCCTTTCTCCTGATTTTTCCAAAAAACCTTCTCAGTTATCAACCATTTCATGGATATTATACGATCTCGCCAACACAGCGTATTCCATGAATATCGTCTCGCTCTATTTCGGCACCTGGATAATTATTGATTTGGCCCGCAGTGACGCCTGGGTCTCGCTTGTCAATGCTCTATCAATGCTGCTGGTCGCATTTACGATGCCTGTTTTGGGGGATTGGTCCGACATTAAAAATAAAAAAATACCGGCGCTTTTACTTTTTACGGCCGTTTGTATTTCCGGCACTACGATAATGGGACTCCTGGGAAATACGGTTAGTAATATAGATCTTTTACTGCCGTTAATCCTTATTCTATATGTATTAACCAACTATAGTTACCAGGGCGGTCTGGTTTTTTATAATGCGTTAATGCCATCTGTCAGCACGCCTAAAACAATAGGACGGGTTTCCGGATACGGCGTAGGTATTGGTTATATGGGAACAATTATCGGTCTGGTTGTTGCCAGATTGTTTGTTGAAGGGAACGCTTTCGGACTCACTATTCCCGGGATCTCGGGAGGCGGCACCTCAGCCGCATTTGTCCCGACCGCGGTGTTGTTCTTCATTTTTGCTCTTCCGATATTCATTTTTGTACATGAAAAACCGCCGTCCTATACACAAGATCAGCCGTGGAAATTGTCACATTCTTATCGCAAGGTATTTCATAACATCAGGGACACAAAAAAGTATCCGGGATTATTGCGCTTCCTTATCGCAAAACTTTTATATGAAGACAGTGTACAGACGATCGTCATATATATGGGGGTCTATACACAAATCGTCATGGGGTTCTCACGGGAACAGGCCAACCTGTTTTTAATCGTGCTGACCCCTTTTGCCATTCTCGGATCGGCTTTTTGCGGGATTTTGACGGACCACTATGGACCCAAGAAAACATTAACAACTGTTATTTTTTTGTGGATCGTCAGCTTGTTTATGATTGTGTTGATATCCAACCATATCGCCTTTTGGATATTGGGCGGGATAATCGGCGTATTATTAGGTTCCACCTGGACATCCGCGCGGCCTCTTCTTATTACTCTTGCGCCCAATGATATGCTCGGAGAATTTTTCGGATTATACGCGTTGTCCGGTAAACTGGCCGCGATAATCGGCCCTTTAATCTGGAGCACGGTTACTCTTTCCCTCAGCGCTTTTGGGAATGTGTTTAAATTTAAAGCTGCGATTCTCGCACTCGCGGTGATAATGATAATAGGGCTGCTGGTATTGAAGCCGGTGCCGGATTTTCACCCCAAACTGAAAAAAGGCGAAATCGCAAATTAAAAAGCTTGACTCTGATTTAAAGATTAATTATATTTGTGGCCGTTATTATGAATAAAAAACAAGACAAAATCAAAGCTAAAGTTAAAAAACAAAAGCTACTATTTCTCGATCTGGCAGCCATGAATTATATGATATTTGGAGTGGCTGTACTTACGATAATATTAGGTTATGTGTCTTTATCCAAAGGACCTGCCGATAGTTTCTGGTCATTAACATTAGCCCCAATTTTACTGGTAATTGGTTATTGCATTCTTGTGCCATTAGCAATTTTTTGGCGTTCCAAAAAACCGAAAAATCCATAATAACAGATAAAGGGCGATTAGCTCAGTTGGTCTAGAGCACCTGCCTTACAAGCAGGGGGTCGCTGGTTCGACTCCAGCATCGCCCACGTTGAGCGAAAGTAATAGTATTTCAAAAGTTTGATTTTTGCTATTGCTTTTTTTAAAAGTGTTTTGTATGTTACAAAAGTGTTGGGGTCGTGGTGCAGATGGTTAGCACATCGGCCTGTCAAGCCGAAGGTCGCGGGTTCAAGTCCCGTCGGCCCCGCCAAAAGCCTCTGATAAAATTCAGGGGCTTTTTTGTTTTAAAGCGGGTTTCAAGCGGAGTCCGCCCACAGGTGGACGACGTGCGACTACGGCGCATCCCGTCGGCCCCGCCAAAAGCCTCTGATGAAAATCAGGGGCTTTTTTGTTTCAAAACGGGATTCAGGCGGAGGGATTGTTTCAAAAGCCCAAAATGGTGATTTTTTGTTAACAGCCTACTGACTTGATTTTTGTTTTTATTAAAAATATTTTGCCAATCTCACAAAATCAAGAAAAATTGACCCTTTTTATACAGCCCCCAGGGTTATAAAATCTAATAGGTGTAAAAACACTATTCTATAATAAATGTAACTTTTTGTAAAAAAAAATTGTGAATTATGAAAAAAACGTTTGTCTTTTTATTAAATTTTTTTAATATTAGCACTATTGAATTAGGGTTGTACTTAAGGTATTAGAAGTAAATTTAAATTGTTAGGATTGTTTCTTTCCATCATTAAATTTTAATTTGTAATCAAGTTATACGGATTGATATACACGATGACAAATAAAATTAATTTTAAATTTATTAATATTCCTGCTACTCTAAAGTTAAATTTACTAATCGTTTTCTTATTAATTATACCCGCCCAATCTAAAACGGAAAATGACTTTATCCTTCCTATAAAAAGTGACGGGAACCTAACCTTTTATGTTGATGTTTACCAATTTGTAAACACTCAAGGGGAAAATAATACGGAAATGAGTTATTCATTAAATCTTGCTCAATTTTCGTTATTAGAGGATTCAGTAATAAATCCGATCAGGTTTACAATCACCCTTAATCTTCTCGATATGAGGGGTGATACTTTGGAACAAATATGCGAACAAAAATCCATTAAACCCGACAGTGCGGTGAATCCTCAGAACTCGGGGGTTTTTATTGATTTAAAACGTTTTACAATCAAAGCCGATACAATTACGCTTCATCTAAACATTGCCAATTCTGCCCGTAACTTATCGGGTAATGTCAAAAAAAAGTTTGCAGTAAAAAAATATACAAAAGCACTATCCATCAGTGATCTTTTTTTTGCATCCCATGTACAAAAAAGTTCTGACAAAAGTAGTTTTGAAAAACATGGGTTAATTGCAATTCCCAATCCATTAAGAGTCTTTACTTTTGGAGAACAAACACAAAATATATATATTTATTTTGAAATCAACAACCTGGAATACAACAGCAACACACCCTCCTCCTATTCAGTTAATTATACGATATCCGATTTGACCGGCCGGGAAATAACTTCTCATAATCGCCCTGCTATCGTCAAAACGAATACAAACTGCGCCCGCTTTGAAATAATTCCATTAAAAGATCTCAAACACGGTTTATACCTGCTAAAAATGAATGTTACAGATTTATTAACAGGGAATAACTGTTCTACATCCCGATATTTTGAAGTTTATGAAGAAACGGAAAGTAATAAAATGTTTTTATCCATGACGGATGAAGATATAAAAAAATATTATGATCAAATCAAATATATTGCCACAAACGAAGAAAAGGAAATTTTCAGGACACTCGATGCAAGAGGGAAACAGGCGTTTTTACTTAATTTTTGGAGCAGCAGAGATACTGATCCTGAAACTGATGAAAATGAATTTATGACGGAACACTTTAGACGGCTACAGTATTCTGAAAACAAATTCAACGGTGGAATAAACTCGGATATGGGAAGGGTTTTAATACAGTATGGTCCACCGATCGATATTCAGCGGCAATTTTCTACCTCTCATATCAACAGGCCAGTGGAGATATGGTACTATGCGTTAGAAGGGAAAACTGAATTTATTTTTGTCGATCGCTCCGGAGATGGACATTATGTTCTTGTTCATTCCAATCATCCCGACGAATATCAAAATCCCAATTGGATGGAAGTAATGAAGTAACTCTTTACTGTTGTAAAAATAATACTATCATTTGATCGTATTTTTTACCAAATAACTAAAGTTACTTAACTAAATAAGGAGATTAGGCATGGTGCAGAATAAAATAAGATGTCCTCTATTTATTCTGTTACTCTTCCTCGTCGTTGTCTACAGCGATTCATCCTTTGCTGCGATAACAGGTAAAATTTCAGGGAGAGTATTCGAAGAAAAGACAAATGAAGTGTTGCCCGGAGCCAATATTATATTGGAAGGCACATCATTAGGAGCCGCTACCGATGTTAACGGTAATTTTTTCATCATTAACATTGCTCCCGGAGTTTATAATGTCAGGGCCTCTATGATCGGCTACACAACAATTGTCCAGGAAAATGTCAGGGTGAGCGTTAACCAGACAACAACTCTCGATTTCGCAATGAAAGAAGAAGTCATAGAGGGAGAAACCGTAACGATTGAGGCTGAGAGGCCGGTTGTGCAGATGGATGTCTCGTCAAGTCAAACTATCGTTACGGAAGAGACAATAAGTGCGCGTCCCCTTGACAACATTGAAGAAATACTTGCTTCCGAAGCGGGTATTTCACTTTCTGCTTCAGATAACGGAACCGGGCTTGTTGTCAGAGGTGGTGAATTAAACGAAACAGATATAATGATAGATGGTTTGTCAACCAGAAATGAAAGAAACCAGCAACCTCTGACCAATCTAAGTATTACGGCCATTAAAGAAGTTGAAATTTTAACTGGCGGCTTTAATGCAGAATACGGCGATATTCGTTCCGGTATGATTAACGTAGTAACCCGGGAAGGCAGTCTGGATCGTTATTCTTTAAATTTAGACGCAAGAATGAGTCCAGCGGCCCGCAAACATTTTGGTCCAAGTCCATTCAGTGTTGACGGGCCTTTCTGGAAAGTTTATGCGGGTAAGGATGCATTCACCGGTGTGACGAATGATATGGTTGCGAGTGGAAAGTATCCTTTTTCTTTTGTGGGCTGGAATGAAGTTGCACGACAATTTTTAGCAGATCCGGATCCGAACAATGATATGACCCCCCAGCAGTTACTGGAAGTCTGGAAATGGCAGCATCGTCTTCGCACATATGCCGATAAACCGGATTATGTTATCGATGGTTCGTTCAGCGGCCGAGTGCCTTTCTTGCCGGTTGCTTTTCTTGTCTCGGAAAGATATGAAAATTTGCAATTGGCCTATCCATTTAGTCGAAACAATTCAGTTGCCAGTACCACTCAGCTCAAGCTGACAGGAAATCTTACACCGAACATGAAATTTTCATTTAACAATAGTTTAATGCTTGTGCAGGGTGTGAGCGGTTCAATTTATGATGATACCAATGGTATGATTACCGGAAGTCGTCAGGGTACTGAATATGCCCGTAACGCGTTGTATTGGCGATATATGTGGCACGATGCAAACTATAACCCAATTGAAACATTGCAATATCGTGGCGGGTTTACTTTGAACCATATAATAAGTCCTAAAACTTTTTATGATCTGCGTCTGGAATACACGAACTATAAAACAACACAGGAACCTATAGCGCTTCGTGATACGACCAAAATCAAAAAAATCGGCAATATGTGGTACGATGAAGCCCCGTTCGGATACGTTGGAAGTGAAATTGGTTCTATTATAGAAAGTTATGATATCCTGGGCGATTTCCTCATGTCCGGAGGCGGCAGAGGCCAGGATCACTCACGATACTGGGGAATCACTTTAGCCGGTGATTATGTGTCGCAAATTAATAATCATAATGAAGTTAAAGCCGGATTCACATTCGATTATACATCTTTTAAAGAACGTCGTGAAATAAACCATTCACAAACGACTCAACCTTATGAAGAAGCACCCTGGACCTGGTGGTACTATGATAATTCACCAATTAAAGTCGGTGCTTATATCCAGGACAAAATTGAATACAGCGGTATGATCGCAAACATTGGTCTTCGTGTTGATTACCTGAGACCTGGAACAGAACCCTTCAATCTCGATCCACAATTTATTTTTAATGAACTGCCATACACTTTATCAAACTGGCAGGAGAATAATAACAGCTTTTCTAATTTAACGACATCGGATGCAGGTTACAAACTTTATACAAGCCCCCGTATAGGTATATCCCATCCGGTGACCGCTACCAGTAAAATTTTCTTTAATTATGGTCATTTCTTCCAGTCACCGATAATCGATTATTTGTATACCGTTAGACCATATTCGCAAGGAGCGACTATTCCAAATATCAGGGCGGAATGGCCAAGAACAATATCCTATGAAATCGGTATTGAACAAAGTATTGCCAATGATTATCTGATTCATTTTATGGGTTATTATAAAGACGTTTCGAATCAGCTTAGCCAACAGGAAATCGTTTCCTTAAACGGCGAAAACGAAGTCCAAACCTGGGCAAATAATAGTTATGCCGATATTCGTGGGCTCGAGTTTAGACTTGAAAAACGAGTCGGACGTTGGTGGTACGGCTGGGCATCTGCTGAGTATATGGTAAGAAGCACCGGCTACACAGGCCTGCGCTATATTTATGAGGACCGGCAGAAAGCCAAACAGCAAAGAGAGAATACAAATCAGAACAAAGGGAATCCTGTGCCATCCGTTGCCGCCAATATTACTTTAAAGACACCTGTGAATTTTGGCCCCAAATTTATGGGTCTTGATTTATTAGGTGATTGGCGACTGAACATTTTTCAGGAATGGTCCGATGGCGGACGGGAATTATTGAATCCTGACGCCCTCCTGAGTGAACAACATTACGCCCAGGTAATTGACTATTATAACACCGATATACTATTAGAGAAACGAGTTCAGGTCAGCGAAATGCGGGTGGGTTTCTTTGTCCAGGTGAAAAATTTGTTTAACTATAAGGGTTTCCCCAGCCCGCTATATTGGAACAAATATGTTGATTCACTCCACTTCCCGTGGGAAAAAGGAGAACAAAAAGGAAATGATAAATTGGGCGATTGGGATAAAGACTATATAGATCTTGGCTGGAACGAATGGGCACATTTTATAAATCCAAGAGATATATACTTTGGTATTAGGGTTCAATTTTAAAAAAATTAATGAAAAATTTAATAAATTATTTAAGGAGGTATTAGCTTATGAAGCTTCTGAGACCTCAATTTTATTACAGTTTCATCATTATGTGTGTATTTACTATCCTGCTGGGTTTAATTGCTACAACAAGTTATTCCCAAACCAGAACACATAAACTGGGAGATTACAAATTACGGATAGAAGCCGATGATGAACTGAATACAAATGAAGTTGATCCGACCGGTGAATGGCCCCAGGATCAGTTTCGCTATGGTACAATCGTATTTTATAGTACAGGACACACAATAGGTAAATGGGTTGACTCTACCGGGGCTGAGCATACGAAAGAAACCTTTTTATCGCCCAATTCTTATGATAAAACAGAACCTTATGGGATTAAAGAATATCGTCGCTCTGAACCCCCGGAAGTATGGGTTTATGCTAATGGAGCGATGCAGAGATCGTCTCAACAGTATACCGGCATTGTTGATCCAACTATTCCGTCCGATCAGATGATCGAATTGCATTATAAATCATATCCCGGATTTGATGTGTTAAAAAGATCATATTCTTATGCAAATCCGAATCATGATGATTATGTTATCCATGTTAACCGATACAAATGTACCTTTGATTGGGATCAGGACCCCACTCCCGACACAAACACTTCCCAAACAATAGAAGATATCTATTTTCTTGTCGGGTACAGTTTTCAAACGGCTGAAGGAACATATATTACTTATTCAAGATGGTATGAAGAGGCAAAAGATGATTGGGCCACTTATGAAACCTATCCATCTGAATTGGTAAGTTCAGCCAGGGATTTACAGATTTCTTATGGCTGGGACGGTGATCACCCGGAATTATCCGCTTTTGAAGAAGGCGGCCAGGAGTTCGACGATACCGGAGACCCCCGTTTTGCAACCGGTTCAGGTGGTTCCACTCCCATGCCTTCCGGAGAATTCGTTTCCAATGCTTATGCCGGTTTTGCCGCACTGCATGTTGATAATTCTCCAACCGACCATTCCGATAATGTTTCACAACCGGTATCAATAATGGCCAACATGAGTATTTATAATGTATGGGACACTGATTTCCCCGGATTTGCCACTGCGTGGGATTGGGCGGCTTCCAATACAAAACAAACTGTTGAGGAACAGGCCGGCTGGCCCGATGATGCCATGTCCCAGGAAGATGAATTCCCGTTTCAGGCTTTTGGCCCATATAACATGACCCTCGGAGATTCCGTTGTAATTGTATACGCTGTAGGCGCAAACGGCATTTCACGGCAATTATCCATCGAAAAAGGATTGGCCTGGCGGGATTGGTACCGGGGCGTTGCCGGCGCCGATTTTGATAATGACGCCAAAAATGATTTATTGGCCACCGGTAAAGATTCTCTTTTCCAGACAATGGACCGAGCGCTGTGGACCTGGAACAATGGATTGGATATACCGGATCCGTTACCTGCTCCCGATCTGACTGTCAGATCCGGCCCGAAGGTAATATATGTGGAGTGGGAAGATCTTTCGAGTGTTGGCGATTTCGATACCGGTGTTAGCGATTTGGATCATTACGTGATTTACAGGAAACAAGGTAATTTTTTAGTCGATGAATATACAGAAATAAATGCAAAAGGCACTCATTACTTATGGGAACCCATAGCGGTTGTGCCGAAAACACAAAATTCGTATGTCGACTCTAATGTTGTGCGGGGCGAAGCCTATCATTATGCCGTTACCGCCGTTGACGACGGATCGCAAAATACCAATGGTTTAATACCCGGACAAAAGCTGGAAAGTTCCAAGTATGCAAATCGTACGGAACTTGCCGCTTACGCCTTTGAACCCGGGAAAGCGGATGCAAAATCTGTGCGAATCGTACCCAACCCGTACATTGTTAAAGCAGGAGAATTTAACTTTACAGGCGAAGATAATAAATTATTATTTGTAAATCTTCCCGCATATTGTACTCTGCGTATATATACCGTAACCGGCGATTTGATCGCTACGATCGATCATCAAAGCGGCAGCGCCGATGAAAGCTGGGATCAGGTAACCGATTCTAACCAGTTAGTTGCAAGCGGTGTATATATTTTGCAAGTCGATGACGCCCGAGATCTGAATCAAAATCCTGTTGAAACCAGTATAGAAAAATTTGTGATTATCAGATAAACTTTTAAATATTGAAAATCGAGGACAGAAAATCTGTCAGGAGGTTTTAGATGAAAAAAATAGGGAAATTTATAATCCCGTTAATAATAATTTTACTTTTTATGTCTCTGCCTGTCCAGGCCGGCGGGATAAAGAAAATCGGTCAAACGGGTATGAAATGGTTATCCATTCCGGTTGGTGCCCGTGCGTCGTCCATTGGGGGCGCATGTACGGCTGTTGTTAACGATGCGAGCTCGGTTTTTTGGAATCCGGCAGGAATGGCGTTAACGGAAGGCAATCACGTTTTTCTTAATCAAAGTCAATGGATTGCCGATATAACATTAAATTCCGGCGCGATAGTGTTCAATGCCGGAAACCTGGGAGTCTTTGGCGCCAGTATGTCTACGGTTGACTGGGGTGTTTTTCACGGTACGCGCCGGTCTACCGGCAGCAGCGGATACGAGGAAACCGGCAATTTTTCTCCTACCGATTGGGCTGTAGGTCTCAGTTATGCCCGCCGGGTTTCCAGTCAGTTTGCTTTTGGCGGTCATTTAAAATATGTTCATGAAGATTTGGGTTCGACTTTAGAGGGGACAATGGATGCGCCGAAAGAATTTCATGCCGAAATGAGCCTGATTGCGTTTGATTTTGGAACAATTTTTTATACCGGTTATAAAGATTTACGATTTGGTATGAGTCTAAAAAATTTCTCCCAGGAAAAGGAATATCGTGCAGAGTCGTTTCCATTGCCTTTGACCTTTACATTTGGTTTAGCCATGGATGTGACAAAATTTTGGGTCGAACAACAGAATCACAACGTAACGCTATCAATTGACGCAAGTCACCCGAGGGATTATTCGGAGCGTATTCAGATAGGATGTGAATACAGCTTTAAAAACCTTGTGTTTTTACGGGGCGGGTACAAGGTAAATTACGATGAAGAAGATATTTCCCTCGGCGGCGGTTTCCTGTTTGAAATTAATAACCTGCAAGCCGGTATTGATTATAGCTACCTGCAATTTAAAAATTTTGATGCTGTGAATATGTTCTCATTCGACTTTAAATTTTAAGTCATTAATAGATTAAATCGGAGGATGAAATAATGAAATATAAGAGCTTATCGGTAATTATCGGAGTCCTTTTGCTTATCCTGATTCCGTTCATCGGATGCGAAGGCCCGAGTCAACCGACATACGGGCCCGATAGGCCTGATCCGAATATGACAGGATTGGCACCCGCAACACTAAATAGTTTAACGCCGAATGAGGGCTTTCTGAAAGATATTATAACTATAAACGGAAGCGGATTTAACACAGATCCGGCATATACCTTGGTTGCATTCGGAAAGCAAGTCGGGCAGGTTATTTCTGCTACGGAAAACGAGTTGCAGGTACAAACGCCAAATATTTCCGATCAAACAGTTAACGTGAAGGTCGCAGTAAAAGGATCGGAATACTGGAGTAATGAACTTGAATTTACATTCAAGAACACCATAGACATTATTGACGAAGAAATCGTTTGGCCGAACGGCGTTGATGTTGACGATGCTGGAAATGTTTACATCGGTTCCGCTGCGGACGGAATTATCTTTAAAATTACACCTGACGGAGAAAAATCGGAATTTGCTCAGATCCCTGTAAACGGCTCTATCCGCTTTGGTCCAAACGGGTATCTGTACGTGTGCCAAAACGGGGAAGGGAAAATTTCGCGAATTTCCCCTGACGGACAGACCATTGAAGATGTTGTGGACACCGACGCCCCCGTTTGTTTGGATTGGGACCAAAACGGCAATATGTACATCGCCAATAACGGCTCGGGTATTTCCCGGCTCACCCCTGACAATGAACTGACCCAGGTTGCCGAATTTTCCGAACCGAAGAATTGCCGGGTTTTTGGCGACCAGTTATTTGTCACGAACATCTGGGATGGTGAAATCTGGCGTTTGGATATTACGGATGACGGCCTGGATAATGCTGAAGTCATTTTTGAAGGTGATTCCCCGGTCGGGCTGGAATTCGATAAAAACGGTACAATGTACTATACTTTAGCCTGGGAAACAAGCTTGTACACGATCGATCAGGACGGTGGGGAAGAAGTGTTGTACGATGGAGAGCTTATGACTCCGATGCGGTATATCACTTTTAATAAAAAATTCATGTACCTTGTTTATCCGGGTTGGGGTGATGTCGGCCAGATTATGCGTGTGTATATTGGAGTGGAACAAGCTCCAAATTATGGGCGACAATAATTTTTTAAAGGTTAAAAATAGCCATGTTGCAGGTTTAATTGTCACATGGCTATTTTTTCAGCAGTTAACTTGAATGAAAAAGGCAAATACACTATGTTAAAATTAAATATAAAACCTGTTATACTTTTAATCATTACAGTCGTTCTTTTATACAATACAATGTTATTGTCCCAAAGTAAAGGGGGGGAATGGCGATTCGAAAATAACGCTTTGGATACGGCGGATTGGGACTCTGTTGAAAATAACGGCGTTTTGCAAAATTTGGCAGGTTTTGATACTACCCCTCCGCTGCAGGAAGGCGATTACTATTTATGGCTTGATAGTGCCAACAAGTATGATTTTGTGAAAATTGACGATAGTAACGACCTTGATTTCGATAATGAAAACATAGGTATTTCTGCCTGGATTTACCCGCTTGCTGTCGGGGATGATGTACATTGGATACTAAATAAAGGCGACCAGTTTACAGATCCCAAGACCACAAATTATTCTCTGCGAATCTCTAAAAGCAGTAATTTGGAATTTCTGATTCGAGATTCACAAAACAAGGCAGTTCCCATTGCCTCGAGTTTTAAAATTCCACAGGATCAATGGACATTTGTTGCAATATTTTATGATTATAGTTCCAAAAAAATTCATATGTGGAATACGCCGTCCACTGATCCCGTGGATGTACTTGATTATGATCAGAATTATTTCTCCAATAATGACCCTCTGGCAATTGGTTCATGGTTTTCCAGTGAACCATCCGCGCCATCCATAAAGGATTTTGAGGGGAGGATCGATGATGTTAAAATCAGCGGACGACTTGATGATATTCTGCCTGAGCCAACATCAGTTCAAAAATTTCATAACAATCCTCATCCTCCGGCGCAAATGAGTATTTACCCCAATCCGGCAAGTTTGACTCATGGAGATGGAATGGTCTCGTTGCTGGTTGATATGAATGCCCCCAAAAATTCAACCATCCAAATTTTTAATGTCCTGGGACAAAGGATTTTTCAGGCCGAGATCAGCAATACGGGCAATCCAATGCTGTTTAACTGGAACCTGAATGATTCTTATAACCAGCCGGTAAATACAGGAATTTATTTTGTCAGAGTTCAGAGCATGGATCAATATATTACACAAAAACTGGTCATTATCAAATAAGGTCCGTTTATAAAAGAAAAATCCGGCCCGTACTTTTATCACCTTTACCGGAAACGTAATAATGTGAAAAGCGCCCTCTTTTTGGTAAGGGGCCAAAAAGAGGGACGTGTTATATGTATGTCAAATATAAAATTAATTCATAATGGTTTAAAATTTAATTGGTTGCTCCGTTCTTTCATGCTGAAAGATATGTATCCCGAGTTTATTATTTTATGTTTCAAATTATAATATTAATTCTTTTTTTTATATCCGGTATTACCGGATTGGTTTACGAAATTATCTGGACAAGAGTTTTTGGATTAATTTTTGGGAATACTACACTCGCTTTCAGCACAGTTCTTTCCGCGTTTATGTTGGGGCTTGCTTCAGGCAGCCTGTTCATTGGGAAAAGAACGGAAACAATGAAGCGGCATTTAACGATTTACGCCATTTTAGAAATGGGTATTGGCGTTTGCGCTCTTGTTTTACCTGTATTCAGACAATATATTGAACTTGTCTTTTCTTTCCTCTGGTTGCATACAGGCAGTATGCCGTTCCTTTTTTATATATTACAATTTATAATTGCATTTCTGATCATGTTTCCAGCCACTTTTCTCATGGGTGGAACCCTGCCCGTCCTGGGCCATGTATTCATAAACAGACAAAATAAAATAGGACTTGATGCGGGGAAATTATACGGAATAAATACACTCGGAGCCATGCTGGGCGCTTTCCTGACCGGATTTATACTGATCCGTGCAATTGGTGTCAGCTCTTCAGTATACTGTGCCGTAATCACAAACTTTATACTTGCTTCCGCTGCATATCTTCTTTCCAGATTTTCTAAACAATACGAACCGGCTGTAAAAACCCATATATCAAAAACTAAAATCTCTTTTGATGGAAACACCAAACTGATTATTACTGCAATAGCGATATCAGGATTTGCCGCCCTTTCTTATGAAGTTCTTTGGAACCATGTTCTGGTATTTATTTTAACGAATTCAGTGTATGCTGTATCCGTTATGTTGACAACCGTATTATGCGGAATCGGATTTGGTTCTTATGTGGGCGGGAGATTGGCTGATCGTTATAAAAACCTGATGGCTCTGTTCGGATTGATTGAAATCGCAATAGGGGCAGGCGCACTGATCGCGGCAGTTATGTTGATAAAACTCTCATGGATCCATGATAAAATTTTTATGATAAATCCCTCTACTTCATGGTGGTACTGGAACGGGATTCGTTTTATTGAAGCATTTTTCGTTATGTTTTTTCCCTCTGTTTTTATGGGGGCAAGTTTTCCCGTTGCCAGCCGTATCGTGACGCCTCATTTGCAGAAAATCGGTTCGCGTTTGGGATTGGTCTATTTTTTTAATACTCTCGGCGGAGTTATAGGTTCTTTTTTAACCGCGTTTGTATTCATTACATTATTTGGTGTTTCGGCAACAATGTCTGCTATCATATTATTGAATTTTCTATTGGGAATCTATTTGTTGTTTTTCAGGCAATCATTGAAAATAATCCGTTTCTCCGCCGGTTATGTTCTGGTTACAATACTGTTATTGGCTGTCTGTATCAAAATAACTCCGACCGGTTTGTTCTCTGTTGCTTACACACATGTGGAAAAAGATAATACGCTTATCGATTACCGGGAGGGTATTGAAGGCACTGTAACGGTTCATGAAATAAAACGGCCCTTTGAACAAAATTTACGCATTGATGTGGACGGTTTGAATGTTGCCGGCACCAGCTTTATGTTGAAAACATTGCAGACATTGCAGGGTTATCTTCCCATGTGTATTCATAAAAATCCGGAAAGTGTACTGCAAATTGGATTCGGCACCGGTCAGACGTCGAAATCAGTACTTCGGCACCCGGTGGATGAATTTTATCTTGTTGAAATTTCTAAAGATGTCCTGGAATTATCCGATCTTTATTTTCGGGAATTGAACGAAGGCATTGTCTGTCACCCCGGTTTTAATTATATAATTGCCGACGGTAAAAATTTTGTAAAAAATACCCGCCAAAAATTCGATGTCATTATGAACGATGCGAATTATGCCGTGGCAACGGCGAGTGCGTCGCTATTTACACGTGAACATTTTGAAAATTGTAAAAGAAAATTAAAGCCGGGCGGGCTTCTTTCAACATGGATGACGATCGATCTGGACCCGGCGGATTTTCAGATCGTTCTTAAAACATTTCAATCGGTATTTCCCTATTGTTCGCTCTGGATGGCGCCGAATTGCGTGAACAAACAAATCGTTCTTATAGGCTCGGAGCAGCCCTGGAAAATGGATTTTAAAAAATTGACCGAACTGTTTGCCGATTCCACTATCCGGAAAGATTTTGCGGAGATTAACATTCATTCTGCCTATGATCTTCTGGATTGTTTCTTACTTGATCATAATGGGATAAAGGAAATTAGCAGAGATGCGTCAGTTAATACAGACAATAATCCTGTACTGGAATTTTCCACACGGGCCATACGCTCCCGGGATTTATGTTCCTATCTGAATCTGGGTAAAATTATATTCAGAAGGCCGGATCCTCTGAATTTTCTTGTCAATATAGCAGATAATGCCCAGAATAAGGAAAAAACACAACAAACTTTAAAGCGGCATAATATGGCAGTCAATCTTTTATTGAAAGGCATATTGGAAAATTACCAGGGAAATTTGTATACATCGACACATACTTTGATCGAAGGTTCAAGATTGATCCCGGAAAGTGATCTGGCGAAACAATTCTTTGAAAAAATGGATCTCATCAACAGACAACTGATCGTGGAAGCAGGGCAGAGTCCGGAAAATGTGCAGACCCGTCTTAATCTGGCCAGATATTTGATTGGCACCTCGAATTTCAAAGATGCATTGACGTTGCTTGAAAGCCTTGACAGGAGCTATCCCGATAATGTTCAGATTCAATTCGAACTTGCGCGGGCATACCAGGGAACAGCCCGGTCCGATACAGCACGTATGTATATTCAAAAAGTATTAAAATTAAATCCTCAATACGCAGGGGCCCTTTATTTTGCCGGAGAAATGGAATATCGGCAGGGCGAATTCACACAGGCGCTGACTTATTTACAAAGAGCGCTTCAATCTGACGAACGGATGTATGAAGCGCACAATATCATCGGCAGGATATATAAAAATCAGCGCAATTATAGTCAGGCGGCTCAATCGTTCGAAAAATCTCTTGCCATTATGGAATTTCAGCCGTTTACCATGTTCAATATTGCTGATTGTTATTTACAATTAAATGATGTTAAAAAAGCAATCTCCAGCTATCAAAAAGCGCTGGTCATGGGTGTGAATGACGCGGAATTGTATTTCAATCTCGGTAATGCCTATTATATGACAAAAGAGTATGGTTTGGCAGAAAAGTGCTATACCAATGCAATAACCAGCGACTCGTTGAACGCAGAAATTTATTACAATCTTGGCAATTCCCTCATCATGCAGCAAAAAAGTGATCAGGCTGTAATTGCATATAAAAAAGCCGTAAATTTAAATCCGAACAACTCTGATTATTTTAATAATCTTGCCATGTCTTACCGGCAAGCAGGCAGGATGTACGAGTCGCTGAAAGTTTTTAATGAAGCCTTGAAACGTTTTCCCGATTCAAAACTTTTAAAGGAAAATTATAACGCAACAAAAAAATTAGCGGAAAGGTATTAAGCCGGATTACCTGCATGAGTGTATGGGTCAAATAAAACTAAAATGACTACATATAAAGTAAATTTTTTTAACATGCAAAATTAAATGTGCTTATATTTTAAAATGATTTCCATCTGAAGGAAAAATTCAAGTTATTTAATAGATACTGGAATGATTTGTTGTAAATGTCATGCCAGGCTGATTATAACAAGACTTTGAGGTTGAAAATGAAAAAATTACTATATTTGATTATTATTGTGTTCCTGACATCTTTATTGGAATGTGTTTCGACAAACAATACCGTTGTCCTGCAGAAACCGGAACCGGGGAAATCTCTGGTTGTCGGCGCTGTTTTGGTCGAAAACGACGGCATCGACGATTTGTATCAATCGAAAACCTCCAATATTGTGGTGGTTGTCGTGGGAAAGTCGATCCTGAACGGAAACGAAGAAATAAAGGGTTATCGTACAAAAACGGATAAAAACGGATATTTCCTGCTGCAAAATATTCCTCCGGGCTCCTATGTTTTGAAAGGGATCGAAGTGGATGTTGGTTATACTAATCATTATTTGATATCTTCCCTATGGGAGGGAAACCAGCAGCGATATATTTATGAAGATAAGATGATTGATTATAACGTCCGGTCCTGGCCGGAGGAGGAAAATTCCACGGTAATAAATTTGGGAATAAACTATTTCAAACTGGACAATGCCGGCCGAATATATGACAACCGGTTCAAATCACTGAATAATACTGTATTAGGTATTAAAGAAAAGTATCATACTATGGCTGCTCCGGATGTTTATTTTAAAGAACAATATCCGGAAATAGAGTGGTTTGATTAGTATAAACTGAAAAGGTAAAAAGATTATGGCTTTTAAAATAATTCCGGTTAAATTTTTAATTTACGAATATAATTATCGGTGTTGTCCGATCATCATTATCATGATTGATAATCTTATTCAAAGCAAAACAAATAAGTTACTCACATAAAATCATAGGAGACTCTTACGGTATCAATAAAGCCCAATATTAGGATGATGAGTATTCAATAATTAAAAAAATCGTTTATGCTAAAAAATTTAATACAGGTGGATACTATGAAAAAAATGATCATTATTGCCGGGTTACTGTTCTTTGCGTTCCTTGTTTTACAATGTGGAAACCAACCCTCGTCCACGCAAAACTGGACACACTTTGTCCGCATTGGGGGGCATGGCTTAAGATTGGACCGCATCGACAATATCATAGAAAGCGCGACCAGTACCCATGTATTCGGCATAGAGGTTGACAATGACATTCCCGGGCGCTATGAAAGTTTTTTGAATCCGGATGAAAAGTTACAGGCGCTCAGGGCGGTTGCGGATAAGGCTCATTCTGTGGGAAATTATGCCTTTGTTTATATCGCCGGCCTGGAATGTATTACCGCACGGGCTGATCAAACCGAACATACATTTTTTAAAGATCACCCAGATTGGGTGCAGCGCGATATTAACGGACGACCGGCTGTTTTTGGCGGAGGAGATGCTTTTTGGATTACTGAAGGCGATGAGGATGTGTGGATCAGCCCCTATCCAAAGGAATGGCGGGATATATATATGGAACGGGTCCGGCAGATTGCGGGCACGGGGATTGACGGTGTTTACGTGGATATCCCTTACTGGATGACCCATTTTCGCGGGTGGAATGATACCTGGGCCAGTTTTGACGATTATACCGTTGCCGTATTCAAGGAGAAAACCGGTCTCAATGCCAAAACCGATATTAAACTGGGCGATTTCGACGATCCGAATTTTAGAAAATGGGTAGATTTTCGTATCGAAGCATTGACGAATTTCATGCAGGATATTGATAAAAACGTCAAATCCGTAAACCCAAATTGTATGACCATTGCGGAAATATATCCCGGGATCGAAGAAGCCGCGGTCAGAGTTGGCGCCGATGTATATGATATGTACCGGGTTGTGGATGTCATCGCCCATGAATACAGCGCCGGCGGCTACACGGCTGCCTCCCGTAATCCTCTGGCCTGGTTTAATTATATGGTCGGAATGTATTCATTCAGGGCTTTTGCGGAAACAAAGGCCTCATGGATGTTAAGTTATTCGTGGGATAATGTGGAAAATATCGCGCCGAAAGATGCGATGCAAAACCTGGCGTTATCACAAGTCATGGCAGGGACCAATACATGGGATGCACGGGGTCATGTAATGTCCGGTTCTAACGATTTTGAAGCCCGTAAAGAAATATTCAAGTGGATCGGCGAACATGAAAAAACATTTTATTTGCCGAGAAATCCTTTAAATCCCATTGGCGTTTATTTTTCGGATAAAACCCGGAATTATTTTTGCGATGAATTTATGGATTCTTATAAAGGCATCATGAACATGCTGCTGCAATCTCACCTTGAATTCCAGATTGTTACCCCGCGGACCCTGGCGGATTTTCAGGGCGCCGGAATCATCCTGCCGGATGTAAAATGTATAGGAGCACAGGAGATCGATTTGTTGGGTAAATTATACGACGCCGGAAAATTTATATATGCAACCGGCGAAACCGGTAAATATGATATGGAACGGGACCCTGTTCAGGATAATCCTGTTTTAAAACTCGCCGAAATTCAGGATGATAAAGTTTCACAGCACGGAGACAGATTTGTATCTCTGCCGGAATGTCCCGGCAAGCAATATTTTCAAGTCGCCGGAAAGGATTTTGATCAAAACGCTCAAACAGGTCAGACGGAAGTTGCCGAATTTATGACATTGTTAAACGCCTTTCAAAAGGATATGGAAGAAAATTTTGCTTTCAAACCGGCCGTTGAGATTAAGGCTTCGCCGTACGTGTCCACACAAATTGCCCTTGTCGATAACAAGACTCATGTTTTTATTGCCAATTTTAAAGGCCTGAAAGGTAATGAAAATGCCTCTCAATTACCCGAGACGGATGTAAAAATCTCCTTCCCGGCAAAACAGAACGCACGTGTATTTAGTTTACCTTATTTAGGGCAGGTTGAAGAATTAAAAGGCGAATGGAGCGATGGGCAATTAACCTGTGTTATTCCTGAAATTCAAAAAGGTATGGTTGTCTGGTGTGAATAACATAATAGCGGATGTCAGATATTACCTGCATATCCGCATTTTATTATCGAACTCGGAAGGAAAAATTTATGAAAATTCTGCATCGATTCATTTTATCCGGGGTATTATTGTTATGCCTGATTCAGTTCGCGTTTTCATCAGGTTATGAAAATCCCCGTATAGCCCTTGTAATTAGCGAAAGCAGCTTCCAGCAGCGGTGGGGAGTGACCCAGATGTCCGCTCATGGATGGGCGGCTGTTGCAAATCTTGCCGGGATTCCTTATGATTGTTTGTTTTTAAAAAATTTAGCTGGTGAAAATGACCTGTCTAAATACAAATCAATCGTCATATGTCAATGTACGTATGTGGAAGACGGTCTGTATTCCAAAGTCTTAAATTCTCTGAAAAATTATATTAATCAGGGCGGGAATCTTATTATTGAAGGTCCATTTGCGATCAACAATGAAAAGGCGGAAGAACGAAACCACGCCGATCTGGATGAATTAATCGGAATCGAATATTCCGGTTTTTTCGGCAATTCGGATTATCGTATCAAAGTTTCAAATAACAGGCATTATATTACCCGCATGTTTGAAAAGAACCAGTATGTTACACAGCCGCTTGTGAATGGTTTGAATATACTCACTTTTAAAAATCAGGGTGATACTCTGCTCACTTCTACAAACGAGAATCAGGCATTTCCTTTTTTAATAGCCCGGGATAATGGGAAAAATCGTGTGATCCTGGTAAATGATTTCAGTACGTGGGCGGGTGCGGCATCATTTTTCAGGAATAATCAGCCGCAGGTATTTTATGCGAATCAGTTGTTTAATGTGCTTATTCGTACCGTGTTTTGGTCCTTATATGGGGATATGCGGGAGCCTTTTCCGGCGCCCAGTGTGTCCAATGCCAATATGACGGCGATTATACGTCTGGATGGGGACGCCAGCGGAAATTTGGATGCACAAATCAAAACCATCAGTTATCTGGTGAACATCGCCAGGGAGAGCGGTGTCGTTCCCCTTTATACCTGGGTATCCTCTCAGGCGACGAGAGCGGGCTGGCAGGATTTGGCGCCCCTGGGTAAAAAAATTGAGGATGCTGGCGGGCAAATAGGCACACACAGTAAATTCCATCGTATTGGCAGGGACATGACGGAGGAACGATGGCAGGCGGAACTGGACGACTCTATAGAGGAAATCGAATTCAATACCAGCGATTTTGGGTATCCCATCGGTAAAGTGGAGTTTTTTATCAATCCGGGCAACACTATCCATATGAATGATTACGAACAGATAGCAAAGCGGTTTTCCTTTTATATGACGCATGGCTTTGAACAGGATATGCCATTGGGTTATGGCAATCTGACCTGGTACACCGGCGCCTATAAAAACCTGGTCGTATTGGAGAATGTGCCCTCACCCGATTACCAATGGTTTTATGATCCTTCATGGAGTTATACAACTGCCCAGATCACCGCATATGAAGAAGCCGTATTTGATCATATGTACGATAATATCGGACGGGGCGTCATTTTTAATGAAATGTGGCATGATTATTCCATCATCTCACAACCGCAAAAGGGTAAAGAACGAATTATGAACAAAAATAATCTGCCTTTTTATGATGCCATGAAAAACAAATTTGCGACACATGATATTTATTGTCCCGATCCGGTGGATCTGGGTAATAAACTGCGGGCAATCGCGCAGTGGAATTATTCATGGTCGGTCAAAGGGAATCGGATCGAACTTTTATTGGATCTCTCAGACGTACTGCTTGATACGGTTGCCCATTTTACAGGCGGTATGGGTGTCGGTATTGAAAATACAAACCGGTTCATCCAATCCGTGACAATAAATGGCAAACCGCATTATGCTTATAATGACCGGCTTATTATTTTGCCGAACCTGGTTAAAGGCAAAAATACTATCATTGCGGAACTGGGCGATGACCCATCCACTGAAAACCATCTCACTTTTATTTCAAAACGCATGCCCGGAATTGTAAAAAAAGGGAATGATCTGGAAACAACGATACTAACCAAAAGCAGGGCGAAATTCGTTTTTGCCGTTCAGGAACCCTGTGTGCTGCTCAATGCCGATGAGCAGGAGTGGAATCGTAAGGGAGACGGTAATCTCAGAGCGAGCGTCACATCCGATCGCCGTGTGGTCCTGCGAAAACTGGGAAAACGCGATTTTAAAATCACCGCCTGCGATCTCGTTGTTTCAGAATGTAATGAAAGTTCTAACAATATAAAGCTGACCCTGAATAATGCGGATGGGGAAAAATCCACTTTTTGTTTTTACGATTCCAAAAAGCCTCAATCTGTGTTGTTGGGAAATGAGAGTCTTGAGATTCAGTCAAAGGGGGAAGAGTATCAGGTGTCGCTTCCGGAATTTAACGGGAGGGCGGAATTATCGATCAAATTTTAAGAATAAAAAAGGATTTTAATTAGCTCTTTAATTTGCAGAGCAGTTTTTGTCTTTTTGTACGAAAATAAACTTTATAATATATTTCATTTTATAAAAAGGGAGTGAAAAATGTTTCGATTAAAAAAGATTGTTGCCGCCGGATTATTGATTATTTCGGTAATTATACTGTCATTGTGCGTAAAATCGACTCAGGGATGGAAACCTAGTACTGACTGGGGTCATTGGCGTTTGGGTCACCGGTCAAATTTGGAATTTTTGGAGGAAAATCGTTTCACCGTTACATTCGGCAGCGGGGCCCCCGGATTTGAGGACGTCAGCCGTGAAGAATTTGATAAAAGAATGGACGAAGCCAAGGCGTTTAATAAAAGTTATCATGATAAAGGGTATATAGTACTCCGCTATTTATCCACTTCATTGGGTGGAAGATCGGAATCGAATCAAGATATTCCGAAAAAAGAACAAATTCGTCTATTAAAATTTTACCAGGAAAACTGGAATGATTTCCAGGATTATATAGGTCCCAAACCCGAAGATGATCCGACCACATGGATTACAATCCGGCCCGATGGGTCGTTTCCCTTTTATCGCTATGCCCCTTATGGCAGAGAAACCGGTCCGGGATTTGAGACCTGGGGATGTCCGAATAATCCATATTATGTCCGTATGATGGAAGGGCGTATTCGGGCACAGGCAGAAACCGGAATAGACGGTTCCTATGTCGACTGGACCCAGATATCCGGAGGAACCTGTTATTGTCCTTACTGTCAGAAAGCATTTGTCGAGTATTTAAAAAATAATCTCCCCGTCGAAGCGGCGAAAGCAAAATATAATGTTTCCGATTATCAGGCCGTTAAACCTCCGGAAAAACGCGGTGAACCGTTCTGGATGGAATGGGTTCAATTTCGTGGTCATACGGTTGCAGAATTTCATAAACGGCTGCGGACAGTGGCGAGGCAATATAATCCACATTTCATGATCGCCGGAAATGTTTTCGGCGGTTTCGGATACGGACCTATTGCTTATGATGCTGCCGGAAATATGGAATATTTGGGAGAAGATGGATATGATGATTTTATCTACTCCGAAATTCAGGAATTTTTGGACAGCGCCCCGCGAAAAGATGAAAATGGCGTTAAAATTACCAACAGTCCCGCTTTGAAATTTCTGAGCGCGGCATCCCATGGCAAACCGGTCATTATATACGCCACGGAAATCACTCCGCCTATTTATCCCGATCCGACGGAAAAATGCCTCAGTGCAATGTCCCAGATTAATATTGCCGAAGCAATAGCCAATCATACCATTTTTAGGGAAAAACGGGAAACACCTCCGGGCGCCACCGCCGTTTATCAATTTTTAGCTGAAAATGAAGCACATCTGCTCGGTGAACATCTTTATGGAAATATTGCCATTCTTGCCTCACTCAATCAATATCTTGCCGATGAATTGAGCTTTGCATTCAGTACTTCCCGTGTGTTGGCCGATAAAGGTATCGCGCATGTTATGATAGTGGAAGATGATTTGTTAACTGACGGGATAAATCAATTTGATTTGATCGTTTTACCTTATTTACCTCTTTTAAGTTTAAAGAAACAGGCGGCATTACAGAAATATGTTGAAAATGGCGGCCAATTATTGATACTGGGTGAATGCAGCCAGAAAGATGAGTTTAATGTCCCACAAACGGAAAATATTTTGGCCAAAATGCTTGGCGCGGATGACTATCCTGAAACCGCTGTAGATAAAGACTTGAAAAAAGGAAAGGTTTGCTTTCTGCCTTTGCAAATACCGGAATCCAGGTTTTTGATCCCCATGAAATTAAAGGGAGAATATACAACTTTTGGCCCGACCATGGCAGATGTTTTTGCGGATATTCCTGAAGGATACACCCGGAACCGGATTGATCCGGTTCTCAGGCAAAAACTTGAAGCCCTGAGCGATAAAATTTTAAATTTGTTTGACGGTAAGGTCACAAGTATTTCTGATCAACATCCGTATGTTGAATTGACCACCATGTTTAATAAAGAAACGGACAAATTGCTCGTTCATTTTGTGAACTATGATGTCACGATCGACGGTACTATCACCCCGGCCGCCAATGTGCCTGTGCAGTTGTTGACGCCGAAAGGAAAACGCGTTAAACAAATTCAATACAGCGGTGAATTATCAACAATGAAGGAATTACAATTCGATGTGGTATCGGATCAAAATCGGCAACTCATTTCTTTCTCGCTTGATAAACTCAATGTTTACGGCCTGGCTGTTGTCACTTTGGAGTGAAAGAACGAAAAAATATTTGATGATTGAGATACAAAAATACCGCGGGCAATTTTTGCCTGCGGTATTTTTTTTATAAATCGGATGTCAAATTGGTTGGCGCGACAGGTGTGGACAATAAAAAATTGTTATATAATCAGTTGTCGCAGAAAAAGCATTTTACTGTTTAATAATATTAGCTTAACATTTTGGCAGCTCATATTGATTGAACCAAATGTAATAAGAACTTGGGGTAACGTATGTAGAGGACTAAGTTCGACCCGGCAATCTCATTCGATTGATGGTCGGATTACACCACCTCAATTACGCATCTAACGATAGTGATAAATCTGTTATAAACCGCTTTCGCAAGCAAGTTGGTTCCGCCGGTTTTGAGACGCTTTTAAGGCAATTGTGGAAACGATAAACGGAAACTGCCGGTTGGCGGACGATGTGCGTCACCTCAGCCCCGCTAATAGCTCACAAATTACAAAACCCCCACGACCTGTTATATTATCTCACCCGCGTATACCAGGGTAACCTTTCAATCGGCGCCTGTATTTCAATCGAACATGGGCCCTGCACAATACTGCCGTCGTCACCTTTCCATTCACCCTCGGGAAACATTACCGTGCGGGAATAGGCGTTCTTGTCCAAAACAGGCGCGACAAGAATATCGTCTCCCAGCATGAACTGGTCCTGAACTTGTGCATATCCTTTATGCGGAAAAACATATTCCATAGACCGGACTATCGGTTCGCCGGTTTGCGCGGCTCCCTTTGCCAGGGCCAGAATTTTACGTCCCATCTTTTGATGCAATAATGCCATATCCCTGCAAATTTTTGTATATTCCGTTGACAACACGCGCCATGGCGACACGGAGAACTGCATCATGGGCATCAGCGCGTGGCACTGCGCGGAACGGACAATCAGTTGCTGGTCTATCTTTTCCAGGTTCAGAAAGGAGGAAAATTCTCCCCCGCCGATCATATCCGGACAGGTATAAGCGTACCCCACCAATCCCTGGACAATAATCCCGGGGATGAGTTGATGTAAAGCTTCCCAACTATGGTCCTTGTCGCGCAACCGCTGGGCCAGCGGCTGGCCTCCCATTTTCCAGCACGCCCGGTATTCATTGAGCGGATAGTCCAGACCGATTGCGGCGAATAATTCAGAGTGTGTATTGGCATCGACATCTTTAAAAGCCCTGATATCGCCGGTATAATAATTCGCGTCACCGGCGTCTAACTTGAATCCATCCACATTATAAAAATCAACGAGCCGCGTTAACTGCCCCTTAAACCATTTCACGGTTTCCGGATTTGTCAAATCCAGCAGCGCGCTTGCACCGTTCCACCAGCGAATGATGGCAGGTCTGTTAGACCCCTGCTCCATTAACAACAACCGTTTTTTTGCCAGTTCCCGGTATACCGGAGAATCCGCGCTTATAAACGGACAAATCCACAACATGACCTTAAAACCCGCCTGATGCAGTGTGTCGATCATGGCTTTCGGATTTTGAAATGTTTCCGCCTTGAATTCAAACGTGCCGTAATCCTCCTGCCAGTTGTCGTCAATCATAATCACGCCCGGCGGAAAACCGTTGTTAATAATGCTCTTTGCGTAATTCAAAATGTCTTTCTGATTTTGGTCGTACATCAATTCGATCCAGGTATTATATTGCGGATGAGTGAGAAGCAACGGGCCCGGTATTTTCCCCGCCGCCGGGAAATACGTTTTACTGGCAGATAAATATCCTTCCCGCAAAGTTGTGCCCGCGGAATCAAAAACAATAACACTTTTTTCACCGGTCAATTCGATGATATCATTATTAAATTTAAAGGCAAAAGGATCGTCACACCATATAAAACGGCCCTGATCGGACAGCAAAAAGGGCTGCGCCTGGTTGCCTTTGGTATTTCCACGCATGTCGATGGAATAGCCGTTTTCGAACGGCATTTTATAACCGTCAACGATTGCTCCTCCCCACCATTTTTCATCCTTTTGTATCTGAACATCAAGATGTTGTCCCCATAAAACTGTTTGCGAAAACATCCAGAAAACAATAACGATAAAAAATTTGTTGTTCATAAAGCCCTCCTGTCCAAATTAAATATTTCCACGGTAATATGTTTTGAATATATACTGAAAAAATTTATTATTCTCTGGATAAAAAACCGGTAAGTTATAACTATCCAATACAATTTCAATTTTTTATCACGCACACATCAAATTGTTCATTAATTTACATTCCGTAAAATTTTCACTGGAAAAATTATTCCCCTTAAATTAAGCATAATTGTTATAATGAGCCATAAAAAAATTCTGTGCGGTTATAATAAATCATTTACGAATCTTTTTAATTGAATGGTCCCGATTCCTTATCGATTGGTTTACACCCTTGTTCAGAATTCCATTCCCGGCACAGTATACAAAAAATGACGTTCCGTCAAATAAATTCTTCCACACAGTGGAATAACACCTGCAGGTCCAAAAAATTAATTAGACAGGATTTGGTTGCTCCTGACATCAACATTTATTATATTTATTGATAAAACTGATATTACCGGTAATCATTAAATTTTATTTAAACAGGAATATTATTTGAAATACCGGACAATATTATTTGCTCTGGGTTTGCTGTTTTTGACGGCTAATACCTCTTTTACTCAGGACCACCAGACCTGGAGTTATAACAAAGCCATATACGAGGTAAACGTCCGGCAATATACAAAAGCCGGCACTTTTGCCGCATTTGAGGACCACCTGGAGCGTCTGCAAAAAATGGGGGTCGGCATTCTCTGGTTTATGCCGATCCACCCCATCGGCGAGTTAAACCGTCTGGGCAGCCTGGGGAGTTATTATTCCGTAAAGGATTATCTGGCCGTCAATACCGAGTTTGGAACGATGGACGAGTTCAAGGCGCTTGTTCAAAAAATACATGATATGGGTATGTACGTTATCATCGACTGGGTGGCAAACCATACCGCCTGGGACAATCCGTTGACCATAACCCATCCGGACTGGTACAGCACAGACGAATACGGCGAATTTATCCCGCCGCCCGGTACAGACTGGACGGATGTGATCGAGCTGGACTACAGTCAGCAGGGATTGCGGGATTATATGATCGAGGCCATGAAATTCTGGGTCCGGGAAACCGATATCGACGGCTTCCGGTGCGATGCCGTCAGTATGGTGCCGCTGGACTTTTGGGAAACGGCTTTTACCGAATTAAAAAACCTGAAACCCGGACTTTTTATGCTTGCGGAAGACGACGGCCGGCAATATCAATATGCCGGTTTTGATATGACTTGTGCATGGGGATATTTCGGTTTTGGCGACGGTCTTTTAAAACGGATTGCCTGCGGTTCGGACAATGCCAACGATTTGTATAACTATATCACCAATGATCAAAACAGGTATCCGGGCGCGCATTACCGTATGTATTTTACTTCAAATCATGACGAAAACTCCTGGTATGGAACGGATTTTGAACAGTTTGGAGATGCGGCGCAAGTCTTTACGGCGTTAACTTGCCTGTTAAAGGGCATGCCGCTGGTGTACAGCGGCCAGGAAGCGGGAATAGACAAGCGGCTTTTGTTTTTCGATAAAGACGAAATCGAGTGGCGGCAGCATCCTTTCGCGGAAATTTATACCACGCTGTTCAATTTGAAAAAAGAAAACAAAGCATTATGGAACGGTTTGAACGGCGGAAAAGTGCGGCGGGTTAAAACATCGCTTAATGAAGACATATTTGCGTTTATCAGGGAAAAAGATTCGGATAAAATTTTTGCCGCGCTCAACCTTTCGCCTGAATACACAGACGTCTCCCTGCTTGAGACCTTGTATTACGGATTTTACACCGATGTTTTTACCGGCGATACCGTCACCTTCGGTTCGGGAGCGCATATACCGCTCCCGGCATGGGGCTACAAAGTATACAGGAAAACGGAAAAAACGACGGGAATAACTATTAACAACAGTTCTCCGGAAGAATTTAACCTTTACCAGAATTATCCGAATCCGTTTAACCTGAATACAAAAATCCGGTTCTATTTGCCGGAGGGCAAAAAAGTTAACCTGACTATATATAATTCAATCGGCGAGAAAGTCAAAACGCTTTTGTCGGAGTATGTCCCGTCCGGCTTTTATACCATTTCCTGGGACAGCACGGATGAAGGCGGCGACCCTGTATCAAGCGGATTGTATTTTTATAAAATTATTACAGAGAATGGTGTTTTCATTAGAAAGATGATATTACTGCGGTAGGATCGATTGACCCCGGGGAAAAAGTTATCTTACAATTCCACAAATTTTTAATTTTGTCTTGCATTTTTCACGAAAATATATTTATTAATATCATTATCCAGAAATGACCCAATAATACCGAGGTGGAGTGAACTTTTATATTCGAATATAAAATTATATAATTATAATTGTGATCGTAATGAGGATATCTTATGGAATTAATTCTGCTGATCTTATTAACCACGGAAATAAATATGTAATTTATTTTTCTATTTATAAATCAAGGGCAAAGCCTTCGCGGATTGTTACTCCGGGATTCTTGCCCGACACAAACAAAAAAGTGGAGGGAAAATGAATAGGTTTAATAATAAAAATTTGACATTTTGGGGCGCCTCGCCAATTATATTTATTATTACAATTTTATATACCATTCCGATAATTATCATTAATCATTACTTAAAACCTGTCTTTGAGATGAATTTTATTCCTCATAAAATCTTACTTTCTGTAACAATTATTTTACTTTGTATTGGAGTTCCTTTATATATTACAACATTAAGGGTTCTTAAAACGGCTTATACGAAACAAGAATTAATATCTACCGGGATTTTTTCCATATGTAGAAATCCTCTCTTTGCAGTAGTAATATTTCTAATTCTTCCCGGGATCATACTATTCTTTAATTCCTGGTTATTGTTAACTATTCCATGTTTTATGTTTTTTGTGTTCAAAATATTTATAAATAAAGAAGAGTATTTAATGGAGAAAAAATTTGGACAGGAGTATGTCATATATAAGAACAATACATCAATAATATTTCCAAAAATATGGAAATACAAAAAATGACAAACTTAATTAATTTCAAGGGTAACAAGGAAAAGATAGCTACAGGAAAAGACAAAAATCCATCACTATTAAAGAGATTTAAAAATCTCTTAGGTGTTGGACCTCTCTTGCTCCTATTGGGTCTTTTAATTGAAGGATTAACTATTGTTATACGTCAATGGTTTTCTTTTTACGTTCCAATAACCTTTGAATTACAAATCATATTAACTGTGTTTTGTGTTTCCGTGTGGCTATTGGGAATGATTTGGTTCAATCGTTCATTAGATTTGATCAAGGTCAACCTGTTAGATGAAAAGAGAAAGCTCGTTACGCATGGTCCTTTCAACTATGTGAGACATCCGATGTACTCCACACTTTTATGGACAATTCCGCCGATTGTGATGATCTGGTTTTCGGATTTGCTTTTCCTTATTCCCTGGATTTTATTATTTATTCTATCTCATTACATAGTTACTCTGGAAGAGCAAAAATTGATTGAAATATTTGGTGTAGAGTATGAAAAATATCGGAAATTCGTTCCATTGTTACTACCTTATAAAGGCGCCGGCGGCAGGCGCTATTGTCAGCAATGTGATGAAGTTAAACTGTAATATTTATAAACAGTATTACATTACATGCAATTGCTACAAACCACCCCATATTTTTAAAATTATTATTGCTGGTCGACTGAAAAACTGCAGCGTTAAATTTTCCTCGCGTCAGTCGACTGGATATATGTTGCGTTAATTTTTTTAAGTTTGTAAGTCGGGCCTGTGGCCCGGCATATAAACTGAAACGATTGTTTTTAATTTGATTTCCCCATAATTTGAGTATATTAATTAACAAAGCTCAATTTGATACAGCCCTGACCGGGGAAATTTTTCCATGGCGGGTTGAAACAACATTATAAATATACAAGAGAATAATATGAACATCGGTTCCAGCATTTTACAGGCCATAGGCAATACATCGTTAGTGCGGCTGACTCATGTCGTTCCTGACGGCTGTGCAAAGGTGTTTGTCAAACTCGAATGGGAAAACCCCACCGGCAGTATGAAAGACCGTTCGGCATTAGCTATGATCTCGAGTGCCGAAGAGGACGGCCGCCTGAAACCCGGCGATACGATCGTCGAGTACACCGGCGGCAGCACCGGCATCTCGCTGGCGTTGATCTGTGTGGCAAAGGGATACCGCCTTCAGATCATTACCTCCGATGCGTTCAGTCAGGACAAGTTGAATCAAATGTCGGCGTTTGGCGCGGAGCTGTTTATGGTGCCGAGTGAAGGCGGACTCACAACCAGAAAACTGATCCTGGATATGATCACGGCCGCAAGAAAATTCAGCCAAAAACCGAACACTTACTGGACGGACCAGTTAAACAATCTTGACAGTATTGCCGGTTATTATCCGCTGGCCGAGGAGATATGGTCACAGACCGGCGGAAAAATCGACGCTTTTGTTCATTCCGTCGGCACCGGGGCCTCACTGCGGGGCGTGGCAACGGCGCTAAAGTCTTACAATCCGGGGGTAAAAATTATCGCCGTCGAACCGGCCGAGTCCGCCGTGTTGTCGGGCGGAGAACCCGGACCGCATAAAATCGAGGGCATCGGCATCGGATATACGCCGCCGCTCTGGGAACCGTCTCTTGTGGATGAAATTATTGCGGTCAGCACGGATGACGCCAAAGCCATGGCCAGACGTCTGGCCCGTGATGAAGGGCTGTTTGCCGGGACCTCCTCCGGAGCGAATGTCGTTGCCGCCATTAAAGCGGCGGAACAGTTGAGGCCGGATGCCAGTATTGTGACCCTGATGGTCGATTCCGGGCTGAAATATCTCAGCACCGATGTTTACAAAAGATAGAATTTCCGAGTTTCCTGGGTTTACCTGCTTCAACCCTGAATTTTTCCGCATATATTTTTTTATGTAAAAATTTATGATAATTTACTTGTTTTAAATTATGAAATTGTATTAATTCAATTACCTTTTCTTTTGTACGATGGATCAAAAATCCATTATTACCGAAACCTGAACTTTTCCAGTTTTTAGTATTGTAAACACAGCAAAATTATGTGACTCGTATCGATAATTTAAAAAATATTTTGAACGGACTAACAAACAAGGCGGGCAAAAATGAAATCCAAAAAAACTATTGTTGTTCTTTTACTGATGTTGCTGACAGCGCTTTTTTTTATCGGCTGTGCGGCAAATAACGAAATGTATGTTTCCAAACCGGCGGGATTTTGGGCCGGATTATGGCACGGGCTGATCATTATCGTGACATTCATCATAGGCCTTTTTACCGATAGCGTCGGGATATATGAGGTCAATAATTCGGGCGGCTGGTATAATTTCGGGTTTGTGTTCGGCGCCATTATCGCATTGGGACATGGCAAAATATGGAAACCGGTTAAGAAAAAATGTACTCCAAAGAGTGACAAAGAAAAAGAGTGGGAAGAAATCGGCGCCAAAGTGGAAGAAAAAGTGCGGACCGGTATACAAAAATGGCTGGATGAAAGCGACAAAGGGGAAATGGATTGGGAAGAGATCGGCAAAAAAGTTGAAGAAAAAATAAAGCGTGAATTAAGGAACTGGGCTGATAAATAAAGATATTGGGATATATCAATTCCAGTTTTACATGAGTTTTGCCTGTTATTTTCAATCGATTCGTAATTTAGAAACTTACAGGATAGTTGAATTTGTTTTCGTTGCCCAAATGAAGAGGGATCAGCCCATGGAAAAACTCATCAGGATAGGTGGAACAACACATATAATTTGCGCTGTACTGTTATTTTTTAGCTGGTTTTCGATAGGCGCTTTCATGTGGACCGAAATCAGCGCGCAAAACTTTTCGGCCATGGTACAAAACCCCGCCTGGATACCCGTCAACATCATATTACTTGTTACGACAGTATTATTGATTCCCGGCATTATCGGATTATTTCTCCGGCTCCCGGAAAAAGCGGGAGTTCTGGGAATTACAGCTTTTTATGTTACATTGTTAGCCATCATTTGGTACGCCGGCATTCAATTTTATGAAACCTTTTTCTGGCCCGTTATTGCCGCGGAATCACCGGCCCTGTTTCAAGCCGTGGGATTCTCGCCGACGAACAAACTTTTATTTTTCCAATTCATCCTGAGCGGAGCGGTCTGGGTGACCGGCTTTATTCTTTTGGGTGTCCTCACTTTCCGTTCAAATTATATATCAAAATGGGCCATTTTCTTTTATACGATTGGCGCCGTTCTTTTTGGGGTCGGCATGGCATTTCCCGTCAGAACAGTTGGTCTTTTTTTGTTTTGTATCGGGATGAATAAGTATGGTCTCACGCTCTTAAAAGACAATTCGGTTTATTAAACCGATTATCATTCACATCTAACTATTTTCTCCGGTTACTATCCCGCAGTTCAGGAACCGTAGGGGCCCACAGGATATTCTGTTTTCTTTTCCGCTCTGAAAAAATTTCCAGGTCGAACCGGGTAATTACCCGGAACACGCCCTTATACAATTTATTCTGCGGGGGGAACGGTCAATTCCGTCGCCGTCTGAATTCCCGTCGCCACTTCTGTTATGATACCCAGCCTGACATATATCGGGTGGGCCGTCTTTCTTAACTCGGCAAGTTTCGTCGCGAATAAAAGAGCGCCCAAAACGCACAAAATGCCGCCTATCATTAAAGTGTATGGCGCATTCCAAATACTTGCCAAACTCCCCGCCAGCAAACTGCCGAAAGGCGCAGTTCCCATAAATGCCATCGTATAAAAACTCATAACCCGCCCCCGTTTGTCATCATCTACTATGGTCTGTAGAATTGTGTTGCTTGAGGCCATTTGCAGCATCATACCAAGTCCGGTTATAATCATCAAAATCAGAGAAAGGATAAAAACACGGGACAAAGAAAATATAACAAGCCCAATCCCAAAGACGCCCGCAGACAGAGGAATAACTTTGCCGAGACCCAGAACACTTTTCCTCGACGCCAGGTAAAATGCGCCGATCAACGCGCCGATTCCGGAAGCGCCCATCAGCATACCGAATGTATGAGGACCGCCATGAAGGATCTCCCTGGCAAAAACGGGCATAAGCACCGCATAAGGCATTCCCATTAAACTGATCAATCCGAGCAAAAGGATAATTGCTTTTATCGGCGCAAAACCAAAAGTATAATTAAATCCTTCCTTTAGCTCTTTAAAAACCTCGATTTTTTTTGTTTCCCACTCTGGGGATTTTACCTTCATGAGAAGCAGAGACAGGATCACAAAAAGATAACTGACGCCGTTAAGAAGAAAACAAAATCCTTCTCCGACAGAAGCGATTAATACGCCGGCAATTGAAGGTCCCAAAAGTCTCGCGCCGTTAACCATTGACGAATTCAAGGCAATTGCGTTCCCCAAATCCTCCTTTTTTTCCACCATTTCAACAACAAATGACTGCCGCGCCGGTATATCGAAAGCGTTAATGCAGCCGAGCATTACGCTTAAAAATATAATGTGCCAGACATCAATCGTCTTGCTAAAAAAAAGAGCTGCCAGGATTAAAGCCTGTATCATTGCCAGGACTTGAGTAGCAATCAAAATATGATACCGGTTCCACCTGTCAGTCAATACACCGGCGAAAGGCGCCAACAGGAAGGTGGGGATTTGACCCGCAAAACCCACCACACCCAATAAAAACGCGGAATCTGTAAGGCTGTACACAAGCCAGGGCATTGCGATTCGCTGGAGCCACGTTCCTATCAGCGAGAGGCTTTGACCCGCAAAAAAGAGCCGATAATTTCGATAGCGAAGAGAACGAAAAATTATGTTGAGCCCTGACGGCTTATTCGTACCATATTTGCCGGACACCTTTTTCATCGGGAAATATTTCTTTTCTAAAAAAACAATTTCATTTCACTGTTTGATATATATAATTTTTCCCCGCCAACATGGAAAATACCGGAGGGCGCCGTTTAACGGGATCGCGTACGCATTGAAGTTCCTTTCGGACGACATGTAAAACTTAACCCGCCCTGAAAAAATTTCCGGCGCACATTTAAGTTAATACAAACTAAAATAGTTATCAAGATTTATCTGTAGATCAAAAAGATTATCTGCGGTTTTCCAGGGTGAACAAAAAATTTTGTCCTTTAGTCCACATATTATTGCACTCCACAGGAAGAACCCCGGCGCAGGCTCATCCCCCACCCCCTTCAAACCCTACCCCTCTATCCGTACATACTCCGCGGTAGTTTTGTTTGCGCCTCCGGCATACGTCCAACTCAGACTCAAAATATTATTCACAACTGAAAAATCATAATTTATTGTCGCTTTGCCGCCGGTTGGACCCGTCCAGGCGATATACAGTTTATTCCCGGATGAAGTCCATGTTCCCGGCAAGGTCAAGAGGGGTCCGTCAATATTGGTGATCTGTTCCGCTGCGCCGTCTGTTTTGAGCTTTAATTTCCACACAAGTCCCAGCGAATCGAGCTGGCTTTTGTTATAGGTCCCGGTTTCGGCGGGCGTGGTCCAACTCACACTGTAAATGTCCCAGTTGCCGATAAAATCCGGCTCTTTTTTCGGTTCGACCGGATTGTCCTTGGAACACGCGCTGAGAAGCAATAAAACAATTATCACGCCGGATAATGCCGGTTTAAAAAATTTAACATTTTTCATCATATCCTCCACTAAATAAGGCGTTAACGGTTATGGATATTTTATATTATTTTGCCCGGCTCAATCTTTTTTCTACCTTGCCTGTTCGGTGAACCTGTATTTCCGGAACTGGTCCCGCGCGGCCAGAAGCTTTTCCGCTCTTTTCTCCTTTCGTTTTACATTCGCCGGATTATATCCCCTGACCTTGAACTGAAACTGCCGTCCCCAGTAAGCGATGTTTAGAAATAACGGGAAATACATATTTTTATAGCCGGCGGGAGTGAACAGCCAGCGGCAAATCCTTTGCAGTATCCGCCGGGGAGAATAAAACCGTTTATTGATCCATTGCAGTCCGCCCATGAGATCTTCCCGGCTTATCAAAGCGGGATTATAGACGGCATATTTATAATCATAATGTTCCCAGTTAAAATCGACGATCCGGTCCTTCATCTCTTTAAATAACGTGGTGCCCGGCAGCGGCGTTAAAATGGAAGCCTGGATGGTGTCGATTCCGATCCGATCCAAAATTTTCAGTGTTTTTTCAAATATTTCCGGGGAATCGGAATCAAAACCGAATATCATTCCCGCTTCGACAAATATACCGTATTGATGGAATTTACGGACAGCCTGCTCGTAATACCGGGGCTGTTTGATGGTTTTGTTCTGGGAGCATAACGCATCTTCGGAAAAGCTCTCCAGGCCGACAAATACTCCCGCGCATCCGGATTGCTGCAACAGCGCCAGTAATTCATCGTCGTCAGTGATTTCTATTGAGGCCTGTGTGACCCATTTTTTCTTTAACGGGGCTATCGCTTTTAAAAGCTCCACAATATATTCCCTGTCCTGGGTCAAATTGTCGTCGATGAACATAAAAAACTTTTCCTTAAAAGAGCCCAGCTCCGCGACGACGTCCTCTATCGGTCTCTGGTATCTTTTTCCGCCGTAAAACGATGTAATGGAACAAAATGAGCACTTGTTCCGGCAGCCGAGGGTCGCGTAGGTGGTATGCGGGGAAAGATAACCGGACTTTTTCAATAAATGTTTCGGCAGTTTTATCGGTTTTTTTTCATCAACCGTGCCGTGATATATTTTTTTTAATTGTTTGTTTTCCGCGTCCGCCAGTAATTCCGGCCAGGCCCCGTCGGCCGGTCCGATGACGATTGCATACGCGTATTCACGTGCTTCTTCAACATTAAATGTCGGATGAAATCCGCCCAGCACTACCGGGATATTTTTTTTGCGGAACAGGTCGCACAGCTCGTAACTCCTCGGGGCGGTCGCCGTCATAA
The DNA here is from genome assembly GCA_016934825.1 of Candidatus Zhuqueibacterota bacterium. GTDB lineage: Bacteria > Zhuqueibacterota > Zhuqueibacteria > Residuimicrobiales > Krinioviventaceae > Fontivivens. Next base: position 54,161 of record JAFGSB010000140.1, read on the forward strand.
CGGTTATACCGACCAGATCAAAATCCTCATTCAGCGACACGTCCTCAATCTGTTCATCGATCAGTTTCAGTTCGTGCTTATCGGGAGTCAGGGCGGCCACCGATAAAAGCGACAACTGGGAAAACCTGAACGTTTTGCCGTTAAAAAATTTTTTCTTTCCCAGTCCGCGCCACCTTCCGGACGCGGGAGAAATAAGACATATTTTCATGATATTTCACCTCTATTCTACAAATGTTATAATTTCCAAGAATAATCACTCTCCCAGATATCCTTCAAGCCGCTGTGCGACAAACAGATCACAATCCGCCAGTGACTGAGGATTTAGTTGTTGAAAATCTTCATGATCGCTGTTTGCCAGGTCGGTTATTACCCAGTCACCGTTCCGGTCGCAGATGACAAAATGCACAAAAAAGGCCCTGGGCTCATGTTGCGGATTGAATCCATAGTGCGCATACAGGACGTAATCCGCATCCGGTTTGCTTTCCCGGACAAATCCCTGAAACGAACGCGCGACACTCCATAATAACACATTCAGGCCCCGGATATTTTTGTCATATTTGATCACGGGCCCTTCATCGGAGGCTTTTGCCAAACATAATCCGGACTTTATGAAAAGACCGGCCAGATTCTGCGCGCATGACTCATTGACCTCATTTTCCAGAACCAGGACCGGATAGACCAATAATTTTGCCTGACTGTGTACCTGTTTGAACTGTTCACAGCGGTTCTGTATCGCTTCTATTTCTTCTTTTGACGGAAGACCATCTTTTTCAGCCATCATTTTTTCAATTTTACTTTCGGGCGCGTCTTCACGCATCGGATCTTTAAGGCCTAATTGGGTGCGAAGCCGTTCCGCCAGAAACATACATCCCGTCATGGGGTCCTTTGGCTGGTATTTTGCCTTTGTAAAAGCATCATCCTGATTTGTTTGACGGTCGGTCCAGACAAGCTTTCCATTTTTATCCACAATAATTCCCCGCACTTCGGTGATCGACCTTTGTTCGACCAGAAACTGCGTGTACAAGACGTAATCGGTTTTGACGGGATTATTACGAACAAATTCCGCGAATCCCGTTTGTACACTATCATAATCGTTAATATCCGGCGGAGAGAATTTCAAATTCTCTAATTCGATGTTTTGCATTCCCGCCCGTTCCAGAAGAATACCGACAACCATACCGATCCGTTCGTCGGTCATGAGCCCGAATGTTACCGGCAGTACGGTGAGAGAAGCCCTATCACCCAGCGATTTGAATTTCTCGAACCGCCCTTGCTGGTCCTGAGATACTTTAATAATGTCCGATACTTTTGAATAAGTATATGAAAATCCGGCACAATATATGAGTATAAGCGTTGATAAGATGATGATACGGTTCATTCGGGATTTAAAAAGTGAAAAAATTGCAGTTTTCATTTTAGCTCTCCCTTGTTTTGTTAAAATCTAAATTTCATCAGTGTCTTATACAAACCCTGTACCACTAAAAATGGCTTTAAACTGTTGCGCTGGTAACACATTGATTTGTTTTGCTTTGCATCGTTTTAAACGGAATTTTTACATATCCATTACCCGATTTTTCCCCTAATAGGTTATACGAAAACATACAGGGCTGTATGAAAATTCAGACACCCTAACAACTAAGCGATAATTGACAAATTAGCGGGACAGCACAATCAAATATTCAATTCTTTGATCAGCCTGTTGAGGTAGGTCCTTTGAATATCAAGTAACTTTGCGGCTTCCGTCTGGTTGTTGTTTGTTGAGCTTAATGTTCTTGAGATGAATTGTTTTTTAAAGCTTATGATGGCGTCCTCAAGCGAGGCGCCGATTTCGACGTTGGAAGAATTTTCTTCAGTCAACGCCGGCAAAACAGAAAGATTTATTACCGGGTCAGTTTCCAGTACCACTGCCCTTTCAATGACATTTTCCAGTTCCCGGATATTCCCGGGCCACGAATATTGCTGCAACCTCTTTAGAGTTTCCGGCGTGACGCCGGACATATGTTTCCCCATATTTTGACTGTGTTTTTGTATAAATTGCTCCACAAAAACGGGAATATCTTCTACCCGCGACCGTAACGGGGGCAGTTTGATCCTGACCACATTTAAACGGTAAAAAAGGTCTTCCCTGAATTTTTGCCTGCTCACTTCCGCCTGCAGATCTTTATTCGTCGCGGCGATGATGCGCACATTTACACGAATTGTTTCCAGACCGCCCACGCGCTGAAATTCTCCATACTCCAAAACATGCAGTAATTTTGCCTGCAGTGATGGCGACAGGTCGCCGATCTCATCCAAAAAAATGGTCCCCCCGTTCGCCAGTTCAAACCGACCCTTTTTCTGTTTCAGTGCGCCCGTAAAAGCCCCTTTCTCGTGACCGAACAGGTCCGACTCCATAAGGTGCTCCGAAAGCGTTGTGCAGTTGACCTGTACAAACGGCTTGTCTTTCCTGCCGCTTTGTTCATGTATAAAATGCGCCATCAGTTGCTTGCCGGTGCCGCTCTCCCCTTCCACAAGAATTGTCGCGTTGCTTTTTGCCGCGTTTTGGGCTACATCCACAACCTTTTTCATCCCGGGATTATTTCCGATAATCATCCGGTATCGACTGTTAATCTCCTGCTTTAGAAATCGATTCTCCTCTTTTAAAAACTGCCGTTCCAGCGCCTTTCGCACAACCAGTTGAATGTGGTCCGGACGGCAGGGTTTGGGTAAAAAGTCATACGCGCCAAGTTTCATGGCTTCGACAGCCCGTTCAATTGTCGCAAATGCAGTTAACACAACAACCGGGGTATCCATTTTTTCTTTATCAAACTGTTTCAAAAATCCAATCCCGTCCAAAACCGGCATCTGTAAATCCAGTAAAATCAGATCAGGACGTTCTTTTTTATATAGTTCAAAACCTTCTTTGCCGTTTTCCGCTTCAAGAATAAAATAATTTTGAGCCTTTAACCTGTCCTTCAAGAGCATTCGGAGTTGTTTATCATCATCTATAATTAGAATTTTTCGGGCATAATATTTTTCCATTTTTCACTGTCCTTATTTTCGAGAAATCATAACGAAACACTGCCGGAGAGTGTTACAAAAAATGTGCTCCCCGTTCCCGGTTCGCTTTCCACATGAATCGAGCCGCCCATTAACTCCACTAACTTTTTAACAATATGTAATCCCAAACCTAATCCCTTTTCGTTTACTGTTTCCTGCTTTATTCTGACAAAACGGTCAAAAATGGTTGACAGGTTTTCTTTGCTTATACCAATACCCTGGTCAATGACTGATATTTTAACAAAATCCGACTTTTCAACCGGTTTGGCTTCTACTCGTACCCTTTTCCCCGTATTGGAATATTTTATCGCGTTGTCCAACAGGTTTGTTAAAATTTCATTTAAAAAAACTTTATCCGCTTTAATCCGAATGTTGTTTTCAACTTTATTCTCAAAATGAATACTTTTGTTTTCCGCAACGGATTTTACCGTCTCAACGGCCTGGTTTACTGATTCAACCAAAGCCAGAATTTCGGGATAGAATTCAATTTTACCGGCTTCGATCTTTGTCATGTCTAATAGATTTTCGATCATACTTGTTAAATGCCGGCTGTTGTTATAAATACCCGTCAGATATTCCACTGTCCCGGGACCGGGTTTTTCCGGAATCCCGTCCAGTAAATTTTCAACAGACCAGCAGATGGATGTCAGCGGAGAACGCAGTTCATGTGAAATGAGTGATATAAAGTCGGTTTTTAACTGATTCAACTCTTCTAACTTTTTCTTTTCGGTTTGTTCAAGTATCATCGCCTCCTGCAGCCTGATCCTCTCCAGTGTCTTGAATACTTCCGTTGCCATCTGGTTAATGAGCTCAATATCATCAACGGAATATTCTTTTTTTGTCGTTTTTTCCCCCACCAATGTCATTCCCTCCAGTTCATTGTGAAAATAACTCGGAACAAAAACCCGGAAATCATATTTTTGGGAAACAATATTATTGGAAAAATCAGGAAATTTTTCTACCGGCGGCATGAACAAAAACAACCAGAGTTTTTTAATAATATAAACAGGCAGGTATAATAATTTGCCGAAAGATCGTTTGTAAATTTCCGGGACACCGCGTTTCGTTTCCAAACCGGCTAATTTTGTTATTTCTAAATCCGGTTCATAATATTGCTGTTTTACAAAACTATTAATGCCTGTGGTAATTTCTTTTTCAAGTTTTTTTAATTCACTCTGCTTTAAGCCCGTGCTCCCGACAATTTCGAATGTGTTCGCTGGACCACTTTTAAAAATTAGAACAATTTTTTCAATTGGAATAATAGATTTCACTTCTTTGAAAAAATATGTGACGACATTATTTTGGCTGTGAAACGAACTCAAGTCGGAACCGAATTTTTTCATGATAAATGGGAAATTATAAATTCCACTAAAATATTTTCTGATCCGGTTTAAAATTTTTTGTGAGACTATTGGGGTGAACAGAACAGCCGATAAAATTATGCTGATATTCAGCTTTAACCGGTGGTTTATTATGATCTCCCGGTAGTTAAATTTTGTAAAGCTGATGAAAAGTATAAATAACAGCAGAAAAAACAAGGCGGTAAAAATATAGATTATACTTTTCTCAAAGATGAATTCAATATTCAGCGCCTGGTATTTGATGATGGAAACAGCTATTGACAACGGAATGACCGCCATAAAGACATACATAACGATCTCGGGAATTAACGGGGGAAATCCCAGTTGCTGCGGCAGGGTCCACAGGAACAGGAAAGGGAAAAACCCGATTAACAAACCCCACAAGATCCATTGAATCTTTTTACGATGATCCTTTGTAACGGATACGATATATGAATGAACGAGGTTTGTGACAGCCAGTGCGACATAAAGGATAAATAAAGTCCTGAACCCATAATTGTAAACATAATAAAAATAATGAAATGACCCAAGTTCTTTTGTAAAAACAGCGTAAAGAAAAGTCCCTTCAATTAAAAGAATAAAAACAAAACAGGGACTGAAAATTAAAACAGGTAATTTTTGATGCCTTGACAGTATTCTTTTTTTGTCGGGATAGAGAATAGTAAAATATAAGATAAACGCGGGTACAAGCGGATAAAAAAGCCAGTATAAAAAGATCAGCAAATATCCTGACAGATCACTGTTTTGAGGAACACCGGGCCAAATGATCATTATTGGAACAACAACTGACATACACGTGGAATAAAACACACGGGCCGCCCAGTCATTCGGTTTTGATCTGAACACATATCCGCCAATCACCCAGAATGTCATACCCAACAGCAACAAAAACGGCAGAATGTATTTATTTTTTTCGCCGTAAGCTTTGACCAGTAATGTGGTAGCGGTTCTCGTTTCATTCCCCTCTTTATACGTCACTTTAACGCTGTCGCCGATACTTTTCCGGTCAATGAGAAAGTCGAATTCCCATCTTTCCTTAAAAGCAATACCATCAATTTTGATAATGCTGTTTATCACCTTTTCATCAGGAGATACGATATAATCCAGGGGATCGGGAACAGTAATAATATCATTATCGGTTATAAAAGCATCAAAATCAAGCGCCGGCCTCAGATGTGAGTGAAAATTGCCTGCGATACCAATAGCCAGTATAAATATACTGATAAAAATAAAAACCGGTTTGTTCAAAATAGTAAATCCTGAATACTGTAACTATTGATAAATAATAAGCTTTACTAACATAAAAAACAACGAATAATTTGTTTATTTATTATTAAAACAATCATTGATCTTATACCCTGTACGGCCTGTCAACCAGGGGCTTTGCCCGGCTGTCGTTCGGATAATCAAAAATGTGACGAATATTTTTTTCAGGACTTGAACCACCCGGGAAAATAAAACCGGAATGAAACAATTCAGGCTGATGATGAGCCCGGCAGTCGTAAACCGCGGCTATCAGTATATTGGGATAAAAAACTCTTCAGATCCTCATGTGCCTTTTATTATTCCGAACTTTTAGCCGTTATGAAATATTTTTTCGAAAATATAATCACTCCGGCAGTAACAAAAACCGGTATTCCAAATATCGCACATAAATGAGAACCCTTTAATGGGATATTAACTAAAGCATTCGTTTCGGTTGCTGGAAATTTTAACAAATGTATAATTTCTGAAAACTTTAGTAAATGTATGAAATAAATAATATACATTCCCTAATTCTGCTTAAAAATCGGCCAACTCAATTGGTGGGATTAACCAAATGTTTCATCTACAGATCAGATCTTAAAAATATTATTATATTGAAATTATATCTTAATTTTTTATGTCTTTTTTGACAATATTCAGAAACCTGGTTACCGATATATAACGGTCCGCCAGCAATTTACCGTCATAAATCAGGTTGAAAACGCCGTAAAGTGACGGCGCTTTTTGCGCCTGAGCAGGCGTTGTCAGCTCGATGATAGCCGGTTCCAAATTTTCCTGCACAAGGATGGGTTTGATTTCTTCGATGAAACGCGCAACCCAGGGACATTGTCTTGAATAGACAATTGTCAGTCCCCTGTATTCTTTTAATTCTTTTTCCGGGTTGTTGATCGAAGGCCGGGGACCGTCTCTGAATTGTTTTACCATTAATTGTTCTGTGCCGGATTCGGCTATCTGACTGTAACCATTTTTAAGAAATATTTCATTACGGGACATAAAAGAATTCCCGCTGGTTATTACGGCAACTCCCAACATATCTTTTGCGTCTTTTTCAACTTCATGAATCAAAAGGCCGCCCAATCCCTGGTGATGGTATTTTTTCCCGTTCGTCCAAAGACAATGGATAAACATGTATCCCTTTGCATTAACTGACCGCCAGCAGTGTTCACCGGGGACGTATTCGATAAATCCCGCCGGCCTTTTTTCACCTTTAATGTATAGCAGTTTAATTTTTAGTCCGTTTTTAAACTGTTCTTTAAGCCAATCGACCTTTTTAGGGTAAAATTCGTGTTTTGGATTTATAAAACATATTGCCTGCGGATGTTCCGATATGTTTTCGGTTGTTACTTCAAAAATAGTTGTTTCCAATTTCTGTAATCCCATACTTTTCTAAAATTTGGTTAATTTCTTGTTTGTTTTTACATAACAGCCAAATCACCCGTTGAACAGCATCAGACCTGGTAAATTGATCCTTACGGAATTTATTTCCTATTTTATAAACCGCTGAAATACCTGGTATTCAATCTGATGTGTTTAAGATTATATATAAATTTTTGTTTAAATAATCAAGGAGATTATATAAAAGTTAGCTTTTAACAATCCGCATTCACTTTACTTTCCCGCTTGCTTCGAAAAGAGAAAATTCTTATACTTTTAAAATCAACTTAAACATTATCAAAAAAGGCTATAATATGAACAAGTTACCGGTTATTCTGTTGCTGATTTTTCTGACGTTATTATCCTGTTGCAATACCGAACAAGTCCTGATCATCCAGGACGAAAAACCGCAAATGGAAGTACTGTCCCGCTTTTTACAGGAGAAAGGCGGGTTGGACGTACAAATCGCAGACCAGGAAAATCTGCCGCAGGACCTGACGCCCTGCAAAGCGGTTATCGTTTTTATTCACGGCGAACTGTTCCCGGAAACGGAACGGGCCGTCATCGATTACACGAAAAACGGCGGCCGGTGCATCGTTCTGCATCATTCCATCAGCAGCGGAAAAGCGAAAAACGAGTTCTATTTCGATTTTTTGGGCATCCGGCTGGATTCCCCGGAAAAATCAAGATTTCCGGTTGAACCGGGAGCGGGTTACGGCTGGGTCGATCCGGTCACCCTGACAATCGTCAACCTGAATTCGAACCATTATGTTACATCACACAACATCACATGGGAAGACCAGGTTCTCTACACACCTTCCGACAACCCGGGTGTTGAGGCTTTATACCCGTGCCTGTCTCTGGACAGCTCGGAAGTGTACATGAACCACAAATTCATCGACGGCCGCGAAAAAACCGTGCTATGCGGTATAAAATTCCTGGATGAACGAAACGGACAGCTATTTATGCAGGACCGGGGAGCCTGGATTAAAGACCAGGGCAAAGGCAAAATTTTTTATTTTCAACCGGGACACCGGCCGGAAGATTATAAAAACAATATTGTTTCACAAATGATATTGAATGCCATCGAATGGGTAAGATAAATTATAAAGTATAACTCTTAAATTCCCGTGTTCACGATATCGAAAAACAGATCGTTTTCTAAAAAGACTGCTCTCTTTTTGTCTATTTTAAAACAACATTGTTGATTTTTTCCCCATATCATCATATCACCCGCATTTACTGCCGGTTCGGCAAGATTATTGTAACAAATGTGTTGTTCGCGATCAGGGGGAAAAATGTTATTAAAAATTGAATTCTATGTGTAATTTTTTTATCTTTATAATAATCAGTTTATTATTAAAAGGATTTTATTCACGGATTTTTATCAAAATCATGAAAAAAAGTAGATTTAAAATACTCTTGGCATCGGTAATCTTTATATCATTCCACATTTCTGTAAACGCTAATGGGAATCCCGATAAACTTGATTTCCGGTTATCGCGTCTGTTATGGGAACATGAAAATCCAACAGTCGGCAAACTTTTTAAGGTTGTTGACGATCATAACCTGCTGAGGGTCTCCATTCGCTTCCAAACCCTGCCGGCTGACGAGACTATTCATGAAATGGAATTACAGGGAATCCGGTTTGATTACCTGAATAACAAAATACTGCATATCGGCAGAATTTATGAAGCGTATGTCCCCATCGACAGACTCGGGTTGTTGACATCATCCCAAAATATCCTGAATATTGAATCCGCCGATTATACAAATCATTTACACACCATAAATGTCAGCAACGGGGAAATTCAGGCAAGACAAACCTGGGATTATCCGGACGACAAGGGTCATTTTTTAACCGGCCGGGGTATTACGATTGCCATAAACGACGATCCCGCGGATATCTTTCACCCGGCTTTCTGGCGGGCCGACGGGGATACTTTCAAATGGATAGATACAAATGCCAATAATAAATTCGATAACGGTGTTGACGGCGTCGATCTCAATTTAAACAACGCCGTAGAATCAAATGAAATTCTTGCTTTTTTTAAGGCTCCTGTAAACGATATCTGGGATATCTTTCCCGGTGATTATTCGGAATATCGCCCGGACATGGATTGGCTGTACAATGACGTCAATAAAAACAATATCCGTGATTTTGGACCGAAGAATGGTTTTACGGAATCCGATCCGACATACGGTGAACAAATATTTGTTTGTATCGATCAGAATCAAAACAACGCGCTTGATACGGACGAGCCGCTCATCGCTTTAAAAACCTGTAAAATCAAAGCAATCTATGCAAATTTCGGATGGGATTATGAAAATTATCAATGGATTTACAGGACACTGCTTCGCGGACAGGATTTAATCGAACTCCCGAAATATACGACCCATGCAACCGCGGTTGCCGGGATTCTGGCCGCCGGGTGTCGGGGTGTGCATAAATTTACGGGGATCGCTCCGGACGCCGATATCATCATTGGTCCACCGGCCTGGGCAAGGGAAATGAAAGCCGATATTATTTTGTACGAAAGCGGTGTGTTTATTAACAAATTTTTAGACGGTTCATCTAATGAAGAAGAAGCCGTCGATTCATTGGCCGCAGCCGGGATCATTCAGGTTCTTCCGGCTGGAAATTTAAAAAATGTCCGCCGCCATTTTCATAGTGAAATCGCGCCGAGGGATTCCATCAGTGTGCGGATACTCAGCCCGGCCCCACAGTTTAATCCGGGCAATCCGTATCTGGTCTCATTACTCTGGCGCAATCCAGAAAACAGCCCGGAAATCTCTATCGTCTCACCGGAAAATGATCTGTTTAAAATTTCCGGTTTGGGAACGGATTTTTCTCTTGATGATTTTAATATCTGGTCTCAGTACAGTATTTCGTCTCGAAAAACAGCCAAAATGGATATCGGAGTGTACCGGGCCAGCGGTATCAGCGGAACATGGCATTTAAAAATGAGAAATAAACATGATTCGCCGCAAATTATTGACGGATATATTTTTGACGGACCCTACAGCTTTCAAAACGGTTCTGTTTTTGGCGATTTTGTATCACAATCCACAACGATTATGGCGCCGGCAACGGCGGACAGCGCCGTTGCCGTTGGCTCCTACAACACCAGGGATCTGAACGGCACAATAGGGGATTTGAGTGATTATAGCAGCATCGGCCCCAGAGTTGACGGTAAACAAATTTTAGATATTTGTGCTCCCGGCAACGTCATATTTACAACCAACTGTCATAATCCTGATAATAGCAATTTAGGCGGATATTGGGGCGTTTCAGGGACAAGCTTTTCGGCGCCACATGCCGCGGGCGCCATCACTCTATTATTACAATTGGATTCGGCCATGACAACCCAAAAGCTTGTAAAAATTCTGCAACAGGGAGCCAATCATGATAATTATACCGGCAGTACGCCGAACAACTCCTGGGGAGGCGGAAAATTAAGAATTTTGAACTCTTTGCAATTATTACCGCAGTTTAAGGACAAAAAAAAGGAATCCGAAATATTTCCGGAGGATTTTATCTTGTATCCAAATTATCCGAATCCTTTTAATCATTTCACCATTATCAATTTTTCAATACCAAAATCCACTTTAGTGAATATTCAAATTTTTAATATAAACGGACAACTGTTAAAAACGCTGTTTAACGGACCGCTGCCGGCAGGGGATCACTCCTTGCGCTGGGACGCAACATTATTCTCTTCGGGGATATACTTTATTAAAATGAAAGCCGGAGATTACAAAAGCATTTCAAAATGTACCCTGCTAAAGTAAACTGCCGCAAATTAAAAATATTTTCCAATTTTACTGAAACAGTTTTATATATTTTATCGTAACTATATAATAGAATATTATAAATATTTCCCTGAACAAATAAAAAACCGAATGTTTTATTGTAAATGATTTATTTCCCCTGTTCATGCAGACTTTTTAAGTGAATGTTTGTCTAATTATTGTAGTTACTGTTCATAAAGGGTATGTGCAGATTTATCCGCACACTCTGGTTAATAATTAAATCATTATTAATAAATATTATCGGGGTAATATGCAGAGCTACAAAATATTTATTATATCATTTACCATAGTTATATGTTTATTTTGTTTTACCCCCTGCAAAGCCGAGTTCAACAGCGGTGATTCTCTGCAAAAAATACCTCATCGTGTTCCCAAGGTAAATGCAAACGCCAAAATCGATGCTGTCCTGGATGAACCTTTCTGGAATGAAGCGCTTGTTGTCCATGCCAATATCGAAGTGCGTCCCGGGGAGAATATTCCGGCTCCGGTAAAAACGGAAGCCCTCATCGTATATAATGATAACCATATCTATGCCGGGTTCCGGTGTTACGATCCGGAACCGGAAAAAATCCGCGCACATTTTACCGACCGGGATGATATATGGAGTGACGACTGGATATTAATTCTGTTTGACACATTTAACGACAGCCGCCGTACATATGATTTCTGCTGCAATCCATTCGGCATTCAGGCGGATATGATTGAAAGTACTTCCGGCGGGGGCGGTTCCTGGGACGCCATATGGGAATCGCACGGCCGGATCACCGAGGAGGGATACGTTGTTGAAATGGCCATTCCGTTCAGTTCTCTCGGTTTTCAGCGCTCCGCTGCCGACCAGATTTGGGGATTTGATGTGGTCCGCAGTTATCCCCGTAATGTACGCCATCACATCGGCGCTTTCCCCCGTGACAGGAACAACAATTGTTACATGTGCCAGGCGGAAAAATTCATCGGTTTTGCCGGCGCCAAGCCCGGTAAAGATATTGAGTTTGATCCGACCTTATCGGCGCTTTCCAGCTCGGAACGTGAAGACGATATCCATACTCCGATGGTACGCAAGGAACAAAATCTGGATCCCGGGATTACGGCGCGGTGGGGATTCACGCCGAATCTTACGTTAGGAACAACCATTAATCCCGATTTTTCCCAGGTGGAAGCCGATGTGCAACAACTGGATATTAACAGGCAATTTGCGATATATTATCCGGAAAAACGACCCTTTTTCCTGGAGGGTGCGGACTATTTTCAAACCCGAATAACCGCGGTTTATACGCGCACGCTTGCTGATCCGCGTATGGGTATCAAGATCAGCGGCAAAGAAGGACCGCATACGATCGGCTTTTTCTCAGTCCAGGATGAAATCACAAATCTTTTATTCCCCGGCAGTGAAGGCTACGATAACGAATCACTGGCAAAACGAAATACCGGTACGGTTCTCCGTTATAAAAGAGATATAGGAAAATCCTCCAATCTCGGTCTTCTGATCACGGACCGCGAAGGCAATCAATATTACAACCGTTTGGGCGGCGTGGATGGAATATTAAAATTCACACAAAAAGATCAAATCAGCTTTCAGGCGTTGAAATCCAGCACCAAATATCCGGAAATTACAAGTAAAGATTTCGAGCAGCCGGTGAATGAATTCAAAAGTTCCGCTATGGATATTTTCTATGTCCATGATACCCGTAACTTTAATGTATATAGCATATACAGACAGATCAATCCGGGGTTCCGTGCGGATATGGGTTTTCTCTCCCAGGCGGGCTACAGATACAATGAGACCGGTGGAACCCTTAAATGGCAGCGGGACCCGGGAAGCTGGTTCACCTGGATTGAATGGTACGTCAGTTATGACCTGCGGCGTGATTTTTACTACCGTCCCCTTCATAAAGCCTACACAAGCAGGGTTAATTACGAGGGACCTTTTCAATCGAATATCGGCCTTTACGGTGAGTATGGAAGAGATTGTTATGAAGGCAGGGAATACCGGGCCAACTTTTTGATTTTTTGGAGTTCTTTTGTGCCTGCGGGATTCCTTGAATTTTATATACAGGGACGAGCAGGAGACCAGATTGACTATTCAAACAACAGACCGGGCAAAGTGCTGCAGTTCATTCCCGAAATAGAGTTCAAGTACGGTCTGCATCTCAATATTCTCCTGGCGCAGACATATGAGCATCTTAATGTTGCACCGGGGCGTCTTTATACTGCCAATATCAGTCGTTTGCGGCTTGTCTATCAATTTAACAAACGTACATTTTTGAGAACCATTCTTCAATACTGTGTTTATGACAGAAATGTAAATTTGTATTATGATGAAGAATCGCCAAAAGAAAAAAACTTGTTTACCCAAATCCTTTTTTCCTACAAGATCAACCCGCAAACAGTACTTTTCCTGGGCTATTCCGACAACCATTACGGAGACCACATTGATCCCCTCACACAAACCAACCGTACTTTTTTCGCAAAAATAGGCTATGCCTGGAGAATATAAAAATAATATTTTCCTCTAATATTTTTCTCCTGTGCTCTATCACGACCAAAACAGAATACATTCAATAACTGCTTAATTCGGAAATAAATAACAGCAACAAATGGTTCAATTTGTTATTGATAAATTTTTTTGTTGCATATTATTGGAAATAATGATTATTTATAACCGATTCGTTTTGTTATAATTTTTATAATTTAACAGCTCAGGGAGCAGGGAATGAAAAGAATCATATTAATAATTTGTATCATATTCTTTTTTTTCGTCTTTACCCATGCGGGAGAAAAACTGGAATCCGATACAATCAAGACAAGTGATGGTGATCTGAAAATGACCTTTGTGGGACATGGCACGCTTTTATTCGAATTCAATAATATGGTCATTCATATTGATCCCGTTAACAGTTACGCCAGTTATGATTCTATGCCCAAAGCGGATATTATACTCATCACCCATGAACACGGCGACCATTTGAGTAAAGAAACTATAGATCAAATCAGCACAGATAAAACAAAATATGTCCTGACCCGGATATGTGCGGACCAGCTTGGCAAAGGTACTGTTATGAAGAACGGCGATTCTAAAGAAATTAACGGCCTGTTAATCGAAGCGGTCCCGGCATATAATATTGTCCATAAAAGGAACAACGGCGAACCTTATCATCCCAAAGGGAACGGCAACGGTTATGTTTTACACTTTGGCGACAAAAAAATATATGTTGCCGGGGATACGGAAAATATCCCCGAGATGACCAATCTGAAAGATATCTATTGCGCATTTTTGCCTATGAACCTGCCGTACACCATGTCGCCGGAAATGGCAGCCGATGCGGCGAAAAAAATCCGGCCAAAAATTTTATATCCCTATCATTATGGCGATACGGACACAAACGAACTGGTTAAATTATTGGCAAAAGATAAAGATATCGAAATTCGAATCCGTCAGTTACAATAACATGTAAAAAAAACATCGGAGCAGGTATGCCGAAACAAAACATGTCCCGCAAAGAGTTTATCAAAAAAACCTCAGGCCTGGTTGCGGCCGGATTATTGTCTCCCGCTTTCGGGGAGGCGGAACCGCAGTTCCGGATTTTGGGCAGGTCCGGTATCAAAGTGACGGTGCTCGGTTTTGGCGCTTCCCGTACTATGGAACCATCTTTGTTAAAAAGCGCCCTGGATACAGGTATCAATTTTCTGGATACGGGCCGCGGGTATTCCAATGGTCAAAACGAGGTCATGGTCGGGAATGTCATTAAAGAATTTCGCAAAAATGTTGTTGTACAATCCAAAGTCGACATTAACGTCAGGGAAAAGGGGGACAGGCTTAAAACATCCGCCGTGACCAAAAAAATCAAACAAATGATGGAAACCTCTTTAAACGAAAGTCTGCAGGCATTACAGACCGATTATATAGACACCCTGTTAATTCACGGCGCAGAATCGGAAGACATCATAAATCACGAAGCAGTACAAACATTTTTTACAGATGCGAAAAAAAGCGGCAAGATCAGGGCCTGCGGATTTTCAAGCCATGAAAACCAGGTCGCTTTGTTAAAGGCCAACAATAAAAGTAAATTTTACGATGTAGTTATGGTGCCGTATAATCACAAAGGTTCTTATGTACATTCCCGATCCGGACGGTTTAATGAATGGGATCAACCCGCCCTGGAAGAAGAGATGAGAATTGCCGAAAAAAATAATATTGCGATCATAGCTATGAAAACCTGTTCCGGCGGAACGTATTCCCCTTCGCCCGGTATTACACCCTCGTTCGCGGAAGGGCTGAAATGGATTTTACGGCACAGCTATATACGTTCCATAGCCGTTGCAATGGGGAATATGGATGAAATCAACGAAAACATAAAGGTCATGTATAAAGGAAAAAAATGAAACGTTCAATTTTAATATTTGTTCTTCTTTTTTTGATATGCGCCGGGATTAACAGCTTTGCCAAAGAGTTAGCCGAATTGATCCCTTCGGCTGACGAATTAGACCCGGTTATCGTTTCCTCGGAACCGGAATATTATAATCAGGACAATCTGTGGGATTACATAAACGGCGGCGCCCCGGCCTATATTGCCTATGGGTTTGAACAGGTCGTTACTTTGGTGGTTATGAATCCGGACAGCGTGGAAATGGTGGTTGATATTTATGATATGGCCGACAGCCTGAACGCGTTCGGTATTTACTCGCAGGAAAAATCGTCAAAGGGGAAACCGGTTACTTTTGGCAGTAACGGAATGCAGTACAATAACGCGATTTATTTCTGGCAGGACAGGTATTATGTTAAATTAATCGCTTATGAAACATCCGCAAGGGCAAACGAATTCCTGATACAAATCGCCGATATCATGTCACGTAAAATTCCTTCCGGAGGTTCCATACCCGCTTTGTTTTCCGCGTTTCCGGTCAATAACAAAATACCGAACAGCGAAAAATTCACTCGTCAGGATGTCCTGGGAATGCAGTATCTGTATAACGGATACAGCGCAGAATATGATCATGACGGAGAAAAATATTATATTTTCCTTATACAGTGCGCCAACGGGGACGACGCCATCGAAAAATTTGAAAAGTTACGTCTCGATAAAAACGGGACAAATACATTATTTGATTTTGCCGACCCGACCTTTGCCGGAACGGACAGCTATTATGGCAATATCCTGTTTGCGCAAAAAGGAATATATATGATCGGGGTACTGGGAAAAATTGAAAATTCACAAGGGGAAAAAATATTGAGTGAGGTCACTTCTGTTATAGAGTAAAAAAACTTGCTGTGATTTCACTTTTCACTTGCTGGCATTGAATTTGCATGGTTTTTAATCAATACTGCAGTTTAATTCTTCTAATTTCTGCATTGTGTGGTGGTTTTGTTTATTGGTGGATGGGTTGGGTTTTCTGTTCCGGTTGTAAACTCTAACTCAAAAAATTACAAACTGTGATGTGTCTGAATTGCCGGGGAGGTAATTTAAATCATATTACTATTTCTTTTCATTAACGTTAGGAGGTTATAGCTATGAAAAAGCTATCACTGTTGTTAATCCTGGCAGTTATGGTATCCGTAATGGTGTTCAGCTGCCAAAAATCTCCGATGGGTATTCAAGCCCTTGGAAACGATGATATGAGTAATATTACCAAAAAGCCCGATAATCCCGGAAAACCCGATAATCCCGGCAAATCGGGGAAAAACGGAAGTGGTTGTATATCAATTAAAGACGGATCATTAACGTATCCCCCCGGTCACTTTCTTGAAGGACAACCTCTTGAACTCGGCTATGATGATTATGGTTATAATTATCATGCGCATATATTTAACGGATTATATGTAAACGCATATCTCGGAGCCGCCGGATTCCCGCCATATACGGGCGATGCGGGCGCTTATGAGCAGGAAAATCCGGGCGTTGTTATGCTCCCGGCATGGGATGCGGATTTACGTGATATCAAACTGGTTATGAAATGGAACAACGCGTGGCTCTCGAATACCGATTGTGACGGTGACGGTCTTTTGGACAGACATCCCGGAACCGTTTCATATATCAACTCCGGCGCGCGTTTAACAAATCATTTAACCTGGGAAGATGAACTGGGCAGTCATGAATCATACAGAAAAATCGTTGCCGCGCCGGGTGACGCGTATCAAGACGGCGGTTTTTGGTACCTTTCGGATGGTACAGTACTCGGCGAAATTTTATGGAATTCATTTGTTATCGTAGAAGAAGAAAATAGCGGCGAAGGCACAGCCGATGTCAGACCGGCATCTCCGCAGCTTGATGTCTATAATGAAGAACCGGGTTCCGGGGCACCGTGTTAAATTTTGCCCGGGTTTATCCCGGGCTTTTTTTTTGAAAATCAGAATTATAAAAAATTTTGCTCAATATGTGTATACATTGTGCCCCATATGTTTTCGTGTTTTGTGTCAATTTTGTCACAATGTATTGCCGAAATTGATTAATTTTTCTACATGATTTTTATTATTTATATACCGGTTCCGAATTTTTAAAAAATGTCCCATCAGGGTATCAATTACTTTTGAAAAAAAAATATATATAAAAACCCTCTTGTCGATTTTTACTCGACAAGAGGGTTATGCCCGCTGATAAAAAGCAAAAAAATTATCTATTCACCGCGTTTACCCAACTGCGCGTCAAGCATCAGTATTGCGTGTCCGGCTTCTCCAATCAATTTCAACTTGGCAACAATAGCGTCCATAGTTGCCTCTTCTTCAACCTGTTCGGTCACGAACCAGTTTAAAAACGCCCTGGTCGCATGATCATTTTCCTTTATGGCCTGGTCCACAAGTTTATTAATACTTGCCGTAATGAATTTTTCATGTTTCAAAGACATTTCAAAAATTTCAAGAGCCCCTTTGTAATCTGCCTGCGGTTTTTCCAGGGCTTCCAGGACAACTCTGCCGCCCTGTTCGTTCACATAATTATAAATTTTCATTGCGTGCTCAAGTTCTTCCCCGGCCTGTGCTTTCATAAATGCGGCCATGCCGTCAAAATTTTCACTTTCAAAATATGCCGCCATTGCAAAATAAAGATATGCGGAGTATGTTTCTTTATTAATCTGTCCGTTTAATGCTTTTTCCATTTCTTTTGAAATCATTTTTAACTCCTTTAATTCTGATGATTCATTATGCGAAATTTATTTTATCACATAAAGTATTATTTTTTATTTTTTCTACTTTATTTAACAAAAAACTGTTTATTTTATTTCAGGAATTTAAAAAATGAAATTATTTTATGTAAATTTTTAATATAAAAAACCTTTGAGGACCCATTTACCTCATGAACTAAAATTAAATCCACTCTTCCCTTAATATTTCTCCCTCCAGACTGACGATATAATTTTTAACCGGCACTTTCCGCTCAGCCGATTCAACCGCCTGCAGGGCAAGAGAGAGCAGACCACCGCAGCACGGGACCTGCATGGTCATGACCGTCAGGGTATTTATTTCGGCCATGTCGATTAATGCAATCAATTTATCGAGATAAACCTGCCTGCCGTCGTCCAGTTTCGGACAGGCAATGGCCAGTTTTTTCCCTTTTAAATAATCGTTATGAAAATCTCCCATACTAAAAGCCACACAATCCGCTGCCAAAAGCAGATCGGCGTTCCGGTAATGCGGTGCGGTTGGCGATATCAAATGCATTTGAATGGGCCAGTGCGATAACTGCGAAGGCCGCTGTCCCTGCACCGGAATAGTATCGGAGGTTTTATTCGCCAATTCCATATTACGGGAACCGGGGCATCCCGCAAAATGTTGATCGTTCATTTTTGTCTCCTCGTTATCCGCAATATTGATATGTCGTTCTTTTAAATATTCCATTGCCTGGTTCAGGAACACGGTCTCTCCATGATCCCTTAAATGCTTTATATGCGCAAGTATTGTATTTTTACCCTGTTTTACGATGTTCTCCATAACTTTTATTTCATCATATGGTTCGGACTCCCTTTCTTCTATGGTAATCGCTCCCTCCGGACAAAATCCCAGACAGGCCCCGAGACCATCGCAAAACAGATCGCTCACCAGGCGCGCTTTACCGTCAATTAGCTGGATTGCGCCTTCCGGACATTCGGGTATACACAATCCGCAGCCGGTACATATAGCTTCGTCTATTTTTATAATTTTTCTTTTCATAATCCTCTTTCCTTTATCATTTCTTCATCGCTGTTATGGGAAAAATATAATACAAAAATGCGGCAACCGCCTTGATTCGGATCAAGTGAAATGTTTTTTTATTTCAGATTTGTTTTTATTTGAATATATTAACCCGTCAATCATTACCCGGACTAAACAATGACTTCAGAACTTTTATACACAATTGAACAAAATCTAAGAAAAGCTGCATTTTTCAAAGATATCTCGGACAAAAGCAGAAAAGCGCTGGCGGAAATTTGTATCCCAAAAAATATTAACAAAAAACAGATCCTGTTCACTGAAGGCGAAACGGGGCATTCGATTTATTTTTGCGTGAGCGGCAATATCCAGTTATACAAAACCACCGGCGAAGGACGAGAGATCGTCATTAAAACCATCAAACCGGGAGAAATTTTTGCAGAGGTCATATTATTCGAGGAAAGTAAATACCCGGTCTCCGCGCTTTCGCTTGCCGCCGGACAGGTTTATGTGATACCCAAAAAACAAATTTTTTGTCTGCTGAACAATGAAGATTTCAGGAATGATTTCATCAGCATGTTGATGAAAAAGCAGCGATACCTCGCCAACCAGATAAAATACCTGACCCTGCATGATGTTGAAGAACGGCTGTTTTTGTTTCTGAAGGAACAATACGGAAGACAAAAAGAAATAAAGCCTTCTCTGTCCAAAAAGGACATTGCCGCGGCAATCGGAACGACCCCGGAATCACTGTCACGGTTATTAATGCGATTAAAACAGGAAAACAAATTAAAGTGGGAAGAAAAAATAATCAAAATCAATCCCACAGTCTGGCAGAACCTGGATTGATATAAAAATGCCTCATTTTCATGAGGCATTTCTTTTATACGTTTACCGTTTGTGTTTCGGTTTTTAAATTCGCATATACTTTTATGTCCGGAGGCGACACCAGATGTTTTTTGACCGCGCACAAATCTGCCGCGCGTATTACCGCTTCTTTATATTTTACCGGGAAATCTTCCGGTAAATTTATATCCAAAGTAATATTGCTGATCATGCGTGTAACGGGGTCCCTCTCCATTTTTTGTATAATTTCAATATTTTCCGCCGATATACCTCTTTGATCACAAAAATTTTTTACATAAATTCCGGCACAGGTCCCGATCGACGCCAGGAACAAAGCAAAAGGCGGCGGGGCCGTACCATCCTGATTGGTTACGATATTCAGGTTTCCGTATTCCGCATCGACTCGTGAGGCGCCGGGAAATTTTATTTTCAGTTCCATTTTCGCTCCATATTATTACCGTGGTATTTTTTTTATTATTAATTTGATGAATTTGAATGTAAAAGGATGCAGACAGGCATGGACTTTATTTATGAAATCCCCAAACCGTTTTCTTTTGAAGCGACCGTAAAGACACACGGCTGGTTTCAGCTTACCCCTTTTTACTGGGACAACCAGGCCAAAATTTTGCGATGGGCGGTCGGTCTCGATTCGACAAATCCAGTTTTGATTTCGGTCAGTGAAGATAACGACCATAACCAAACATCGACAAAACTTTTATTTACAGGTTCCTTTCCCGATGACGGCATAAAAGATATCATCATCCGGAAATTCCGGCACATCTTTAATCTGAATATGGACCTGACCG
Organism: Candidatus Zhuqueibacterota bacterium; assembly: GCA_016934825.1. Lineage (GTDB taxonomy): Bacteria > Zhuqueibacterota > Zhuqueibacteria > Residuimicrobiales > Krinioviventaceae > Fontivivens. Next base: position 74,782 of record JAFGSB010000140.1, read on the forward strand.
GTTTTTACAAAATCTGTTCCCGCTATCCCATACTACAAAAAGTGCCGCAACTTGGCATGGGTCGGATCATGCGCTGCGAATCCGTATTCGAAGATGTTTTCAAAAGCATTTGCGGCACGAATGTTCAGTGGAAACAGGCCGTAACAATGATCAATAACATCGCCCGTCTGGGTACGCCCGTACCGGGCAGTGACCTGCGTTTATTTCCTTCTCCGGAACAAATCCTTGACGCCGGGGAACAATTTCTTAAAGAAACCGGCCGGGTCGGTTACAGGAGCGGTTATCTAATCGACCTGTGTCAGCGGTCCTTACAGCACGATCAAATGCTGACACAAATTGAAAACGGATCGCTGTCATATAATGAATTGAACAAGTACTTTTTAAGTTTTAAGGGGATCGGTAAAATTACCGCCCGATATCTGTGCGCCCTATACGGAAAATACGATGAACTGGCAGTGGACAGCCTGGTGATATCCTATATGACAAAAACACATTTCAAAGGCATTAAACCCACCGCCAAAAAGGTGGAAGATTTTTACTCCGAATTCGGTTCCTGGAAATATCTTGCCTACTGGATGGAGTTTATCATCAATAAAGGATGGAACCCGGATGCCGGATAAAGAGTTAAAAGCCCTGAAAAATTTAATTCAGTTTCATATAAAAAATCATCAGTTCCTGACTGAACAGGATGTATACAAATTGCTTTACCAGGGTATAATGGGCCCGAAACATTTACTCGGGAATCCCAAAGCAGCGAAACGGTATTTACAGCAGGAATGGGATTCCGTATTACCTGTTAGGGAAGAGTTTTTATTTGAGCCGGTTTCGACGGATGGACTTGTGTTTCGGATCAATATTCGACCCTGTAAACACATTACCGGCAATTATCATATACTCTGGGATGCCTTATATCAATCAGCTTTCAGGTTTGAGGAAAATCATGAATTTTTTATTACAACATGGCGAAATTTTTATCAACTTGTTCTGGAAAGCAAACTGCCTTTTTCTATAAAAAAAATTGACGAACTGAACGGCGGAGCCAAAAAAAATAACTATCCTGCCATGCATCATTCAAAGGAATATAATACGGCCAACAAACCGGCTTACCGGGTAGTGATCAAAAAAGAACTTGAAAAGCTAATAGAGTTGACAACCCCTAAAAAACAATAATATTTACAGGAACATAAATGAACAAAGTTGAAGCTTATAAATGGGCCGCAAAACGGATTCGGGCTCAGGTATTGAGGAATATTGACAGGACAGCCACACTGGGAAATACATCGGCTATTTTAAAAGAATATTTTCCCGGCTTTTTTTGGGTTGGATTTTATTTTGTGAACACGGACCATCTTCTGTTAGGCCCATTTCAGGGGCCGCCGGCCTGTATTAAATTAAATCTCCGACAGGGGGTATGCGCAAATTGTGTAGAGAAAAAGGAAACCGTCATAGTGCCTAATGTTCATGAATTCCCGGGACATGTCCCCTGCAGCGACCGGTCAAATTCCGAAATCGTCGTACCGGTCTTTGATAAAAACAAAAACATCAGGGCCATTCTGGATATTGACAGCGAAAAGTTCAATGACTTTGACGAAACCGACGCAAAAGGTCTTGAAGCTGTAGCTGCCCTGCTGTCGGAAATTATGTAAACGGGCCGTATTGTTGGCGGTTCGTATTTGACCCGTTTGATTTATTCTTCAATATAAAATTTTTGTAATTTTGCCAATTTATCTTTAAATTATCCGTAATCGAATGAATAATAAATTATATGAAAGGCACATGAATGCCCGTTTTTAAAGTAGGATTGATCGGGGTAGGCAAGCTGGGTGAATATCATTGCAACGCGTTATCCCAGTTAAAAGATGCGGAACTGACAGGTATATACGATATAGAGTCCGACAGGAAAAAACAGGTCGCGGATAAATATAATTGCCGGGCATTTGAATCGGTTGAAGAATTAATCAAGACGTCAGAAATTATCGGTATAATCGTCCCGACAACGCGTCATTTGGAGACGGCAAAACAGGCGCTTGCCGCCGGCAAGCCCGTTTTTGTGGAAAAACCCATCGCCAGTTCAATAGCCGAAGCGGAAGAAATGGTCAGCCTGGCCGCAGAGCGGAATGTTCCCCTGCAAACGGGTCATATCGAACGTTTTAATCCGGCCATCAGGGCGCTCAATAATTTTGACCTGCACCCTATGTTCATCGAATCACATCGCCTGGCGCCCTTTGATCCGCGGGGCACTGATGTGGCCGTTATTCTTGACCTGATGATACACGATATTGATATTATATTGAGCCTGGTTAAAAGCAAGGTAGCGGAAATTCATGCCAACGGCGTTGCGATCGTCTCGGGTGAAATAGATATAGCCAACGCGCGAATACAATTTGAAAACGGGTGTGTGGCAAACGTCACCGCCAGCCGTATATCGCAGAGAAAAATGCGCAAGATGCGCCTGTTTCAAAAAGATTCCTACATCTCGATCGATTTCCTGCAGAGACTGACGGAATTATTTCAGATTGTCGATGAAAGCAATTTTGTTCCCAATACAATGAGTCTCGGACAAATCGAAAAAGGCAAACATAAGAGGAACATAATTTACACTCAGCCGCAACCACCGGACGAGGACGCGATGCAGGCGGAATGGAAAAGCTTTTTCCATGCGATTGAAACAGGCGGCACTCCGGTTGTCAGCGGACAGGACGGTCTTGAAGCTCTAAAAATAGCCACAGAAATAACAGAGATCATAAAAAATCAAAAAATATAGGAACATACTTTGATAAGCAGAGAATTCTTTTTTAAATACAGAAGTTTCACACCCATTCCCCTCATCTTGATAGCGCTTGTTTTTGCCAATATCACGATATATTCGTTTATAGCCGGATTTCTGATCGCGTTCTCCGGAGAGGTCATCAGGCTCTGGTCGGTCCGGTATGCCGGGAAAGCAACGCGTACAACCGGTGAAGTCGGGGCCGATGTACTGGTCACGACCGGCCCTTATGGTCATACAAGAAATCCGTTATATCTTGGAAATTTTTTATTAAGCTTCGGTATGCTGTTTATCGCATGGCCGTTGATGCCCTGGTTTATTATGGTCTATTTGGCCCTGTTTTTCGTTCAGTACGGCGCAATTATTTCACTGGAGGAGGATTTCCTGAAACAAAAATTCGGCGCCGTTTATACGGAATATATGCAAAATGTACCCCGCTTCCTGCCTCGTTTAAACAATTGGGGAAAAGGCGACAGAGAGCCGACCCCTCTGAAGAGAGCCTTGCGAACGGAACGCAATACATTACAAAGTTTTACCGCCGTGACCGTTTTAATGCTGCTGCGATGGATATTATTTTGAGGAAACCATGTCCACAAAAATCATGATTTTAGCGGGTGAAGCGTCGGGAGATCTGCATGGCGGTGAACTGGTAAAAGAATTGTTCAAAGCCGAACCAAATCTTGAAATTTTCGGCGTCGGGGGTGATAAAATGCGGCAGGCCGGAATGGAACTCTATTATCATGTTGATCAACTGGCATATATCGGTTTCTGGGAAGTCATCAAACACTATTTTTATTTTCGCCGGATTTTTTTTCACTTGCTTGAAGAACTGGATAAACGCCGCCCGGATATTGTGGTGTTGATCGACTACCCGGGATTCAATTTGAAATTTGCCAGGCAGGCGCATAAAAAGGGCGTAAATATATTTTATTTCATCGCACCCCAGGTGTGGGCATGGGCGCAGGGCCGCGCCAAAAAAATGGCCAAATATATCCATCACCTTGCCGTTATTTTCGATTTTGAGGTCCCGTTTTTTAAAAAATACGGCATTAAAACGACGTTTGTCGGCCATCCTTTAATGGATGGTTTGAAAACAACGATGGATAAACAGACGTTTTGCCAACATTTCGACATGAATCCCGATACTCCCCTGCTGGCGTTACTGCCGGGCAGTAGAAAACAGGAAATTGAATTTCTTTTACCGGTCATGCTAAAAGCGGCGACAGCGCTTAAAAAGCAACATGGTGATTTGCAGATAGCCGTCAGTAAGGCGGCAACAATCCGGGAAGAAAATTTTAATTCTTATCTGAAAGAATTCCCGGATGTTCGGATTATCGAAAACAAAACCTACGACCTGATGAAACACGCCACCGCCGCATTCGTCGCCTCGGGTACGGCCACCCTGGAAACAGCATGCTTTGAAACCCCGTTTGTCATTGCGTACAGGGTATCTCCGCTGTCATATTTAATCGGTAAAATGCTTGTAAAAATTCATCATATCGGCCTGGCTAATATCGTCGCCGGGGAGCTGGTAGCAAAGGAATATATTCAACAGGGGCTGACCGTAGAAAATGTAAAGCCGGAACTCGAAAAACTATTGTATGATACAAATTACCGGGTTACCAGAATCAACAAGCTTAAAAAAGTAAAACAAAAATTAGGCGCACCGGGCGCAGCCGGAAAAACCGCGCTCCTCATTTTGGACCAGTTAAAAACAAACCGGACATAAAGAATAAATCCGAACAACGTGATATGAAAAAAAAGGACTTAATATCATACATTGCTGTTAAACTTGCCTGGCTGTTAATTTTAGTTTTGGGTCAAACAGGTTTTAAAAAAGTCTTAAATCGTAATTATTTGAATTTTTCTAAAAAGAGCGGTTTGCCAATCATGTACGTTGTGTGGCACGGAACCATGCTGCTGCCGTTATTCGCACATCGGAACGAAAAGGTCGTCGCAATGGTCAGCGAACACGATGACGGCGAAATAATCGCGCAAACCATTCTGCGCCTGGGCTATCAAACCGTACGCGGTTCCAGTACAAGAGGGGGTACAAATGCGTACCGCAAGATGCTGCAAAAATTGAAACAAGGTCATAACTGCACCATTTTACCGGACGGCCCAACCGGTCCTCGGCACGTTTTCAAAAAAGGGGCCATGCTGCTGGCGCAGCGAAGCGGCGCTATAATACAGCCGCTCACTTTTTCAGCACGAAAACCGATTTCATTAAAAACCTGGGATAAATTCACTCTGTGGTATCCGTTTACGCAGATTTGCCTGGCTTACGGAAAACCGATGCAACTGCCCCGCACTTTGGACCCTAAAGCACTTGAATCATACAGAACGGAAATCGAAAACAGGATGATCGCCTTACAGGAGGAGGCGGATGACTTTATTCGAAAATAAATGGCCGGCAATTTTATTATGGCCGTTTTCAATAATTTACGGTGCAATCACGGTCATTCGTAATTTACTCTTTGATACAGGTATTTTACCTACGGTGAAAATTGACTGCCCGGTCATCAGCGTCGGAAATATAACCGTTGGCGGTACGGGTAAAACCCCGACCGTGATTACAATTGCCGAATGGTTACTGGAAAAAGGCTTCAAAGTGTCAATTATCAGCAGAGGGTATGCAAGAGAATCAAAGGATTGTGTAATTGTTTCGGATGGAAAGGGCAGGATATCCCCGGTGAAAGAAGGCGGCGATGAGCCGGTGCTTTTAGCGAAGAAATTACCCGGGGTTGCCGTTTTGGTCGACAGGAACAGGGTCCGCGCCGCTCAACTCGCCCTGCGAAAATTTTCACCGGACGTGATCATTCTGGATGACGGTTTTCAGCACCGCCGGATTTACAGGGACTTGGATATCGTCACCATAAATAAGGAAAAACTGTTCGGCAACAATTTTTTATTGCCAGCCGGTCCGCTGCGTGAATTCAGGTTCAATCTTCAGAGAACCAATATTGTATGGATGAACGGCAATACAGGTATCGAAACCATACCGCGTCTCCCGAAACAAATAAAATCGAAACCTTTTATTTACGCCAAATATACACCGGTAAAACTGACCGACGTGAACGGAAACAAGTCCAAACCTGAATTACAATCCGTTCCGGTTGTTGCTTTTTCAGGATTGGGCAACCCGGACAGCTTTAAACAGACATTGCATGACCTGGGCGCCCGGATAAAAGCTTTTATCAAATTCAAAGATCATCATTTTTATACGGAAAAAGATATTTTAGGGATAGAGGAAACTTTTAAAAACAGTTCCGCAAAGTACATATTGACAACAGAAAAAGACTGGGTAAAATTACCGCTTAATTTTTCCATATCCGCACAGTGGAAATATCTTTCAATAAAAATAGAACCGCTAAACCGGAATGACCTGCAAAAAATTTTAATCTTTAAACAAATCAGGAACCGGATTAACATCAAAAAAAATAATAAAACATTAAACGAATAATAATGTATGCGGGATTAACCGGTCACTGGTGATTAAAACATAGTGTCTCAAAATCGAACAAATAACTTGAATTTTTCATAAGTTTTTGGTAAAATATATAAATATTATCAGATTGTCCATATCTTTGGAGAATTTACCGTGAATGAAAATGTAAGCAAACCCGTTATCCTCATTGTTGATGATGATAAAAATATTTGCAAAATGATTGAAGCGACTCTGCACAAAGAGAAAAAATATGAAATCCGCACGGCTTTGAATGGCGAAGCCTGTATGAATATCATACGGGAAGAAACGCCGGATCTGGCGCTTTTGGATATTCAAATGCCCGGAATGGACGGTCTTGAAACTTTAAAACAAATCAAGGAAGAAGATTCAAGAATTCAGGTGGTCATGATGACCGCTCACGGCACAATTGAACGCGCGGTTACATCAATGAAATCCGGCGCATATGACTTTCTGACCAAACCGTTCGCAAGGGACCGTCTTATTGTTACGGTTGACAACGCTTTGATGAATTCCTCCCTGCGAAAAGAAGTTGATGAACTTCGTACCGAACTTAAAGGGAAATATTCATTCGGCAACATTATCGGTCAGAGCGGAGGAATCCAGGACGTATTCAAAGCATTAAGTAAGGTAGTGGATAGCAATGTTACCGTACTTATTCAGGGAGAAAGCGGTACCGGCAAAGAATTAATCGCCCGGGCGACACATTTTTTGTCCAAGTCACGCGCGGACAAACCCTTTGTCGCTGTCAATTGTTCGGCATTACCTGAATCGTTACTTGAAAGTGAACTGTTTGGACATGAAAAAGGCTCCTTCACCGGCGCGGCCGGGAAAAGGATAGGAAAATTCGAACAGGCAAACGGCGGCACAATATTCCTCGACGAAATCGGGCTCATGTCGCCGGCCACTCAGGCCAAAATCTTGAGAATTCTGCAGGAACGGGAATTTGAACGTGTCGGCGGGAACGAATTGATCAAGGTAAGCGTCAGGATCATTTCGGCGACAAACAAAGACCTTGAAGAAGAAATGAAAAATGGAAATTTCAGGGAAGATTTGTATTACCGGCTATCGGTTTTCCCCATTAAACTTCCCCCGCTTCGGGACAGAAAGGAAGATATCCCGTTGCTGGCCACACACTTTAGAAAAAAGTATAGCGAACAGGAAGGCAAAAATATTGAGGATATAAATCCGGATGCTTTGGAGTTGCTGATGAACTATAACTGGCCCGGGAATGTGCGGGAATTGGAAAACGCAATCGAACGGGCTGTTGTGCTGTCGTCGGACAAAGAGATCACTCCCAAAGATTTGCCGCAGGCCGTTCGTTCCATAGGCGAGAAACAAATATATGAATCTGATAACACCCTGGCAAGCTGGATTGAAAAATTGGAACAAGAGGCCCTCAGACAGGCCCTGCTGGAATGTGAGGGAAATATTTCCAAGACAGCTAAAAAACTGGGTATCGGCAGAGCGACAATCTATCGTAAAGCGAAAAAATATGGCCTGACTATGATCACAAATAATTAATATATTTTACACAGGGGGATTCCGGCTTTTTTTCTTTCCTTCCATCCGAAAACCCGCTTTTTTATAACATGACTTCAAAACCATGCAATTTTACCGTTTTTTTAAATATGTTCCAGTCTAAAACAATGTTCCAGCCTGTCACAAAAATGAAATGGGTTTCCCTTTAATACAAAAAACTCAATTCAATAAAAACAATATCTTAAGCGTCCTTTGCGCGGTTATATTAATGGTATACCTTTTGCGTTCCATAATAACAAATCGAAAAATCTGCATGGATAAGAAATTTAATTTGGTATTAATATAAATTCAAAGATATGAACAATAACACACTTACTCAAACATTGGCAGATATTTGCAACGGAACTTATCGCCAGGCTCAACTGATTCAATTTATTGAATTAACAAAAAAAATCTCGTTAGGGTATTTGCGATACCAGGAAGTTATCGGGAAACGCATCTCCGGCGAGAGAGTAGAGACCAAAGACGAACTTGAAGATCTCGCACTGGATTGTGTTGCGGAATTATTCAGTGGCGATGGAAACGGGAACTTTCCTCAACTCGTTAAATATTATACACCCTTTCTGGGAATACAAAATATCGACGATACAGAAATTTTGGCCCTGACCAGGAGATTGGTTGTCCGTAAAACAAAGCAAGAGTTGTCCCGGATTTTTCGGGAACGGGATCCCGAAGGGGCAAAAATTGTGCGGAATATAAAAGTTGCTATACGAAGTTCCGAAAAACTGGAAATTTTCCGTGACCTGGGCAAGGAATTTGTTTTTTATAAGAACGGGATTAATATCAATAAAGACACCGTAATTGATGTGGATAGCATTTCGTCTTATCTCAGAAAAGCTTCTTCTCCCATACCCGAAGATGTTCTGCATACGCGTTTTATTGATGTTTTCAGCCCGAAAGACTCCATTTCAAGCGCTCTAAAAAAACTTTTAAAAACAATATACGGACTTGAAGATTATCAAAATTTTTTACCCATGGATGTTATTGTCAAACTTATCCGCAAAACCAAATTTGAAGGCTTGCGCGATAAATTAAACGGAGATGATTCGGTACCCACGCCATTGGACCAATTGGAGACCCAGGAAATAGAAGGCTATATAAAAATTGTCATGCAGCAAATTCAGCGAAAAATTGACAAACTATATATAAAATCGGGTAAAATAACTGCTGCCAAAGCCAAAATATATAATTGCGCCTTACATGATGTGCTTTACGATCTTTTACATAAAAAAGACAGTTCATCCTATTACAGGAACTTGAAATATTATTTACCCCAATTGACACAAATTCAATATAGAAAGGAAGAAAGAACTATTTTTGAATACCTTGCCAAGGTTGCCAAAAAAAATTTTCGCGGTCATCTTAAAGCCTTATTATAAATTTACGTAATTTTTAATTATTGCCTGTATGTTATGTTATAATAAAATTAATAATTAAAATAAAATACAACATGACATACTTAAATTCTTATGATGATTGCCCCGAGTCAATGGAGCTGGAGCTTCAATTTTTACAGAACGATCTTAACCGGGTATTAAAAGAGAATCCTCAACATCATTTGTTTGACTGTCCGATTTGTCAAAAATATTTGAATGAACTGGATGGGATATACGAATCTATTTCTGCTGAATTATCATATCCTGTTTCAAATAAAGTACTTGATTTTGCCTGTAGTATTTCAACACTGCAGCTTCAAAAAGGGCAATTCATATGTAAACCGGTCATAAAAAAAACTCAAAAAATCGCCGTTGAGTATCAACTTGTCTTAGTGTTCTCAAAAAAAGAAAATAAGAACTTTTGCGATTATGATTTCAAAAATCATCATGACAGCAACATGTATATAAGGGTTGTATCGGACCCGGCCTGGAATAAACTGTTATTATTTTTCAAACACAAAGACCAAATAAATTATTCACACTATTCTTTTACAATTCCAGGTATCATCGAGAGAGCAAACATCTCAACAAACGGAACGGCTGTTATTCCCTTTATTCAAATAAAAAATTTAAACAACAAATCAATTTTCTTTTATAAAAAGAACAAAAAAACAAACAACAAAAATTTACTCAGGAAATTTCAAGAAAGTATAATCATTTGATTATGAAACCTGTATCCCATCATAAAAATTTTTTTCGATATAAAGCCGGATTTTCTCCGGCTTTTTTCTTTTCCAAAAATAAAAATACCTTGACTTGCTCTGAATTTTTAAATAACTTTTTATCTAATAATTAGTATAAAATGAATAATTTACTTTTTTTATTAGTCCTGGACTATTTAAGAGTTAATATGAATCGGCGTTCAATACTGATAATTGATAAAGACCCAAACAATCAAAAAGTTTTACAAAACAATTTCATTGAATCCGGGTATGAAGTAGATGTGGCTGCCGATAACAGTGAAGCATTGAAACTTTTACAATTGAAACCGTTTGACGCTGTTCTTTCTGAACTTGCCGCGCCCGGCATTGACGGTTTTAATTTATTGGAAAATACACAAAAAGCTTCATTGAACGTCAATATACCGGTTGTATTTCTGACCCAGAAAAATGATATCTGGAACCGTGTAAAAAGTCTGAAACTTGGCGCGAAAGATTATATTGTAAAACCGATCCATGTAAAAGAACTCATTGCGCGGTTAAACATGCTCCTTTCCAGGATTGAACGTAAATCCACTGAAGAAAACATTATTAAAAAGAAATTTGCCGGTAAATTAAAGGATATTTCTCTTTTTGATTTGATCAAAGTTTTTGGTCTCGAAAAAAAAACAGGTGTTTTAAGTTTAATAAATGAAAATGGTTTTTCCGGCCAGATATTTTTTGAAAACGGCAACATTATTAATGCCGGTACATTAGCATTCAAAGGTGTGGATGCCGTTTATAAAATGATGACCTGGGATAGAGGCCGATTTTCCATGCATTTCTGTGACATCGATGTAATAGACGAAATAAAAGTCAGTAATTTGGCAATTTTATTGCAAGGAGCAATGAGAATGGAAAAACGTGAAGAAATATTAAAACAACTTCCTTCTCTTGATACTGTTCTAACGACGACTTCCAATTTCAAAAAAATAACATCAAAACAGGATCTGGCCAGCAACTTGCAATATTTTTTAGAACTGTTTGACGGGAAGCGTACACTGAAGCAGATAATCAATGACAGCCAGGAAGATGAAATAACGACATTAAAACGAATCCTGCAATTAAATCAATTGGGATTTTTAACTATTGTCAAAGAAAAATCCGCTCATGTACCCGCAGCCCGGGAAGAAGAAATTGAATCATCCGAATATGAAGATAGTGCGGATTCATTATTCAAGAATATTATTAATGAAACGGATTCTGAATCCATAAATGTAAAAATTTCCAATTTTTATCAGGAACCGGTTAAAAAGGTTGAAAAAGTCATCCCGGATCAGAAATCAAAAGCCGATGAAACAAAGCATGAAACTCAAAAACCCGCCTCCGCCCCTGTCAGGCAGGCTCATATAACTCCCAAAACACAAACATGGGCTGCACAGAAAAAAATCACAACCGGCCAATTAAAAACCGTAGAATCGTCAAAGGTCGAAACGCTGACTGAAAAAAAACAACCTGTATCTCCTCATCAAAAAGCAAAAGGAACAATATTAATCTTAGGAACGGATAATTCTGTTCGAAAAAATATCGTGGAAAATTTAATTGTGGGACGGGCTATTGAGTCTCGGGTCGATCTGCCGAATGTATCGGAAATTTATTTTGGTACGGCCCGTTTCAAAGGAGAACAATACTTAAACATCACCACCTTTTCCATGGAAAAAGAATTCACGCCTTTATTAGAGTATTTTGCACCCTCTACATTGGGATATATTTTACTGATCGATATTAAAAACGCAAACTGGAATTATTTTCAGTATCTTTTGAATGTGCTCAGGGGAAAACTTTCCGTTCCCTCTGTTATCGTCATCTCAAATAAAACATCGGATTCAAATGAGCCGAGTATCGATGATATTCGTTCAAAATTATTATTAAAAAATAATCAAAAAATTGTATTCTGTTCAAATTTTGACAAACCGAATTCAAAAAAACTTATTTTTTCATTGTTTAAAAATTACTTTAAAAAATAAATTTTTTTTGCTGATAACATATTTCTAATTTACTTTATTTATGCTTTCATTTAATAACAAACAAAAATTCAAAGTTCTTATAGTAGACAGTGAAGGCGCGGGAGTAGAACAACTCATCAAAAATTTAATTGAAACCAACCTGGACGTTATACATATTAAAGACGGACAAAAGGCCTGTGAATACTGTCTTACGAACCAGCCCCATATAATTATTACCGAACTGGATTTGCCCCTTGTCAACGGAGTCCAGTTCTTCCGTCAGCTTAAAAGCAATTTTATTACCAGCCATATTCCGATTATCGTCACGACAAAAGAAACAAAATTGGAAGACCGTATTAAAAGCATGGAAATTGGAATTGATGACTATATTGAAAAACCTTATGCCCCCGAAGAGATTGTTGCCCGTGTTCATTTACTGTTAAATGAAATAAAGATTATAGAAAAGAACCGTCGGATTATCAATCATGGTTTTAAAGGGAACCTGGAAGAAATGACTGTAGTTGACCTTTTAAAAACCATGGAACTCAGCCGCATGTCCGGAATTATTTATTTGTCCCGCGGCTATAAAGAAGGACAAATATTCATCGACAAGGGAGTTATTGTTGACGCTTTTATCGACGGCTTTGAACCTGAACAGGCTTTAACGCACATGTTAACATGGCTAAAAGGCATCTTTTGGGTTTCAATCCAGAATATCGACCGAACCAGGATGATCAATGAAAACAATACGACAATCATTTCCAAGGGCACAAAACTTATTCAAAAATGGAAAGACCTTACCCGGCAATTACCTCCTTTAAATACGCCGGTAAAAGCCATTCAACCGGATGAAAATAAAAACATTACAAATCCGGAAAAACAAATGCTGGACCAATATGCGGAACCGAATACAATTATGCATGGGATTGAAAAAAGTAAAATGGACGATCTGCATGCATTGGAACTCATTAAATCATTATTGCAAAAAGGACTGCTTGTAACAAAGCCGTCATCACACCAGGTCAAAGATCCGTTTGCCCAAATCGTTTTCGATCACATGAATAGAGAAAATAATAACGAAGAGACTTTTACAAAAATAACTTCGTTTTTTAAACGGGAAAACAACCCGCAAAAGCCGTATCTGACCGAAGCGGGTTATAATATAGACAGGACAAAAGGCCAAAATGATCCGGCTCCCCGACATTCCAAAACACCTTATAAAGTCTTTTTATCAAAAAAAGATTTACAATTAATCAAAACAGCTATAAACAGATCATAAATACCTAATTACTATGCTCGAATTCGAAACAAAAAAAGTTTCACAAAAAATCGGGGAAATACTGATCGTTGGTTCCCCGGATTCATCCCAATCCTCTTTTCTTTATTATACTTGTCCGAAGGTCATGAAGTCCGACCAGGATATCATATTTGGTAATCTGGAGATCGAAAACAACTTTAACCTTTTTCTTTACGGAATAAGTTCAAACGGCAGTCAAAATAATATCGCCTGGGACCTGATTGCTCGAAAAATGCTGGGTTATATTATCGTATTTTACTGGTTTGATGAAAAATCGTTTGAAACAGCCAAAAAAAATATAGATTTTCTCAGCACCAGATTCGACGCGCCAATGATTATTGCCGCCGATATTATGGACAAACCTATACCCGTAAAAAAATCAATTGTCAATCCTTTTATTTCATTATCAAACAAGGATAAATTTACATTTTTTAACAGCACATCAGCCGATAGTGTTAAATCAGTATTAATTTCATTGATCGACGTGGTCAGCGAGTACGCAAATTAACAGGAATTATAAAGTTACTGGTATGATATCAACACCCAAAACAGGTCTTAAAACAACCATTAAACTGGAAATAATGAAAAGGATAATTAAAAATCATCCCGTCAGTCTGTTAATTGATGAATTGAAACCACAGGAAATTATCCAGGTCCATCAGTTTGTACTGGAAAAGGCGATAGAAATTGGTAAATGTGTAAAAGGAGAATCGTTTACCAAAAAGGATATTACAAAACATCTCGAGCCGTTAAACCTGGAAAAAATTGATGACTCACAGCTGGACAGCACTAATAAAAATTTGCTATTTGCACTTGAAAAAACAAAAAAACAGATTGATACAATCAGTCAAATTGTACGGGAGTATGCTCTAAGTTAATCTGATAGAGAATTACAAACCTCATCCGAAAGCTCTTAAAAAAACAGATAAAAGAAAATTTTTCTCCAAATTATATTTTTAAAATAAATAATACTTCTTTGAGCCACAGAAAGAATTTACGTCTGTGGCTTGTTTTTATGATTTCATAAAGAACAAATATGAATTATCGGTCCAAGTATATTTTAATTTTGCTGTTCTGCTTTATTTTTTGTCTACATCATGCGCGGGCAAAACAGAGTAATAGTCAAGCAGGATTCCTGCTGCTTGAAAAAAATGACATTCGAATTATTTATTCTCCCGCGGACTCTGCTTATGCAAAACAGGCTTTGAATATTATTGGTAAATATCTTGAAGAAATTACCGCCGATCTGCTGATAACAGAGCGAAACACTATAAATGTTTATATTGCCCCGACACGAAGAAATTTCCGCGACTTTCTAAGAGGACAATTACCCGACTGGACCGGCGCTTTCGCCGCTCCTTCGGAAAACACCATGTATATCCGGTCACCGCGCTGGGATCAGGACAATGTTTTTTCTACCACGCTCATTCACGAACTTTTTCATTTACTTTTACATCAAAAAATGGGGCTTACCGAAATACCACGCTGGATGAACGAAGGATTGGCCATCTTTTACTCCGGCGATAATAAATGGATCATGAGCACGGCTATGTCCAAAGCGCTGGCAACCCGTTCCCTGATCCCGTTGTCACAAATTGACAATGTCCTTAAATTTCATTCCGCGAAAGCGGAACTTGCCTACCAGGAAAGCTACTCAGCCGTTCAATATCTGCTGGCCACTTATGATATAGACGCGGTTCTGTATATACTGAATGGTCTGAAATCAAATTTAAGTCTGGATGATTGTTTCAAAAATGCAACCGGAAGTTCTTTTCGCGATTTTGAACTGGAATGGATAAACTATATTAAAAAGCATTATAAATGGACCTGGATATCCGAATTTGATAATTATATCTGGATTTTAATTATTGTACTCTTTTTGCTTGCGGGAATACTCATTCGATTAAGAAACCGGCAAAAACTGCGGGAATGGCAAAACGAAACAGAGTCTGAATAAAACTTTTGTATAAATTCCTGTAATTGTTTATATTATTGGCATGAAAAAATTACAAAATCATATCGAATATTATTTGACCAGGTTAGTCAGTTCTTTTATTTTAATTCTGCCGTTAAAATGGGCCTTAACCTTCGGTAAAGGGATTGGACTTTTTGTTTATTATATCGTCCCGATTCGTAAAAAAGTGTCTGTGCAAAATTTAACAAGTGTATTCCCGGACAAAACAAAAAAAGAAATCAACATCATCGCCCGAGACACCTATGTGAATTTCGGACAGACTATTATAGAATTCATGCGTTATCCCAGGATAACAAAAGATTTTTTACACAAACATATAAAGTTTATAAATAAAGAAATTCTGCTTGATGCGCACGCTGCCGGTAAAGGAGCGTTATGTATGAGCGGACATTTCGGCAATTGGGAAATTATGGCCGCGGCGATCCAGGCTCTTGGGATTCAAATGATCGGCGTGGCAAAGGAACAACGTAATAAACGGATTGACAAACTGATAATTGATTTTCGAACTCTTTTGGGTGTAGAATCGATGCAGTTGGGCATGGCATTACGCGGCGTGTTAAAGGCACTCAAAGCCAATAAATTTGTCGCAATGGTTGCTGATCAGGACGCCCACAGAGCGGGCATTTTTGTAGACTTTTTAGGCAGACCTTCATCAACAGCGACAGGCCCGGCAATTTTTGCATTAAAAACCGGTGTACCGCTAATTTTCGGCAGCGCCGTTCGTAACAAAAACGGTTGTCATACGGTTTACTTAAAAAAAATCGATTTTAGCGATCTTGAAGGCGGAGCGACCGAGGAGAATATACGAATTTTAACACAGCGGCATGCTGCGGTTCTGGAAGAGAGTATTAAAAAATGGCCGGATCATTGGTTCTGGATGCACAAGAGATGGAAAACCAAACCCGTATAAAATTTATTTTTTGTAAAATTTTTCTTTATGCAATTAAAAAAAATTCTTATAATTCAAACAGCTTTTATTGGAGATGTTATTCTGACCACCCCGCTTCTGAAGGGGGTAAAAAACGCTTACAAAAAAACGCAAATTCACATAATTGTTATTCCGGCAACAAAAAATTTACTTGGCAAAAATCCTTTTGTTGATAAAATTATAGTTTATGATAAAAGAAAGGACGATAAAGGATTAAAAGGTTTTATCCGTCTTGTCCGTCAATTGAAAAAAGAAAAATATGATATTGTTCTTTCTCCGCACCGCTCGATGAGGAGCGCACTGATTGCGCTTTTAACGGGCGCGAAAAAAAGGATCGGTTTTAACACAAGTGCAGGATCATTTTTATATACGGATAAAATTCATTATATTCAGACTATTCATGAAATCGACAGGAACCTGTCACTTGTTGAAGCTCTGGAAACGACAATTTCCGATCGACAGCCAAAGGTTTTTGTAGATCATCAGGATATTGAATCAGTCAAACAGCTATTAGCAACTGAAAAGATTGATACAAACAACCCTCTGATTGCCGTCGCACCGGGTTCCGTATGGTTTACAAAAAAATGGCCGGATGAATATTTTAAAGAACTGGTTAAAAAATTAGCCGGAGAAGGATATACAGTATTTTTAATCGGAGGAGACGCGGACGAACCGGATTGCCGGCACATTGTACAGGCTGCGAACGGTTCCGTTTACAACCTGGCAGGTAAACTGACGCTGAGAGAATCGGCCGCCCTTTTAAAAAAATGTAAGGTGCTGGTCAGCAATGACAGCGGCGCTTTGCATCTGGCGGTCGCGGCGGGCACTCATGTTATCGCTATTTTTGGACCGACCGTCCCGGCTTTTGGTTTTTATCCTTATGGAGAAAACCATACCATTATTGAACAAACTCTCGACTGCAGGCCATGTGGAATTCATGGCGGCCCAAAATGCCCGATCGGGACTCATGAATGTATGAAAGCGATTAAACCATTAACCGTATTTCAATCGGTTCTTAAATATACTGACCCGGACAACAAACAATGAATAATGTAATTAAAATTAATCATATTACCCCCGAACACAATTTAATTTCCAATGCTGCCGGAATATTACAAAAAGGCGGTGTTATTGGTTATCCGACGGAAACCGTATACGGAATTGGCTGTAACGCTTTTGATGAAAAAGCGGTAAATCGAATTTATGACCTCAAACACCGGGATAAAAGCAACGCTCTGATTATAATTGCTGCGGATATTATCCAAATCAGCGATATTGTGGAAAGTATCCCCGATCCGGCAGAAAAATTAATCGAAAATTTCTGGCCAGGTCCGTTAACCATCGTATTTGAAATTTCCAAATCGTTAAAAGAATTTCCCTTTGGCAAATCAAAAACTATTGCCATTCGTATCCCCGACAGCCCCATTTGTCTTTCGCTCTTAAAAGTATCAGGATTCCCGATTGTCTCGACAAGCGCCAACATTACCGGTCAACCAGCGGCATCAAAAGCCTCGGAAGTTTTTAATTATTTCGGCAATCAGCTCGATTTGATTATAGACGGCGGAGAAACACCCTCACATAAACCGTCCACTGTTATTGATATCACCAAAACTCCGGCCCGGTTAATCAGGGAAGGCGCGATTACTCCCCTGGAAATCAGCACTGTCATTGACATAAATTATTAATATTAAAATTTGGATACCAGCAGAATAAAACGATTTTTAGTCATCCGCACGGACCGTATTGGGGACGTTATATTATCCACGCCGGTTTTAACCGAGATTAAAAATAATTTCGATTCTTCATTTACCGCAATGATGCTTAATCCCTATACAAAAGATGTTGTTTCCGGGCACCCCGATGTGGATAAAATTATCATTGACGACATGAATGGCATACATAAGGGTTTCAGCGGGTTAAAAAAACTGGCCGCAGAATTGAAAAAATACCGGTTCGATGCCGCACTTTTGCTGCACCCGACGCCCAGGCTGGCATTGTTATGTTTTCTGGCCGGGATTCCTCTCAGGGTCGGCACCGGTTATCGTTATTATTCGTTTTTATTTAACAAAAAAATTTACCAGCACCGGAAAACAAGCGGCAGGCATGAACTGGACCTGAACCTGGATTTCGTATCCGCAACTGGAGTACAGCCCGGTAAAATTATTTTTAAATTTTTTATTCCGGATGAGGCGGAACAAAAAATCGATATGCTTTTAAGGGAAAATAACATTACCGGTCAATTTGTTGTTTTGCATCCCGGTTCCGGTGGTTCCGCCCTAGATTGGCCGCCGGAAAGTTTCGGACAGTTGGCCGCGCAAATTCAAAACAAATTAAAACTCCCGGTTGTTGCTACGGGTTCAGCCGCGGAATCCGAATTAATCGATTTAATCGAAAAGCAGACGAAAAACATACTCCGCCTGGAAGGACAGTTAAATATCAAGGAACTTGCCGCTTTACTTAAAAAATCGTCGCTGGTTGTTGCAAACAGTACCGGGCCGTTGCACCTTGCCGTTGCAGTGGGCACGGATGTTATTGGTTTGTACTGTACAAAAACTGCCTGCGGGCCGGACAGGTGGGGACCTTACCGGCGTACGGATTCGGTTATCGCACCGCCGGAAAACGCTGAATATGAAAAAGACAATAATCCAATGCAGTTGATAACGGTTGAGCAGGTATTTCAAATGACCCGAAAAAAATTGTCAATTTGATATGGCCGGAGTAAAAAACTGCTTTTGGATGTTTAATAGATACAACAGTGCAACCAAAAAATATCCTGAAAATGCAGGAATGTAAAAAAACCCATAGTTACTCAAATTTTCAGGTCTTCCGGAATTTAAAATAATTAAAATACACTCATTGGTGTGATAAAAATTTTTTATGCAAGAACACATGTAACATTACACAGGCTTATTTTATTAATTGTAAATGCATCACAAATCAACCAGGAAATAAGATGGAAAACTGGAAGGACAAACTAAAAACGCTGGAACAGGAAGGGCTTTCGATAATAGTTGAAAAGAACGGTAAAATTGTATTTCAATCATACGATCCCATGCTGAAACCTTTATTTACGTGTTTAAATGAGAATAAAGAGTTATTAAACGATTCAATTGTTTTTGATAAAATTGTCGGCCGGGCCGCGGCTTACCTGTGTATAATTGGCCGGGTCAAAGAGATTTATACACCCCTGGCGAGCGAATCCGCTATGAAAGTATTGGACGAAAATAATATTAAAACAGGGGCATTAAAAACAATACCTTTGATTAAAAACAGAGATAATTCCGATATGTGCCCGATGGAAAAATTGGCTCTGTCCTGTAAAACACCGCAGGAATTTTATAAAAAGCTTGCGGAAAAGTTGTCTCAAAAATGACCTACAACGGCAAAATCCATATATTCCTGAACTGTACAGGATTGCCATGATCCTGCAGCATTAATCCTCCGGGGACCTTTTCATCATTTATCATGGAAGCCCGAGTCGGGCCGGGTATTGAGACATTACTGTGAATCAATATCCCGTTGTGTTTTACCGTTATCACCGCGTCCTTTATCTTGTTCCCGTTTTGATCAAACCGGGGTTCAAAAAAAGTAATATCAAAAGTCTGCCATTCACCGGGCGGCAGACAGGCATTTTTCAACGGAGCGGCCACTTTATAAATAGCCCCGCAATAATCGTCTTTAGGTGCGAGCCCAAAACTGTCAAGGATTTGCACCTCGTATTTGCCCTGTAAGTAAACTCCGCTGTTACCTCTGGCCTGGCCGGTTTTGTCCGGCATCAAAGGTGTTATGAATTCCACATGAACCTGCTGATCTCCGAATGTCTGTTTACTGATAATATCCCCTTTGGTCACTTCCATAGCGCCGTCTATCGTCATTTTCCACTCGGCCCTTTTTTCGTTTTTCAACTCCCATGCCTCCAGATCCACACCATCAAATAAAACAACCGCTCCTTCGGGAGGCTTCGAACCCAAAGTGGAAGACTTTATAAAAACTTTTTTTAGTTCAAATGTTCCCGTTGCTTCATAACCCGAAAATGTTCCATCCATAAACGAATCGGTAATCCGGCCCTCTATATCATAGGAGCCGCCCATATCCGGGCCCAAATCAATTTTTCCATTGAAAGTCATTTCGCCGCCGGTTTTTGTACCATAAAACCGTATTTGTGGGGCATTTTCAGGGATATTCCCGATTGTTATCATTACTATACAGGAATCGTTCGCCCCGGCAATGACCTGCGCAAACAATGTGTCGGAGTTTCCGTCCAGTGTTGTATATGATCCCCGGTAATTACCATAATCCGAATCTCCGGCATACAATAAAGTCACAAACAGGAACGACAATAAAACAACATAATACGATTGTTTCATAGCACATATCTCCTGTAAATTAAAATGAACTTGATTATTTTATAAACATGACTTCGCGTTGCAACTCGATATTAAATTTTTCAAGTACACGGTCCCTGAGAATTTTTTCCAGTTCAAGCACATCCCGGGCGGAAGCGTGACCCCTGTTATAAAAAATATTCGCATGTTTTATATGAACACCAGCGTCGCCGACAACCGTTTGTTTACTGTCTACTGCGTCAAGATAAAAAGCGGCGGGGACCGGATTCCCGTGTTCATCTTTTAAATTCTTAAAAAATGATCCGGCGGTGGAAATACTCCAATGCGGCAATTTTTTATAACGTATGCCCCTTATCTCCCGTACTTTTCGAAGGATCTGGTTATAATCTCCCTTTTTAAATTTTAAATCCGCTTCCAAAACGATACAATTGTTCTCCTTGAGATCGGAATGCCGGTAGGCAAATTGAAAAAAATCATTTCCCACTTTTTTTACACAACCGTCCCCGGTCAGGACGCGTGCGCACTGCAGGCATTCACCGATATTTTTCCCGTATGCCCCGGCGTTACCATAAATCGCGCCGCCCACCGTTCCGGGAATTCCGGAAGAAAACTCGAATCCGGTCAAACTTTCGGCAATACAAATTCTGTTCACCCCGGACAGCGGGACGCCGCTTTCAACTCGTATGGTGGTTTCATCTAAAAGGCGGATACCGTTCATATTATTGATTACGACTAATCCCCTGAATCCCTCATCGGCAAAAAAAACATTTGTCCCGTGCCCAAGAACAAGGAACCGGACATGTGCGTCCTTACAGATGTGATACAATTCGATAAATTTCTGCTGATCCTTTATGACTGTGAGGTAATCGGCATTTCCGCCAATTTTTATATTGGTATAAAAGGCAAGAGATTCATTCCGCAAAATATTAAATTTTGAAATGATCTCTTTATGCAAATATCCAGTTTTCGTCACTCTTCAACCCGAGTTATATCCGCTCCCAATCCCTGTAATTTGTGTTCCAGATCCTCATAACCCCTGTCGATTTGCCTGATATTATAAATGGAACTCTCTCCCTTTGCGCACAGGGCGGCTATGATGAGAGCCATACCGGCCCTAATATCCGGACTTTGCAAGTTAGTCCCATATAATTTTGAAGGACCGACAATTACCGCGCGATGAGGATCGCATAGAACAATGCGCGCGCCCATGGAGATCAAATAATCCACAAAAAACATGCGCCCGTCATACATTTTTTCGAAAATCAGGACCGTTCCCTCCGCCTGTGTTGCGGCGACAATGACGATGCTCATCAAATCCGAAGGGAACGCAGGCCAGGTGCCGTCATCGATTTTGGGAATATCGCCGGCAAAATCCGGCTGTATCTGCAGCTTTTGCCCGCCGGGGACAACTATTTTTTTGTTTTGTATATGGTATTCGAGGCCCAGCTTTTTAAAAGTTGAACGGGTCACGCACAGATCATCCGGATTGATATTATTGATCGTAATTTCAGAATTCGTAATCGCGGCAAGGACGATATACCCGCCCGCTTCCAGATAATCCGGCCCGATCGTGTGGTTCGTACCATACAATTTTTCGACTCCTTCGATTTCCAGAATATTTGTGCCGATTCCGGTGATTCTTGCTCCCATTTTATTCAGTAATTTTGCCAGTCCCGTTACATGCGGTTCACATGCCGCGTTTCTAATTATTGTTTTCCCTTTCGCCACAACCGCCGCCATAAGCGCATTTTCAGTGGCGGTAACGGACTGTTCATCAAGGAAAATATCCTGTCCGGTTAATTCCGATCTTTCGAATACATACTTTTTATCGACCACCGAAACCCGCGCGCCCAGACTTTTAAAGGCAAAAAAATGTGCGTCCAGCCGCCTCCGTCCAATCACATCGCCGCCGGGCGGCGGCAGCACAACCCGCCGGTAACGCGTTATCAGGGGACCGGCCAATAAAAGCGCCGCCCGCAAGGTTGCACACTTTTGCTCATCCATCTCTTCATGTTTAATATTTTTACATTGTATTTCCAGTTCATTACGAGCGATTTCCCGAATGGTTGCACCCTGGCTTTTCATGATGTCCAGCATAGTCTCCACATCGCCAATCCGCGGGACGTTTTTCAGTATTATCGGCTCGTCGGTCAGCAAACTGGCCGCTATCGCGGGCAGCGCTTCATTTTTATTACCGGAAACCGTAACGGAACCGGATAATTTTTTACCGCCCCGTATAAAAAATTTTTCCATTATTTAATAATTAATCCTTATCCTTTGGGTCATGAATTGAGAAAAAACAGATTATGGATTTCCTCTGTTATTTTATCACTATTATTTAGCGGTACAAGAACTTTTAAGTATAATTCACCATTTATAACATCACTATATTCGACGTTTAATTCGTTTAACTTTGTAAAAAACCGACAGGCGGTGGTTGTTCCGATGTTGATTCCGGCGCCAATGAGCGATAAAACGGCGCATTGTCTATCAATTGAAAAAGTTTGCGCCGTCCTTTCAATGATCTTTTGTGCCGCTGACACGTCGCTTTGCGACACACCGATGAGTGCCGATCCGTTGACATACTGCCAGATTTTCAAAGGTACTTTATCACAGGAAAATAAAATCGGATATCTTAATCCGTCTTCCTGATTTACGGAAACACGAAACAGAACAATGTCTTTATCGTTCACAACAGAGGCAACACACCCTTTATTTAATTTTTCATCGGTGACTATGGTGCCGATTTGTCCGGTAAAAGTGGAGCCCAGGGAAAGCTGAACATGATGACGCCCGGCAAACTCAACGGCCGCTTTGTGCAGCATTCTGGCCCCGGCGGCCGCCATCTCCAGGGCAATATTATAATCGATCCGGTCTATCCGTTTGGCAAGCGTGATCATTTTGGGATCTGCGGTATAAATACCATCAATATCGGACATGATCTCACAACACTCGGCATTGAGCGATGCGGCAACGGCAACAGCCGTCGTGTCGGAACCTCCCCTTCCCAAAGTGGTAATTTCTTTATTTACAGAGACGCCCTGAAATCCGGCAATGACCACAATTTTGTCCTCGTTCAACGCTTCATACAACCGGTGTCCTTTTACTTCAAGCACCCGTGCATTGGTGTGATTGTCGTCCGTAATGAGCCCGATCTGGCTGCCGGTATAACTGACTGCCTGGTATTTCCCGGTTGCATTTATTGCCAAAGCCAACAACGAAATCGAAATGCGTTCCCCGACCGATAACAGCATGTCCATTTCCCTTTTATCCGGATTCCTGTTCACGGCATGGGCCATTTTTACAAATTCATCCGTTGTCTTACCCATGGCGGAAACAACGACCACCATATTCACGCCGCTGTCTTTTCTTTTTACAATATTTTCCGCGACATGTTTTATATATTCCGGATTGGCCAGCGAGCTTCCGCCGTATTTTTGCACTACAATCGGTTTGTTATTCATATACCTAAAATTTGTAAATCCTTATATTCAATTGTGATAGTGATTTTTAAGATATTCTTTGATGATCTCACGTTCATTAAAATAAAATTTTTTCTCTTTTATTTCCATATAATTTTCATGCCCTTTGCCGGCAAGCAACACTGTATCCCCCGGTTTTGTTTTTGACAGTGCAAATTCAATTGCAGCTTTCCGGTCAGGGATAATTTTATGTTTTTTCCCGGGGATTATCCCGGCTTTAATATCATGAATAATTGATGAAATATCCTCATTCCGCGGATTATCGGAAGTAACCACCGTTAATTTCGACATTTCCGATGCAATGCCGCCCATCAAAGCACGTTTGGACCTGTCCCGGTTGCCGTCACATCCCAGAACGGTGATAATATCGTTTCCGAATTGCTCTGTTATCGTAATCAGCGTTTTTTTAAGGGCATCAGGGGTATGGGCGTAATCAATAATGATATGATAGTCCTGATCAAAATTTACCGTCTCAAAACGGCCCCTTATACTCTCTACACTTTCAATCCCCTGCTTAATAATATCCCTATCTATATTATTCGCGATACCGAAAGCAACGGCGGCCAATATATTTTCACAATTAAACAGGCCGGGCAGTTTCGATTTAATAAAAATATCGCCGTCGGGCGTTTTTATATCGATTGTCGATCCGTCGGGAAACAAATCAATTTTTTGAGCATAAATATCTGTCCGGGATTCGTCAAGTGAATACGTTAGAATCGTATCTGTCGCCGTCCGTTTTACCAATTTATCATAAAACGGATTATCGTAATTGATAATGGCCAGACTGTTTTGATTAAGATTCTCAAAGAGTCCGGCCTTGGTATTGAAATAATTCTGTATGGTCCCATGATAATCCAAATGGTCATGGGTAATATTCGTAAAAATGGCATGACTGAAATTTAAACCGTCAACCCTGTATTGTTTTATCGCATGGCTCGTAACCTCCATAACACAATGACTGACATTGTTTTTTACCATGTGTGAAAACAAATGATGTAATGTGATGGGTTCCGGAGTGGTCAGTCCGCTGCCGATGTTTCGCTGCCCGATCAGATATTCAATCGTGCCGATCAGTCCTGTTTTCTTGCCGTGTTTCTCAAGTATTGATTTTATGAGTATCGCGGTGGTCGTTTTGCCGTTAGTTCCGGTTATTCCGGTCAGAGTCAATCTGTCAGCCGGATTTTTGTTATAATTCGACGCAATAAGGGGTAATCCGGCGCGGGTATTTTTCAATTGTATCGCTGTAATATTTTGATCGAATTTTTTAAATGTCCTGTCTTGTAATATAATACATTCAACACCTTTTTTTATCGCTTCGGCGATAAAATTATGGCCGTCAACACGGTAACCTTTAATGGCAATATAAAGGTCGCCTTTTTTTAAATTGCGCGAATCGACTTGAATTTGATTTACCGGTGTGTTCAATTCGCCGTTTAACAGGTTATATTCTACCCCTGATAAAAGTGACTTTAATAACGGCATAAATAAAATTGATTTGCCTGATGACTAAATTTTATGACTTTTCTGATTCAATTTTTAAGATAGTTACATTTCAATTAAAGGTCAACAATATTTATAATGTGCGTTCAGGTAATAAATACTCTATATTAAGTATATACACAAAAGCCTCACACATGAGTGAGGCTTTGATGATGTCTAAAATTATTGATCCTGTTTCTCCGAATCCGGCGGCACGTCCTCCTTGCCTTCAAGTATCCTCTTCAGCCTTTCCAGTTCTTTTTCCGCTTTTTCTCTTTCTTCTTTGATCCGCTTCAATTCCTGTTCGGCTGATTCCGTATCCTTTTTTTCTTTGATGATTTGCTCAAATACTTCGCGCCGTGTTTCGGCTTTTCGCATGAGAATGTCACGTTCCTTTATTTGATAAACCGACGTGGGCAGTACAACAAATTTAGCGCCTACATTAATTCGCCAGGAACTGTAATTCGGCAAATCATGACGGGATGCCCTTGGTCCGACAGTATCATCTTTATCACCGGAAATTCTGATGTCGCCGGAAACGATAAAATCCAGCCACCTGTACGGTTTATATTTAATACTGGCATTCAGATAAGTGTAATTTTCTCGGCTTGCGGCAAGAGAGGGAGGCTTTTGTATCCAACTGATACCGTAAATTTCCAGTCCGTAATTAAAACTTTCGGTTGGCAATTCCACGCCGACAGCGTACCGGAATGCCTGACTGGGGTCAAGAACGCTTTTTACTTTTTTTAAATCATTGGAAAGCAACGAATCGGGCGCCAGACTTTGCCCGACATCATTATGATTCCAGTAACCCAGATTCAAATGGGCATTCAGACCGTCTTCAGGAAAAAGCCGGTCAAGAGCATAACTGGCAAGTGCGGTAAAGCCCCATTCTGCGGACCCGACTGTATAATCTTCAAACACGACATTATGTTTTTCACCCGTTGGAAAGCGGGTTGCAAGTTCCACACCAATTTTAAAAGGACTTTCTTTTACGCCATAAGATCCGATTTTCAAACCAATAAATGTATCCCATGGATATTC
Organism: Candidatus Zhuqueibacterota bacterium; assembly: GCA_016934825.1. Lineage (GTDB taxonomy): Bacteria > Zhuqueibacterota > Zhuqueibacteria > Residuimicrobiales > Krinioviventaceae > Fontivivens. The sequence continues at coordinate 101,191 of JAFGSB010000140.1, forward strand.
ATCATATTCACCCTGGTTAATGTCCTGATATAAAATGGGGGTGATATTAAAACTAAAATGTTCACTGATGCCGTAATTAACGGCTATTAATCCCTGAACATCCCAATAGGTCACTGCTGTTTTCTCTTCCTGGGCCTCATTTTCACTTTCCGATACTTTTCCCCAGAAACGGGTATGTGGAAAGACCGTTAAATAACCTTTTTTGGCAACCCACGCCGCCTTTGTATGAGTAAGACCCAACCCGCTGTTAATCTCGACGGCTCCGGCAATTTCCGCAAACATAAAAAATATAAACAACAAACACACTCGAGTGAAAAATTTCATCTTTATTCTCCACATAACTATATACTTTTTTAATAATTGCCACATGCGCCCGCCAAACTGACGCCTCAACCTGATCTGAATTACCCGTACAATATAATTATGATAATTTTATTCTTATAAACAAATCCAAAAATATTTTACTTCAAAAAACAGATTAGATTTAATTTCAAGGTTGACATGCCCGGATTTGACCGCGCACGAGTGAACAAATGTAATAATTTCCAACAAATAATCAATACAAAATTAAACTATTAGTAAAACATAGTACATTCAACAACAATGTTTCACGTAAAAAATTTTTATTCTGAAAAATCCGCAATTTTAATCACGATGTGAAAAATATAAAATTATTAAATATTATTCAAGTCAATAAAATTCTATACTGCTTTATATAAACACTCGTTTATCTCAAATTGATCGAGCAGCTTATTCTATGCACATCATCCAGTTGATTGGTCACAAAAGCATAATCGACCACAAATTTCCAAAAATAGAGACCAGCCCCCGAGGTTATGCCGTAAGCGTTTTTCCCTACCCGGACAGCCAGACCTTTAATTAAAAACTCTGCGCCGTAAAATACATTTCTGTCATATTTTCGATACCGGGACCAATAAAATTTGATCTGGGCGTTTGAAAATCCCAATAACTGCTGATAGTGTAAACCCAACAGGACAGATCGCCTGATCCGATCTTCCGTTTTGGTGTCCCAAATAATCGGTGTCTGCGTAATATCTGAAGAAGACAATCCCACGGCAAAATCACCCAAATATTTTTTATCGAACAGGGTTCCAAAATTCACTTTTATCATTGCGCCGATATCAATACCCATTCCGGAGGCCTTTGATTGATACAATTTTTGCCGCACTAATTTAAAATTCATACCAAAAGGAATTTCAATCGGCAATTCATCATACATCCAGCCAACCGGAATGTTCTTTTTCAGGGCTTTGGCAAAAGAAATGTAATAAACATCCTCAACATCTTCAAAATATCCCAGCGCCTCGCCGTCCATTTGTAATTCCGGATTGCTGTTTCTTTCCGCAAACGATGCTCCTTTGGGATCAGGGTAAATCGGGATATCATCGACTGAAAACCGGGTCCAGTTAAAAGCAATGGTTCCGCCACCCGGAAGCGGGTAGGCAATCCCGGCATAATTATAATGCGCCAAAGGATCGCTGAAACTTTCAAAAGTCGGCGCATACATTAAACTTATCACCGGTTTCTCTACATATGCCAGCGCGGAGGGATTATAATGAAATAATTCCGCACCGCCTGTCATGGCCCCGGCGGCGCCGCCAAGCGCCAGCGGCCGAGCGCCCACACCAAGTTCCATGGATGCTCCGGCATATTTACCGTCGGCATATCCGTTTGTAAAACACGCCAAAAAAACGATTATATAAAGATTCCTGAAAATGTTATAAAACTTTTGTTTCATATTGTTTTTCATATAAATAATTGTTTATTTTATTTTTGCCATTTTCCCGGTCACTTTTTTTGTTTTCCCTTCCGCCGTTGCGGTTAACCGGTAAAAGTACACTCCGTTGGCAATATCATTTCCATCCTTATCCCGGCAGTCCCAGTTAATCTCATGATAATCCGCGCTCAACGGGTTCGGATCACCGCTCAGTTCCCGGGGGTCAATCTCACGAATGAGCCGCCCGGAAGCGGTATAAATTTTCAAACTGATATTCTGAACAGGGATCGTCAGAACGTATGCGAATAAAGTATTATCGATAAACGGATTCGGATAATTACCGAGCATTTTTATTTCAAATTCGTTTGTGGTTTTAAAAATATAATCTTCAGAGTTAAAAATATTGCCGTTACAATCGGCGCACGATACGGTCAACGTATGCTGGCCTGTCGCAAACGTGGGTTCCAGTTTCAGGAAAACCTGATTTGCATCCGGCAATGAATCCGGCAGCGATATTTCACTGTTTTCCATTTGCTTGCCGTCAAGGGTCACATTAAAAAGATCTGAATGGATATCAATGCCGTTCAGGTCCTGTAAATTGATCAGGATTTGCGGTTCCGGACTGATATATTTATTATTGGCATAAGGCTGGCCGTCGATCGAAAGCTGTACTCTCGGCGGCTGCGTATCCCGGGTGGACAAAACCGCAACCGGCCCAGGATACATCAGATTTGCACGAATAAAGTTCTGCTGATGCACGCTGTTGATCCGAATCCACTTTTTTGAAGTTGAAAAAAACTGATACAAATCATAATCCGCACCGGACGTGTCGAAATAAATTACTTTACTTTCCGGCAAATTAAATTTTATTTGAAAGGGTTTCAGTGTTTTACTGTTAATATTCGAAAACGCAATATCATAAAACTTTAGACTGTCGACAATAGCAAAATCCGGCTGATCAAGGACGGCTATCTTTTTCATTTCCTTTACCCTGAGAACACTTTTTTGCGGCAATACATCGGGTCCCATAGTTATTGATAATGTTTCATCAATTTTCAGGGTATCCAGCACCGTTTGATTGACAACTATTCCCTTTGGGGGATCGTAATTAAAAGCGTCCGTCTTGTGTTTAAAAGAAAATGTATTGTTATATCGCGATATATCCTTATACGCTGAATCCGGATCGATGGCAATTTGAAACTGAAATGTACCGGGTTGAAGTGAAACCGGTATCTGGGATAATGTGAACGAATATGGGGCAATGTCAACGGTATCTATCCCCAGACTAATCAGGTTGTCCTTATCCTGTAATTGAAAAACAACCGGGAGTTGATTGACCTGTGTATCACCATAATTTAAAATTTTTGTTTTTAATGTTAAAAATGTATCGCCTGAAAATTCGATAGAATTTTTGTCGATAGCCGGATCAGGACCTTTTTTCATTTGATAAACAAAATTTTGACTTTTGTAAACCCGATCGTTATCGGTTTCGACAAAGAAAAAGTAATTGAGTTCATATCGGGGAAATAAAAGTTTCAAACACCGTTCGCTTTTATACCAGTCATTTCCCTCTGCAAGCATTTTCAAGGTGTCATTTAGACTTGTACACCAGACATTCTCCAAATTCATCCGGCTTGATATTTTAACATAAAAACGGATACTATCCTGCGCCGAATGTACGATCTTTGTTGAATCAAACACAATACCGTTTAAAGAAAAGGAAACAGCGCCATGAACCTGTTCCGTACCGATTGAATTCGCGCCATAAAACCGGATAAATCCCGAACCGGAATTCAAATCTTCCGGTATCGGAATTTCAGCCGAGCATATACCCCCGGTTATGGTAGTATTCTGTGTTTTGAGGTCAACTTTAATACTGTCGGCAAGATGAAAACCGGCTTGCCCATCGTTAAAGGGGGTACTACAACTCACTGTCAGGGTATCCCCGGGGAAAGGCGTCTGATTGTTTATTATTACGGGAACTTTGTTTTCGGGCAATAAAATTCGTGTTGCCGGATCTCCCAACAAATGGTATTGATTAATTTCCGTTATAGTTTGCAAATATTTGTATTTTGCATAATAGAGCGTTTTCCCTGCAGATATAATTTCTCCGAGGGTCTGATCCGTATGATCGTACAAATAATTTAAAATTTCCTTTTCCAGGTAATAATCATTTTGTACCCATCCGAACCCGCTTGCTCCAAGGACGGCAATAGCGCCTTCATTTTCCGTAAACAGCAGGGCATCTGCAAGGGATTCGCGTGAAGGAGACTCAAAAGCGCCGGTAAAACAAGTCATACTCAGAATAAATGTCAACTTGCCCTGGCTGTAGATCTGAGTTGCATCCTCAATTCTTAACAAACCGTTATCCGCCCAAATCGCACCGCCGCCATGCCCGTGAAAAGTTATGACGGCGCATCCCTCGTTAAAATAATCAAGCAGGTCGAGCGTGCCGCCAAAGAAAGGATCGTTTTTCAGGGTTTGGTCTTTAAAAGTGAATAATCTGTTCACGTCAAAACGGGGCGGCGCTTTCAAAGCCAATTCTTCGCCCTGGTCCCTGAATTCCTTCCCGTTGCCGCCAATATATAGCAAACGATTCCGCCAATCACCGGACGGTGCGGCTGTTTCATAGTTAACTATTTTCGCGACCATTTGCTCAAGCTGAACCGGATCACGTGCCGGCAGCCGACCGATATAAATGTCCGATATCTCATCGTCGCCGTCAATCAATGTATACCAGTAGTCGCTTGCAGCAGCCCCAAAACCGTATGTCTGCCGCATGTAAACAGGAACGAGGTCCAGTGTATCCGGTTCGCTGGTATATCTCACGTAACTCCCGTCACCGACCAGCAGTACATATTTCAACTGCGGGGACGCCCAATTGTTATATGCCCATCTTAAAAATTCTTTGATTGCATAAGGACTGGGTTTTCCATAATTGAATTCATCAAATATATCCTGAACATCAATTTTCAGGGTCCGGTATCCAAAGGATTGCCTTAATTGAACCAGTTCATCCAACGCCGGCGTGTTTACAAATCTGTTATGTGAAATGATAACATAGTCGGCGGCCAAATCCGTCGATTTCAAACGGGTTGGGACATCCGGTCTGATGGCAAGCGCTTTTAGCTTTGCTTTCGGACTGACGGCAATATATTCCGTTTGCTTTGAGCTGATATAATCGGCAAAACTGATTTGATAGGAGGTAAAACCTTTAAAATCGGTAGTTTCTGTAACTGTCCCTCCGACAATTTTATTGTGATTTAATTTAAAAATTTCAATGTTTTCGTCTTCAAAGCCGTCAATCCGGAATAAAAAATCGCCGGAATCATAGTCCGGTGGGATCGTGAATTTTAAAAAACCGTCCTGGGCGCGGTATAACCTGGGATAGGTTACTTCGAACCAGTTTAGCATAACGAAATCAAATTCCTGCGCGTCATTTTCATTAACGATCGTCAGAACATTGGTCCCGCTGGTCAGATCGGCGCCGGTAATCAACTGGTCATTCGTCATATTCAAATCAATATAATTTTGCTGAAACCAGCGTCCCTTAACGAAAAAATTCTTATTCAAATAGGCCGAAATATTATGAGATGTCGTATCCGTCACCGTTCTGCCGCACATTAACAACCGGCAGAGCACACCCAGTTTTGACTGCGGATCAGGATGCCACAACTCGAATTCGTATTCTTCTTTCAAACCGGCTTTAATGCCGCCATCATAAAACCAGTGGTCTCTTATCGAGTCGGACTCTACGCTGCTTAACCGGTCATAATAAACATCTGATTCCACATGAACTGTTTGATGAAAAGAAAACGGACTGTTATACTGTATTCCGGGGGTTTCGGAAACAAGCCCTTCTTCTTCACCCATCCATTCCCCTTTTTGGCCTCCCCACGATAACCAGTAAACATTTGATTTCGAATAAGGATCAATATACAGATCAGTGCCGGTTTTTTTATAGGACTGCCGGTTATACTCTCCCCAGAATTCGAAATAATCATCCCTGTCAAATTGACCGTCATTCCAGCCTTTAACATATATCGGGACATTTTTGCCGTCAAGAGTCAGCTTTAAGGTTTTGAAATCGATGTCCCGTAAACGGAGCCCGGCCGCACTTAAATCCAAACCGCTGATGTGATAAAAGCCATCCTGATCGATTATTATTTTCCATCTTTCGGTTTCTGATTGCTCCTTTTTCGCCAGGGGATACGGTCTTTGCTTTTTTTCTTTAAATTTTGTCTGCGAAAGGACCCCTAAATTGTTTATATAATTCAAGTCATCCCTGCCGACAGGAACTTTTTCTTTGCTGCCTGTTACTTTAATCTCAAAAATAATTTCCGAGTTTACAATCAATTCATTTGCGCGGCTGTCAAAAGTACAGGGGAATAAATCGATACCCCACAGGTAATTCCCTCTGTAGGCGCCTTTATAATGTAATTCAACCGGCGATGTTACAGACCGGTTGTCAAGATCAACTGTTTTATTTACTATAAAAAAATCCATGTCGTCGGTTCCGACAGGTTTATCCAAACTGCAGGGTTTGGGCGGATTAACGGGTATGCGGTACCCTTTACTCGATAAAACAACAACTCCTGCCGTTTTACCGGCAAGATGAATCATTTCCGACTTGAACGGTAATTGATACAAATTATCCTGAACAAAAAAGGTCCCCTCCGGTAACGATATATCCGAATATAATTTATTGTCGATCACAACAGTTTTTATATCAGGTTGAGAAAACTGTGCGCTTATTCTGATGATATTTTCAGTTTGTTCAATAATTTTAATTGTTTGTTGAGCAGGTAACTGTGATGAAAAAACCCATAAACTGATGAAAAGCGGGATCATCCCTTTCAACGACAAAGTATCTCTTCCGTTCATATTCTATAGGTATTAGAGTTAAATTATGGTTTAAATTTGAATAAATTAACGATTTATATAAAGTAAATCAACATAAATTTATTTTTATGCATTGTTTCACTCTAAAAAAAGGATTGTTTTATCTTCCTGAATGATAAAATCTTTGGATTTGTAGGAAAGAACCTTGTCCCCAAAGCCCATTGCATTTAACAAAACACCAAATATCTTATTCTGGCCGCTTTTCTTTGGTTTTTCTTTTTCTTCTGAATTCGGATTTCCGGATAACCAGTCGCTTAAATCCTGGTAGGTTTCCGCAGATACAGGCATAAAGGTCGTTTCAATACTGATATAATATTTGTTATTCGGTTCAAGTTCGGATATATCGATCAGGGGAAAATTATTCACCCTGGAACAAAATTCACGTACCGTCTCCACCTGGGTTGTCAGCCGGTTTTCGGTATCGGTAATAATTCGAAATTTATCCTCCCAATTATCATAATAAAGTTTTATCGAAACAAACACTTCTGATGAAATGGCGCTGAACAGTTTTTTGCTTTTCCATAAACGAATATGATGCAGCACCTCCGACGTGAGCCCCCTTTCCAATCCCTGTATCGTATTATTACTAATTAAACCGTCAATATGATAACTTAAAACCAGGTTATTACTGTTAACCGTTAGACTGTCAACCATTATTTTTTTTTCGGCTGCCTGTACTGTAACCAAAAAAAATAACAGAATAAGAATGATAATATAAAAACAACGTATTATATATCTCATAATGAATTAATTTTTCAGACAATCAAAGGCCAGCCATTCGTCCCTGGCGATTATTTTTTCTGTTTTAAAATTATTTTTTAACAATCCGGCTTTTATTATTTGTTCTTCACTATCCAGAATACCGGACAATACAAGCCGCCCTCCGGGAATCAACAATTCTCTAAAAAAAGGCAGGATTTCAATGATCTGATTCCGGTTAATATTTGCGACGATGATATCGAATCCTGTAAAACAAATACCCGATATTTGACCCGCAAAAAAATCACAGCTCTTCGTCACCCCGTTCTGTTCGGCATTCTTTTTTGCCGTATGGGAAGCAATCGGATCAATATCAAAACCGCAAATCCATCTGGCGCCAAGCTTTGCCGCGGTTATGGCCAAAATGCCTGTTCCTGTTCCCGCATCCAGTAAAACTTTGTTCTTAACCGAGTTATCCAACAGTGTAATACACAGGGATGTGGTCGCGTGAGTTCCGGTCCCGAATGCCATTTCAGGGTCTATTTCAACGACTACCGGGGGCGCGTCCTCCGGTAATTTGCACCATGTCGGTTTTACAAGGATATGATCGGTTATTCGTAAAGGCGCGTAATGTTTCTTCCATTCACTGTTCCAATCTTTATCCGCAAATTCCGAGATAGTGAGCTCTGAATCGGATGTCGTAAATCCCATATCTTTCAATGATTGAATATACGACAAAACTTTTTCCTCCAGGACTGTCCGGTCTACAGTCGACGGAAAATACGAATGGATAAACTGATCCTGCTCGACAATTCCAACAGAACCCAAATCAAATAAAAAATTACATAAAGCATCCACAGTTTCAGGAGTGGAGGACACTATGACCTGAAACCAGTTTTTATTATCCATAAAGTATAATTTTCAAATTATAAATGAATGATTTAAATCACAAAAGGATATATCAGCTACGTTAATATAATAATAAAGTTTCTTGAAAAAGAGAAGTTTATTTTTGTTCGTAAATGATATGGGTCAACACTCGGCCGACTTTCCCAAGGCTTGAAGCGCTGCATTTATCAGGAGTATCTTCAATCGTGTGCCAGTACGGGTAATCAAAATCTATAAGGTCGATACAGGGTATACCATTCTCCAGCAGGGGAATATGATCGTCGAATACCGAAAATTTAATTGTCGGAATAAATTCGGTTATCCCCAGTTGCGCGGCCTTATTCCAGACTAAATCCACAACTGGCGCGGCGTATTTTACGGAAAACTGCTCTTTATATATGGCCAGTTCCGCGTCTCCTATCATATCTATCAATATCCCAAAACGGGGAAAATACGTTGACCGAAACTCCCGGGCAAAGGCTTCGGACCCTTTTGCCCAGCTGCGGTCATTTCCATAATTTCCGGCGTCTTCAGCGTCAAACAAAACAATATCTACGCCAACATTTGGCTTTTGTATATGGAACAAACGCGCCATTTCCAGCAATACGGCCACTCCCGAAGCGCCGTCGTTAGCCCCCAATACCGGCTTTATAATATTTTTTGGGTTCGGGTCTCTGTCAGCCCACGGGCGCGTATCCCAATGCGCACAGAGCAAAATACGTTCGCTTTTTTCCGGTTGAAACGCGGCAATGATATTGGTTGCCGAAACTGTTCGTACAGGCTCCCCGAACGAAAACATAAAAATTTGCGGGGTAACATTATCGGCATGACGCTGTAATGTTTGTATTAAATAATCTTTGCACTGTTGATGCCCTGTAGAACCGGGAACCCGCGGACCAAATTCACACTGCTTTTTTAAATAATTGTAGGCATTTTCATTATCAAAATCGGGAACGGACTGACTATTACACCCATTCAAGGTTAAAAAAATAAAAACACAAAACAATATTTTTATATTTTTCATTTTAAATTACCCGGTTCTTTTAATTACCTCTGATGGCAATATTTACATTTATCCCGAATTCTTTATAGGATGTATCGCCCAGCATTTTATTATGTGTTTTCCCAATCTCAAAAAACATTCCTCCCTTGACCCGGTCGCTGAAACTGTAATTGATATCCGGTTTGAGGAGCCACTTGCTTGTTTCAGACTTGATCACAAACGGTTTGTCGTTTATACTGTCTTCCTGACGATTTCCTCCAGATGTAAAGGTAAGCGAAATATCAACATTGTTTTTCAATCTTTTGTTTCGTAAAAAGGGAAGCGGTATCCTGAAATCGCTTCTCTTGGAATAATTCGCCGTAATTGAAACATCCGAACTCAGGGTTTTCTTTACAGAATTACTGATTGACCTGTTAAAAACAGTTTTTTCTGATTTATTATACCGTACCGTCATCGATATCCCGTTTTTCATGGACATTGTAATGCCTATAAGCGGCCGGAAATTGGCGTCTTTGTCTTCTTTTGTCAGGTTTTCTTTATTATTAACAATTTCAAATGACTGGTTTGCCCGTCCGGAAAAATTATGATCCAGGGAGACTCGTTGAAAAAATTTATTAACATAAGGAAATTTTTCAAGCCCACTCATACTGGCGGTCCATCCCGGGAACATCATATCCATCTTACCAAGTGTCAGCCAGCTTTCGGATCGTTGTCCGGTTGTAGTTTTTCCATTGGCATTCAAAGAGGACGAATTATCATACTTTAACCTGAAGCTGAAATTTCTGCCGAACCTGAGTCCTGAAGATATGGACGAAGTAATGTTTTCACTTTGACTACCCCGATTAAAGTTAGTACCGGACGAACCGCCTCCCCCGGTTATGGCATCCTCGAGACCCACTCCCGGGTCTTTAGTTAGACCGAACTGAAAATCCCGTTTCGGCATGCTCTTTATTCCATAAGTTGTATAATTATCCCTGTTGTTATAATTTATACTAAAGGGCTCAAATAAATTCAATAAACCGGAAAAAATACCCAGGACAGAAATATTGATTTTTTTCTTGTTTTCGTTTTGTTTATTATCTTCGGGGTTAGCGCCCGGAGCGGGTCTTCCTGCCGGCGGCCGGCCGGATCTTCCCTTGCCGGTTCCCGGACGGTAGATGGCTTTGGCTAAAGTACCGAGATTTAAATTCCCGTTGGCCTGCATGGTTCTGCTTTGTGTTGCGCTGCGGGGCGCCAGGGTCTGTTGACGGTTAAAACCATATTTAAACCCCGCCGTATAACTCAGGTTTGTTGTGATCCAGGAAAAAATTTTTGGACTATACTTGACTTGCAAATTATTGTCAACACTTGTCAATAACCCAAGCTTCCAGTCCTGAAGTTGTGTTTTAAAACTATCTGCATTTACCCCGCGCATATCATGGATGTACGTTCGTTTGACATCATAGGACAATGCTTCGATAATTTTCATGCTAAAACCGTAACTGCGGTTCAATATAAAAGAGCTGTTTTCCGAAAGCACTCCCGACCTCGTCATGGACTCATTCATATTCCGGCTCCCTGAGTGGGAAGTCGTGATCGTTTGCGGCGCATAATAAAGTTTCAAGTCCGACAACATTGTCAAAAACCTTGAATTACCCAGCCATTTAAACGGTCTTATATAAGTGTTCCGACCGAACGCCAGTCCCCACGTCATACTGCCCGATTCGGCAATTGTTTCGCCATACTCTGTCCGGGAATCGCTCCTGAAACTCTCATTCCGGCTGTAGTTCGCTTTTAGCTGGGACAGTATATGTTTCACAAAAAAGTTTTGTGAACGGGAAGTAATGCCAAAGGAAACACTCATACCCCGTTTTTCATTCACAGATTTTATCGAATCCAGTGTTGCCTGTGGCAGTTCATCCGTTACTTCAATATCCGTTCCCGGAATATATTTCGGGGTCGATTCGCTTTTGGAATAATTAAAACTGACAGGCAATGACAAGCCAAGTTTGGCCGGCAAGAACTTATCCAGTGAAACGTTGGTGTTAAAACTACCACTCATCTCGTTGTCGCCTGTACCAAATCTTTCGGCGACATTATGAAAGTCGGCGTCCCGTTTGTTTAACTCGGCATTAAACCGCACCAGGTCGGCAAGTGTAAAATCGAGCCGGCTTCGCATCGCGATACCCTTGTCCTTTTTTACATTGGACAAACGCAACTCGTTCATGTACACCTCCCCGGTGAACGGCGCAAGGCTTCCCGCTTTGCCACCCAAATCATTATAACCTAAATTTTTGACACCCGCGACCAGCATTCGTATATTCCTTAACGCGGGTTTTCCTTTGACGATCCATGATTTTCCGTTCCCCAAATCCTTATAAAGTATTTTTATACCTGCATTCTCGGGATCATCGTATGACGTATCTGCGGTCACTTTCATTTGAGACAACGCGATCAGATCGACTTCAATATTATTATATTTCCATCCCTCATATACGGGCTGCCTGATTTCATAATAATTATTCATATCGGAGCCCATTCTCAGGAAAAACTCTATTTTACTCGAATCCTGTGTGATATGCTGTCCATAGGTATCCTTACCATATACAAACATTTTTAAGGTTTTATAATGAATATAATCCTGCGCCTCATAAAATGTTTTTTGCACAATGCCGGTATAACCGGGTTGTAATTCCTCGACCTTTAATACCAGGGATTGTTCTTTGGCGATAACACGGGTAATCCGGTCAACTTCGCCCTGTACGCCGGGGGGAGCTTTATATTCAGGATTATCATGGGTGTTCACAACGGTAATTGTAACTGTCGAATCGTTATCCACATCAAAAGTTTCCGGTTTGTCGGGAGTGGAGACACCCAGTTCTTTCCAGTCGCTTCCCACCAGATTAATTTCCGCAATCTTTATGGTATGCTCTTCGGATTCTTCAAATCCGTCGACCCAGATCCGCATATATTCGATCAAAGACATATCAGGAACGCCGACTTTTTTCATTAACGGCTCCGTGGCGTTTAACGGAATACGGTATTGTCTCCACCCATGGTCTTTTCCGGTCTCTTTTTCAATACTTTTCCCCGAAATATACATCGTATCCGGGTGGTCCCGGCTTAATGAAAACGAATATTCAAAATAATTATTGGACAGATCGACATCGCCGTTTCCGTTCAAATCCTCGGTATCCGGTTCCCGCAATTGGTTGGAATTCATATTTTTTTCCGTACCGTTCACATGCAGGTATTTCGCATCGCTTTCAGGAGCCTGGGAATTATAACTCCAATCGTCATTACTGTAGGGTTCACCCCAGTCCTTTATACCGTCAAAATCCAAGTCCCAGAAATCGCCTCCTGCCGCCTCAGCTTTGGGTTCGCCGTTCCGCATGCCGTCCAGCCCGATATCTTCACCTTCATCCAGTAATCCGTTACGGATCCCGTTCGTCAATTTATCTTCGGTATCGTATTTTTGATTCGGAATAATATCCTCCGATATCTGGCCAAGATCGACGTGCATGGTCCCGTCATAACCCTGCACCCAGATTTCCAGGAATTTGGATTCGGTTTGATTGGAATATCCTGATGAAAGCGCTTTTTGAATACCGTTCCACGATTCCTTGATATCGGCAATACTGTCCGCCGGTTCAAATTTCAGAACAAGAATATTTTGGGTCTGGTTTACGTTGGCATTGAGATCGCGGTTCGGCCAGATATCACTGATCGGATACGGCACATAAGGCGTGTAGAAATAGAGATGTCCGCGGCTTTCCAGGGTTCTAATACTATAATCATATTTTCCGTCTGGAGGGGAACTATATTCCCAGCCCTGATGAACGATACTGATTGGCGTGATCCTTTTCGTGGCCTCAAAGTCGTCAATATAAGCCACGCCGTCATTATCATCCGTGTTTTCGTTATTTCGGGTATTGGGATTGGGAATGATCTGGGCGAATTCCCCCTCAAACTTGATTGTGGAGGGCGCGCGCGTATCGACAAAAGGCAGAAAATTTGCTATTCTCGTCAGGAAAAACGGTTCGGCGGACAATGACGTATTCACGTCCCATACCATATTCCGCATCGGACCTTTGCCAACACGTATTTTTTGATCTAATGTTCGTTCGTTCAGGTATAAAAATGTCATACCAATAAAACTGTCGTCCCACAATCCGTACTCGGCGCGTGCGCCCATTACGGTTTTTTTATCGATTTGGAAGAGCTGGTTACTTTCATACGATATGTCGAGATTGGAATTCGCCGTCAGCGCACCTTCATTCAGAATCCGCAGCCGCCCGGAAAAGTAGTCGATGGTGTAATCCGTTCCGCGTGCCAACCTGCTACCGTTCAGCGTAACCTCTTCCGAATTTTCTATCACATTCATACCCAGACTGTATTCGGAACTGCTTTTTTTGGAATTCACTTCAATAAAGAAATTACTTTGCGCGTTGATTACGCTTTGAACGGTGGTATCATATAATGCGGGGGCATAATACTCTTTCGGCAGCAATTTTGCAACTTCTTCATTAACAGGATCAAAAGGACGCAAATCCGGGAAAAATATTTCACCGGTGCTGAAATTAATCAAAGCCGGGTTATCATCAATTAAATTGTCCGGGGTACTGTCTCCGGCAAGATTCTTTTTATCCAGGCCGAACAACTGCAGGTAGGTCATCTTTTTTCCGCCGACTTCAATGGTCTCCTGCGGTTCGCCGGATGGCGGTTTGTAAAAGATACGCATTTCAAAACCGTCTTTGGGCGTGCCCCGTCCGAAATCATATACGTTTTTCCACGCCAGGTTCCATGTATTATCCGCGGGACGGGGGTCTTTATTTTTCAGCATTTTTATAAATATCAATTTAGTCGAATCGGGATCAATTGATAATGTCCCCCGTTCCACACCGGAGGTGTCCCGGTAAGCGATGGCCAACACTTCATTTTCGCTCAGCCTTTGCCGCATCCGGATATACCCGAGCTGTTCATGAATATCATAATCGACATTTTTTTCCAGTCGTATGAAATTACCCTTGTAATGATCACGATCACTCAAATTAGTATCCGGGTCTGCAACGGTCAGTGTTGTATCATTAACCGGCACAAAAGCCACTCCCCTGACAGACTCTGTATAAATTGTCTGGTAATTGGGCCCGGATTTGTATACTTCAAATTCAGACAATTCATGCGCCGGGTCGTATGTGATATTGCCGTCGGCAGTCCTCGTTAAATAATTTTGCCGGTAAACGTCAGATATAAAATAATATATCCCGCGTTTATACTGGTAATCCTCAATACGCGTTGCTTCTTCAGACGCGCCGCCCTTGAGTGATAATTTCTTTTTTTCGCCCTTTTCCTGGCTGGCGATAGCAGTTAATTTCAGGTTTCCGATCGTCGCCGCTGTTTTAATACCGAACAGACCGTTGCTTTTACCGCCAAATGTCACAAACTGCGTTCCGGGCAGTGATAATGTTATATTTCCCGCTTCAATGGACTGGATAACCTCGTCCTCATAACCTTCATACTGTAATCTGATGTTGTTATCAAAATCAAAAGTCCGTTCGGAATCCTGGTCAATACCGATGGTCACTTTATCCCCGATGTGGCCCTGCACACGAAATCGCTGGGTTTGTTCCATTTTAAAACTGTTATCGGAGCCGCGGTTGAGAGCGGATTTCACCTCGGAACGTTTTTCATTCCGGAACCCTCCCTTGATGTTAATTTCTCCACTCACATCCAGCCCGACCGTACCTCCCCCGAATATCTTCTGAAACGCCTTGCTTTTAATTTCAACCGGAATATCAATTCGAAATCCTCCGCTGCCCCGTGTTCCCTGAGATGTCTCCTCCAGTTTGCTTACGGTTGTTTGTATCCACATATCCTGCATTTTATAACTTTGCCTGGATCTAATATATTCATCCAGCGGTAAAAAATTGGCAAGCCGGAAATTCAAATCGCCCATTTTTTCCGTAAAATTAATATTCTCCCCCGTGGAATCTATCTCTACGGTTCGTTTCAAATTTGAAAGTTTATTTTTTAAAATGGGAGTTCTTGATCCGTTCATATGCAGACCGAGGAAACGTTGTTCCTCAACAATATTTACCCGGGGATCGTAACAGTCGGGCATACGCATACCTATGCGTGAAAGCATCTCCGTTTGTGCGGATGCACCCAAAGATAAAAATATAACGGCTAACAATATGAACAATACCACAGGCAACGAGGATATGTTCGTTACTGTCTTATAAAAAAAATTCATTAACTTTCAGGCGAGTCTTATAGTTAAGCAATATCACACAATTCTTATTTTTTTAATAACTTACCGTAACCAACTATTTTCTATAATTCTCTCCCTTTAGTTAATTCAAATACCAATGCAGAATTAAAAATATGAAACCCCATAAGAAGCATAGTTGCCTGCGATAGAAATAATTCTGTCACGTTTACAAATTTTAATATTATAAATTGTAATGCTCAGCATAATTTCTTATATTTTATCGTTTTGTGATTAAAAAAAGTTCCAATTAATTTAATAAATTTTATATATTCATGGTATATTTTTATTCAATTTAACCGGGTTTTTCCGGGCATTAATGATAAAATATATGGATTTTTTAACATGATTCAAACAATTTATTTATAATTATCCGATAGAATCCGGTTGATTTCAAACACTTGCGGTTTTCTTTTTAAAGGTTAGAATTTGTTTACTTTATGGCGTTACATAATTAAAGAGCATATCAGCCCATTTATATTTGCTATAAGCGTGATTACACTGGTCTTCCTGTTGAATTTGGTATTTCGCGAATTAGGGCGAATATTAAGCAAAGGACTCGGATTCAGCCTCATCCTTGAGTTCTTTTTCCTGAACATGGCCTGGATTATTGCCCTGGCTGTGCCGATGGCCGTACTGGTCGCAACTTTGATGGCATTTGGACGGCTATCCGGGGACAGTGAAATTACCGCGATGAAAGCAGGCGGCGTCGGCATTCTGCATATGATTTTTCCGGTACTGGTCGTTTCCTTTTTTTTGGCCGGGTTCCTGGTGTGGTTCAATAATCATGTTTTACCGGATTTTAACCATCGCACCAGGTTACTTGCTTCCGATATAGCCCGAAAACGCCCCACCATTAATCTGGAATCCGGAGTGGTAATGAAGGATATTCCGAATATTAATATTCTTGTACAGAAAATAAATGAGGCCCCCGACACGTCCTATGTGGAAACAGTATTTATTGAGGATAACAGAACGCAAAATAAAAGTAAATATATCTTTGCCAAAAAAGGAAAGATATATACCGATCCCAATACCGGATATTTATTTCTGACATTGTATGAGGGTGAAATGCACGAATTGGACCTGGAAAAAATGGAACAATATACACGCCTAAGTTTCCCGGAACAAAAATTATCGATACGGGTTCCAAATATGACGCTGGAACGAAGTGATAGTGAATACCGGGGCGACCGGGAAAAAAGTGCGCAAATGATGCGGGAGGAAGTGATAGAAAACAAAAAATTATTAAAAGAGCGTTATCAGAGAATCGATCAATTGATAACTATGTATTTTGACCGTCATTTACCCCTGACAACCCCTGCGGCAATGGAAAAAAACAATAATCGGGCAGAAAGAGAAATTTTTAAGGATATATCAAAATCAAGGGAGCGTGTCAGACAAAAATATATTGAAAAACTCCGGCAGGATAATCTCCGCACGTTGCAGCAGGTGACCGCGGAATTGAACATAATCAAAAATTATGACCGAGCAAATTATACATTAATGGTTGAGGTGCATAAAAAATATTCCATACCTTTTGCCTGTATTGTATTTGTTTTGATCGGCGCGCCGCTGGGTATAATGTCCCGAAAAGGGAATCTGGCAGTGGCCGGCGGGATCAGTTTCGGCTTTTTCCTGCTCTACTGGGCTTCGCTGATCGCCGGGGAGGAACTGGCGGACAACCAGTTCATCAGTCCTTTTATTGCCATGTGGCTTGCGGATATTATTGTCGGAATTGGCGGTATTTACCTCGTAATACATTCAATCCATGAATCCACTTTTATTAACTGGACATCCATTCAGGACTTTTTTAAAAAAATCCCTCTCCTGTTTAAAAATAAAACAAAATTTTATGAAAATATTAGATAAATACATATCCAAAAAGTTTTTAGGCGTTGTCATATTTGCACTCATTGCATTTATTTCAATTTTTATTGTTGTCGATCTGGTTGAAAAACTGGATACTTTTATCAAACATGATGTCCCTAATTTTATCGTTTTTAAATTTTATCTTTATTCCATGCCCTTTATAATCGTTATCACCCTGCCGGTGGCCATGCTATTGGCAAGTCTGTTCAGTATGGGCAACCTGGCGCGACGGAACGAGATCATCGCCATGAAATCATCTGGGTTGTCATTGTATCGTATTTTGTTGCCCCTGTTAATTATTTCATTTATTATCAGTACGGGCGCCCTGGTATTCGGAGAATATATAGTGCCCGGCGCCAGTGAAAAAAAAGAATTTATTACAGATGAGTTCCTTGAAAAAGAAAAAGAAAGCTGGCGAAAAAGAATAAACAACCTGTACATGCAGGATGATCAGGGCAGACGTATAAGTATGCGGTATTTTCACGCGACCAAAGAGACAGGCTACGGAGTCAGTATTAAAAAATTTAGAGACCAGGATCTCGTTTTTCGTATAGATGCCAGAAAGATGGTATGGGAAGACAGCATCTGGGTACTCTATGACGGCTATGAGCGCACCTTTATCAATGAAATTGAAACGGCCGTTTCTTTCACGCAAAAAACATTACACGACGAAAACCTGACGCCCAAAGATTTTTCCAAAGTGCTGAAAAGAGCTGAAGAAATGTCTTACAAGGAATTAAAAGCTTTTATTCAGGAAGTCAAAACAAATGGCGGCAACCCCGATCAATGGCTGGTAGATCTGAATCTTAAAGTCTCAGTACCCTTTGCCAGTTTTATCATCGTGCTGTTTGGCGCGCCGTTATCTTCACGAAAACGCCGCGGCGGCGCAATGACCGGCTTTGGTATCAGCCTGGCGATTTGTTTTGTTTATTTCGGGATCGTGAAAACTTTTCAGGCCATGGGACATAACGGTCATATTCAGCCATTTCTTGCCGCCTGGATCGCAAATTTTATCTTTGGTTTTGGCGGAATAATAGCCCTTTATAAAGCGCCCAAATAATTTTTATCCGATATTAATAAAGACGTGACAATAATCTCTGTATGTTTTCCAGCTCGAGCAGTGAATCCGAATCCGACATATAATTTACTTTTCCCCCGCTTTTCGCCTGGTAAAAAACGGCATTCAAAAAATCTATCATTTCTTCCTTACTGATTAAAGGCTCGTATTCATAAATACGGTTGCGCCGGTTGGTTGGGCTCATCTCGATACCGCTTTCACCTGTCAGGCCGAAAAATGTAAATTCATTCCGTGGAGACTTTATTTTTCTTTTTAACAAACCCCTGTCCGCCAGGTTTTCCAGAATATTATTCAGGTCGGCTGCCGTGATTTTAATACTGGTATCAAAACTTGCATAAATGCTTTGGTCCGTGGCCCGCTTTTTCTGCCAGATGATTTTTAAAGCTTCCAATTGCTTTTCACTGGGCAAAAAATCCATTCTCACCGGTTTATCCTCATCACGATCACCCAGCTTATCCCTGATAAAATTTGCTCCGTCATTCAACAACTTTGGTATCGAAACGGTTGGCTTTGGGTAACCCATGCTTTTCTGATAAATTCTGTCCTCGACATTATCATAATTCTGTGTTCCTCCTTGAAGCTTTTTAAAGAGCCACAATGAATCGGGTAGAAAAAGACTGTCATTCTGGTGTACGGTATGGATTACTGATTTATCATATTCCGGTTTGGATAAAAATACAGTATCGATAAGAAATAACCGGTTATGAGTAATCGGCCTTAAAGTGTCTTCGAGGATTTTACTGGCGGCAACTAAACTGTCCGGAGGTTTAAGTTCAATAAACTTTGAGGGTATATCCTCTTTATTTTCCATATTTATTTTGGGTTCTGTTTTTATATAATCAGGCCGCCCTGAGATTTCCGGGCGCTTTTCGGTGTCCAGGACCACTTCCGGATCTTCTTCCAATATAAAATAAATAACTTCCCGGCCGGGTTCACCCACGTTAATATTCATGAATATAACCGTTAACAATGTATGTATAAAAAGTGATAAAAAAATCCAGGGGGCAAGGGATTTCATTGAATTGTCTCTTGATCATTATGAGTTTATTTATTCAATGTTTAAAAAGCGGCCAGGTTCCTGCATTGAAAAAAAAAGTCCTTTATTCGACATTGACAAATCGCTTGATTTTTTATCATTTTAAATCTATTTTAACAAGATATAAATATATATCAGATTTTATCAATATATTATTTTTCGCATTTCGGAATAATTAATTGTATATTAAGAATCATCGGTAATAATTCATTTTCAAAATCAGCTTAATTATATAAAAGGAAAATATGGAAGCGTTTATTATTGTACTGACTACATTCGGTTCAAAAGAAGAAGCGCAAAAAGTTACTGACAAGCTTTTAAAAGCCCGGCTCATTGCCTGTGCGAATATAATTGATAAAGTGGATTCCTTTTTTCACTGGCAGGGCAAAATTGAAAACGAACAGGAAGCTATCGCCATTTTAAAAACGCAAAAAAAACATCTGGATGAATTGTTCGAATGGATACAGACGCATCATTCATATAGCGTTCCGGAAATATTAGCCCTGCCGATTGTTCGAGGTTCCAGTGATTATCTTGCCTGGATAAAAGAGGAAACCTCCTGAGAATTGAAACATTTAATCCTTTGGTACAGTATCTATATTTTAACCGGAATCAAAATCGGAATCCGGTTGTCTAATATTTTAATTACGTATCACTTTTGGAATTACCCGGACCTAAAACAATTTGTTTCAAAAGCATCCTTATAAAACGACATTCGTTATATCAATAATTATACATCTTTTATTATTATTGATTTACAGGCCTATAACGGGTATAGCGAATCTGTTCCCGCAACCGGTAACTCAAGACGCGGAAATCGAACCGCTTGTGTTTGAATTTGAAGAACCCAGAGAACTGGTGGAAACCCCCGAAGAAGCGAGAGTAGAAAAACCCCCGGATAATGCTCAATTCTATTCGGATAAAAATGCCAGGGCTCAGGATCTGATTGCTGCAAACGATCTGCCTTCCGGGCTTTCTTTTAGTGAAGGACAAACCGATTATAAAATTTTCGCCGGGGGAGGTGTGGCAGGCGAACAAATGGAAGCCCCGCAAAACGAACAACAGCAACAGGAAGACGGCCGGGAAAACAACAATTCGGAACAGTCTGAAAATCAATACAAAATTGAAAATGGTGATCTGCAAATTTCTCAACAGCAACAGGTATCCCCATATCAAAGACAACGTTTCAGTAAAGATTTGCTATACGGACGTAAGACGAATAGAAATTTGGGTGAAAATAATTTCACGGATGACGTAAACTGGAACAATCAGGAATCCAGCGCGGAAGACGCAGGCGGTATTTCTCTCAGCACCTATGAGTGGAATTATGCCCCGTATTTATTGTACCTGAAAAGACGGGTACGGGATCATGTTTACCCGCCGGCGGCGTTTTATCAATTGGGCGTTATTAACGGTGAAGTGATATTAAAATTTACCATCTTTAAAAACGGTTCAATAACCGACCCGCAACTCATCACCAATAAAGGACACGATTCATTTATCTCGACAAGTATTAACGCAATAAAAGCCTCCAGTCCGTTTAAATATTTACCCGATGATTTCCCTGAAAAAGAATTGGAAATAATCTGGACTTTTGTATATTCAATTTATTGATAAAATTCATTTTATGATTAGCAGAACAGGAAAAGGTTTTTATGAGTGAAGCAATTACTTATTTATCTAAAGGCGGAATAATGATGATTCCGCTTTTATTATGTTCAATTATCGGTCTTATGATTGTCATTGAAAAAATGATCAGTTTGCGCCGGGACAAAATTCTTATACCTGAAATTATATCCGTCGTGGACTCTATAAACAGCAATCAGGATATAAAACTGGCGACAACGATTTGTCAAAAAAACAAGGGGCCCCTTCCCAACATTATTTTGACGGGTTTGCATAACCAGCTTCTTCCCATGGAAGATATAAAAGAAATTATCAATGATGAGGGCCGCCAGCAGGTCAGGATTCTGGAAAGAGGGCTGCCCGTACTTGAAACGATCGCCGGAGTTTCGCCCTTGCTGGGTTTACTGGGTACCGTACTGGGTATGATCAGGGTTTTTAACGACATCATGATCCACGGTACCGGTAATGCGGACAAGCTGGCCGGCGGAATTTCCGAGGCATTAATTACAACGGCAACCGGTTTGTTTATTGGTATCCCTATGCTTATCGCTTTTAATTATTTTACAGACCGGGCGGAAAATTTTATCATGGATATTGAAAAATATTCTACACGATTACTGCAAAAAATAAATACCATCAATAACTCCTGAAACGATCTTATTCATTCAATTTAAAAATATGCAATTTAAAGAGAAAAAAAAGAAATCTGTGGGCATCAACATTACCAGTTTGATTGACGTAATGTTCATTCTGTTGATATTTTTTATGGTCTCCTCAAGTTTTATTGAACAATCGGGCATGAAACTGGAACTGCCCACTGTGAAAAGTCAGGAAGTCGCTCGGATTGAAAATCTGCTGATGTTTGTCTCAAAAGACGGCGATATCAAAATCGGTCAAAAATCCGTGCCAATGGACAGTCTGGCTTTTGAAATCGAAAGACTTGTACCGGAGATGAAAGAAAAAACCCTCATCTTAAAAGCGGACAAGGCAACGGAACACGGATTAATAATACAAATTATGGATATCGCCAAAAGATCTGGATTGAAAAAAATTGTTATCGGCACACAATTTGAAGATTTATAAGAATCCAAAATTAAAAATGCTCAATACAGTTTTATTCATAGTTGTTTACATCTGTCATAAATCTATCTGCTTTTGTCGGTTTTTGAATGACAGGTTGTGTTATCGTCTTATATTATTATTTATACTGTTCCTGCCTTTAAAAAACATTTCCGCAACAGAAATTTTATCCGATTATTCAAATATGGATAACTGGCGCCTGATTGTCGGCAAAGGTGAATGGCAAAAGGACCCCGGTACAGGGGAAATGTGTCTAACCGTGACCGGCGAGCCGGGTTTGATTGAAAGTAATTACTGGATAATGAATTATCCGTTTAAACCGGATCATGAATATAAAATATCCTGCAAGGTACGGAAATCAAGCGGTACATCCGGCGGACTGGTTCTTATCGGTTCGAATTTTGTTAATAGAGACGTAACGGCTGAAAAGAACTGGACCACATACGAATTTTATTTTTCCACACCATCGGAAGTGGATAACTGTTATCTGCGTTTCGGTCAGTGGCATGTAAACGGTACGATCTGGTTCAGGGATATCCAGGTTACCCCGGTGCAGCCCTTTTACAGCACCGTCGACGGTATTCAACTGGGCAGTGGTGAAACGATCGAAAACGGAATTTATAAAGTTCTTTATAATTTCAGAAATTTCGACACAAATTCTTCCAGATGCCTTATCGCGTTTAATTGTTACTTTAATACCAGCCGGTGGGATTTTAAACTGGGGAGTGTTGTTATTTTTAAACATATGCTCGGTCGTTATGATGAAAGACAAACATCCGGACAACTTACGCTTAATGTCAATTATTACAGCGGAGGGAAATGCCTCATTGAAGCAAGCAGGGACGGAAAATTCTGGCTGGATGCGGGTACAATAGACAACACAGGCGAGTTCGATTTTAAAGTACCCGACAATCTTTATCCCGCGGAAATGATTTATGTCCGTTTAAGAACGTTTAGTATATCACCGAGAATTCAAATCAATAATTATCAGTATCAGGCGGACATACAAAACAGAACTCTTGATATATCGGGACAAACACATTATGCGGATATACTTGAGGAATCCGAAGACTTTGATGTGCAAATCGGGGCTTTATTAACGGGTGGTCAGCAAAAAACCGTAATCCATATTACCAATAATATAAATAAATTACAAAATTTCAATATTGAAAACGGGAAAGACGGACGGGTCCTTCAAAACGGTATCGCCGTACTTCCCGGGAAAAAGATCAGTATTGAATATCCGGCGGACCTGCTGCTGCCGCAGGAGTTAGTTATAATATACCCCATCGACAACAAATCCTCAAAATACACCGCAAACCTTAATATGACGACAAATTATCTGAAAAAAGCGGACTATGGCTATTTGATCGATACTGACGATAACGCTTCACTATGGTGGACGGATGCAACGCGTAAAATCGGCAGATTTCGTGACATACCGCACGAGCAAAATCCGGTCATCGAGTTTTACTGCGCCGGAAATGAATATGAACCCGGACAGCTTGTTATCCGGGCGAACAAGGATATGGAAAATGTATTCGCAAAATTAAGCCCGTTAACGCACGAAAACGGAACGAAATTGCCGCTCGAAACCGCTCAATTGCTGCTTGTCGATTATGTTAACATCCAAAATGTGACCGACGCCGCCGGTTGTGCGGGCGACTGGCCGGACCCCCTGCTTCCCCTGAACAAGCCCTTTTTCGTTAAAAAAGGGGAAAATCAACCTATATGGATTTTGTTCAAAATTCCACAAAACGCTTTGCCCGGCGACTATCACAGCAGTATACAACTGAGTTGCGGAAACTGGCAGCAAAGCATTCCGATCCGGTTACATGTATGGAATTTTAAACTTCCGGAAGAAACTCATCTGCAAACCGCTTTTGGGTTCAACGCGTCATTACTGAGGAGTTATCATCATTTCTCCAACACCGATAATTTGACAGACCTCCTTGACAAATATTTCAAAAATTTTGCCGAGCACCGGATATCCCCTTATGATCCGTTTATTCTGGGCAATATAAAAATGTCGGTCGACGAAAAAACATTGACAACCCGGCTGGATTTCGGCAAATTCGACGCACTCGGACATAAATACCTGAATCAAACCGGTTTTAATTCATTTCGATTGAATGTGCAGGGGCTGGGGAACGGTTCGTTTCACGGACGCAAAATCGGGCAAATCGGCTCATTCAGGCAGGGCAGCGCGGAATACGAAAAAATTATGACCGATTATTTGTCCCAACTTCAGGCTCACCTAAAAATACGCGGCTGGCTTGATAAAGCATATATTTACTGGTTTGATGAACCGGAGCCCAAAGATTATGACTATATCAAAGAAACAATGGAGCTGATCCATAAAGCGGCGCCGAAATTGACGCGTATGCTGACGGAACAACCCGAACCCGATCTTTACGGTTGTGTCGATTTATGGTGCCCCAAAACCGATAACTATGACCACGAATTGGCCGAAATATGCCGTTCCCGGGGCGAAAAAATATGGTGGTATATATGTTCCAGTCCCAAAGAACCCTTTTGCACTTTATTTATTGACCACTACGCGGTCGAACTCCGAACCTGGATATGGCAGTCCTGGAAATACGGCCTGGACGGGATTCTGATCTGGGGCACAAACTACTGGACCAGTCCCGCGGCGTTTCCTTCTCCTCAATTGCAGAATCCTTACCGCGACCCCATGAGCTATCAAAGCGGGTATGGGCTCAAACCGGGGGAAAAAGTTTTTTGGGGCAACGGAGACGGCCGTTTTATCTACCCTCCCGCCGCTGTTTTTGAAAGTGATCAAAAAAATACCGATCCGCCTGTAAACTCGATCAGATTGGAAATATTGAGGGAAGGCCTGGAAGATTATGAATATTTCTGGTTACTGAATGATCTGGCACAAAAAGTACATCAAAAGCAGGGGAATACGAATCTTGTACAGCAGGCAAAAGATTTATTGACCGTCCCGGAAAAGATAACTACATCACTCAGCAATTTTTCCAAAAATCCGGATTATATTTATGATCACAGAACAAAGCTGGCAAAAATGATAGAAGCCTTGCAGAAAGAACGTTAATGGCAAATTTTATATTGACCGCAAACATTGTCGCCCCGGTATTCCTGATTGTTTTGATCGGCTTTTTTTTAAAGAAAAAATCTGTTATTGATGAAAATTTTAATAGAACCGCTTCAAAAATTGTTTTTAATATTACCCTGCCGGCGCTGGGATTCCAAAAAATTGCTTCCACGAACTATAAAGAAGTTTTTAACCTTCAACTCATACTTTTTGTTACTATCGCACTTTTGGGGATGTTTATTTTTTCCTGGATTGTCAGTTATTTTTTCTGTCATAACGGTAAAGACCAGGGTGCTTTTATCCAGGGAAGTTTTCGCAGTAATTTTGCCATCATAGGTTTTGCTTTAATCAGCAATGCTTTCGGCCTCGATGCCCTGGCCAATGCAGCGATTATCCTGGCATTTATTGTGCCGCTTTATAATGTATTATCGGTCGTCGCTTTGACGGTGCCAATGCATAAAGAAACCGGCACAAATCTGAAAAAAATAATTAAAGACATAATAACAAACCCTCTTATTCTATCCGCCGTAATCGCACTTCCGTTTTCATTTTTCAGAGTAGGATTTCATCCTGTTATTGAAAAAACACTCAATTATCTTGCCGTACTCACCCTGCCCCTGGCCCTTTTGTCCATAGGCGGCTCATTAAGCTTTCACAGCGTTAAAAAGAACTTTTTACTTTCAACAATGGCAGCAATGATAAAAATTGTTCTGATGCCGTTGCTGCTCATGACAATTTCTATTAAAATGGGCTATAGAGGGCTTGATCTGGGTATTTTGTTTTTTCTTTTCGGCTGTCCCACGGCTGTTGCCAGCTACATTATGGCCGAGGCCATGGGCAGCAACGGTAAACTGGCCGGAAACATTATATTAATGACGACCCTGGGATCCGTATTTACGCTTTCAGCCGGGATTTTTATTTTAAAAAGTTTGAGTTTATTTTAATATCCTTTTTTATTACAAACCGGAAAATTTAATTAAATGACGCCATTTAACAAAAATTATTACCGAAATTCTCTCCAAAGGTAAGAAATTTACAGCGTTTTCCGTATGAAAAAATATATTTATACAAATAGGGGTTGAATAATATTTTCAGGATTAATACTTTAAGTTTTGGAAGTTAAATCAAGAAAGAGGGAAAAAACCAGTAAACGAGGGAAATGTTATGAAAATCGCGCTCATGTCAGACAGTCATGACAATCTTGACGCCTTGAATAGAGTAGTCGATTACTGCAACAAGCAAAGGGTTGATTATGTCCTGCATGCGGGCGACCTTGTTGCGCCGTTTGTTTTCAAAGTGCTTAAAAACCTTGAATCACCAATCATTATCGTTTTTGGAAACAACGACGGTGAAAGACACGGATTAAGGCAGGTATTTCGAGATAAAATTTTCGAACCTCCTCATTCCCTCACAATTGACAACCGCAAAATTCTCATGCTGCACGATCCGATCCTCATGGACGTTTTGAGGGAAACAAAAAGTTATGATCTGATATTATATGGACATGTCCACCAGATTGAAGTAACTAAAAAGTCGAACCTGATTGTCAATCCCGGAGAAATATGCGGCTGGCTGACCGGAAAATCGACGATTGCGATATGGGATACGGTAAAAAATGAAGCTGAAATTGTGGAAATTTAATTTTACACCCCAATAAAAATTCTGCTAAAATCCTTGCCTTCCCGTATAACAACCGGCTCCTCACCGCTCAGGTCAATAATTGAAGACGGTATCACTCCCCCAAAACCGTTATCTAAAAATAAATCAACACCATGTTCAAAAATATCGGCGATCTCGTCGGGATCATTCAAATAATGTTGTTCCGGCAAGCTTGCGCTTGTGCTGATGACCGGATTTCCGAACTCTGCCAGTAAATCCTGACAAATAACATTATCCGGCACCCTGATACCGATTGTTTTTTTCTTTTCCAGCAATATTTTTGGCACAAGCCTGGAAGCTTCGAGTATAAATGTATAGGGCCCGGGGAGTAAATGCCTCATGATTTTGTATGCGGGATTGGACACATACGCATATTTGGCAATATCTTTTAAATCCGGGCAGATAAAACTTAACCGTTTTTGTTTCTTTTTCCCTTTTAGCTGGTAAATACGTTCAATCGCTTTTTTGTTAAACAAATCGCATCCGAGACCGTAAACGGTATCCGTCGGATATATGACGAGTCCGCCTTCACGCAGCACTTCTGCCGCCGCTTCGATATAGCGCACCTGGGGATTATCTGCGTTAATTTCCAAACGTATCATATCAATTCACTTTCCAATAAATCTGAAAAATTTACATATAAATTTGTAAAAATCAAATGGATTAAAAAGATATAAAGAGGTGTTAAACTACAAAAATGCTGATAAGGGATAATATATGATATTAGGTGAAACCAAATTAAGCCTTAAAGTTTGTGTTGTCGGAGCAGGACAGGTCGGTTCAACATTTGCCTACGCGCTGCTGATTAGAGGACTGGCTTCGGAGATTGTATTGATCGACCGGAACCGTGAATTGGCGGAAGGTCAGGCGGAAGATATGAGTCACGGTCTGCCATATGTGCGTCCCGCAGCAATTTACGCCGGTGATTATTCCGATTGCGCCAATGCGGATGTAACAATCATCACCGCAGGTGCGGCGCAAAAACCCGGCGAATCCCGGCTTGACCTGACTAAAAAAAATGTGGATATATTCAGCAAAATCATTCCAGCGATTACAAAACACACAAAAGAGACTATATTAATTATCGTCTCCAATCCGGTGGATGTGCTGACCTATGCCGCGGTCAAATTTTCCGAGTATCCTCCGAACCGGGTTATCGGCTCCGGCACGACTCTGGACAGTGCGAGATTCCGTTTTTTACTCAGCCGGCATTGTCAGGTCGATTCCAGGAACGTGCACGCATATATCATCGGCGAGCATGGCGACAGTGAAGTGCCTGTGTGGAGTCTGGCGCAGATAAGCGGGGTTAAACTGGACGATTATTGTCGAAATTGCAGCCGTAAGTGCGGTCAAATTCCAAAAGAGAACATATTTGAACAGGTAAGAACCGCCGCTTACCATCTTATTGAAAAAAAAGGCGCTACTTATCATGCAATCGGACTGGCAACGCTCACTATTTTGGAAAGTATTGTCAGAAACCAGAATACTATCCTCAGCGTTTCGAGCCTGATTGATGATTATTACGGCATTTCCAATGTTTGTTTGAGTGTTCCGACGAAACTAAACAGGAACGGCGTCGTTGAACATATTAAACTGCCGTTGAACGACATTGAACTAAAAAGCCTGAAAAGATCAGCCGAAATCATCAGGGATGCAATTTACAAGGTAAATCTTGAATAATTTTTCCTTTTTATTCATCTAATTTTTTGTACTTAAGCAGTGATAATGTTTATTATAAAATGAAATATAGAGGATAGAGGATATATGATAGTTAATTTGATATTTGGAATTCTGAAAAGTTCTTTTGACTTACTCAAAGAAATGGCCCCATACCTTGTGTTTGGTTTTATCAGCGCGGGTATACTGAAAGAATTTATCTCCGCGGAAAAGATTGCCAAACATCTGGGGAAAAGCAGTCTGGGTTCCGTTTTAAAAGCGGCGTTGTTTGGAATACCCTTGCCGTTATGTTCCTGCGGTGTTATACCGCCTACTATGGCCCTGCGAAACGCCGGGGCAAGCAAAGGAGCCGTCTTGTCTTTTTTGATCGCCACGCCGACAACCGGTGTGGATTCCATTTTCGCGACCTATTCGCTGCTGGGCCCGGTATTCGCGGTGTACCGTGTGATTGCCAGCTTTTTGGCAGGAATATTTTCCGGTTTTTCGGCAAATCTGCTGGAGACAAAGACTGCATTACCCGCCAAACCGGAAAAACATAAAACACTCACAAACGTAAAAATAAAAATCAGTTTTTTTAACCGAATACAAAAAATTTTCAGTTACGCCTTTTTGGAATTAATGAGCGATATCGGTAAATGGCTCGTCATCGGAATCCTTATCGGCGGAGTCATTACCTATTTAATACCCGCCGACTTTTTCCAGACATCTTTTACATCCCCGTGGCAGGCTCTATTGCTCATCCTGATCGTCAGTGTGCCGTTATATGTCTGCGCTACGGGGACCATTCCAATCGCAGCGGCGTTGATGTTGAAAGGGCTGAATCCGGGCGCGGCTTTTGTATTGTTATTGGCCGGACCGGCTACAAACGCGGTTACGATTACCGTGATCTCAAAATATCTCGGCAAAAAAACGACCGTAATTTATTTAGTCACGCTTGTTCTGTCAAGTCTGGGCTTGGGTTTTTTACTGGATTTTATCTGGACCCGTTTTGACCTGGCTTTTTCGTTTCAACATCATATGAATCATCAAATGCTGCCGGGATGGCTGGAAATCGGCTCGGCAGTATTTTTAACAGTATTGCTTTTATACGTGTTAATTAAAAATCAATTCGTTTCATCCGCATATAAAAAAGAGGACATCATCGTGAAAGATACGGACATAGAAACCGACCTGCTTGTTCCGGGTATGACCTGTAACAATTGCGTCAACCATGTTAAAAATGCTTTGATTAATTTAAGCGGCATAAATAATGTCAATATTGATCTGAAAAGCAAAAATGTAAAAATAATACATAAAAACAATATCACCAAAGACCAGATGGTATTGGCCGTAGAGAACTCCGGCTATATGGTCTCGAACAAATAAAATTAAAGAGCGGGGTAATGGAAACGAGATTAGAAAATGATTCCCTGGGCCAAAAACAGGTTCCCGGGGATGCTTATTATGGTATACAAACCTTGCGAGCGGTCGAAAACTTTCCGGTCAGCGGCCTGAAGGCGCATCCGAATTTGATCTGGGCGTTCGCGGCGATCAAATCCGCTGCGGCGGCGGTGAATCAGAACCTCGGGCTGATCGGGACCGAAACCGGTGAGAGCATCGTCAAAGCGGCCGCGGAAGTCATGGAAGGCAGGTTCAACGATCAGTTTGTCGTGGACGTCTACCAGGCCGGCGCCGGGACGTCGTTCCATATGAACGCCAACGAAGTCATTGCCAACCGCGCCGTCGAACTTTTGGGCGGGGAAAAAGGCGACTATAACCAGGTTCATCCCAACGATCATGTCAATTTCGGCCAGTCCACCAATGATGTTTTTCCGACGGCCATGCGGCTGGCGGTACTGAAAACACTGCCGTCGCTGGTCAAATCATTATATATACTGAGCCAGGAACTGGCGAACAAGGGCAGAGAATTCGCGGATGTCATCAAAAGCGGCAGGACACATCTCCAGGATGCGGTGCCCGTCACACTGGGACAGGAATTCGAAGCCTGGTCCGTTACCGTAAATAAATGTATCCACTCGCTTAAAACCGCATCGGATGAATTGAAGGAACTGGGCATCGGCGGCAGCGCCGCGGGAACCGGACTGAATACGCACCCGGAATACCGGTATAAAGTGGCCAAAATACTATCGCAATACCTGTTTACCGATCTGAAAACAAGCGGCAACCTGTTCGAATCCATGCAGAGCATGCGTCCGTTCGCAAAATTTTCCTCCGCGCTGAAAGAAACCGCGCTGGAACTGGTCCGCATCGCCAACGATCTCCGTTTACTGAGTTCCGGTCCCAATACCGGCCTGAACGAGATCGTTTTGCCGCCGGTACAGCCGGGTTCGTCCATCATGCCGGGAAAAGTCAACCCGGTCATGGCGGAAATGCTGAATATGGTCTGTTTCCAGGTTATCGGCAACGACGCCGCGGTCTCCATGGCCGTGCAGGCAGGACAGCTCGAATTGAACGTGATGATGCCGGTCATCATTCACAACATCCTGACCTCAATGGACATTCTGGCCAATGCCGTAACCGTGTTCACGGAGCGCGGAGTGACCGGTATCCGGGCGAACGCGGATGTCGGCAAAGCCTTTTTCGAAAAAAGTCTGGGACTGGCCACGGTTTTGAACGTCATCATCGGTTACGACAAAGCCGCGGAGGTCATGAAAAAATCCCTCAAAACCGGCAAAACTGTTCTGCAGGTGATCGAGGAAGACAGGATATTGACACCGGAGCAAATTAAAAAGTTGTTTTCCGCGGAAAAACTGACCCGGCCGGGCGTTCCGGGTCTGGATTGATATTCTTTCCCATGTAACCGTTACAACGGTCCCCGAGTGGGACGACGATCCTCCCGCTCCGGGACGGGAGAGGCATCCCGTATCGAAGGGACATTTCTGTCAAATACAACCAAATCCTCTCTTTCCGCAGGCCATCTCGATATCCCGCCTGGCGGGACTGTGCTCGACAGACTTACTCGATGACCGGTACGTCGGTCCCTGAATAGGGACGACGTTCCCGCAAGCGGGAGAGAAGTCCCGTATCGAAGGGACGTTTCTGTCAAACACAACCATCCCTTCCCCCCCGAAAAACATCTCGTTACAGTCTGTCTCGTAAACTCGACAGACTTACTCGATGACCGGAGCGTCGGTCCCCGAGTAGGGACTACGAACGAAGAGAGGAGTCCCGTATCGAGGGGACAATTCTACCAAACATAACCAATTCTTCTCCTTCCGAAAAACATCTCGGTACAGTCTGTCTCGTAAACTCGACAGACTTACTC
>JAFGSB010000141.1 GCA_016934825.1 Candidatus Zhuqueibacterota bacterium
GGTTAAACCCGGGCACAACAACCTTAATATATATTTATTATTACGGTCTTTAGGTATAAAATCATTATTTAACTTGTATATAAAAATTGAATTTTTATAATTATACTAATTGATTTTATTGAACTTGCAAACCGGTTTAGGCAGCGGTTTTCGTTTAGAGGACAATGAGTGTATTAAGAATATTTGATTATTATGACTGATTCAATTACCAATATAAACGACAAAAAGGATTTTCCGACTTCTGTTCCCGGTATTTTAAAAGATGAGGAAAAATATCAAAACGGCGGAAATTCGGAAAAAACAGTACTTGATGCTGAACTGAACAGCCGGCCAAACTATTCGGCTCGCAATCTTGATAATAATAAATTCGATTCAATCGGTATCGTTATTCCTGATATTTCAAATCCTTTTTTTGCTTATCTCACGCGCAGTATTCACAATTATGCCCACAAATTCGGATACAGTATAATTGTCTGTGATACGAATGAAAATCTGGAACTGGAAATTAAACATCTTGAATTACTATTAACCAAAGGCATTGCCGGATTCATCATCATGCCGGTTGGGCAAAGATATGATCATATCGAAAGTGCTTTAAAAGCGGGGCTGCCAATGGTGCTTTTGGATCGATATTTTGATAATTTAGACGCCTGTTCTGTCCTGGTAGACAATTATAAAGGCGCTTATGATGCGGCCGAATATATGATCAGGTGTGGACATACCCGTATTGCTATTATTCAGGGTTTACCTGATACAAATACAAGTAAGGACAGGCTGAGGGGTTATACTGACGCTTTTGAAAAAAACGGGATTCCAATAGATAAAAGACTTATAGTCGGCAATGATTTTAGAAAAGAAAATGGTTATGTCGAAGCGAAAATACTGTTAAATAATGCGAATCCCCCGACGGCTATTTTTGCTACAAGTGATTTGATCACTTTAGGTGTTCTTCAGGCTATTTATGAGGAAAAGAAAAATATCCCCGAAGATATTTCACTCATTGCTTTTGATGATATCGATTACGCCCCTTTTCTTGCATGTCCGTTAACGACTGTTGCACAGCCAAAAGAGGTTATGGGGGAACTGGCCGTCAAACTTTTGATTGAAAATATTAATAATCATACTATTAAAAAGAAAACAAAAATGGTATTACAACCTGAATTAATTCTACGAGATTCTGTAAAATGTATTATTAAAAAATAAAAAAATAATATTCTGTTGTTATTTACGAAAAAAATTTTATTATAAAATAAATATAAAATTAATTTGCGCAAACGTTTTCATAATCAACAGGAATTTATCATGTTTCGATCTATCACTTTTTTAATTATTTGTTGTCTTTTAATATTTGCATTTAGCTGTGAAAAAAATAAAGACTCTGATGGAAAGTTGACAATTACATTTTGGCACAGTTTTGTATCATCCACTATTCCCGCCTTAAATAAACTTGTACAAAAATTCGAAGACGAACACCCCGAAATTCATATACATGCCCAATATATTCCAACAGGTGACGCACTTATTCAAAAATTAATTACTTCAATTCAAAGTAAAACAGCCCCGGATATCTCATGGATCCATGCAGATTTTCTGGAAGATTTGGTATCCGCTGACGCAATTTATAAAATGAGCTATTTCATAAACGGCGAAAACGGCTTGTCACAGGACGAAATCAGTAAAATTTACCCGTCTTTACTTGTCTATTCGTCCTGGCAGGACACTTTATACAGTCTTCCCATGGAGGCCACAAATCTCGGATTGCTTTATAATAAACAACATTTCAGAGATGCAAAGCTGGATCCTGAGTCGCCACCCAAAACCTGGGATGAATTAAGAAGTTACGCCAAAAAACTGTCTATTGATAAAAACGGTG
Source organism: Candidatus Zhuqueibacterota bacterium (assembly GCA_016934825.1). Taxonomy (GTDB): domain Bacteria; phylum Zhuqueibacterota; class Zhuqueibacteria; order Residuimicrobiales; family Krinioviventaceae; genus Fontivivens. Next base: position 1,874 of record JAFGSB010000141.1, read on the forward strand.
ACGGGAAATTCGATCAAATCGGTTTTTTCGTGCCGATTTATCCTTCTTCCGGTCCTTTATACCCCTGGATGGTTTGGCAATGGATGCCGTTTATCTGGCAGGCGGGGGGGTATTTGATTAACGAAGAACAAACAAAAGTACTGTTCAATATGAAACCGGGAATCGAAGCTCTGGAATTATGGAAAGAATTATATTTAAATTCGAACATGAGTACGTTCACAACGGATTATGATGTCGCGTTTGCCGCCGGACGTCTTTCCATGGCAATGGATGGTCCATGGAACCTGGGGCGGTTCAACGAACTGTTAAAAAATGTTGATTGGGCCATAGCTCCCCTTCCCGCTGGACCGGTAAAGCAGGCCACTGTTGCGGGTGGCGAATATTTAACGATATTTAAACAAAGTAAACATCCGCAGGAAGCCTGGACATTCATTAAATGGTTGATTAGACCGGATATCCAGGCATTCTGGTCAATGAATTCCGGTTACCTGCCGATTCGCCGTGATGTGCTCCAGAATAAAGAATACCAGGACTATTTGGCCAGTAATCCCAATCTTAAAGCTTATGTTGAGCAAATGGACTATGCCCAGACGCAACGTTCCATTGATTTTTTTACTTTAGAGATAACCAGAAACCTTGCGATTGCCCTTGAAAAAGCAACGCTTGGAAATATGGACATTAAAACGGTATTGGATGAGGCTGCCTCAGAATCCAATAAATTGCTGGATTCCGTTAAAAGATAATATTTTTGAATATTGATAATTTTAATTAATGCGAACTTATTATTTATCATGAATCCGAAATTGAATATATGAGTAAAAAAATAAAGTTTTACAAAAAAGAAAGTTTCAGCGCGATACTTTTTTTATCCCCCACACTGATTATATTTTCGGTATTTATTCTTTTGCCGGTGGTATTTTCATTTTATTTGAGTTTCCATGACTGGAATATGTTTAGTGCTGACAAACAATATGTAGGATTTGACAATTATTCAAAAATGTTGACTTCAGCCGAGTTTTGGAGAGTATTGAAAAACACGGCTGTTTATACTTTTTGCACGGTCCCGCTAAGTATGGCTGTCGCTCTCGTTATCGCTTTTTTTCTAAATAAAAAAATAATCGGTAAAAAGTTTTTACGGACTGCTTTTTTTACACCGGTTGTGATTTCCGCAGTGGCCGCTGCCGTTATCTGGCGCTGGATATATGATCCCAATTTCGGATTGTTAAATTATGTTTTGGGGTTAATTGGCATACCGGCTATTAACTGGATAAATAATCCGACTGCTGCAATGTCCGCCCTTATTATTATGGGTGTGTGGAAATCACTGGGTTCGAATATGATACTGTATCTTGCGGGATTGCAGGGAATTCCTGACCATTATTATGAGGCCGCGGAGATCGACGGCGCCGGCGGATGGCATAAATTCTGGCGCATTACCGTGCCTTTACTTGGACCAACCACTTTTTTTATTTTAGTTATCTCCATTATCGGTTCTTTTCAGGTTTTTGATATTGTTTACGTTTTAACTTATGGCGGACCGCTGGGCGCCACCAAGGTACTGGTATTCTATTTGTATGAACACGCGTTCAAATTCTTTAACATGGGTTACGCGTCGGCGGCGGCTTATATTTTATTCGCGATTATTTTTATACTCACTTTATTACAAACAAAATTTATGCGAACTCATTATACGATAAAATAATATATTATGAATCGGAAAAAACAAAAAATCAGTAAATTTTCAAAATCATTACTCCTGCATATATTAATTTATGTCGGTGCATTATTGACGGTTGCACCGTTTATCTGGATGGTGTTAACTTCGTTCAAGGGAATGGGCGAAATATTAAGTTATCCGCCTACCTTTTTCCCTGAAGAATTCAAGTTTAGTAATTATATAAGGGCTTTCCAGGCCGCTTCCTTCGGAAGATTCTATTTTAATACCTTTCTTGTTGCCATTGCGTGCACACTCGGTCAGTTGGTCACATGTTCCATGGCCGCGTTTGCTTTTGCGCGATTAAAGTTTAAGGGCAGGAACGCGTTGTTTATGCTATTTCTTGGTACAATGATGATTCCCGGTCAGGTTACAATGATCCCGACTTTTATTATTCTCTACTGGTTGGGGTGGATTGATACATACTGGGCTCTGATCGTTCCCGGCCTGGCTTCTGCATTTGGTACGTTTTTAATGCGGCAATTTTTTCTCACTATTCCCAGAGAGCTTGAGGATGCGGCATATATCGATGGCTGCTCTCGATTTGGCGTTTTATGGAGAATAATTTTACCGCTTTCAAAACCGGCGTTAGCCACACTGGCGGTTTTTATTTTCATGTTTTTCTTTAACGATTTTCTATGGCCGTTAATCGCCATAAACTCTGAAGAAATGAGAACGGTTCAGTTAGGGTTGGCTGTTTTCCGGGATCGTTATATTACGGAATGGGATCTGTTAATGGCCGGTTCGGTAACGGCTACGTTGCCGATCATTATGATATTTTTCTTCGCCCAGAAGTACTTTATTAAAGGTATTACCTTAAGTGGTCTTAAAGAATAATAAACAAGGTTTTATGAAACATTATTTATTCATTTTATTATTATTATTCCAGCTTTTCTCCAAAGCGGGATTATGTCAGGATGTTCCGAAGACAAGCTCGGGAACAATCCGGTTTCATGTCGATCATGCGGGCTTTCGCGGAACGGATGGAAAAACTTTAACCGAATTTTACCTGATGCTGTATGCTGATCATTTAAAATTAATAAGTAACGGAACGGCAAAGAAGGCGGTTTTTAAAATTAATACACAGATTTTAGATTCCCTTGAAAATCAAATTTCACAACATGAATGGACAACTGAGGCCCTGTTGACAGCGGATTCTACGGATTACGGCAAAATGGTTATTTATGACCAATGGAAAGAAGAATTGTCCCGGGGTTCTTATCAATTACAAGTTACGATTGATGATCAAAACAGTACAAATAACGGCGATATGCAGGCTGTTTTCGAAATACCCGAGATGTATTCGGAAGATTTTATTAGCAGTCAGATTGAATTTGTCTCCTCTGCAAAATCCGGCGGGCAGTCCGGCCCATTTTTCAAAAACAATCGTACCGTTATTCCAAATCCTTCACGCCGTTATGGTATTTTAAATCCGATTCTTTACCTTTACTATGAACTTTATAATCTGCCATTGATTGATAAGTCCGGTTTAAAGGTAAATTATTCAATCCAGGCATTGAACGGAGAGGTTGTTAAAACATATCCTGTAAAAAAAGTAACCAAACCCGGAAACAGTACCAGTCTTTTACATGGATTCGATGTGTCTGCCGTACCGTCCGGGATTTATGATTTGCTGGTATCGGTTCAGGATTCGGTTTCCGAACAGTCCATTTCACTTTCAAGAAGATTCGAAATCATTCAAATGGATTATCTGCAAAAACAGCCGGCTATTTCGGCAGAACAAGCAGAGATTGCCGGTCATTTGTTAAAATATATCTCTACACCTGAGGAATATAAATTTTATAACGAACTTGGCTTATCCGGTAAAATGCAATTTCTTATTCAATTTTGGCGGGAAAAGGACCCAACTCCATCTACACTGGAGAATGAATTTTTGAATGAAGTGAAACAGCGGTATCAGTATGCGAATGACCATTTTGGCTGGGGGGGAGAAGAAGGCTGGAACACGGACAGGGGTTCCATTCTTGTAAAGTACGGAATGCCTGATGAAATTGAATATCATCATTCAGAAACGGATACATGGCCCTATGAGATATGGATATACCATCAGGACAGGACTTTTGTCTTTATTTTTGGCGATTTAAAAGCCAAAGGCCAGTTTATATTACTTCATTCAACAAAGGAAGAGGAAATTCATAACTCAGATTGGCGTGAGTGGATTCAAAGAATGTAATTAATAATTATTAATTTAATGAGGATATTTTAGCCATGAATGGAATTTTTAAATTAATCCAAACAAACATGATTTGTTTGATGTTGATTCTGGCCGTGGGATTCTTTTTCAACTGTGAGGATGATAACAAACCGCTTGCACCGTATATGGGACAACGAGAATTGGGAGAGATACAGATTGAAACGGGTGTATTTGTCCCGAAAATTACCTGGGTCGGCGGTTATGCTTCCGTTGTTGCCGTCAATCAGGATACTGTCGCAAAACTCGATTCCACTTTAATAATGTTGTATTATGCGGCCGGAAACAATATTCATTATCCGGTCACATTTGGTCAGGTACCCGACGGAGTCCAGGATATAGTTACCCAATACGGAGGCAAAGCCGCAGAACGTTTAGTGGAAGACAATACCTATACTTTTTGGGTTCTTAAGGAGGATGTCTGGGAAGAAGTAAGCAAGTATCCCGGTAAACCGATTTTTGTCAATTCAGAACTTGAATCTTCAATAGTTGAGTTTAAAGAAGATACGGTATTTGTCAGCGCTTCAAGTTTTGCACAATCCGTGGAACCCCTGGATGTTTTCGTCAATATTATCAATGTGCAATCCCGGGGTAGGTTGGGCACCATTTCGTTAATTCAACCGTCCTTAGATCAATACCCGGTACTGGTGTGGGAAGTAAAGCCCGAAATAGGTGATTCAACAATTGCCGCAGTGGGTGTTTGTGAAGGTTCTCAATATTCTCCAATAAAAGCGATATGGGAAGCCTGGTCGGAAGAAATTGTTGATGGGAGCCCTGTGTATGGGAAAAAGAATGTTATCCATTCCCCTGTGATTTTTGGAGATACGTTACCCGGGACAAAAGAATTTTACAAGTATCCTACGTTTGGAATAGATCGAAATCAGAATTATTATGTCTGGATTGCCGGCAAAGATTGGGATGGTCTCAAGCATAGCCGGGTGGCAAGTTTTTATTCATATGCGACTTTTCAAACAGACTAATGCATGTTTCATTTAAATCGGAGATATGTGATGGAAATTAAGATAAAAAATGTGTTTCTAATCATTATATTGATGTCAGTATTATTGTTAAATGCCCGGGCAGGGGATTCCAATTTTTCTACAACATATGGTCCGCGGACACTCGCCCGGGACGGCCTTTTTGTCGCCGGTATTGATGGTCTGGGCGCTTCGATCAGTAATCCCGCTGGTTTGGTTTATATGAATGGTAACAGTATTTCTATATCTGTTCTGGACAGAAACGCGCAACAGGAATTCTACAGCGCTGAACGGGGATTGTTTCGCTCCTTTCGTCGAAATGATTTTGGATTCGGAGGAGGTGCATTTTGGGTAATTTCTCAATCTCTTGCCGCTTCAATTACCGCAACACGCGCCGCCGATTATCAGGTGGAATGGCCGTACGCGATGATGCGAAGAAAAGAAACAACCGTTTCCATTTTGGCATTTGATCTTTACAATCGAATTCATGTCGATGCCGTTTCTCCGTCAATCGCTTTTCGAATCGGTAATATTGCCCTGGGGCTTTCGGGCAATATTTACCAATTTAAAAACCAGATATCTATCCCCATTTCCAATCAAAAGTGGTATGAGGGTATCGGAAAATCTGCGTATCAATTTGAATATGATCAGGATGGCTGGGATTACAATTTCAGGTTTGGGGTGATGACTACTCTCTCTGATAAATTACGGTTGGGCGCTTCGGTAAGCAGTTCTTCAAATGTGTCTCTTGAAGGTAAGGCAACCAGTGATATGTTTGCCGAAGTGGATTCTACAACCGATAGGCAGGTAAATCTGAAGAGCGAATTTGAATTCCCCTGGCAAATTGGGGCCGGTGCAAATTATAAATGGAGTGAAAATCTTGAAGTAAATATTGATCTGGCCTATCACCTTTGGGGGGATACACAGGAACGGATTAATTTTGAATTTAACGATTCAACCTGGCAAAACAGTCTAACCGTAATGGATTCGGCCGCGGGATTTCAGGGTAATAGCCTGGCTCAATATTTTAACAATAGTTTTGAATTTGGCGCAGGTCTTGAATATTTCCAATCCCCGAGTTTGAGTATATTGGCGGGTTATCGCTTCAGTAAATCACCGAATTCAAACACTTCATACAGTTTATTGTATCCCGGAGTAAGCCAGCACTGGTTTTCCGCAGGTGTGAGTTATAAATCCGACAATTATATTTTTGATGCTGCCCTGGCCTATGGTTTTGGTGTTGAAAAAGAGGTAACGAATATTAACAATATCTTTACCCAGGGAAAATATGATTCTTATACTTTAATACCATTAATTAATTTCCAATATCAGTTTTAGTTGAAAGGAGGTGACCGGTTAGCTAAAAGTTGGTTTAATTAAAGTAATTATAATCAATAAACAATTAAAAATTAAAGGAGAGCTTTATGAGAAAATTAACTCCTTTGCTGATTGTTGGAATTTTCCTTTTCACATTAGCATTGAATGTTTTTGCCCAGAATTCCGATCGCAAGGAAGTAGATGTCCCGAAAGTCGATCCGGGCGCCATAACGATAGACGGCAAGATGGATGAAGCGGCATGGGAGAACGCGGCCCACGCCGACCTGATATCGGA
>JAFGSB010000142.1 GCA_016934825.1 Candidatus Zhuqueibacterota bacterium
TGTTTTTTGTATGCAATAATCTTCTTTTTATAATTTTATTGCCCTGGAGGATTTTTTTACTTGACTTTTTACCTTTAATATGTGTCATCCGTGGGCAGAAAATCAGGAATATTTCAAGTCTCTTTATTGACCCGGACGGGCAGAGATTTTACTTAATAATGAGCATCTTTTTTGTTACACTATAAGAACCGGAAATTAAACTATAAAAATAAACTCCGCTTGATAGATCAGGAGGATTAAACTTGACATTATAATGTCCGCTTTTTTTAAATTCGTTAACCAGAGTGGCAACTTCCTGACCGAGAATATTATAGACCTTCAACTCTACAAGTCCGCTTTCCGGAATTGAATAGGAAATATTTGTAGCTGGATTAAAAGGATTGGGATGATTCTGCAACAATCGGTATTCTGTGGGTAAAGTGTCAGTCATTTTTTCTTCAATACCTGTTGATCCATTTGTATTTAATTTAACATACCCTTTGTTGTTGTTCTCATGAATTTCTTCAATCGTGTTGTCCGGATCGATGACAACATATAAGCGGGTATCTTTATCAATATTTGCCGGCAGTATCCACCTGGCAATATAGTACGTCTCCGATCTCGGTTCCATAATGTTGTAATCCGGACTTTGGGCATAACCTTCTTCCAGCAGATCGGTGATCCGCACGCCGCCTTCATCAGGATCGCCGAGGTAATAGTGGACCGAGACATGATCTTCTGGCAGGACTCCCGATAAACTGTAATTATGGATCCTTGAAAGAATATTAATAGTATCCCCCGGAGCAGGTTCAGGCGGGAAGAAATGAATATCTTTGGTTTCATAACGTTTGTATTCTTCGCCGGGAGTGAAAGAATATCCCATTTCAGTATGATAACGCCAGGGTAATATAAAAGTCAGATCCGGTAAGCTGCCATACCTGTAGTTCCACCAGGAACCAACAGGTTCTGCCGAAAAATCGAGAGTGAGCGCGCCATTATAGGACCAATAAATATAGGGAATTATCTCATATTCAACAAGACCAATCGATCCGTCAACATAAGCCAAATGATATGATAATTCCCATGCATTGGATATACTCGTTGTACTTGTTTTGATCTCCTTTTGTTCATAATAAGCTTTTGTACCGATCTCAAAACCCTGCTCAAATTCAAACGCAATTCCGAGTCCAGCCGGTTCAACTGAAAGTTCTCCTTCGATTCCTATCTTAACCAGTAAATCGGCAGACAGACCAAATGATTTGCTTGTCGTTGTTTGACTGCTGGAGAAATCTTCGAATTTTATACTGCCGTCAAAGGTTCCCGTATTGCCGGTCACCTGGCCCGGAAGAATAAAATACGAACTGTCCATGTTGGCTACATTGAAATTTTCAAGTGGTGGCTTGTAGGACAGAATGTTGCCAATCTCATGGTTTGGAACAAAAGATGAGTGATTCCAGTTTTGATTTCCAACCCAGGTTCTTTTGATTTCAACAGCGGTATCGGGCATGGCGACGAGAATGTTTCCGAGTAATTCGTTCCGGTAATAGACCGGATATTCCAAAAAGTTGTAATTTGTTTTATAAAAATAAATCTGATCCTCACGATCCGCTTTAATTGTCGTTTCAATTGTCATCGTTTTTGTATAATCGTCAGTTTTGCTGAAACCATCACCATAATGTCCTTCAAGGGTTGCTCTGATACCATTCCCTGCTGCCATTTTTTTATAAGTGAGACTTGCTGAAAGACCCCAATCACGATTAAACTCTGTGGTTACAGTATGACTTTGTACCTGCTGATTGCTGTATTCCGAGTAAAATTGCGATTCCGGCCGGTTAAACGATAAATTTACATCACAAATATTTTCGTTGATAATGTCAAAATGAACCGGCGGTGAATTCAGAATAACCACAGGCTGTATGACGCCTTCAATTTTTACGGCTTTTGGTTTCTTTAGGCGAAGTCCGTCGCCATCATAGTCGCAGGCTGCAATCGTATAGTTTTTTATAGCATGCATATCCGTTAATGTTGTTTGTGCGCAGGGGGAAAATCCGGATAACTGCCCTTCAGAGTTCAATTGTACCTTAAAAGTTCTTAATCTCATTTGAAGATTCAATATATTTGACCAGTTTTGTTGATTCCATGGAGTTTTACAATCAATGATTATCAACTCCGGGTACCAATTGGCCTTACCGGATGTGACGCCATTTGTATCCGCGTTAACATCAGTTACAACGAACTGACGACGTATCCCCCAGGACCATTTAACCGGATTGATCGGTATGGCAATTCTTCCCGGTGTATTCCATACCGGCCCTCCTTGCATGAATGTTTGAAGATTTCCTTTTACAGAGAAAACATCTATGGAATCACTACCGCTGCTTAATAACTCATCCCATCCATCCATATCAAGATCTTCGCAGACAAGTGTGAATGGGAATTCGGTCCATACGTCCGGGTCGTCTTCGTAAGTAGAATTAACAAAATCCGGGCTTATCAAAGGTTTCCCCCAATAATTTGGCGAAGCGTTTGCAAGTACATCCTGAATCTGGAATTGCCCTGGCTGTCCATGCATTTTGAAACTCAGCATAAATGGAGCTAATCGACGGTACAGCCTCCACCATGAATCCGGCCAAATTCTATCAAGTTTATCGTCCCAAATTGAGTAACCCACAACAAACTCATCACGATCATCTTCTACCAGGTTCCCGGTAACAATTGAAAGTTTCATTAGTTCACGAACATAAGTATGATATCTATTATATCCTGGCCATGGAGCATCCCACCAACTAAAAACATGTTTTCTTTTAATATCTTTTGTAGTTTTTAAATCGAGTGTTCCGGAGTCCTGGTTATAATCATAGATCCGTATGCTCAGGTCGATATGGGCGACATATAAAGAATCCTGATCAGCAATTGGCGCATTGTTTTTGATAACGACGATCTCATCATAACCATCCGCATCAAAATCGCCGTTACTCATATCGAATAGCGCCTCATCTCCCAGAGTTGAATTTAAAGACCAATTGTTTGAAGCTAAAGGCCGGATTGTTTTGATACTATCCATTTCGTACAAATTTATTTGAATTTTGTTATTTAAATCCCAATAAGCTAAAACAAACTCATTTTCCGGGTCGCCATCAAAGTTGCCTGCTGCAAGCCGTACATTGGGATCATATTGGTCCGTACTTTTAACTACCCCAACTTCCAATGGATTCCAATTTCCGGATACCTGCAGATATAACCTGGCATTACCGGTGACTGCTTCTACCAGTGCTTCTACAGCATCATCATATCCGTCTCCATTAAAATCACCGCTGCAAACATCAAAGTAGATTTGATTGTACACATGATGAGAATGAATTTGACTGGAGGTTATCGAACTGTTATCGGAATTGAAATCAAAAAGCCATGGACTTGGTACACTTGGATTACTATACAGCATGTATAACTCTGCAGAGTTACCCAGCACATAATTTCCCATAAATGGATCCTGGTTAACTTGTGCTGTTGAGAAGGATACAATAAAGTAAGGAAACAAAAATATACAACTATATAATGTTTGTAAATATGCTTTCATTATTCCCCTCCTAATAATTTTATTTTTTACTTTGTTGGGAAATAATCATTATTCTCTACCAAACTAACATAATATTATCTTCCAAGTATTAAAATTTTTTAATTCATAGTATAAACAATTTTGACTTGGAAAAAATAATATATCCATAAATAAAAACTGTATTACTTTTGGTTATCGGTCTTTTAATACAAACAGTTGTACAAAGTATAAATATTGTGATGATATATAGAATCGTTGTCTAAACCTGTTTCAACGAAATTGGTTTTGATTGTATTTTGTGTTTTCTCTTGAAATAAATAACAATTTAGAATTCAATCAAATACAAGTTTAACCACATATTATAAATGGAAAAATTTCCCACCCAGGAATCATCATACTATTGCTGATTTGATTATTTAAATTAAACGGTTTTCGCAGAAAAAAGCAAGAAATATTTAAAAAAGGCATAAATTTTATCTGCCGCACCCCATATCCGGGGTGTGCGATCGGTAACGGGAAAAATTGTGTGCAGGATTTCTCGTCGCTACGCGACTCGAAATGACAGACGGGTGGCCGGAGTCGAGTTTTCTTGTTACTGCAGTCCCGGTCTTGACGGTGCGTATGGATCTGGTATTTCAGCCAAAACCACGGTCCCCGAGTAGGGTCAGCGATCCTCCCGCTCCGGGACGGGAGAGGTGATCCCGTCCGGCGGGATACCGAGGTGAAAAATCTATCGAACACCGCAGATTTTTTTGTCCCGAAGCACGTCTTGAGACATCCCGCGAAAAGCTGCGGGACTACCCGACGACCGCGTTCCGTGCCGGCCGTATTAAGTGTTTGCGGGCGGCACGCCCGATCTGCCGGTTTTAACCTTGTATGTATGCCGGGATAATATATTTTTTAAGGATCGTGAAAGGCGGCCGGAACGATGTGTAATTGGCGCCGGTGAACACAATAACCATATTCAGTTCAGGGATGACCATGATGTACTGTCCGCCCCAGCCGCCGGCATAGAACATCTCTATTTTTTTACCGGCAAAGGTGAACATGTGCGTCCACCACGAGTAGGAATATCCCTTCATGCCCCAATCATCATCCCAGTTATTCAAAAAACTGTTGCCCGGAAAGGACTCGGCGCTTTTTTCGACCCATTGTTCGGAGATGATCCGTTTCCCGTTCCAGACCCCTTTATTCAGAAACGTCACGCCGATTTTAGCCATATCTCTTGGTCTGATCTTTAAACCGCCGGCCGCATCAACCACGCCGTTTTTGTATTGCGGCCAGTCATACGTGTTTATGCCCAGGGGGCCGAACAAATATTTCCCACCAAACTCGATGATGTTCATTTTTGTCGCGTTTCTGAGGATCTCGCCCAAAAGAATATTTGACCCGCCGGCATAATTAAAATTTTTTCCGGGTTCGTCCAGTTGAGGTTTGTTCAAAATAAAAGTGACCGGATCTTCGACCTGGTACAGCATCATGATATCATTCTTCAGGTTGCCGTAAGGCAGGGCCCTCTCGTTCCATGCATAACCGGCGGTCATGCTCAGCAGATGTTCGATGGTAATTTTATCTTTGCCATCCGTATTGAAGCGCCGGTAATCCGGTAAATAATCAAATATGGATTCATGAACATTCTTTATCAAACCCTTATCTATGGCAATCCCGATGCAGACAGACGTAATGCTTTTGGTTACAGACATAATATAATGCGGCATCGCCCTGTCCCAGGTCACCAGTTCGCCGTGATGATTTTCACCAAAATAATCGTGTTTATGACCTTTAAAATATTCTTCAAATACCAGCTTCCCGTCCTTAAAAATAAGCATGGAATGGACTTCTTTATAGTTGCCCCGGTTTATGCTGTCCACCGCATTTTCAATCAAGGCAGGATTTATGTTCACTTCCGATAAAGTGCCGGTATCAAATCCGTCGTTTATATTCTCAGGGGGTCGATAGGTGTAGTGATGAACAGGTTTATGTTTACAACTGGTGTATAATAAAAAAATAATAAAAATTGAAAAAACCGTCTTTTTCATATTTAAACCTTTTTATTGTTTCATATGTCTGACCTGCTGCTTTAATCAAATCGATACGATTCAGCAATATTTGTTCCTCAATGTAATGAGGTAAATATAATCACATTCAGGGCCTGTTTGGATAATAAGGTGAATTCCTAACTGTAGATTATGCTGGTCATGTTCCGGTAATTTTCCCGTTGAACGTGCTTGATTTTCTACTCACAATTTTTTTCAGGCCGCTCTATTTCAGCATCTCTGCAATTTTGGGCCTGGTTGTTTTAATTAAATCAAGGTCCAGCTTGAATCCTGTTGGTTTTAATTCAGCTTCGAGCGCTTCGTATGCGCCCTGTACAACCTCGAACGGGGTACTGACAATTTCATACGCAGTTTTTCCCGTCTTGTTCTTTAAAGTTTTATCAGCGCCCTTTTTCAGCAGGGCTTCCACGATCTCAACGTTGCAGAAAAAGGCCGCGGTGTGCAGGGCGGTTGAGCCGTCGTTGTTTCTGTAGTTCAGGTCGGCCCCGGCATCAATCAGGAGTTTGGCCGCTTCAGTCTTGCCGAGCGCCGCCGCGGTGATCAGCGGGGTGGACGCGCGCGACGGCTCCAATACGTTCAGGTCGGAACCTGCTTTAATATGCTGACGTATGGCTTCAAGATCATCGATAACGACAGCCGAGTGAAGGTCTACTTTGGGAACCGATATATTTGTTTGTGACTCTTCCGACTGACCGGGCGATTTGTCCTTGTTGCCGCAGCCGATTAGAGTAAAAAGCATAAATGCACATATTACTGTGGTTATTGTTCTCATTTTTACCTCCTGTAAAAATTTATTTTTTAACAAAAGTGTTTATCAGCCTGATAAATTTTTCTCAAGTTTCCCATGTAGAAACCCCCAAAGACCTGATTCATCGATTTATGCAAAATTTTCACTCATTTTTTTATATGCCTTCTTTATAACATCCCGGAATTATATAAATCGGGTAATTTTCTAAATGTTTTCACAATTTGCTCCTGCCGCTGTAAGGGCGCTACTTTTTTTCTGAACCGTCACTTATGCCCTTGATCATAAGCCAGGGTCCGATGAGGGCTTCAAATACTATGTAAGGCGCACCGATTATCATCATGGGAATTACGGTTGCAAGATTTCGATCATAAAGTGTCAGCAGGCCATATAGTAATATCGGACAGACTGTTACCAGGCCCCAGACCGACAGGACTCGCGGAATATACCTTGATTTAAAGAACAGATAGTACCACAGTATCCCGCCCAGGCAGAAGAACATCCCGTGTATATTGTATCCTGCTTTATCGACTCCATAATACAGGAACTCACCTAACGTTTGATAGTGGGACGGTTCCGGAGCCCCCGCATTGGCAAATTCCAAACTTAGCGGGATCAGAGCAATAGATCCTATCCTGCTGACGGCCAGGGTTATTGCTTCCGCCAGCCACCATCCCAGGGCCGCAAGCGCGATGATCCTGTTCTGTTTGTTTAAGATAATATAAAGCAGTACGGCCAGGACAACAATTCCCGTGCTCTGGATTGCCAGTGCAATCAGATTGCTGATCCGCAACAGGGTATGGTTATCTGAAATATTCACAAGGATTTGGGATATACTTCCCGAACCGGTTGCCGAGTTATGCAGAACATCACTGAGTATGCTGGCAATAAAAACGATTAAAAACATTGCGCCTAAAAGTCGTATGGTATTCCTGCCCGAATTCATTTTTACTCCTTTTATTTGTTATCAATTTGCATGGTAATGACTACATTTCCTTTTTTGTGTCCCTTTTCCACATACCCGTGCGCCTCTGCAATTTGTTCCATTGGATAGGTTCTGTCAATGACCGGTTTTAGCTTTCCCGCCTCGATAATCTCTTTGAGGAAAATCAAACCTTCGGGAGTCTCTTTTGAGAATCCGGGTATTACCTTCTTGCCGCTTGTCATTGAAGTCCAAAGTGCCCGAATATACCATGACTGCTTCCATACGGCTCCCAAAAGATAGATACCTTTGGGATTCAGCGATTTTATACAACCGGAAAACGGACTTTTTCCCACCGTGTCAAAAATGACGTCATATGTCCGGCCGTTTTTGGTAAAATCCTCTTTGGTGTAATCAATCACTTCATCGGCTCCCAGTGATTTCACCAATTCCAGATTTGATGTACCGCATACGCCGGTCACTTCCGCCCCAAAGTATTTTGCAAGCTGTACCGCATATGTACCTACACAGCCGGAAGCGCCATAGATGAGGACTTTATGTCCGCTCTGAACCTTTCCCAAATCTCTGAGAAAAGTCAATGCGGTTGACGCGCCAAAGGCAACGGCTCCGGCTTCCTCAAAGGTTATATTGGCGGGTTTTTTTGTCAGTGCCCCGTCTTCAGACAGACATATATATTCGGCATAACAACCTCCGGCAAATCCGGTTGATCCGAAAACCTGATCGCCTTTTTTGAATCGTTTCACATTTTTGCCTGTCGATTCAACTACCCCGGCAAATTCAACTCCCAGTATCGGTTTCTTGGGTTTTCTGAAACCATACATGATTCGCATGGGCAGCCAGTACATGAAGGGGAATTTACCCCCTCGAAGTTTGGCGTCCCCGGATGTTACCGTCGTCGCATAGATTTTAATCAATAACTCATTATCCTTTGGAGAAGGTTTTCCCACTTCTTTAAGCTGAAGTCCGTCCGGCGGGCCGTATTTTGTCCAAATTACTGCTTTCATAAATATTCCTCCAGGATTGCTTTTGATGTGGTCTTTTTATCAGTTTCTATCTGTTTTTGCAGAATCGGAAGCGATTGAATGTGGATTAAATCCTTTCGCTATCAACCATATCCCTAAAAACAGTTCGTTCAGGACAATGGGTAAAAATAAAATCATGGCCGGATGAAAGTTTTGAGTCATGTCCGGCACCCCGACCACGTTAGCCGTTATCAACAATGCGACGGCCAAAAAGCCCCAGACTGAAATAAACCGCGGGAGGAGTTTTGATTGATATAGTATATAATAGAATATCAGGGCGCCCAGGATAAAAAAGACCGCGGTCATCTGTCCGGCCCAATAATGTTCTGCCAGAGCTGAAGCGCCAATAACCTGATAACAGGCGGCATCCCGGGCTCCTGCTTCCACGTATTCCAGGCTTGTTGTGATGAGCGACAGTATGCTGATTTTGCCGACAACCAACATTGCGGCCTCCATAAACCTGAAACAGACCAATCCAAGCGCCAGACTTTCACTGTACTTTTTCAGGATGGGAAACAGCATAACGACTATGCCTATAACCGCGGCGTCATTCATTAACTCAAAGGCCATCCCTGTTATTAACTGTGCCTTGTTTGTAAAAACATTACCCAGTAAATCCGGGGCATTTATAACCGGCGTATAAAACGCGCTGCCGATAAAAACACCCAGGTAGTTAACAAGAAATAATATCCCTACAATTATTGCGGTCTTTCTGTTTGAAGTCATTTATTGGCTCCTTTTTTTACTCTCGAAAGGCGGTTACCGCTGTCGTAATTTTAGCTGCGTGAATATTTATAAATGTATTTTTATCTTTAGGAACAGGTATTTCTACCTCTTTGAGCTGAAGAACATCCGTTGGTTCGTATTTTGTCCATACAATTGCTTTCATGTATTTTCCTCAAGGATTGCATTGATATGGCCATTTTCAGTATTGCTTGCTGTAATACATCCCACATGTTTAGAAATTTAATAAATTATTCTTTTTATTTCTATAAAACATTCAAAAAAAATAACTTAATGCATTAAATTACTTATTTTACTCGTTTTTATATATGCTGCATAATTTAAATGTTTAAGAAATCGAATAATTTTCTGATTGTTTATTATTTCAGGAGGAATTAATTGTTTATGAAATGGAAATAAATTAAAAAAAATTACATTCACGCCCCGTGAGAAATGTACAGGTCGGCAGTAAAAACAAAAAATGACCCCGTCTAACGCGGATGGAAACGGTATTTTGTTATATTTTTTGAGTGTGTTGTGTTTTCCGGGAAAGGGAAAAATCCTATAAACTGCTGCGGGTCTCTGACTCTTTCAGGTCGAGTTAGAATGTTAAAATTGTTAACTCGAAAAATACGTCTCAAGTCTTTCTCCCCTATGGTTTGCTGGCGACAACAGCGAATTCCGCGGTTTCCTGTTCGAAGGGCGAGCCCGCGACATCCGAATATAGCTGATTTATCGTAAATCCGCATTCTGTAAACTCTTTTTCAAGTCTTTCGGCGCTGAAATATTGAAGCCAGTTATAGACGGTTCGCGTACGTGAATCTTCGATAAGCGTATATTTGTCAAGGACTACTTTTTCTTTTTCGTATTTGAACGTATTCATGAACCCATAGTACTTATTGGGTGACCAAAAACCATTCAGGAGATTGGCTTCATACATTGCCGTCTCTTCTCTTTTGTCAAAGGCTCCAAGCGAATACACATCAAGAATAACAGAACCGCCGGGCTCTAAAAGTGTGTGAAATTTGTTTAACATCATTTTTCTCTGGGTGGGACTGAGAGCACAATAGTCGCACATTATCATCAATATAAGATGAAAACGCTTATCTGTGTTGAAATTCAGGTAGTTTTGATTAACATAGTCTATTAATAATCCCTCTTTGGCTGCTACTTCCCGTGCATACTGAATCGACCGATGAGAAAAATCAATACCGGTAACATCCGCCTGTTTTCTGGCCAATCTCGCCGTGTACAGTCCCGGCCCGCAGCCAAAGTCGGCAATCTTTGTTCCCGCACCAATCTTAAAATAGTTAACGATCCATTCTACCGAACGATCAATGAACACCGCATTTCGCGATGAAATATCGAGAGCTTCGTTCAAATGAAACGCAAGCATTTGTTCTGATGTATACTCATCTGTCCATAGGGCACTGGCGGTATAGAACTCAAAAGGCATTGGCCGTGTGTTGATTTTTTCCAGTTCATTGAACATTTCTACTCCTTTCTTTTTGGGCGCATAATATACAAAGATAAGACCATTTTTACAAAAGTTTAGGAAATCTTTTTTAAATTTTTTCCGGTTTTCAAAATAGACAAGCTCTTTGGGTTTGAACCGGCCTTCCGGGGATGGGGTGAACCGCTCTCCCAATCGCGTGTTTAAAAAGTGAAATAATTTTATTTACAGGACTTTGTTGTCCAAGGGGGATAAATGATATTAATTCTGAATTGGATTTTCGAACCGGGAAGGCGGGAAAAGCGGTTTATAAACTCTATTTTTTTATTGAATTGTATGTAACAAATGATTATAATATTAATTAATTACACCATTTATCGATCATTTATATCCGTAGCCGATCGTTATAAAATAACTTTTAATATCAATTCAAATCGTACTTGATAAATCATATTGGACACGAAAATTACAGGAGCTGTTATGAGACCTATTTTATTTTTTGTAGTACTGGCTTTGATTTTTACAAGTTGCGGTAATCAAACACAGGAGGGTAGCGGAATGTCATTTAAACAAGATTTAGAGTTTTTGAAAAAATATACATCTGTTGAAATATTGTCGGACCAGTCCGGACAGGCGCAGGTCGCAGTGTGCCCGGATCTGCAGGGTCGGGTCATGACCAGTACAGCGAACGGTTTTTCCGGGAAAAGTTTCGGCTGGATCAATTATTCGTTTTTTGAAGCCGGAGAAAACAATCCTCATTTTAATCCTTATGGCGGCGAAGAACGTATCTGGCTGGGTCCGGAGGGAGGACAGTTTTCCGTTTATTTTAAAAAGGGCAATCCGTTTGACCTGGACCACTGGTACACACCCGCGGCTTTTAACGAGGAAGCCTTTTCAATTGTTGAAAAAAACGATGCCTTTATTCATTTCAGCAAAACCGCAAAAGTTATCAATTATTCCGATACCCAATTTGATATTGAAGTGAACCGTGTCGTCAGATTATTGTCAGCAGATAATGTTGCTGAAATGTTAAAAACGACATTGGTTAAAGATTTAAATGTCGTCGCGTACCGGACTGAAAATTCGATTAAAAATACCGGCGCGAATGAATGGACAAAGGAAACCGGATTGCTTTCCATCTGGATACTGGGTATGTTCAATCCTTCTCCGTCAACAACGATTGTAGTGCCCTTTAAACCCGGTCCGGAAGAGGAACTGGGGCCCATTGTGAATGACGTGTATTTCGGTAAGGTCCCGGCCGACCGGTTAAAAATAAAAGATAATTTATTGTTCTTTAGCGCCGACGGCAATTACCGCAGTAAAATCGGCATTTCGCCGCAACGATGTGTGCCGTTTGCGGGCAGTTATGACGCCGATAATAAAGTATTGACCATTGTCAATTTTTCATTTGATGCAGGTATAACAGATTATGTCAATTCACTTTGGGAAATCCAGAATAAACCCTTTGCGGGTGATGTGCTGAACAGTTACAATGACGGTCCGCCTGCCCCGGGCGCAAAACCGATGGGTCCGTTTTATGAGATCGAATCATCCTCAGCCGCCGCCGCGCTTAACCCCGGCGAGGCCAAAAACCATGTTCACACGACAATACACATCCAGGGCGATGAAGCCGAACTTGATGTCATTGCCAAAAAGGTTTTCGGCGCGGGTCTGCAAGATATGAAAAATGCTTTCAAATAACAGGCTTTATTTTATTGTTCAAAAGTCAGAGTTTGCTGTTCACCGGAATATAAAATGGATTAAAGATCATGTTGGTTTATCGAAAAACAGTCAGGTTGTACCACACGGACGCGGCAGGGATTTTATATTATTCGCACATTTATACCATGGCGCATGATGTTTATGAGGAAATGCTGCGTAAAATAGGCCTTTCAGTGTCATATATCCTGAATGAATCCGATTTCCTGCTGCCGTTCGTACACTCCGAGGCCGATTACAAGGACACCATTACGGTAGGGACGGAACTCGAAATACGCTTAAAAGTGGAACGGATCGGAAAGACCGCGTATACATTATGTTATTTCTTCCTGAATAAAAAAGGTGTTGAAGTTGCATTTGTTAAGACAGTGAGTGTCGCGGTGAACAAGAAAACTTTGCAAAAGATACCGCTGCCGGATAAACTCAGAGATGGTCTGCAACGAGTGGCAAACGGGGAAATCGAATAAAAAAATCGTCCCGGAGCCGGTAAAGGGCTAATGTATTTAATCCGGTTTTGCAGTATTTAATATTTTTTCTGCAAGATTGACAAAAAAACGACGGTCCGGTTTTATGCCGGACCTTTTTTCTTCCGGCCAGGGCAGGAAATAGTCCGGGATTTTAAAGCGCGGTAAAATATCTTTTAGCCGTTTTTTTATATTTTCGATATCCGGATGATTACTATGGGATTTAATAAATGCCACCGGTCTGTGACCGAATTCAATGTTTGTTACCGGCACAACAAGCGATTGTTCTATACCCGGGATATTATTCAGTTGTTTTTCGATTTCTTCGGGCTGGATATTCTCGCCGCCGGATATAAACATATTGTCCTTTCTACCCGTCACAACAAGGTACCCCTGACTGTCCAGGAAACCGAGATCTCCTGTCCGGAACCAGCCTTCAGCATTTACAGGAGGTATCACTTTGTTGCCCCATATATAACCCGGACATAATGTTTTCCCCCTGACCATGATCTCATTATCGGTCCCGATTTTAAGGTCCCGGTACGGCAGAATCTGTCCGCTGGTCAACAGCCGGTCTAAAAGGTCTCCGGGCCGGGTCGTGGTAATTTGGGAGGCCATTTCCGTCGAGCCGTAACTGGTATGGATCGGCAGACCAAGCCCGAAGGCTTTTTTTACAAGCTGTTCCGGGATAACACCGCCGCCAAGCAGGATCGCTTTTAAGGATTTTAATTTTTTTACATCCTTTTCACCGGCCAAAAGCCGGTGTAACTGGGTCGAGACCAGGGAGATATGGCTGATTTGATTTTGATCTATGTTATCCGCCAGGGATTTTTGTTCGTCCGGGATCACGATCGTCCCGCCGTTCATCAGGAAACGGAAAATAATGGACAGACCGCCGACGTGATAGATGGGAAGTGTCAGCAGCCAGCGGTCTCCGGCCGTAAACGGGATGTTTTTTTGCGACCCCAGCGCGTTATAATAATGATTGCCGAAACTGTGCAGCACGGCTTTGGGGCTGCCGGTGCTGCCGGAAGTAAAGATGATGGAAACCGCCCTGTCGGGATCAAAACTGATAAAGCCGGCATTTGTATTATTTTGAATATCCAAAGATACAAGTTGATTCAGATCGAAAAGAGTAAATTGATCGTTAGGTTTTGGTTCGCTTTTTCCATGGGTTATTATTTTGTGACATGGGATGGAATAAAGACTTTCTTTGATCAATTTTTCGGGCCAGCGTGTACTCACCGGTACGGCAACAGCGCCGCGTTTCCACAAAGCCAGCAAAAGGATGATATATTGTACGCAATTGTTTTGTATAATCGCGACCGGTTCATTTTCTTCTATTTGAATTAACCGAAGCTTTTCCGATGCCGCGTTGACTGCGTTTCCCAGCCGGCAAAAAGAAAGCCTGGAATCAGGTGAAATGACGGCCGGATTGTTTGCGTGATCCGTGAACGTGTTGATAATGATGTCTTTACGCTCAAATGCCATAATAATGTTACCGTTTGAGCGGAGATATAACGGGTGATTGCAGATTAATATGTCTTTTGGCCAAACGTTTTACATCTATATTCCCCTGAGAAGCTTTGAATGGTTTTGTCAACAGGTCCTGACTCAACCATTTGTATGTGTCCAGTCCAACGGCCGTCCCTTTGGGTATAAAAACCGAGGATAAAAACGCCAGCATCTTTAAAGTCAATCCGCTTTCGAATGCGCTGCTTATAACAGGGACAATGTTTTGTTTTTTCGCCTGTCGTATAATTTGTATAGTCATGTTTATATCACCGATTATCGAGGGCTTGAGAATAACGGCATTGACCCATACCGGCAAGGAGCCGTCGGGAGTAAAGAACCGGGATAACGATTCATCCAATGCCATCGGCAGACCTGATTGTTTTGAGAATTCCGGCAATTCATCCGGATTTTTAAGCGGCTCCTCAAGATATTCAACATGAATGTTTGCTATTTTACCGGCAAAGTATAACGCCTCGCTTTTTGTCCAGGCCCGGTTTGCATCCAGTCTGATCCTGATTTTTTCACCGGCGATTTCCCGAACTTTTTTTATGAATGAAATATCGTCGTCCACAGGTTGTTTGCCGACTTTGATTTTCAGTGTCGTATAGTCCAAAGCGAGCAGTTTTTTAGCAGTTTTTAACATTTCATCCGGTGAACCGGTCAACAGCCCGTTGATAATGACCTTTTTATGAAATGGTATCTGGTACAATTTATTGAGCGGTATTTTTTTTGAATTTGCCAGCAGATCAAGAACCGCCATACTCACACCGAAACGGACCGACGGGGGCAAGGATTTGATTTTGAGAATTTCGCTCAAATCTATGCCGGATGTTACATTATCTTCCGATATTGAAGTTCCGGCAACATGAATATCTATTTCGTCCAGAAGCTGTAACACCGTTTCAAGATTTTCAATATGTAATCCGGGCAGGGGTGCAATTTCACCAAAACCGGTATTTTGGTCAACATCTTTCAAGCGGATAATGATCCCGGTTCGTTTTGCCGTTTTGACATTGTTGATGATAAGAGGAGTTAAAAGGGGTATTTCATAACGATAATATTTGATATGTTTAACAATCATAAAACCCAGCCGATGGAAAATAATATACTGTAAATAAATAATAATTGACCCGTACTGGCAAGCACTTTATTAAAAATGATACCGGGTTTTATGTTAAAAATAATTTTAATTGACCGAACAGCCGGCAGCAGGATAATAAAGACCGAAAGTGACAAGAAATGTGCCCGTGTTTGAAGAATCAGGGGAATAATAATCAGACAGGATAATATAATACAGAACAGGTATTCCCATCGGGCAAAATTTTCACCGAACCGTACCGGCAGGGTTTTTTTACCGGTATTTTTATCGGTATAGATGTCCCTTAAATTATTTACGGTCAAAATGGCCACGGACAGTAATCCCGGGGCAGCTCCGGCAAGCAGTACGATACTGTTGATTTCCAATGCCTGGACATAATATGTGCCGCCAACGGCGACCGGCCCGAAAAAGATCAGGACAAACAGGTCTCCCAGGCCGTTATATCCCAGCGGATATGGTCCCCCCGTATAGGCGATGCCGGAAAGGATAGATAAGGCTCCGATGATGACCACCGGCCAGCCGCCGCGGTAAATCAGGTAACCACCGGCCAGGGCGGCCAGTAAAAACACAATTATAAACGCCCGTTTCATTTTTTGCGGTTCCACCAGCCCGGCCTGTGTTGCCCGAAGCGGACCCAGACGATTTTTGTCGTCAACTCCCTTAAAAAAGTCAAAATAATCGTTGGCAAAGTTGGTTCCGATTTGTATGAGCAAAGCGCCGACCGCGGCAAGCAGGGCCGAAACCGTGTGGAGCCGGCCGTCGTAAAAAGCCATGGCCGTACCGATAATAACCGGAGAAATCGCGGCAGGCAGGGTTTTGGGACGGCTGGCAAGCAGCCAGACGCGCAATCCGGAGATCTTTTTTTCGGTTTGTGCGGTCATATAGTATTTTTTTTATTTATCCTGTGATTTTCGATTTTTCCGGCCAAACCCGGAAACATAAATTATGATTAAAACATTATTCTCCGGTTACAAAATGCCTGGGCTCGATATGCCAGGAATCATTAATTTTTCCAATGACAATTTTACGTCCATATACTTTAACAAATAAATCTCTTTTCTTTTTGAATCCATCCAATTCAAGAGCGATATGTCCTCTGGATTCGATATCCACCTTGATTTTATTTTTCCCGATCTCACAGTTCAGATTTTTTATCGCGTCTGAATGAGAACGGTCCAGTCCGTCTGCGAGCCGTAACAATGCCGCTAATTTTAAAACCTTTTTCTGGTTTTCTTTTGCAAGTGCGGAAAATTTTTTATGTTTCGCTTTCGGAAGACTTTTTGTATGATAGCGGGCAATATTGCCGATGACAAGTTTTTCCTGTTTGTCCCAGCCGTCCAGCTCGCTTTTTGCGATCATATTTAAGGAATGTTTATGATGCCCTTTTGCCCCTTTGATATAACCGATATCATGTAATAATGCCGCAGCCTCCAGCATATCCCTATCATCTTGACAACAGCAGTGCAGGGTTTTCAATCGGTCGAATAATTGTAAAGCCAGATTACATACCTGGATCACATGAGACGGTTCGTGGTCCAGTTTTTTCATTATTTTGTTTGCGGATTCGAATCGAATCCCGGATATGTTTTTACTGTTTTTTTTCATTCGCTCAGTAATATTCCAAAAAGTAAGTCGCGCAGGCTGATTATCGATTCCGTTAAATTAAAGTGTTCCAGAATTGATCCGACAATCAGAGCGCCCGTCAAGATCACGTCCGCCCTGTCCGGATGCAAACCGATTATTTTTTGTCTCTCCCGGATACTTTTAACAGAAAGAGTGTGAATTATATTTTCTATATTTTTCAATTTTATTATCTGGAGATGTGATTTTTCGGGAAAAGCAATCGGTATTTTATGGTGCATCATAGCCAATGTGGTCGCCGTACCGCCGACACATATACATTGTTCGGGAGAAAAAACAGCCAGATGTTCGGTCAATTCATTTTTTAAAAATATCTGTATGTTTTCCAGTTCCTGCTTTGTAACCGGATCATGCCGGAAAAATTTTGTGGTTAACCTGCGGCTGCCGATTTGTAAACTGTGTGAAAAAAGAATTTTTCCCTGTTCCGCGAATATAAATTCGGTGCTGCCGCCCCCTATATCACATATAACGGATTTGCCGGATATTTTAAAATCGGACCTGACGCCGGTAAAAGAGAGGCGTGCTTCTTCCGCTCCTGAAATAATACGGCATGTAAAACCGGTTTTTTCGCTAATCAGTTTGAGAAATTGTGATCTGTTCCCGGCGTCCCGCGTAGCGCTGGTCGCATAAACAACAGTTTCAACAGCACCGGCCCTGTCGATCAAAGTACGGTATTCCGTCAGTACATTTATAACTCTGTGCATCGCTTCCGACGACAGTTTCCCATTACGGTCCATTCCTTTACCCAGTTGAGTTATTCGGTCAACCATTGTTATCGGAATGATATTATTTTTATTGTCTGTTTGCGCAATGAGGAGCCTTGTGGAATTTGTGCCGATATCTATTGACGCTTTTACATCCATATCATCCTGTATGATTTCATAGTTATTGAGACTTTACGATTTGTATATTTTTTCAGGAAGGCGGATATAATAATTCTTCAAGATTCATTATTGATTTCTATTCTGACAGATTATCAGAGATTTCCTTAATGATGTTGTTGATTTTACGGATATCTTTCAATCGCCCCTTTTGCGGCTTTATTTTTAATTTTTTAATCGTATTGATGATCGAAAGGAGATTGCTTTTGTCTTTTGCCGCTTTCGGCAGTTCATCCATCTCAGTTTCCGACAGACTTTTGATACACCAGACCATTTCCGCTTCAAGATTGGTTTGGTATCGGGAAATGATATCCCTGAATTGGCTTCTCAGAGCCCCTATTTCAGTTAACAATTCTTTACGAATCGCTTTGGTAGTGTTTTCTGAATTTTTTTCTTTCATCGGTTTTTTATTTTTCTAATACAATTTCTATTTTTTTTTGCAGATCGGTCAGGATAGCTCTGGGTGATCTATTACCGTTTATTACGGCAAAGCCATACTCTTGCTGCATTTTATTAAATTCGCTTTTAATTTTTCTCTGAAATTTAATGAAACTGTCGAATATATCACGCGATAAACGAATATCCATTCCGGATTCCCAGTAATCCAGGTTGGTATTTTTCTGGAAATTCCGTTCTATTAAAAATCGTGGCGAAACATTAAGATAAAAAACGGCATCGGGAATGAGGGCAATCGCACTATAAACATTTCTAAGCCATTCCGGATCGCCGCCGCGGACATTGTCCCTGGCCATTAAAGTATATATATACCGGTCCGCCAGAACGATAAAGCCTGCTTTTAAGGCCGGAATTATATTATTCTCTAATTGGTCGGCAAAATCAGTCGCGTAAAAAAGGCTCAGTGTTATCGGGCTCAGGGTATTACCCTGCATGGCCTCTTCCAGTTCCGTACTCACCAGATTCGACCGTTTCAAACCGACGTTTACAGTGGCATGTCCACTGCTTTCCAGCCAATCGGTCAATAAACGGATCTGTGTCGAACGGCCGGAACCGTCAGCTCCCTCAATAACGATCAGCTTGCCCGTCAGTTCTTCTGTTTTGCAATTGGGTAATCCCTTACCATAAAATTTCATTTATATTTTCCTATTTTTTTATTTTATACGCAGGTAAATCAATTTGTTCCGTTAAATTTTGACGCACAGCCTGCTGTTGTTTATCAACCGGGCTGGTTGCATCTATTATTGTAAAGCCGAATTCCTTAGACATGTTATCATAAGCCTGGTTAATTCTTCCCTGAAAAACTCGAAAACTCTCATATGGATCGGGAGATAAATGCAAATCCATACCCGCCTCATGATATTTAAGCGTCGGTCGGCTGTCTAAAATACGGCCCGCCGCAATTTTAGGATCAATCTTGAAATAAAATGTAATATCAGGTAATGACGCAAAACTGTAATTGTTTTTAACCCATTCCGGATCACAACCCCGCACCGTATCCCGGGCAAAGGCTGTAAAAAAATATCTGTCGGCCAAAACGATATAACCCGCTCTGAGCAACGGCCATATCTGTCTTTCATAACGGTCAGCAAAATCAGTACAATGAATCAGGGAAAATGTTGTGGGAGTTAATAATTGTCTTTTTTTACCTTTTTTGGTTGCATTTTTAACCAGGAAGGAAGAATTCCATTCGGTAAAAAAGACTTTATAGTTTTCAATTTCTAGCCATCTTTTAAGCAGATAAATTTGAGTTGATTTTCCGGAACCATCCAATCCTTCAACTGCAATAAGACGGCCGGGTGTGGAATGTTTTGTTATTTTAACCATAATATGCCTGTTTATTTATAAAAAAAACTGTGCAAACACACCCGAATAACGGACTTTGGACTGATTGATACGTTAAATCCGATCAGGTGATATAATTATAAAATATCATTCTATCAAACAAATCAAATAACAACATCCAATCCGAAAACAATAATATAATAGAACGTTAAGATGTCATGTCCGGGTTTAAGCGAACACCGGTGATAAAATATATTATTTATATTAAAAGAAAGCAAGAGTTTAAATTAATTATAATATATTCCTTATATTATTCAGGAATAAAACCGTATTTTCAATATCTTTAATTTGTTTATCACCCGAGATTTCCCGCTCAATAGTAAGGGGGGCCCGATATCCCAATTCCTCCAGTGTCATAAAAAAGGCCTCAAAGTTAACGTCGCCCTGCCCGGCAACGACTTCCGTTCCCCAATCCTGCCCCGGATTGTCTGCCCATTTGGCATCTTTGCAATGTACACTTTTCACATAATGACCCAGAAAACGAAGGGCGGAAATCGGTTCGCCGGCGCCGTAAAGAATCATATTGGCCGGGTCAAAGTTTATGGCCAGGTTAACCCGGTCAACATCATGTATAAATCCCAATAATACTTCCGCTTTTTCCTGTCCCGTTTCCAGATGTAACCTTTGTTCGTTATTGTGGCAATAATCGCATAATTCCCTTGTTTGTTTTAAAAGTCTCCTGTACGTTTCACTATTTGTATCCTCGGGTATAAATCCCAAATGCATCCCAAGAATCTTTACGTCCAATGCCCTGGCAAAATCGGAAATTTCTTTACACTCCTGAAGACGTGCATGACAGGTTGGTTCCGGCGCGAGTCCGACCGTTTTTTCGACCTCGGCTATAGAGGCATAACTTTCACCCTCGAAACCGCAAAAAAGGATAGTGATTTCCACATTTGCTTCATTAAATTTATCCATGAGAAGTTGAATTTTGTCCGATGTTCGTTCATTCCGGGGCGGAGTTAATACATGTGCGGTTGTAATATTGAGGGATTTCGCGGTATTCAACCGCATTTCCAGCCCGGTATCCGGAATGATGAACAATCCTAATGGCAGGTCTTTCATTTTAATCCTTTTCTTGTTTTGAATAGATAAATTATTACCCGGACATGCAAAAGTATTCAATTCCGGACATAGTTCATGTTTATTTAAAAATTAAAGTTGTCGTAATTATTCAATAGGTCATGCTTGCCGGTGTGACAAATTTAACAAATTTTTCAATAATTTAAAGTTTAAAATATATATATTTATGTAAATTTAAATAATCATATTAGAGTTGTCAAGTAATAACTTTTTTTGTATTTTATAATTATTCATCACTGATGTTCGGTTAAAGATTACATCCACCTGGTCCGAACTTTAAGTTCAATATAAAAGGGTAATATAAAGAATAAAGTTCATTTTTTCAAACAGATCAGGTTAGTAACTGATATTCAAACTTAACCGCACAGTTGTGTTTATTTAGCGGATTTGTGAAAGGTCACGTATGAAAAACAAAAGTGTTGACTGGAAGATTTTATTAGGATTGTTTATTAGTTTAATCTTTCTGTATCTTGCATTCCGAAAAGTTGATTTTCGGGAAATGGGCGCCGCATTTTCAAGGGCAAATTATTGGTATCTGCTACCAATTATTGTAATCTTGTTTCTCAGCCACTGGTTGCGTGCTTTCAGGTGGAAGTATTTCCTGGCGCCGATTGGTCACATTAAAACCGGACCTTTATTCTCAGCCCTAATTATCGGTTATATGGCCAATACTTTTGTACCGGCCCATCTGGGTGATATACTCCGGGCCTTTGTTATCGGCCGTAAAAACACCGTCTCATCCAGCGCCGTGTTCGGGACCGTCGTTGTTGAAAGGATTGTGGATGTTTTCAGTTTACTGATCCTCATGGCCTTAACAATAATTATATTCCCGTTTCCCGACTGGATTCGAAAAAGCGGGTATATTACATTTGCCGTTATCATGATTTTTTCGATATTACTCCTGTTAATGAAGAAATACAGGCATCAGGGTTTATCGATTATGAATAAAGTTCTGAGATTTTTACCGGAAGGACTGAATATCCGGATAAACTCCATTATCCATTCATTTTTGGACGGCATCGTCCCATTAAAAAGCTGGAAGCATTATATTATTGTTTTTATCGTGACGATTCTGATGTGGGGTTGTTACGCGTTAATATTTAACCTTGCCTTTTTAGCCTTTGATTTTGTGGAATTATATTCCCTGCCCTGGTATGCTTCGATTGTGCTTTTAGTTATTACCACGATCAGTATCGCGGTTCCGTCCTCGCCGGGATATGTCGGCACCTATCATTATTTATGCCAGATAGGTCTGGTGGAATTTTTTAATGTGCAAAGCGACGCGGCGTTAAGTTTTGCCTTTTTGGCCCATGGAATAAATATGATACCCATGTTCATCGCCGGCCTGATCTTTGTTTCCAGAGAGGGGTTGAGTATCAAAAGTTTGAATAAAAAACCCACATTCGAGTGAGTTACATCAACTGCGCTTTGCTGATTTGATCATTAACAACAGACACTTCAATAATAACCGGCAGCATATCTTTGATCGGCTCGATATGGGTGATGATGAAAATCTGTCTGAATTGTGAAGATAATTTACCCAGGGCATTCAGGATCAGATCGCGTCTTTCCGCGTCCTGGGAACCGAAAATTTCATCCAGAACGATGAAATTGATTTGATCGCCGCCGCTTCTTTCGGCCACGATCTGGCTGATCGCAATACGCAAACATAAATTTGCCAGGTCCTGTTCACCTCCGGAAAACCGCTGGATCGGGAAACAAGAATTCCCGTCATATATTTGTATGTTATAATCCTTGTCAAGTTCAAGAAGGTTATAACGTGACATGGTCGTCAGACTCAGCAGTTCGGATGCGCGGAGGGCGATCAGCGGACGGATACGGCCCGCCAGTTCAAGTCTGAATTGACCAAAATGTTCGTCCAGTACATTTAAATAGAATATTTCATTTTTTGCTTTTTCAATTTCCCGGCGCATGTGCTGCTGCTGTTTTATGTCGGCAGAAAGACCATCTATTTCTTTATTTATCCCTGCAAGCACCTCGCGTACCTCACTCAGACGTTCTTTAGCCTGATTCAAATTTTCCGTTTTATCATCTACGACTTTTTTTATTTTTTGAAATTTTTTTTCATTGTAATCCAGATCGGTCTGTTTTATTTTCGTTTTTTCGATTTCATCGGTGATATCCGTTACTGTTTTTTCGGTCAGCCCGATTTCCTGTATCACTTTGTCTTTTCTGCTGACCCGTTCTTCCAGTCCCGCCGCCTTTTGTTTCAACGTTAAAAGCTTTTCGTATTCGAGTTTGATTTTATTATGACCCGATTCATCGTATTCAATTTCCCCGATATTATTTATTTCCTGGTCCAGAAGTTTTAATTGTTTGCTGAAATTTTCAATCGCTTCCTGTATACGGGTCAAATTTTTGTTCGCTTCCCGGGCACGGCTGGAATCCTTTAATAATGTTTCCCGTTCACTGCGCAGTTTTCTCAGGTCCAGTTCCTGTTTTTCCAACTCTGAACTCAACAGTTCATTTTTTTGTGATATGTCCTTGTATTCATTACGAAGTGATTGTAATAGTTCGTTCAGGTCATTAACAACTTTAGTATAATGTGCGCCCAGCTTCTGTCCGCACAACGGGCATTGCCCGCCGGAACCCACTTTTTCAATTTGTTCGAGTTTTATTTTTTCTTTTTGACCTTCATTCTGTTTGGATTTTAGTTCGCCTTTAACGGACTGCAATTCCACCCGGAGACCGTTTATTTTTTCTTCCAGTAGTTTTTCGGCTGCGTAATTTTTTTTCAACATTTTTTCCAGGACCTCAAAAGTTACTGCAATTTGAGTATATTCTTCACCTCTCTTCTCTTCCTGCTCAAGTGTCGCTCCGAGACGCTTTCTTTCCGCCTGTTTACTGTTCAGAGAGCTGTATTTAACCGCCAGTTGATCCATCCTGTCTTTTTGGTTTTTTGTTTTTTCAAAACCCGATAACTCTTTGTGTACCGAATTTAGTGTTTGTTCGGCGGTTTGAATGTCAACCAGTTCGTTTTTTGAACGGTCAAGCATTTTTTCGTTTTCATCCAGCCTCGATAAGAGCTTGCCCAAAAGGATTTCCATTTTTGAAAATTCATCCTTAATTATAGTTTGTTTTTCATACTCTGTTTTGGATTCCTTTAACTGGGCGGATTTGTTTTCAACATCTTTTAATAATTCACCTGACCTGTTCTCTTTCTGCCGTTTTTGCTCTTCAAGTATGTTTTTTTGGTCTTTTAATTCATCGATATTTTTCAGATTTGATTCTTTACCGGCTAAAAAGTTTTGTTTTTTATTCCGATCCTGCCTGACCTGTGACCTTGCCTCGTCAATTTTATCAAGTCCTATTAAGCGGTTGATACTCTGACGTCGCTCTTCGGGTCTGAATGTCGACAGTTTTGCAAGGTCTTTCTGCTGTGCAAAAACCGACGTCGTGAATGAATCATAATCTAAATGTAATAATTTTTCGATATACTCATTGACCCCGCGATCCTGAACCGCCTCCGGTTCCGAATTGCCGTCCCTGTATACCGCGGCTTCGCTGACAGCGTTTTTACCTTTTAATTTTCGGACGATACGATATTCATGGCCGCCGTAATTGAATTCCATTTCCACCGAACATTTGTCCTTTTCATCCGAAGAGTGTGTGCGGATTTCCTGTTTATCCGTTCTGCCGAGCCTGTTGCCGTATAAAACCCAGCCAAGGGCTTCGATGATGGTCGATTTACCGGTGCCGTTTTTGCCGATTATCCCGATGAGATTTTCCGGGAATTCCAACTCAAGAGTTGAAAAACGCCGGTAATTTTCAAGTTTGATATTTTTAATGATCATATTTTGCTTTTGATGGTTTATTTTAACCGGATGAATTACATAAATATAGAAATTTTCCTAAATTTTCCCATTGAAATTTAATGAAATACTTGTATTTAAATATGAATTTTATTATATTTATTGTTCAAATCACAGGTATCCGGTTTAGAAAGAGATACGGGTGTTTTATTTATAAAATATATATTTAGGAGTGAATAATGGCAAAGAAACAGATGACATTTGAACAAAAGGTGAATAAAGGGCACTCTGTGCACGATAAATTTGTTAAAATTGTTTGTTCATCTAAATCTGAAAAGCAAACATGGAAATTTTCTGAAAAATATGTCAGAATTCCTGAAGGCCAGGATGATAATGGGATCATTACTGATGTCATTAAAAAGATTAATGCAGATGCATAATTAAAATAAGGAATTATGTTATGCCGGTAAGCAAAGAATTGCTTGATATTTTGTGTTGTCCCAAAACCAGAGTTGCTTTAAAAGAACTTTCGGCCGAACAAATTAACAAAATAAACAAGGAAATTTCCCAAAAAACCATAAACTATGCCGACGGGAAACCGGTAGATAAAGAACTTGAAGAAGGACTTATTACGGAAGACAACAAGATTATATACAGGATTGATGAGGAAATTCCAATTATGTTGATCGATATGGGGATCCCGGCAGAACAATTCAAGAGTTTATATTAAGTATTGATACAACCACCTGTTCATACAACAGGGAAAAGTTATTCCGGGGGTAAATAGCTGAATAAAAGGGGCGAAAAGTAAAAACTATATATATTTTTAAAAATTTATGTCGGCCTTGTCTAAAACGGGTAAATGCCTGTCCTTTTCGGATAGTAAAATATTTTTATTCAAAATAGGCCACTTTATATTTATTGACGGATCGTTCCAGATTACGCCCCTTTCCGCCAGCGGGGCATAAAATGCGGTGCATTTGTAAAAGAATTCGGCCACTTTTGATAACACATAGAAACCGTGCGCAAAACCGGGGGGGATGTACAAACCATATTTATTATCTTCCGAAAGCTCTACACCAACCCATTTGCCAAATGTGGGCGATTTTTTTCGTAAATCGACAGCCACGTCGAACACTTTTCCGCGGGTAACCTGGACAAGTTTACCCTGGGCATGGGGTTCGATTTGGTAATGCAGACCCCTCAGCGTACCTTTCACCGAACTGCTCATATTGTCCTGAACAAATTCGGCGTTGATCCCGTGTTCCTTATACTCTTTTTGATTATACATCTCTAAAAAATAACCGCGTTGGTCCGTAAAAATATCCGGCTTGATTAAAACGACATCCTTGATTTCTGTGGATAAGAATTGCATTTTTTCGTCCTCTGTTATTTTATCACATTTAATAAAAGCGGTTGTTGTTCCGGTTTGATCCCGGATATTTGTCTGGAATGATAAAAATTTTCTTTAATTTACCCATATTTGATGCTCCAGTCAATAATTTTCCTGATTTAAATATTTTAATTGAATATTATTCTCCTGGTTTGCATATTTATTAAAATTGAATTCATTGCTGACATATTTTGGATAAAAAATGAGTAATAAAATAATAGTTCGTCATATCTCCAAAGTTCAACCCGTGGATTGCCCCTGCGGTAAAAGCACTCGTATTTTGACAGGGAAAGACAATCCAACAGTCAGTGTTCATTTTACTGAAACAAAAGACGCTCAAAGTCATTATCACAAAAAAACCGCTGAAATTTATTATATACTTGAAGGAAAAGGACGTATGCACGCGGGAACGGAATCGATCGACTTGGAGCCGGGATTATTGATCCACATTCCGGCCGGAATTCGACACCGGGTCGTCGGCAATATCAAAACACTGGTCATTGCAACGCCCGCATTTGATAATGATGATGAATTTTTCGACTGAGAAAAAAATAAATTTTAAATTCCTGCAATATTATTATAAAAAATGTGTTAAACAATTATGCAAAACAAACAAATTATTTACGAGTCAAAAATACGTACACGAATACATGAAATCATTTTTGAAGCCGATACAGCCGCCGGTAAATTGTTTGATATCGGTTTAATATTCAGCATTATTTTCAGCGTTGTTATCGTCATGCTGGACAGCGTCAAGCCGATAAATATTCGTTACGGAGACATATTCTATTCCCTCGAATGGATTTTTACCATATTGTTCACGATAGAGTACGTGTTTCGGATATATTGTGTCCGTAAGCCCATGTATTATATTACGAGTTTCTATGGTATTGTCGATTTGCTGGCAATCGCTCCGACATATTTAAGCCTTGTTTTACCCGGAAGTCAATATTTTCTTGTTATCCGGTTATTACGAGTGCTGCGTATTTTCCGGGTCCTCAAATTTGTACAATATCTTGGCGAAGCCAAACAGTTAACCCGGGCTTTACGCGCGAGCAGGCGGAAAATCACGATTTTTATTTTTACGGTTTTAACCATCGTTGTTATTATGGGTTCCCTGATGTATATCATAGAGGGCGAGAAAAACGGATTCACCAGTATTCCGAAAAGTATTTATTGGGCGATTGTCACTTTAACAACCGTGGGATATGGAGATATAGCTCCGAAAACAAATATTGGTCAGGCGCTTGCCGCCATGATTATGATCCTCGGTTACGCCATTATTGCCGTGCCGACCGGTATTTTTACGGTCGAAATGACTCATGCTTATGGTAAAGTATCCACACAGGCCTGTCCGTCGTGCGGCGCCGAAGGTCATGATTATGACGCCGTTTTTTGTAAATATTGCGGTACAAAACTATGATTGGTTAGGATGGAAAACAATAATAGTGTGAACAGGGATTTGTTGAGCAACATTGCCGAATTTTCTGAAAAGCTGTTGACAGTGGCAGATTTTTCCAAATTGGCCGATAACACAATTGAATATATCGCATGTACCATCAAACCCGTCTATATTTCATTTTTATTGTTTGAAGGGGAGAACTACCGTCTTTGTATTGACAAATGCAGCGGTCAGGGGGTCAAAAGGACTGTTGTCCCGGAAATCAAAGAATGTGATCAAATTGACCTTGCCATGGCAAAGGGCGGTCATTTACTGCCGAATCCAAACGAAGATTTTTCACGGTTTCTCGTGTTGTTTGATAAGGATCAGGGGGAGTATTGTGAATTATGTATACCGTTTTATGTGACCGGACAATTTATTGGAATTATTTGCCTGGGAAAACAGCAGTCCGGTTTGGATTATTCTATCGAAGCCGTAGAGTTTTTGCATGTTCTATCCAACACTGTAGCTTTGGTATGTCAAAATATTGTTAATAAATCAGATAACAATAAAGATACCGGCATCAAACCTGAAAAGACAGTGGATGAAAATGAACGAAAATCCTTTAATCGGGCCAATATCAAAAACATCGGGAGGAATAATGGTTCCGAAATATTGGGGAATTCATCGGAGATCGTTAAAGTCCGGGAAATGATAGAACATGTCGCCGGGCAGGAAGTCCCGGTATTGATAACCGGAGAAAGCGGAACCGGCAAGGAACTTGTGGCCCAGGCGATACACAGTAAAAGCAAACGATCCGACAAACCCCTGGTGGCCCTGAATTGCGCCGCAATGCCGGAGACTCTTGTGGAAAGCGAATTGTTCGGTCATGAAAAAGGCGCTTTCACGGGTGCGATTGCACAAAAAAGGGGTAAATTTGAACATGCACATCAATCCACACTCTTTCTCGATGAAATCGGCGATATGAGTTTATCCATCCAGGCAAAGCTGCTGCGGATTTTACAGGACGGCCGGTATCAGCGGGTCGGAGGAAACAAATCTTTATACGCCGATGTCCGGCTTGTTGCCGCAACAAATAAAAATATTGTACGGGAAATTCAAAAAGGACAATTCAGACAGGATTTGTATTACCGGATAAATGTCGTACAGATCGAAATGCCGCCTTTACGAAAAAGGGGGAATGATATAGTACTTTTAGCGGAATTTTATTTATACTATTATAATCTGCGGTATAACAGGAATATCAATGGATTTGATGACGACGTGCTGGAATGGATGACTCAATACGATTTCCCGGGGAATGTCCGGGAGTTGAAAAATTTGATTGAAAGATCGGTCATCATGGGGAAAAAATCCATGATCGGCATGGATTCGATCCCGGGCGGCGATTTGGTCGGTTTAAGTGCGGCTGACAACAATTCGACAAGGTCCCTGGAAGAATTGGAGAAAGAACATATTTTATCTGTCATGAAACAGGTTGGGTATAACAAGAGCGCTGCCGCGAGAATACTGGGGATTGCCCGGAAGACACTGCGTGAAAAAATACTAAAGTATGGCATAACATTTTAACCATGTAACAAAGAAAATAAGCGACTGGTACGTTTTGTGCCGGGGTGGGGGAAAGGAACCGATTTATAATGTGACACTTTATAAATATCATCAATACAATTATTTTTTGCAAGTTGTATTGCCGCCTTAAATCAATTAAATTCAATGAATTAAAACCTGCTTTCGGATTAACGGCAGACAAGACATGATATGGCATACCTGTTGCCTGTTGGGAAGGTGAAATTTGTTAACCGTTTAATTCGGAGGTTGTTATGATACGTTATAATTTGTTGTTGGTTTTTATTACAGTTGTTTTTGTATTGACAACAAGTTTATCGGCAAAAGATGGGGAACAAGGATCTAAAAATATTAACAAGGCATGGGATTTAAAATTGATGAGGAATTTGGATAGTGAAAAAGTTGAGAACAGGGCGCAGGCGGCGCTGGAACTTGCGCAAAACGGGTGCACGATAATTCAGGATAAACTTATTGATATGGCGGAGAATGAAGAACGCTATGCCGCTCGAATTGTCGCAATCGTCGCTTTAGCACAAGTCGGTGATTTTATGGTATTGGATGTCCTCAAGCAACGGATGTTGGATGAAAAGAGACAAACTGTTAAAAATGTGCTCAAAGGCGCAATAATCAAGCTGGAGAAAAAACAATGGGCAAGTTTATAGAACCGCTATTGTTTTCTTTTTCCCTCCTCATAACGGTCCGGGGCTGTTTGATGCCATTATCAAACAGCCCCTTTTTTGCGGTAACAAAATAAATCCGGAACATGTCATAAATCAAACAAAAATAACCCGAATAATTAATCTGGTCATTTAATTGGCGGCCATTACCTGCTTCCACAGGACAAAATTCTGCCGGCGATAAAATCGGCGCCGTTGGCTGGGTATTCAGTCCATTTTCCAGGTTTGTTGTCCAGTTTATCCAGATAGTGCTGCCATTCTCCGGACATAAAATGATTCATTGGCAGGCGCACACTGGTCATGTCATGCTTTAATGCTTTTTCAATCGGTTTATCCTCGCGAAAATCCTCCCGGAGGACATACAGGATCTTGATTTTATTGGCGATACATTCGGAAATCAGGCTGTATCCGGGTTTGGATAAAACCATGTCACAGGACTTAAGAATGTTTTCAAAGGACAAACTGCCTTCGGGAATATATAAAATATTGGGACTTTCGATCCGGCAGGATGACAGCGTAAACAGGTAATTTCGAATATATTGTATTTTATCCCTGTTCACCAAAGACAGATCATTCTCCCTCAGGGCCAGTAAAACAATTTTTTCCTTTTCCGGCAGTCCCAAAATCCGGCGGGCCTGTTGTTTGCTTAAAGACGCCCGGCGGGCGATTAAAGGCGCCGGTTCTAATTTGTTGAAAACAGTCATGTCGTCCGACAGCGGCAATTTATATAAAACAGAGGCCTTTTGATAAGATTGCCGGATGTCGTCCATGACATATTCGCATTCCGGGAACTCTTTAACATAATCCGCATAAATCCAGTCCCAGGAAAAGTTACCGACGGCAATGCCGGGTATTCCGGCCAGAGCAGCGGCATCAAAGGCAAACGGGGTGATATCGCTGATGGCGATTTCAATTTTTTCGGTCCTGAAAAAATCGAGTTCCTGTCTGACCAGTTTTGTTTTTATTTTTAACAGTTTTGCGTATTCCAGGAGTGTTTGTTGTTTGTCCGCTTTAAAACTGGTGCTCTGAATGACCCCGAAATCGAGCCGGATATTCATGTAAAAAACATTCGGGGAATTGATTCCTTTGAACAGCCAGTCAGGAGTTGTGGTACGGATAAAAACGGTTATATCCTTTTTCTGTTTCAGCAATTCTTTAATAACTTCAATCGAGCGTACCGCATGCCCGTATCCGTGACCCGTTATATAATAAGCGATGTTCAAGATTCTTCCTTTAATAAAAAAAGCCGGATTATGAATCCGGCTTGATATTATTATTCAGTTTTTGCGTGTTTGGAATCCCAATAGATATAAAAGCACAGTATCAGGAACAAACCAAGCGCCAGTAATTGCCCGCTATGGCTTTCGGCCCAATCCGGTGTAATGAATTTTTGGACCCAGGATATTTCTTCAAAACCGACATATTTCAGAAATGCGGAAAAAACGCCCATAATCGCTCCGCCGGCAATAAAACCGGACGCGATCAGTGTGCCGCGTTCTCTCCGTTTGCCGGACAATTCTTCATTTTTCGTGCTATGGATGACCAGATGCGAGATGATACCACCCGCCAGAATGGGAGTGTTTAATTCCAGTGGAATGTACATACCCAGCGCAAACGCCAGGGGCGGGACGCCGATCATTTCCAGGATCAAAGCGAATATCGCGCCGACAATGTACAACATCCATGGCGCCGGCTGGTTGGACATTAACGGCTTTATAACGGCGGCCATCGCATTGGCCTGCGGAGCAACCAGTGCATCGGGGCCGACAAATCCATACGTTTCATTCAGCATCATAATGACAAAACCCACCGAGGCCGCGGCAACCAGCGTACCGAGGAATTTGTAACGCTGTTGTGTGATCGGTGTTGTTCCCAGCCAGTAACCTATTTTCAAATCGGTAATGAACGCGCCGGACATGGATAATGCTGTGCAGACCACGCCGCCGATGATGAGAGCCGATAACATACCGGCTGTGCCCGATAAGCCGATCTTTACCAGTATGACTGAAGATAGGATGAGAGTCATCAGGGTCATGCCCGAAACCGGGTTGGTGCCGACAATAGCAATGGCCCGGGCCGCGACCGTTGTGAACAGGAACGCGATAATGAGAACAATTAATAAACCGACAACGGCATGGGTTGTTTTATCGACAACGCCAATGTCGAAAAACAGAAAGATAAATATAGCGGTTAACAGGATTAACAAACCGACAAGTCCCATTGGAATATCCCGGCTCATCCGGGCGCTGTTTGACTTTGCCTTCAGTTGACCGCCGGTGATCTCCTTCCAGGCCAGCGAAAGCGCGCCGCCGATGATTTTGGACGATTTGATGATACCGATAATCCCGGCGCAGGCAATACCGCCGATCCCGATATGGCGAACATAGGTGCTGAAAATATCTTCGGCGGACATATTGGCAATGAGCGTGTCGGCCGTACTGCCGAATACGGTTGTTAAATTTTGCCCGAAATAGGAGACCAGAGGTATAAATACAAACCAGGAAACAAAAGACCCCGCGGCGATAATGGCCGAATAGCGCAAGCCGATTATGTATCCCAGTCCCATGACCGCCGCTCCCACATTAAGCCGAAAGACAATTTTGATATCATCCGCGAGGCCGGTGAGAAAAGGTACGGCGCGGCTTTCAAATACTTCTCCCCACCATTTGAATGTACCGATGATAAAATCATAAATACCGCCTATCGCCATGGCCTTGAGCAGTATTTTTGCCTGGTCGCCACCCGCTTCTCCGGCAACAAGGACTTCGGTGGTTGCCGTCGCTTCCGGGAACGGGAATTGTCCGTGCATGTCCTGAACAAAATATTTTCGGAACGGGATCAGAAACAATATTCCCAGGAACCCGCCAAACAGGGAAGCAAAAAATATCTGGAAAAATTTGGCGTCCAGTCCGAGTATATATATGGCGGGTATGGTAAATATTGCCCCGGCCACGATAACACCGGAGGCGGACCCGATGGACTGGATCATTACATTTTCAGACAGGGCGTTTTTGCGTTTCATAAAAGAGGAAGCGCCAACCGCAAGTATGGCTATGGGTATTGCCGCCTCAAAGACCTGCCCGATCTTAAGCCCCAAATAAGCCGCCGCCATTGAAAATAAAGCGGCGTAAAACAGACCGGATAAAAGTGAATACAGGGAGATTTCGCGAAGAGGTTTATCGTCCGGGACAAGAGGCTGATACACCTCGTTTTGTTTTAACGGCCTGTACGCGTTTTCCGGAAGAGATGCCTTGGTTTGGTCCATAATCACTCCTTAACAGTGTCTAAATTCTATGGAGAACATAATTATAAAAAGATAATTATTAGGGTTTGTATTTGCAAGCGGAAATTTTTATTTATAAAATGAAAACGGTGATTATTTGATAGCAATTTTAAATCTGTGAAAAGTGAAAAAACACTTGACAATATACTATAATTTAATTATGTTGACTTAAAGGTTTTCGCAAACGTTTAAGTTGTTCCGGCATTTTTTTAAGTTTTCGGATATTAGATGAGTTGGATTATTCAAGAAAAAAAGGATTTTTGTCCTGTCGTCTTATCATTATATTGATCCCGCAATATATACCGGCTAAAAATTTCAATCAAACGGGTAACGTAAAGTATTTTTGTTTGTTGAAATCGTATAATATTTTAATATTTAAAAAGATAAATGAATTTGTAAAATTCATTATTATTAATTATTTTTACTTTTTACCAAAATAGTTTTAATTATTTTATGCGGTAGAATTTAGGCAACTCTTTTTTTAAATTAA
>JAFGSB010000143.1 GCA_016934825.1 Candidatus Zhuqueibacterota bacterium
AAATTCTCCCCTTATTTTTTCGACAACTCGAAAATAATTCTTGTAAATTATCAAAATTTTACTATAATAATATTGGAGAAAGGGAAAAAATTAATACTTCTTTGATACATTTATTTAGATTAGTTATTAGAGATTATAAAATATTATGCAGGGGTATAAAAAATATAAAGCTCGATTCCACCATTTCGGGGCAATGATTAATGAAAATCTTTTACTGATTCGGAATTACGATCCCAATATTCCGAAAAAAGAGTGGATTGATTTTATTGTACATAAAAACCTGTTGGGGAAACCTTCTCGTAATTGGACAAAAGAATTAATAAATGGTGTATTCTTCCCACGTTATGTGAATGGAACGTATAAGGATGCCTGGCAGGACATCAAGTTATTTGATCACTATAATATTAATAGCAACATCATAAAATGTATTCTCTATTATCATACAGCATTAGCGGACGAATTCCTGTATGACTTTATTTCCCAGATTGTTTATGAAAAATATTATTCTGGTCAAATTCATATTTCAAGTAATGATGGTTACCAATTCATTCAACAAACGCCTGATCATTTTTTCAACAATCCCTGGAGTGATTATCTTAAAAGAAGACTTTCAAGGGGGATTATGGCCACTTTACGTGATTTCGGAATTTTGGTGGGCAAGGGAACAAAAAAAATCGGGAACTATTATATGCCCCTGGAAGCCTTTGTTTATATTTCTTTTCTTATTAAACAAAAATTACAATCCGGTGAAAAATTATTAAAACACCCGGATTGGAATCTATTTTTATTGAATACAAAATTGGTCGAACGAATGTTCCTGGAAGCGCATCAGCATAAATATATAAATTACATGGCAGCTGGCGATATCATCAGAATAGAGTTCCCATATGAAAATGTAAAGGATCTAATTCATGCAGTTTGTAAATCAACGATTAAAACAACTTGAGGCGGATCTATTAGCACAACCAATGCGGATAAGTGTCTATCATGATTTGCCTTTTACTTTATTTCATTATCCACCTCAATTGGAATTTCAATTTCGCGAAGAGATTCATAGATTCGGCACAAGATTGGAAAATAAAAGTAAAAAAATTATCACAATATCCTTGGCAGAATTATTATGGTACGCCGTCCTGGAAAATGATACTCTAAATAACATTACAGAAAATGAGAAAAAATTTGGTTTTAACCGTCAATCAGAAGTCATTCAAACATATTTATCACTTGAGGATTTTACACCACTTCCTCAAATGGTGTTAAAAAAGATAAAGAATGCAAAACCGGAATCTCATATTGTTTTTCTTGTCAGAGCGGGAGCAATGGCCCCCAATTTATACAGAATGAGTATATTATTGTCTGAACTACATGGGAAAACTATGGTCCCTATTGTTTTATTTTATCCTGGTTTAAAAGAAGGAGAAGCACAATTACGATATATGGGTATGGAGGGCAGGGATGCGATTAGTCGCTCAAACTATCGTGTGAAAATTTATTAAAATCATATTATGATCCGGGAGGATTTTCATGCAGAAAATCAAAGAATTATTTGCTCTTCCTGTTGATAGAAAAATAGAAGAAGTTATACAGGTAGATCAACATGACGAAGAAATCGTAAAACAGGAAATTGAGGAATACGTTGTAACAGATTCTATAAAAAGTCATTTTATAACTGTATATGATAATATTGCTAAATATTTGAATGCGCCGCATCGCGGTATTGGAATTTGGATTTCGGGATTCTTTGGTTCCGGTAAATCATCATTTGCTAAATTATTAGGATATACCCTTGAAAATCGATCTCTATTAGGGAAAAAAGCTTCTGAAAGGTTTCAGGAAAGTAACAGGGATGAAAAAATATCAAATTTTCTTACTAATATTAATTCCCGTTTCAAAATCCACTCGATAATATTTGATGTTTCAATGGACCGTGGCGTCAGAACAGCCAGTGATCGTATAACCGAAGTCATGTATAAAGTTCTATTGAGAGAATTGAATTATCCCACTGATTTTGATCTGGCGGAACTGGAAATGAGTCTTGAAGCAGATGGCGATTTGGAAAACTTTAAAAAGAATTATCAGAAAAAATATAACAAGGACTGGGAAAAAGGTAAAAAAATTGCCACCAATGCACTAAATGAAGCCAGTTTTATCCTCCATGAAATGAAACCCGATAAATACAGTACACCGAATTCATGGTTGTTAGCCCTTGGAAAAGGACGTGCTGATATTGATGCAAATCGGCTTGCTTATCTTACTTTTGAATTGATCTCCCGCCGTAAACCCGGGTATGGTATTGTTTACATTATTGATGAAGTCGGTCAATATGTAGCCCGAAGTACGGACAAGATGCTTGACCTGCAGGCAGTGGTACAGGCACTCGGAAAGGAAAGCGAAAATCGTATTAAAGCAAAGAAAACAACTGTCCCGGCATGGTTAATTGTAACTTCACAGGAAAAACTAAATGAAGTTGTTGACGCCCTGGATGCACGTCGCATTGAACTGGCCCGATTGCAGGACCGTTTTTCAATTCCGATTGATTTAAAACAATCCGACATCCGTGAAGTAACAGCAAAAAGAGTCTTGCAAAAAAATAAAGACTCTGAAAAATTATTGGGTGAAC
Organism: Candidatus Zhuqueibacterota bacterium; assembly: GCA_016934825.1. GTDB lineage: Bacteria > Zhuqueibacterota > Zhuqueibacteria > Residuimicrobiales > Krinioviventaceae > Fontivivens. The sequence goes on from JAFGSB010000143.1 coordinate 2,621, forward strand.
TTTATGATAAATATGAAGGTCGAATTAAAACTTATTGTTCCCTTGAAAGAACACATCGAAGTATATCATTTTCAAAAGAAGATTTTATTCATTTATATCCTTATTTGCCCTATCAAGTTGAATTATCGATAGATATTGTTGCAGGATTGAGATTGAGACGCGGAGCACAGCGACATGTGGGTGGAAGTAACAGGACGATCATAAAACAAGCCCAGCAAATGTTGATTAACCCACAAACAAATCTGGCTAACAGACCAATTGGCGCCCTGGTCACGCTGGATCAAATCTACGAACTATTGTTTCTGGGTAATTTACTGCCCAGTGAAGTGGTTTCAGAAATATCCGCAATTCCTGCAAGACTGCCGAATGATCCCATGGCTTTAAAAGTAACAAAAGCTATTGCGTTGCTGGAAGTTGTTCGTGATCTGCCAAGAACAGCACATAATATCGCTGCCGTTTTACATCCGGCCCTTGATGCCGAATCAACTGAAAAAGATGTTTTGGCCGCGTTAAAACAGCTTGAAGCTGCCCAATTTGTCCGGGAATCGGAACAGGGATACAAATTATTAACCGTGGCGGAAAAAAACTGGGATTCGGAAAGGCAAAGTAAAGCCCCCAAAGAAAGGCAAAAACACGATATTATTGAAGGAATTTTTAGAGACCAAATTTTTGTGGAACCCAGTTTTAAAGCACATCGATTTAAAAATTTAAAAACGTTTAATCTGCAAATTTTATTGAATGATAGAAAGATTAATGATGGTACTATCATCCTGGATTTCAAATATGGTGACAGCTTTAAAGATTTAACCGATTTAAAAGAAAATAGTAAAAAATTGTCCAGAACGGATGACCATAAAAACGATATATTCTGGTTGTTTACTTTGAACGAACCGCTTCATACATCACTTGTTGAATATTATCGGTCCAAAACGATGGTGCAGGAATACAGCCGGATTCAATCTCAGGGTCAAATTACTACAGAGGAACTTGCCTGTATGGAAGATGAAAAACACCGGGAACAAAAATTGGCACAAAAGATAAAAGCTGATCTCATTAATGCAACTGAATCCGGGGTGATCATTTTTCAGGGAATTGAAAAAGACGCCAGTCTGTTAGGGAACAATTTTTCAGACATTTTAAAATCATCCCTGAATCATTTCATCCCGCAAATTTATACCAAACTTGAAATGGGAGCATGCAAGCTAACCGGCAAAGAAGTAGATGGGCTACTGAAATCCGCTAACTTGAATGCCCTGCCAACAATTTTTTATAACGCTCCGGAGGGTTTGGAACTTGTGACAAAGCAGGGTAACAAATTTTTGCCCAACACGAATGCTCCAATTGTTCAGGAAATCTTTATCTATTTAAAATCCCAATTTGATTATGGCAACAAAATAACCGGCAAAATACTGGAGAATCATTTTGAAAATCCACCCTATGGATGGGATAGAGATTTATTGCGTTTAATATTGGCGTTGTTGTTCAGAGCCGGTTTATTGGAAATAAATTTTCAGGGGAAAAAATATAAAATATATTCGGAGCCTGCCTCATGGCCGGCCCTGATAAATAATGTCACATTCCGTTCTACAACTTTTTCTCCGCGCAAAACGATTGGGATACCTGAATTGACCGAAGCGGTCAAACATTATGAAGAAATTACCGGCTATGAAGTAGATGTCGATGAAGTGAAAATTGCTGCTGCCTTTCAAAAACTGGCCCAAAATGATCTGGAAATTTTAAATACTGTAAAATATCATATCGATCATTATTTATTACCGGGCAAGGAAAGGATCGATCAAATTAAAGAGGATATACAAACAATACTCAACAGCTCGCCCGATGATTGTGTAACCCATCTGGCGGGACAGGGTCAAACATACAAGGAGAACCATCTATTTGTTGATCACTTGGATAAGATATTAAAACCGGACACACTGCTTCTTTTTACAAATACAAAAAGTCTTTTAAATAATATTTGGCCGATTTTACGGGAACATGTCCCTGACACTGATCTGGAAGAAAAAGAACTGGCTTTGGAGAATTTACTCAAGACGGAACAATTGTATGAAAATATTCAATCCGTTAAAACCGATTGCAAAGCCATTTTTGATATATTTGTTAACCTGTTTAAAAAAGCCCATGAAGATAGAAACATTAAATATGATTCGGCGCTTGAAAAGATAAAAGGGCATCCCGAGTTTGTCGGACTCCCGGAAGCCGAACAGGATAGTATTATTCAACTCTTTATAAAAAAATGTTGTGAAAAATTGAACATAAATTGGAGCGGTCAATGTGAAACATGCCATGCTTCCCTGCTCCAACTGGAATCGGATATTCTGGCCGTGGACGCTCTTGTAGGACAAGCGTTACAAAAAATCCATAAATTCAAAGAGCCGGGTAAAGAAAAATATATCAACATTTCTGTGCGAAAATATTTAAACGGAGAATATCACTCAAAAGAAGATTTTGAGACAGCAATCAAACAACTTTCTGATGAGGTTTTGAAATATTTTCTGGAAGGTAAAAAAGTATTTATCGAATAGCTTATGAAAAAAGTAAATGAATTTATATCAGCCTATCTACTTGATCATATTCGTGAATATGGCATTGTATTATGGTATGATCCGGAGCAATTATATACGGAAATGCTGAATGATCTGACTTTGCCGAATGTACCGGTTTTTATATACGAGGGCAGTTTCCTAAAACTACGTTATAACATTGAAACTTTACTGGCCGGTGAGAAAAAACCCAATATGCTGATATACATCAATTTGGCCAGAAACGAAACTGAATACGCCATGATCGAAGCGGAATCCGCGGGTTGTTATTTAATGCCCGGTCATCCGGAGCGGAAATTCAACACGCGGCTTGTCAACATAGCCCGGCAAATGCTGGAACCGATTTTACCGGGACAAATAGACGATATTACTCAAAAAATTGAACAGGGCATTTATGATTTAAAGGATGTTAACCGCCTGGCTCAATCGGGCTATTCATCGGAACTGGGAACACTCAAACTTTTATACGATAAAAACGATCCGCTGGAAATACTGTACGAGTTTATTATTCATCCTGAACGGGATGAAAAGCTGGCTGCAAAAAACGCCCTGAATGAGTTGAAAAAAGTTGCCGTGAATCACGGCGGGATGGTCCTGAAAAGTGAAACCGCTTCCGAGATACGCGAAGAGTTGTTCCGGTTTTTACTGGTTAATGACTTTATCCTGTCCGGCCAGTTGCAAAAGGTTCCCGATATTCTGATAAACTTGTTTTGCGCCGGTTCCGAATCTGCCGTCACCAATATTTCAAAACTGGCCGAGATGCTCAGACAGCGAACACCCGGTTCACCAATTTACCAACAGACAGCTGAGAACCTTGAACAAACTTATCATCTCGATGAACTGGATGTTCCGGTTGATGCACTGGTGAATGTCCATACATTCCCTTTTGTGGAAAAACGACTCCTGCACTACGCCTATGATTTACTGCTTGATAATAGAATTGACGACCTGGAAAAACATTATCGGCAGAGGCATAATTCTTACTGGGGACAATTACTTCCTTTTATGGTACAGTGGGAATGGTTAAGATCGGTTATTGAATTTCTTAAAATCACAGCAAAAATAAATAATGATTTAAAAGCTAAAAAATGGTCCCCGGAAAAACTGATTGAATACTATACCGGCGATGAATCCGCCTGGTATTTATTTGAGCAATATTTTCAGGAACTGGAAATCGGCTTTTTAAATTTTGACAGTGTGTATATGGAACTTCCTGACGTACTGGAAAAATGCCTCGCCAAAATACGAACAGAGTATTCGGAAGTGTTATTTTTACTTTCGATAACGTTTCAGGAAGGATTGGAACAGAACGACTTTGTCATCAATTCCATTCTGCCGCATACAAATGTTTTTAGTAACAAGGTCCACCCTTTTTTAAAAGAAAAAGTGGCTTTTATACAGGTGGATGCCCTTCGTTATGATATGGCCGTAATCCTGCGTAATATGTTACAGGAACATCACGAAACCGAGCTGTTACCAATAGTCGCTCAATTACCAACCATCACGCCGGTGGGTATGGCAGCCTCATTACCGGCGGCGGAACAGCATATCGCATTGACCCGCGATACACAGGGTAGAACGGGTTTACAGATCAATAATACGGCGCTGTTTTCACGGGAGGACAGAAAAAACTATCTTTTACAGAGCATGGAAAAAGCCATTTTTTGGGATACCAAATTACAGGACATTCAATCACCCAGGAAACAGCTTCGCGAGCAGATCGATAAAGCCGGTTTCATCTGGATCACGTCACAGGATATCGACGCACTGGGAGAAAATATCCAGCCCAATCTGGCGCGACCCATGATGCGGGAGCTGTTGAACGATCTTCGCCGCGGCGTGCAGCAGTTGTTCAAAATGGGCATACAGCGGGTTGTCATCACATCGGATCACGGATTTTTATTCGGCACGGAACTCGATCCCGGCAATAAAGTTGACGCGCCCGGCGGCAATACCTGTCTGCTGCACCGGCGGGTCTGGATCGGACAGGGCGGCGCTTCTCATGATTCCTATATTCGCGTGAATGAAAATCAGCTCGGACTTTCGGGTGATCTGGAACTGGTTTTCCCGCGCGGTATTGCCTGTTTCAAAGCCCCGGGAGGGAATGACATATTTTTTCATGGCGGCATATCATTACAGGAAATGGTCATTCCGGTGTTGAGTTTAACCAAACCGAAGCCGGTAACAACCACCGGAGATGCTATGTTCCGTGTGAGCATGGAGAAAAAAGAGATCACCAACCGGTTTTTCACCCTCCAAATCCGCTATGAGACGGCGGACCTGTTTTTACCAGATACCCGCCGGGTGCATCTCGATATTGAATACGATAAGAAACCGGTCGGCCAGATCGTCACCGCTTCCTATGGTCTTGATCCGCGTTCCGGTGATATTTTACTTGAAAAAAATAAAGACAATTCGATAGCCGTCATGCTCAACGAACCCATCCCTCCGACTCTGGACCTGATCCTGTCGGATACGGAAACCCTGGCGGTGTTGTCGAAAACCACAAAAATTCCAGTGAAATTGTTAATATAAAAAGAAAGCAATTATGAAATCCGAGCTCAAATCGGCCGTTCGTACTACAGTGCAAAAGGCCCGGGAATTATTGTTACGTGAAGCGGCGGAACAACTGGAAAGCATCTACGGTTATCACCGGGACGGCAGCGGTGAAACCGTGGACAACCTGCCGGAAACCCAGAAAGATCCGGTAAAACAGAAAACGTTATTACTGCTGATTCAATTTTTCAAGGAAGAAGAAAAATCCGGGTTGAACGCCGCGGATGCGGTGCAAAAACTGATCAGGGAAATCGCGTTTACCCACCTCAACCGCCTGGTAGCGTTCAAAATGATGGAAGCCCGCAAAATCCTCCGCGGCACTGTAGATAAAGGCCCGGACTCTAACGGATTCAAGTTTTACCTGGCCGAACATGAAGACGATTTAAAACTATTCGAGACCGGCGGGACGGACACGGCATACCGGAATTTTTTGCTCTGGCAGTGCGGACAGATCGCGGAAAAGGATCATCTGGAGGTGCTGTTCGATCCGGGCAACCTGCCCTCAAAAATGTTTCCGCGGCCGACCACACTGAATAAGCTGCTGGAACTGCTGAACGCGGAAAACCTGGAACCGGTATGGCAACAGGATGAAACCATCGGCTGGGTGTACCAGTACTTTATCGAGGAGGACAAGGACCGCGTATTTCACAAAATCTACAAACAAAAAAAGAAAATGGAACTGCGGGATATTCCCGCGGCCACGCAGATCTTTACCCCTCGCTGGATCGTGTTGTACCTAGTGGAAAATACGCTGGGCAGGATGTGGCTGCGCATGCACCCCGATTCCCGCCTGGCGGAGAAAATGCGCTATTATGTGCCCAATCACTATAATGATAAAGAACCCCTGCCGCTGAAACCGGTCAGGGAGATCACCCTGCTGGACCCGGCCTGCGGCACCATGCACTTTGGCCTGGCGGTGTTCGACCTGTTTTACGCAATGTACCGGGAAGAACTGGAGAACGCGGGTCACGACGGCTGGCCGACTGGAGAACAATCCGCGGTTTCCTCGGAACAGGAAATACCGGTCAAAATCATCGAAAACAATATTTACGGCATTGACATTGACCTGCGCGCCATCCAGCTCTCCGCTCTGACCCTGTATTTAAAAGTCAAATCCATGAATAAAGACGCAAAGATCAGCAGACTGAATCTCACCTATACCGATATACCTCCCATTGCCGAAGATGAGATGGAAAATTTTATCGCTTCCCTCGAACTCAAACACCCCGTTGCCGGTGAATTGCTGGCGAAAATACTGCCGGAACTGAACAAGGCCTATTACCTGGGCAGTTTGCTTAAAATTGAGGACGTAGTCCGGAGTTTTATTAAGGACAAAAAAACCGCGTTCAAAAAACAAATGCCGCAGCTGCCGGGTATGGATGCCGAAACCGAACCGGCTTCCTGGTATCAGGTCCATGACGAGATACTGAACGGTTTGCGAAAAATGGTCAGCAGCCGATCTAACGGCAAAAGTTTAATTGCCGGCGAGGCCATTCAGGGTTTGGGTTTGATTGATGCTTTGATTCAAAAACATGATATTGTCGTTGCAAATCCACCATTCTCGGGCAGGCGTAATTGGGGAAATAATTATGCTAAAATATTAAAAACATACTATCCTTTAAATTCCTCAGATATGTATTCTGCTTTTATTGAAAGATTTAAAAATTTAGTAAAGCCTGAAGGACTTGTTGGATTTGTTACCAGCCATACATTCATGTTTACAAGCTCTTATGAAAATTTAAGGAAAATGCTCATAACCGAAACTTCTCTTCAAACTATTCTTCATGTTGGGAATTTAAGTGAGTTTGATAGCGGGGGGCGAATTGAAGGAGCCCTGGCTTTTGTGGCGATGGCCTTTCAAAATACATCAAGTAACAAAGATAAAAAGATCATTAACTTCAGACTGGTAGCAGATAAAGATTATTTAAAAATATCCAATTTTCAATCCGCCCTGGCCGACTGGCAAACCCATGGCGAAGCGGCTACGGACCGGCATGTGTTTGTCGTTCGCCAGGAAGATTTTAAAGCCATTCCCGGCTGGCCGTTGGTCTATTGGGTGAGTGAGGGGATAAGGAAAGTATTTTATGAAAATAAAATTATCTGGAATTATAATAAAAAAACTGGATTAGCAGAACCAAGATTAGGAATGGCTACTGGGGATAATAATCGTTTTATAAGATATTGGTGGGAAATAATACTAAAAAAAATTCCAAAACAATCCATACATATTACACAAACATTTCAAAAAAATATGATATGGTATCCATATATGAAAGGTGGAGATTATAACAAATGGTTTGGAAATCAAGATAATATTATAAAATGGTTAATGGATGGTATTGAATGTAAAAGCACTAAAAAGGGCGATAGAATAATATCTCATAATTATAATGGTGAATATAGTTTTAAGGAAGGTGCTACTTATTCCTTCCTTACCGTTAGCAATTTGAACGTTCGTTACCTGCCTCCAGGGTTTATTTTTGATGTGGCAGGATCATCCATTTTCCCCAAAGAGGGTAATCCCCTGTTCATTATTGCCTTATTAAATTCAAAAATATCTACCTTTCTTATTAAATTATTGAATCCAACCGTTAATTACCAGGTTGGCGATATTGCCCGGCTTCCCTATCCCGATACCGATAATTACCAGATATTAAAAGATACCGTTGAACAAAAAACGCAAACCTGCATACACAGCAAACGCCGGCTGATCAACCTCTCCCCTGTTACCTGGGAATTTTCTCTGCCGGCGGACTGGGAAAACGGCCTTCAGGAACAGGTCATACTGGATTTTAAACTGACCACGCTTGAAAACGACATCAGCGAAGCTTGTTATATCCTTTACGGCGTCAGTACCGAGGACATAACTCGGATCGAGGAAGATTTCGGCATTTTACCGGGCCGCCTGCCCGGAGCGGAAGCAGCCGAATTGAATACGGCGGTAAAAAAGATAAAAACATATTATCTCGACAAACACATACCGGAAGAAGCCCTGAAATCCGGGACGGAACAAATAAGCGACGAAAAAGAAACCGAAAACGAAACCAAAAAAAGCCGCCGAATGTCCCGGTACCTGAATTTCGAGGAGGTTTGTCTGGCTTCGGGGTACCACCCGGATACGGTTTATCAGGTCATCTCCGATAACCGCTGGCAGCGGCCGGAGGAGCGGTTCGAATTGGCGTACAACTGGCTGGAATACGCCATCGGTATTCTGATGGGCCGGTTCAGCCCCGGCATAAAAGGCGAACTCGGCAGCGCCGTGATACACAAAAACGATTTTATCACCGGTTCGCTGACCATTACCGACGAGGAATTCGAAGAGATCAGCAAATACTTTCCGGTCAGCTATACAGAAGAGTCGGGCAAGCACGCGTTCAGCAAAGAACTCGAGCAGCAACTCTGCGCTTTGGCGGACCCGGACGGCATTATGGTCCTGGACGAGGGCCACAAGGATGATCTGCCCGCCAGGATCGATGATGTCCTGAGCATGATGCTGGGCGAAAAGCAGTCCCGCGAAGTGCTGGCCACTTTGATCGGCGAAGCTAAACCCGACCGGGAAAAGTTCCGCCGTTTTATGGAACGGGATTTTTTCAGCAAACACCATTTGAAAATGTACCGCAAAAGACCGATTTACTGGTTGCTGCAGACTGGCGGAAAAAATTACGGCTTTTATATTTTTCACGAACGCTTCGACAAAGACACCCTGTACAAACTGCAGAGGAACTATATCGATCCCAAGCTCAAGCTGGTGGACATGCAGATAAAGGACAAAACCCGCAACCTGTTGAACCTCAGCGGCAGCGAACAGCGGGCGGCCAAACGGGAGATCGAGGACCTGCAGGACCTGTACCAGGAGATCCGGGAATTCACGGAAAAACTAACCGCCGTACTTAACAAGACCGATGAAAACGGCAGGGTTGTCGGTTACGATCCGGATATCAACGACGGTGTGATCATCAACATGGCGCCGCTGCGGGAGTTGATCCCCTGGAACGAACCGGCAAAATACTGGCAGGAACTGGAACAGGGACAATACGACTGGGCGCGGCTTGCCATGCGCTACTGGCCCGACCGCGTGACGGAGAAATGTAAAAAAGACAAATCGTTGGCCATCGCGCATGAAATTGAGGATATTTATCAGGGAGGAAAATAATAATGGGAAAAACGGTTTACTTTTTAGGGGCGGGGTTTTCAGTACTATTTGGAGGTCCATTACAATCAAACATAATTAAAGAGATTATGGCAATAGAACAAAACGGAAATGAACCGGAAGGCTTTGGACAATTTGCTGATGTAAAATGCCGGTTATTAAATTTTTTAGAGGTAGCTTTTCCAAAAATCAATGAGAATGATTATGAACATATAAATATTGAGGATATATTTTCAATTCTTGATAGAGCCATATTAAACAAAGACTCATTTCATATTTATTCATTGGAGGATTTACTTGAAATCAGAACAGCATTGATAAATTCAATTATTTTTATGTTTAAATATAAATTATATTATCATTTGGATAAACAATTACTAATGGATTTTCTTAATATACTTTTATCACAAAACTCAAATTCAACAGTTTCCTTTATTACTACAAACTGGGAAATTATATTGGATAATGTTCTCTTTAAAATATTAATGAATAAAGAGAATCCATATTCCCTAAGTTATGGATTTGATACCGATTATTATGCTTATGAGGGAAATTCTCTAAAGTATTTTAAAAATAAAGATAAAATAATACATTTGTTAAAATTACATGGTTCCATGAATTGGCTCTATTGCCCGAATTGTAATAGAATATTTCACGATTTTGTGGAAAAAATTGCATCTCACGAACTCCAACATGAACAATATAATCCAAGATGTAGATATTGTAAAGATATTTATAAACGTAAATATGATAGAGGTGATGTTGAAAATCCCTTTATGTTAAGATCATATTTGATTATGCCTACTATGTTAAAAGAATTAGATAATCTATATATTCAACAAATATGGCATCAGGCTAGTATCGAACTATCTCAAGCAGATGAACTGGTATTTATCGGCTATTCCTTTCCGCAGGCGGATTTTGAAATCCGCTATTTACTGGGCCGCTCAATACGGAAAGATTGTAAAATAAAGGTTGTGCTGTATAAAGATGATGAACCGAAAAATCATTGTACAAATGATTATCATCTATTGCCGGAACACCGATACAAATACTTTTTTGGCTTAAATGACGATGCGTTTGATTATTCCGGGTTGGAGGGGTATGTGAAGAAGAATATGGAGATATCTAATTCGTCACAACAGTAACTTGTCAAATGATAAAAGATTTGCATTTTATATAAAATGATTCTATATTTCTGTCATTAGACCGTAATGACAGAAAAAAAGAATTATATGAAAAAAATACTCGACATTTTTCAACAACAGGGTGGTTACGCCCGTATGAAGGACCTGAAAGCGGCGTCGGTGCAGCCCAGGGATATAAAACGCCTGCTTGAACAGGGGTATATAGAAAAAGTAAAACCCGGACTGTATAAACTGCCCAATCTACCGGAAATTGACGGTATTCCGCATAGTTTTATCGACGTATGTAATGCCATACCCAAAGGAGTAATCTGTCTGCTTTCAGCGCTTTCTTATTACGATTTTACGACCTTTTCACCGGCCGAAATATATGTCGCACTCCCGAATTATGAAAAACCGTCACAAATCGAATATCCGCCAACCCGGATATTTTATTTTCGCGACATTAATTATAAAACAGGCATTAATACCATGGAAACATCTTATGGCAGTATTCGAATTTATAATCCGGAAAAAACTATTTGTGACATGTTTCGTCTGCGTAATTCTCTGGGGGAGGATGTGGCTCTTGAAGGACTGAAAAACTATCTGAAAACAAAACAGTCAAATATAAGCAGACTCCTGGAATATGCGCAAACAGGACGGATCAAAACTATTATAACACCCTATATGAAAGCAATGATAACGGAATGAACAAAAGCGTCACAAAAACCAACCTGGGCGCATCTATCCGGGCCAGGTTATTGAATTATTCAAAAAACAATAAACTTGACCATAATGCGGTTTTGTTACAATATTTTCAGGAAAGGTTTCTTTACCGGCTTTCAATATCACGTTACAGGAACCATTTTATACTAAAAGGTGCCTTGCTTGTTATTACATATAAAATTCCGCGAACAAGACCGACCAAAGATATTGATTTTTTAGGTGTCGATACTCCGAATGATAATGCAAAAATTAAATCAATTATTACTGAAATATTAACTCAATCCTGTAATGACGGTGTTGAATTTGATGAAAAAAGTCTTGTATTGGAAAACATCGCTGAAGAGAATACCTACCACGGTATTCGGGCCAAGTTTTTTGCTGGGATGGATACAATTAGAAAAAGAATACAAATTGATATCGGATTTGGTGATATAATTACTCCAACCGCAATGACACGATCTTTTCCTACACTTTTAGACATGCCTGTTCCTGAAATAATGGTTTATCCTCTTGAAACAGTTATTGCGGAAAAATATCATACCATCGTTAAATTCAGCTTCCCGAATAGCCGCATGAAGGATTTTTATGATATTTACTTTTTATTAAAACATACATCAATTCATAATAAAATAATAAAGAATGCGATAGAAAACACGTTTGCTAATAGAAATACATCTTTGGATGATCGCAAGGTGATCTATACGGATGAATTTAGACTATCCCCTGAGAGACAAAATCAATGGCGGGCTTTCTTGAATCGATATAATTTAGAGAAAATACCCGAATTCCCTTACATTATAGAATTTTTTAAACAATTTTTTGAATCCATATTAAATTGGGAAAACAAATGATTAAAACATTATTAACAAATATTATAATCAATTAAATATTGAGAGAAGATTATGATCGATTTGGATAAAAAAGTCAATCAGGTATTTCCCGGCAAAGTGGTTCGTAAAGATCTGGTGCGCAAGGTAAAGGTCGGCGCCAATGTACCGGTATATGTACTGGAATACCTGTTGGGAAAGTACTGCGCGACGGATGAGGAGTTGGCCATCCAATCCGGTTTACAGATCGTGAATGATATAATATCCAAAAATGTGATCAATCCCGATGAATCCAACAAAGCCAAAGCCTGGGTCAAAGAGAACGGCGAATACACTTTTATTGACAAGGCCAAGGTCCGTCTGATCGCCAGCGAAGATAAATACTGGGCGGAACTGGTGAACTTTAATGACAACTTTATTCATATATCCAACAATTTTATTCGTCAGTATGAACGTTTGCTGGAGGGCGGTGTATGGAGTGAAGTAAAACTACAATATATGTATGATGAGGAGCAAAAAGGGCGTAAAAGTCCTTTCTGGATAAAAGAGCTCAAGCCCATACAACTGGCCTCATTCGATTTTGCTGATTACAAACAGGGACGAACTCAATTTACAACAGAGGAATGGATCGATGTATTAATTGCGTCAATCGGTTTGGAACCTTCGGTATTTGACGCAAGACAGAAACTGTTAATACTTGTACGGATGATACCCATGGTAGAGAATAATTTCAATCTAATTGAATTGGGTCCCCGGGGAACAGGTAAATCGTTTGTCTATCGAGAAATATCGCCATTCTCCATTCTGATCAGCGGCGGGAAAACAACGGTTGCTAATTTATTTTATAACATGGCATCCAGACAGGTGGGTTTGGTCGGATACTGGGATGTCGTCGCATTTGATGAAGTTGGGGGAATGGACCTGCGTGAACGAGACGTTGTCGATATATTAAAAGATTATATGGAAGCCGGATCATTTAGCCGCGGAAAGGATGAAATCACGGCCAAGGCGGGAATGTGTTTTCTGGGTAATGTCAATCTACCCATAGAAGTATTGACCAAAACCAGTCATTTGTTCCAGCCGTTACCCGATAAAATGGTCGATCCCGCTTTAATTGACCGGTTCCATTTTTATTTGCCGGGGTGGGAGTTCCCCAAAATGTCGAACGAGTTGTTCACAAACCGGTATGGATTTGTAGTAGATTATCTGGCTGAGGCGTTTCGGGAGGCGCGAAAACTAAATTTCACCGAAAAACTGGATCATTATTATTCATTGGGTGATCATTTAAATGCCCGTGACGCAAAGGCGGTCCGTAAAGCGGTGGCGGGGCTGGTGAAAATGATTCATCCTGATGGAAATGTCACCAAAGATGAAATACGTAATTATATCCAGATTGCTCTTGAGGGCCGACGTCGTGTTAAAGAGCAATTGAAAAAAATGCTGTCATTTGAATACGCCAAAACCAGTTTTTCATTTATTGACAACGAAACCCGTGAAGAAGCGTTTGTCGGAGTCCCCGAAGAAGGCGGACGTGATCTTATCATGCCGGATCCGTTGGCGCCGGGTAACGTGTATTCCATTATTGTGGATCCCGACGGCAAACCCGGCCTGTTCCGAATTGAAGTGGGAATTTCGGTGGGCACTGGAAAAATTCATCAATCCGGCGGAATGCAGAAACTGATGAAAGAATCATTACAAAGAGCTTTTGTATATTTGAAAAGCCGGAAGGTCGAGTACGGTATCGGCAAAGAAGTGGACAATACGGATTTTCATGTAGAGTGTGTGAACCTGCTCGGCACTAATCTGGATTCAGCTATTGGAGTAGCATTTTTTGTCGCCATGTATTCCGCCCTAAAAAAGAAATCCGTAAAAGCCGCCACGGTAATATTGGGAGATATGACCATTCAGGGAAATATAAAACCTTTAACATCTGTCCAGGAGCCCCTGCAGATTGGAATGGACAACGGCGCCCGAAAGGCATGTATTCCCATCGAAAACAAACGTCATTTTTTGGAGGTCCCGGCGGACATTGTTGAGCAGGTGGACCCGATCTTTTTTAGTGAGCCCATGGTCGCGGCTCAAAAGTGTTTGGAGTGAGGATTATTAACATTTTATGATAAAATAATAGAAATGGGGATTATCGTTTAAATAGTTTTGATACACTGGTGGATTTGATTGAATCAGCGAAATCATAAGAAATGAAAATTTGTGAGTATTGGGGATTAAATATAAATGAAACGGGGGATTATTTAAAAATTGAGTGTTATTTCTGAAGACTAAATTTTTTTAAGTTGTTATGAAAGAACCAATAAACTTTTTTCAAGATTTTACACCAAAGCTTTATAAACCAGATAGAATTCAAGGTTTTGGTATTATTCTAACTACATCTAGTTATTATGACGTAGGATTAATAACATCATGCACTCTATTAACAATTTATGGGCAACCTGATGCAGAAAAACGTGCAAAAAATATAAAAGAATGGTTTAAAAATCATCCTGCAATTGAAGAAGAAAAAAAATATCTATTATTATTAGGTTGTTCTACAATACTTGAACAGTACAAGTATCGGCCAGGAAGAATGCGGCTAATTATTGATGGAAAAAAAATAGATCCGTTTAATGACGAATTCATAAAAAATAATAAATACTACTTTCCACTATCTCAGTTAGAAAAATTTTATAAAAATTTTAATAATTTTAACTTTCCAGAATTGGATAAATATAAAAGAAAGATAAAGACTATTATTAAGGAATATAAAACTGAATTTGGTTTCGCAGATAAAGAAAGATTAGTTGAAAAGGGTAAATGGTTTTTAGATGGACCTATTGGAAAAACAAAATTCAATAGTAGAGCAAAGCTCTATTTGAAAATATTAAGGGATGAATTAACCGATACTGAAGAGTGTAAAGTAAACCTAAAAAAACTAAAAAGAACAACAAATCTCAAACAAGCCTCAAAATTACTGCAAGAATTATTAGAATTATTTGGTGTTGAAATTTCGCTTGACTATTTACGTAAATTGAATGATAAAAAAACTTGCCTAGAAAATTAAACCCATTATCCTGCTATTAATCCTCAATAACTCCAAAAGCAATAACTATTATCTCATTTATTGACGTGGTTCTATAATTTATTTTTTTTTGACAATAAGACCACCATAGATTTATTTGATATTATTATTTATAATAAAATGTCAAATAAAGGAGGTAAAATTCATGAATATTCTTAAAATGGCTAGATTGAATAAGGGATTTACTCAATGGGATATAGAAAAAATGACCGGGATATGGCAAAGTCAAATATCTTTATTTGAAAGAGGTATACGGTATCCCAACAAAAAACAACGCAAACAATTATCAAATTTATTACAGATCAAAGAAAGTGATTTTCTTGTAGAATGGAATAGTAAGAAATGACTTGTCTGAAGATTAATAGTATAAAACAGTACACTTTGTTCTGAATGCTTACAAATTAAATGTTAAAAATGGGGAAAGTAAAGAGAGATCACTTTTATGAACCTGAGCAAGGAAGAAAAAAAGAATGAATTTATTAAACTCCGGGCCAAAGGAGAAAGTTACCTGGAAATTGCAAAAAAACTGAATGTAGCTAAATCAACACTTGCAAACTGGAATCATGAATTTAAAGATGATATTGCAACCTTAAAAGCAATGGAATTGGAGAGTCTGCAAGATCAATTTTATCTATTGAAAGAGGGGCGCATATCAATCCTCGGAAATTATTTGTTACAAATTAAAAAAGAGTTAGATAACCGAAAGTTAAATACCATTTCTACGGATAAATTATTTGAATTATTTATAAAAACATTTCAGGAACTTAAAAAAGAATACATAGATGTAAAACCACTCACCAATCAAGAATCATTATTCATAAAGGGGGATAAAAATGGACCAAAATTGAACGAATTAGAGATGATTTCTCAAGAATTAATGAAATTGTTATTGGAATTCAGGGCGGGTATTAAAAATGCATATCAGGTGAATAAAGAAATGAATATTCTCCTGAGTATATTGAAAGTAAAGCAATCTGAAGAAATTGAATTAAAATTAGATAATATAAAGTCAATATTAGAAAAGAGGAAATGATGGTTCGTAAAAATGAGATTCAAAAAATTATTAATCATAAAAATATATCAGTTGAAGATGCGTTTTCTCTTATTATCAAAGATCAGCTTGGAATAAATAATTCAACTCATTTAAGTGAAAATGAATTATCCATTTTATCTAATAAGATTAATTCCAGTTCAAAACCTGAAAAGTGGCGTAGTTCCATTATGACTATTGTTTATTTTAAACAACAAATGACAATAGAGTATCAATCATTGGAAATATTATTTAGTAATTTTTCATTGATCATGATTGATTTATTAAACTTGAATATAAAGTTCAAAATTAAATTAACACCAGAGATAGTCAATATTTATGCAAATTCCTATTTAAACACACTTAATGAGTATAACTTGATATTATCTTCCTGTGGATCATGTAAGTCCTTTGAGCATTCCTTAATCAGACTTGATAAAAAATTAAAGGAGATTTTAAAAAAATTCTATAGATATTTTTTCATTTTTCAAGCATTAGAAAAGCTTTTTAATTTTCCGCTTTATGAACTCGAGGAATTAGAACCTGAAATTCAGGACTATCTGTTTAGTTATAACTCTCTAATTAACCTATACAATAAACATCCAATGAATATTAATAATGAAGATATACCTGCACTTTCATTGGAAAAAATCAAACCGTCTAAAAAAATAATAAACAAAATTAAAAATGAAATAAATATGATAGATATGTATCTGGGTATTGATAGGGCAATAAAAATAAAATGGTAATTATGATATCTTGTCTGTTCTTTGAAAAGTTTATTTAGGACGTCAATAGTTCCCGTTTATAAAAGTCGATCCGTTTTCGAATGTTAGAATAGAACCGTTCAATCTCAAAATCTAGTTATTGCACAACGACAATGCAAAATAACTTTTATCACATTAATAAACGGGACATCATAAATTCCAAATCTATGATATAATGTAAGCCGATTAGAAATACTCAACGGTAATTTAAGGTCTCCTAAAACAATATTAAAATTATGTATAGACATTTTTATAAAAAATACCTGAAAAAAACAAACATAAAAGGTAATAAATTAATAGCATGTTGCCCGCATCCCAAACATGAAGATAGAAATCCAAGCTTTAATGTAGAACTAACAACAGGGAAATTTCATTGTTTTGGTTGCGACTGGAAAGGTAATGCTTTTACTTTTGCTAAACAATTCCATATCTCTTATTCAATAATACCTGGCTATGATCCAAATTATCGTTCAAAAAATAAACATACACTTCAAACTAAACCAGTAAAAGCCTATGATTATATTGATGAAAATGGGAATCTACTTTACCAAGTGTGTCGATATTATCCAAAGAGATTTTGTCAACGTCAACTGGATGGTAACGGCGGATGGATTTATAATCTAAATGGAGTTAGAAGAGTATTATATAGGCTACCAGAAATATTAAAGTCGCAGAAAGTAATAATCTGTGAAGGTGAAAAAGATGTTGATAATTTAGTTGCTCTTGGTTATGAAGCAACTACCTGTCCGGGGGGAGCTGGCAAGTGGAAAGATGAATACAATAATTATTTAAAAGATAAAGATGTTCTTATAATTCCTGATAATGATTCTACTGGTAAAAGACATGCTAAGGATGTTGCTCAAAAACTTAACGTAATTGCACTATCGGTAAAAATCATTCCACTTCCTGAATCATTGGGAACAAAAGGAGATGTAACTGATTTTTTAAATACCTACGGAAAGAATATCCTGGAAAAAATATTTAATTCTAACCTTCCAGAAATTGTTTTGCGTTCCATAGATAGGCTAAACAAAGATATAAATACTTTACCAATTTCTGACCTTGGTAATGCTGAAGCTATTGCAATATTATATGGTAGCAAAATCCGCTATGTGCATGACGCAGAATATTGGTTAATATGGAATGGGAATAACTGGCAAAAGGATAAAGATAATGAAATTTCAAGAATTGCGATGGAGTGTATTCGAACACGCCAAGAAAAAGCGATGGAAATTGAAAATGAAAATGATCGCAACAAAATGTTAAGTTGGACTAAAGGCAGCGAATCTGATTATAAAATTAAATCTGCAATAAGACTCTTTAAAGACCTGGAAGAGGTTAAAACGACATCGGATCAATTCGATATTGATCCATATTTTTTAGGATGTATGAATGGAATTTTGGATTTAAAAACGGGTAAATTAAGGGCAGGCCAACCTGAACAAATGATCAGTAAATCAACTAATATTTCATATGATCCTAATGCTAAATGCCAACGTTGGAAGCAATACCTGGAAGAAATATTTGAAAATAATTATAAGTTGATCAATTTTGTTAAACGAGCAATTGGATATTCTTTAACAGGTAATACTTCAGAACAATGCCTATTCATATTAATTGGTCCAGGAGAAAATGGGAAAAGTTTATTTCTGGAAATCTTGAGATCCTTAACAGGAGAATATTGTATAAATACACCATTCCAAACATTTG
Source organism: Candidatus Zhuqueibacterota bacterium (assembly GCA_016934825.1). Lineage (GTDB taxonomy): Bacteria > Zhuqueibacterota > Zhuqueibacteria > Residuimicrobiales > Krinioviventaceae > Fontivivens. Next base: position 21,148 of record JAFGSB010000143.1, read on the forward strand.
AAAAAAAATCAAACAAAGGCAATCAAATACCAAACGATGTTGCCGAGTTAGTGGGAATGAGAATTGTAACATGCTCTGAAATTAATGAATATAGTCAGTTTGATGAAGGACGAATAAAGAGTTTAACCGGAGAAGATGTTATAACTGCAAGAAAACTCTACAAAGATTTTTTTTCATTTAAACCAACATTTGCAATTTGGTTTGCTTTGAATCATTTTCCAAGAGTTACAGATCATAGTCCTGGTTTTTGGCGAAGAATAAATAATATTCCATTCAACCGACAATTTACAGATGATGATCGTGATAGAAATTTAAAGAACAAATTAATAGTTGAGTTGTCTGGCATTTTAAATTGGGCAATTGAAGGATGCCTTGAATGGCAAAAGGTAGGATTGATGGTTCCCGAAATTATAAAAACAGAAAACAGAAAATATCAAAAAGAGTCTGATACGTTATCTCTATTTTTTGAAGAATGTACACTTTGTGGTAAAGATAGAGAGATAGGGGCTCAAGACTTGTACGATTCCTATAGAGAATGGTGTAAAAAATATTCTATCAAGCCAATTTCAATTGTCGTGTTTGGTAAAAGGATAAGTAGTATGGGTATAACAAAAGTAAAAGAAACCTATAAACGTAATACTATTTATCAGGGAATAAGTTTAAGCTGATTTTTTAATCGAAATAGTCGAAACAGTTATAGAATAAATTGATAATAAAATGACATAACATGAATAATAAACTTTATGAAAAACTGTTTCGACTGTTTCGAAATATCAAAAGGAATTAATAATCAAATATTTAAGCAAGATAATATTGATTGTAAAAAATTGAATTTAAATCACGCAACCTCAACACAAAGCAATAAAAAAAAACATAAAGTCAATAATTACAATACTAAATCACCGGATACAGTAGCCAGAGGCCAATAGTAAAAACATAGGGATATCAACATGTCAGTCATCGTCAATAAAAGATTACTGGATGCAAAAGAAGCATCAAATTATCTTTCTATAAGCCGGACCAAATTATATGAACTTCTCAAAAAGAAAGAGATAAATAGCATAACAATTGACACCCGGCGGCTCTTTGATGTGGAAGATCTGGACACTTTTGTTAATCAATTAAAGTCTAATTGACATTTAAGACCAATAAAAAATGTTGGATTTTTTATTTAAAACCCTATATTTATACCGGACGTTTTGGCTTCTCTTGTTGAAAGGAGGAGCTTATGTCGGTATATAAAAAATCCAGAAAGGACGGTTCAAGGGCCTGGTTTTATGACTTCTCCCATAATGGTGTACGATATCGGGGCGTCGCGGGGTCTACTAAAACACAGGCTTTAATTGTTCAAGACAAAATTAGAGCTAAAGTCCTGAACGGTGAATATGACCTGAAAGACAAATACAATAATCAGAGATTTGAGGACTTTGCACAAAAATACTCGAGAAGAAATTCTCACTTGAGAAGTTACAAAAGAATTAAAATATTCTTGAATAATTTAACAGCCTTTTTTTCTGGTAATGTTCTTTCAAATATTACGGCAAATGAAATCGAGGAATACAAGTCTAAAAGATTAGTGGATGGTGTTACCAAAACGACAGTTAATCGTGAATTGGAATGTTTAAGACGCATGTATAATTTGGCTGTAAAATGGGGTGACGCTAAAACGAATCCCGTTAATAATGTAGACTTTTTTAAGGAACCACCTGGCCGAACACGCTACCTTACTCTTGAAGACGCAAAATCATTACTTGATAATTGTAATGTTTTTCTTAAACCTGTTGTTTTTACTGCTTTGAATACAGGTATGCGTTTAAGTGAAATTTTGACACTCAGGTGGAACCAGGTTCACATTCGATCAGTCATTGACCCTTATATCGAATTATCGGAAACAAAAAGTAATAAAAAAAGAAGTATTCCTCTCAATGATGATATGGTTGAATTGCTAAATCAATTGTATCCGAATGATTCTGAATATGTCTTTTTAAATGTGACTGGTATGCCTTTCAAATCTGTTAAAATAAGTTTCCATACAGCACTGAAAAAGTCAGAGATTCTGGACTTTCGATTTCATGATCTGAGACATACGTTTGCATCCCATTTTATTATGAACGGTGGTGATCTTTTAACCCTAAAGGAAATTTTGGGACACAGTTCATTAAAGATGGTAGCACGTTACACTCATTTGGCTCAAAAACACAAATTACGTCAGATAAATAATCTTGTTGGCAAATTCAAAAATGCCACCTATCTGCCACCTGAGAGAAAAATGAGTGAAAAAATTTAGTAAAAAAATCAACCTAACCTATTGTTTTTATTATACGGGAATGCATGGCGACCTGGTGGCGCCCGCGGGCTTCAAACCCGTATGTGAGGCGTGAATAACGTCTCGGGTGGGTTCGATTCCCACACATTCCCGCTATAAAAAAAGCCCTTGTTATTAGGGCTTTTTTTATTGATGATATATTAATAATTGTTTTAACGGGGATTGTTCAAATCCGAATTTACAAAGTCCAGCAGGCATTAAAATTAAATTATGTTCGTATTCTAAAATGTAAAATCCTGTTCCCTTCCTAAGCAATTTTTTTCAATAAAATGCTAAATTTACATTCTAAACAAGATAAATTATCCCGAAATGAGCCGGTAAGATAAATCACACATTACATCAAGAATACCACATCAGCTAATTCATGTTTTAAAATATTCTTGTCGGGAAAAGCATGTCCCTTATGCTGCCGAAATCCTTCAGCATAATGTGTGTTTATCTCTTCTCCTCTTTTCCTGGAAAAATCCTTCATAGTCCTGATATACTCATCGATACCGTGATGTTCCAACAACCAATCCCGCTGACTCTTGTGGCAATATAACATTTTCTCTTTCGTGTCTATTACATCGTTTATATCAATTATTATATTTGGATTTATTTCATTTCCAAATATATCTTTTCCCTCCATGGGGTCCATATAATAAAGAAATGGAACTGACTCAAAAGGAGCGGCGCCGGGAGTTTTTATATTCACCATCCCGGCAGAAAAACAAGCAGTTTGAACCAGTTTACTGGTCATCTCGTGATCAACCATATAATCTGATGGGCTGTGTGTAAATACGATCGAAGGTTTTACTTTTCTGACCACTTGAATGGTTTTCAGCAAAGTTGGCTTGTCATACATAATAAAAACATCGTCACACTCCAAACAAAAATAACCGGCGGCAAGGATATCGGCAGAAATTTGCGCCTCCTGCAAACGGATACTGCTGATTTCTTCTCTGCTTAACTTTGTAGAACCGCAATCGCCGGGCGTCATCGTTGCAATGATGATTTGCCAGCCTTTTACTCTGAGCAGGGCAAGCGTTCCGGCGCACATAAACTCCACATCATCCGGATGGGCTGCAATAGCTAACGCCGTTTTCTTCATTGTCCTATAAATTTAATAAAACGTTGTTTATATTATTTACTTTTGACAGAGTGCTGACGATCATCAAGCATTTTAAACATGTCTTTTAATTCCGAAATTGCTTTGTAAAGAATTTTTCCCGACATATAAGTAAATGAAACGGTCGAAAATAATACAACAGCAGCCCAGAAATATATCCACCCGGTCATCATGCGCTCACCTCATTTTTTTGGGGATTCAGTATATTTTGAATTAATGATCCGGTTATCATGCCGATGAAAGCAAGCAAAAATCCGCCCCACCCCATTTGCGAGGCCCAGGTATTTTTAAATTCTTCCGACAAAACCAGATACAACAACGGAGGCAGCGCGCCCAGGGTAAATGCCATGTAAGCGCCTGCAGTGCGGGCCTTTTTCCAGTAAAGTCCCAAAGCAATACTAACCAGCGTTCCGGGAAGAAACAACATCCCTGTCATATTTAAATAAAAGTACAGATATCCTTCCAGCTTGTGAAACAATGACCACCAGATGATGAAGATCATCATTGCGGCTACGGTAATACGACTGATCAGTAATTGTTTTTTTGAATCCATATCTTTGCCGGTAAGATTCCTGATTAAGGTTCCGATAATATCCTGTGAGACCACAGAACTCCAGGACAGAAGGTAACTGGCATAGGTGGACATGGACGCGGCTAAAAGTCCGGCGAAAATCAATCCCAAAAGACCCGACGGGATGATGTTTTTATCTTTTACCAGCAACGCCAGAGCATCAAGTCCGTTAACCGGTTCTTTTAAATAAGCAAAAGCCATGATACCCCAAAAAATGGGTAATATGGCGCGAGACAAAAACATAAGACCGGACCAGCTGTATATTTTCATACCGGTTTTGGAATCCTTCGAAGAAAACAAGCGCATGGAAATGGCCTGCCAGGCAACCAAAATGGCCGTCCACAGTAAAATCTGCCAGATCAAAAATCCGATACCGAATTCCCCCTCGAACAAATTCGGAAAAAACGGATTGACTCCTTTCTCACCTAATTTGCTGACAACGGAATCCACAATCGTGTTCCAACCAATAATATATACGCCATATACGGTTATAAAAACCATTCCAAAACTCAGCAGGGCATACTGCAAATAATTGGTCAGGATGATGGAAACCATTCCCCCGGCAAGTGTATATAGCAGAACCATAGTCAATAAAACGACCATGGTCAGTAATACATATCCCTCAGGGATGCCGGTTACCGTATTTATAAACTTTGCCTCCACGCCGGGGAAGACCCCGAAATTCAAAATACCGCCTACCGCCATCAATATACCGGCATACAACCGGATTCCCTTACTGAATTTTTTGGAATAAAACTCCGGGATGGTCATGATCTTCATTTCCAGCAGCGGCTTGATTATGAAACCTGTTCTCCCCAGGAAAAAATAGACCAGCATAGGAGGAAAGGCGGCAATCAGACTGACAAGACCGGCTTTATAACCCAGTTCTGCATAATATATATAAGTGATCATACCAATCTCTGTACACATCATGGACAACAATCCCAAATGAAAACCCATGGTACGATCGGCAACCAGATAATCACCAATACCACTAATATACTTTTTTACAATTGTTCCGGACCAGAAAATCAACAGAATATACAGAACAACGATACCAATATCGATGGAATTAAAATTCACGGCACCTCCATTGTTTTAAACAGGTTTCAATAATTCTTTCCAGAATAATATAAATAATCGATAACTCAATCAGATAGAACGGTCATACGAACAGGCTTTCAACTGCTACGATAATGATATAAAATACAAATTTTTTTTAATGGGACAAAGATAAATTATTTCATATTTGATAAAAAAATTAAAATTGTAAATATTATCTATTTTTTCATTTCATTCACACTTTCGATCACAGCATCAGCCATATATTTCAATTGTTCATTAGTTAACGGATAAAGAGGTAAATGAGTGAAAGTATGTAAAAAAGCTTTTTCGGCGTTCGGACAGCTCATTTGCATGGCTTTGGTATCGTAACCGAGTTGTTTTAAAAAAGTAAAACGATATAACGGGGCAAAATGTGGTATCTGCACAACACCTTTCTCCATCACTTTTTTCTTAAAATCCTGAATATCACCCTTAACTTTATCGGGATTCAATTGAAACAGATACAGATGATATGTTCCCTTAATATCTTCAGTATCCAATGGACAGGGAATAATGGCTTTCACATCTTTGAAACGTTCATTCAGATATTCGGCATTTTTTCTTCGGATATCAATAATCTCCGGGAGTCTATTCAACTGGCTTAGAAGGGCAACAGCCTGAATTTCAGTTGAAGAGTGGTTGCCGGCCGTTGTATAATGACCTCCCTCCCCTTTTAAGGCCACAACATCATAAAGCCATTTATCGATTGGATTAGCTATATCAAATCCACCAAACCGGCTTTTGAAGAATTCCTTACCATAATCGCTGTTTGTCACAACAACGCCACCCTCCCCAAGTGAATTGATATTCTTTACCTCATGAAAACTGAATGAACCGAAGTCACCAATCGCGCCGATTGATTTACCTTTATAACGACCGCCAAAAGCGTGGGCGGCATCCTCAACAACCATAATATTGTGTTTTTTAGCCAGTTTCATTATAGCGTCCATATCACAGGGATACCCGCCGATGTGCACCGGGATAATGACTTTGGTTTTTTGGGTAATTTTCTTTTCCACATCCTTTGGGTCCATATTGAGTGTGACAGGATCGACGTCGGCTATAACGACTTTGGCGCCAATTGTCAGGGGATAATTTATTGTGGAAAGAAAGGTGATGGCCGGCGCGATGACCTCATCACCCGGTTTCAGGCCGGAAAACTTGCAGCCGATCTCAAATCCGGCTGTCGCGTTCGTAATGAAACAGGCATATTTTACGCCGAGAAATTTGGCAACTTTTGCTTCAAGTTCTTTTACTTTATTTCCGAGAGACAGTTTGGTGGAATAATTACCCAGTTTCACCAGTTCAGTTAGTTGTTGTTTTATTTTATTCAATTGCGCCGAATAAGCGGCTGAATCTTCACCGGCAGGTATAAGAAATTTTATAATTTCGGAAATATCATCCGTGTTCAAATTTTCTCCAACTGCAGCCCACGGCACCTTGGCTTCTCCCGTATCATAACGAAAATCTGATTTGGCTTTCTTTTCATTTCCCATTGTTTAACCTCCCAAATAAACATTATATTGAATTTAATACTATTATTTCCGGTTTATGGACATTATCTCACCGTTATGTTTAGCGGATTGATGCGCCAGGAGTACCAGTTCCAGATTATGCAATGCATCTGTACCACTCATTCGTTTGTTACTCGTTATGCTTTCTGCATGATTTTTTATAACTTCCTGATAGATATTATTAATATCTCCGACTGATACTTTTTCTACTTTATCAAAGTCATCAATCTCAAGGCGCAATTTTATCATTTCATCCTGATGGCCCGAAAACTGAAACAAAGTTCCATAGCTCCTTAAAGTTTTACGGTTGCCGTAAATTTCATAACCGAGATTTGACAGGATACCCTGCGCCTCACCGCGCAGGTCGGAAAATGACACCCGTACACTGCCCTTTATATTTTTTTTCGTTTCAAATCGGATGAATGCGCCGTTTTCAACTTTCAGTTCGTTGACAATGGGAGTGTAAACGCAATTGATCGAAGTTATCGTGTCGTTAAGCAGAAACTCCCCCATATACAAGCAATGACTGGCAACATCGCCAATAGGTCCGCCGAGTTCATCCGGGTTCGAACATCGCCAGGTTTTCGCTTCATCCGGAGTGAAACCGTAAGGAAATTCCATGTGCAGCACGATATCATTGATCTCGCCCAGTTCGTTAGAGCCAACCAGTTTTCTGGCTTTGATATTATAGACATTGTGAACCATCATATGATCAACCGCCAGACTAACATTGAATTCGGCAGCCAGATCGAATAGTTTTTTCGCATCCTGTAAAGTGGTGGTAATCGGTTTCTCGATGATCAAATGTTTACCCGCCTTGATGAGCTTTTCGGAAATCGGATAATGTGACAAATTATTGGACGCGATAAAAACACCTGTGACGGCTTTATCAGAGCAAATTTCATCAACAGAATTATACCATTTTAAACCAAGTCCCTCCGCCACTTTACGCCGATGTGATGATAAATCCGTTACGCCTAATAATTGAACGTCTTTAAGCGGCTGAAAACGGTTTGTATCCAGGGCAAATCCTTCCTTCGCGATCCTCTTCTCGGCAATACCCCCAAATCCGACAATAGCATACCCTAATTTACTCATTAACGACTCCGGTTGATTTTTTCTCGGTCAAAAAAATGCCCTTTAATACTAAAAGAACAAACAGTCTAAAGAATTATTTTAACGTTCGAATTCAATTATACCAAAATATCGTGGCATATGAAAATTCGGCGTTTTATTTTGAACAGGATTCCAGGCACCATAGTGTTCAAACTCTGTCTCATCACCACATTTATAAAAGTTACCAATGGCCGGTTCAGCCTCGAATGGCAACTTGTAATAATTTTCAAATAATTTAACAGGAATTTTATAATACAATGTCCAATTGTCTGCGCCATATTGGCCGGAGACTGGTTTTTTAACCGAGGTAAAAATTTCAAAATCCTGCAATTCTTCTTCGCTGTATACCTTTCTTTGATCGTCGTGACCTGTATTTCCAACTCCAACCAGCATGGCGCCAACCGCGTTTATTTCAAAATTAAAATAATCCTGCGATTTTTGGGGAAACGGATTGATAAAAAATTCAACACAACTGTCCTTATATACGGGATCTCCACATTTAGTGTATTGAATCCTTATGATCTTTTCAAACACGTTAAAAAAAACATAAATATAATTATCAGAATAAAATAATTTTGCATACACTTTCGGAGTATAGCCATTATTCATCCACAAATAATGTTTTATTTCAATGTGTTTTTTATTTTGCCAATGTTCCGGATCGGTAAATACAGAGACATCTTGATCTGACTTGAAAACTTTATATATGTTTTTATTCATAATACAATTATTGGAATGCGGAAATTAAAACAAAATTTTATATTTATACATTAAAAACAAAAAATTACAGAAAAATCTTTACCTAATGCATTTCAATCGTTACCTCTGAAAGCGCGGGACGATAATAATTAAATACAACATTGGGGTGATCAGCCAATAATGACATGGGAACGGCGCTGTCCGTAATTTTTTTGGATATCATGAAAGCGGTCAGGCGCATGCCAAAGGGATTATCATGAGTTCCCGCCTGCCATATTGACACTTTGCCGGATTTCCATGTCTCAACGGGCCCGACTGTCAGCGCCTGAGTAGGAACACCGACAACATATCCACCGCCGGATGTGCGCGCGTTCTGCATGATCGTTACCGGATGCAGGTTCACAAGTCGGGTCGACAGTGTTCGATATTCTCCGGGCGATGGCGGCTCATTGATATATTTTCCTTCCCGTTTGAACGGATCATTGAATGCCCAGTGTTTTACATCCCCCTGCCCGCCCTGCATAATCAGACAATAAAATTCGTCAAAGCTCCTGCTGTACTCTGCTAAAGTATCTGCTTTGGGAAAGTGGATGTTTTCTTCGGGCATTTTCAATTCCGGTTTCATCCGGTCAAAGCACAATTCCCTGTCCGTGCGGGCAAAGGACAATGCGTGGGTCTCGGGTACTTCCTTGTCATCAATACACCATTCATCCATACCCCAGAAATGGGCATTTTTCAGGGAAATATTTAATTCGTTGACAAGTTGAGCGACCAGGGGCAACTGCTCGGTAGGACCTATTGGTCCGCAAATACCGGCCGGTTTTGATGGCGTTGCTTGTTTCCAGGCGTTGATATATTCCATCGCTTCGGCGAGATAAAACGATTCCAGAGTATCATAAAAAACCACCTGAAATCCCGGTCTGGATAGATGTAGTACGTCTTTGGTGGTCAGGGTTGCTGCATCTTTTAATATTTTTTCATCGATTGTTGTATAATCCCACCACTGTTCCGCCAAAATACTTTTTTTTCTAACCACTGTTCCCTCCAAAATAATTATACTTTGGGATATCCCTTTAATACCGGTAAGATTGTGATTTTAGTTGAGCTATTTATGTTCTTTGGTTATCTGTCCATACGCTGAAAAATACGACCGGGCCATTTCATTTTTGTTCCATGTGACCGCTTAATCAAAACAGGATATATTCTTTGCTAAAAAATACAAAAAAAATTCTTACTCATAGAAATAATTTGAGAAAGAAATTTAATTAAGGAGATAAACAGAAATATTACGATATAATAATAAATACAAGTCATCCTCAGCAGATGCAAGGACATATTTGACATTAAAGTACAGTTTTATATGGTAAATATTAGATAACAAACATTAACAGAACATTAAAATATAATTAATTTTTTTTAACTAAAAAATATATAAAGATATTTTCTATCAAAAAAATAATACAGGTGCCAACCATTCTTACTCATACGACATTGTTTGAAATATCTATCGGTTTTATGGTGTAAAACCGATTTTTGTATATAAATCCGCATCGGCATGTAAAAAAGGTTTAATCTGCCGGAGCCAGTAATTGATCACACTGTACGGCGCGTTTTGAATCTGCGTATCGCCCCAGGTGCTCGATGGATTGTCCGCTTCCCAGTCCACATTGATATAAGTGAATGCTTTAACGGCATTGTTGGTGTTACACAGATCGAACACCTGTTCGAACCAATTGGTATTGGGAATGACCCAGTTTGAATCGCTGCTGCCGCTGGTTTTGATGGCGGCCGTTTCGGCAAGCATGACCGGCTTGTTGTGTGTCTCGGCAAAAGCAATGAGAAACTGCACGACCTCGTTGGTTTTCAGGTTTCCCCAGCCGATACCGAATATCGACATGGCTACCCAGTCGACATAATCGTCGCCGGGATACCATAACTGCTGTGTAACCTCTGTGCCATCAGGTAATTTCGGATAATATTGCGGGAAATCTTCCCGGCCATAATAAGCGGCAACGCCCCAGGAGTGCCAGACATAGGCGACGTTATTGACATTCTGCGCGCGCATTTTATCGACAAAATATTTGTAAGCGACGATGTACTTATCCGGCGGATACGCGTTATGCCAGCCGTCGAATTCATAACCAAAGCGGATAAAAACAGGCTTTCCAAAGGTTTTACAGGCGTTTGCCAGGGCATTGATATTACGGTCATATTTACCCATTAATATATTGTTCAGGTAATAGCCGGGATCTCCCCACTGCCGTTCACCTGTCCAGATCGCCAACTGCAATACCGTATTCGGATATTTATCCAGGAACGTCTTATATTTAGGCATGTCCCCCTGCACAGCGCCGTCCGACAAGCTTGTATAATAGGCAAATCCGGCCGGCACCGGTGAATTTTTCACTTTATTGATATAGGCTTCCATATAGGTATTGTTTGCCTGGCCCAGAATGAACAGTTTTTCACCATCCGGAGGTTCGAATTTTGGTTCGCCTGTTTCGGGGATTGGTTGTTCTTTCGGAGGTTCTGTGACGTCGTTTTTACAGGAAAAGAATATCAGTAATAAATATAAGAAGGGAAATATAACTTTGCTGAGTTTGAATTTCATGATTTGCTCCACTCGTATTTAATACCGGGAATTAACCATACAAAAAGGTAAATACATTTTAAAAAAAATGCAGCAGTTTTTTAAAATGGCCGAGTTATCAGTTAATCATTTTTCGTAATGTAAAAACTATTTTTAACAATATGTACATTAAAATCTTTTTATTTGTTGGATTATTTTACCCTAATAATAAAAATTCCGACAGGTCAGCCTGATTATAAATAGATGTTATATTATTAAGACTCTAATTCCAAAACAATCAAAATATTCTGTTTCACTTTGTGGACCAGATCAACAGGCAGTTTGCCGGTTTTTCTTAAAAGACGCTTGTTATCAATGGCCCTTATTTGATCTATCATTATGTCACAGTTCTCTTGCAAACCGGCAATCCCTTTTTTGATATGTACCCGCAGGATATCTGATTCTATTTTAACATTTGTTGTTATCGGACATATAATTGTCGAAGGATGTTCTACCTTATTCAGCATGTCAGTTTGTAAAATAAGAACGGGCCGGGTTTTACCCGGCTCGGTACCGATTTGCGGATTCAGGTCTGCAATCCAGATTTCAAATTGTTCAATCATCAATATCGAGGCTTTCAAAATCTTTTAATACGGTCATGGAATTATCTTTAACAAGTAAAGATTCTTTATGTAACTGCGTCTCTAAAATTTTTTTTCTTTGGAGCTTGTTATAATGGACCAGTGCCTCGTTAATATACCGGTTTCTCGGTTTTTTATAAATAGCGACAATTTTTTCCGTTTCAGCAAATATTAAATCATCAATTTTCAAAGAAATTGTTTTCATACTATACTCTCCATATATATTAATTGTATATACTTAAAATATATACTCTAAATACAAAAGTCAAGTTATTAATTTATCAAGATAATAATCTTTATTTCGGATTTTCAATATTTATGAAATCAAGATATATTACCGTTCCGCTTATCGATATACGGATTCAGGAATCGCTTAATTTCCAGGAAAATATACGTCGCATCTGAAAGGTTTGATAACCTGTTTTGAATAAGCAGTAATTGTAAAAAAATGTAAAATTTACTGGAATTACATAATATAAAAAGTTATATTGAAATGTTTTTATCCCAACATACTGCATAACAAAACATCTTACTGCTTCATGTTTAAATTATTTTAAAAATATTAAATAAGGAGCACCCTCATGAGCACAGTAATCCAAAAATTATCAATGAAGGAAAAAATCTCTTACGGTTTTGGTGATCTTGCTTCGGTACTTTACTGGCAAACCTTTATGTTATATTTTACCTTTTTTTACACAGATGTTTTTTTAATCCCGGCAGGTGCCGCGGCAACGATGTTTCTCATCAGCCGAATATGGGACGGAATAAATGATCCGGTGATGGGAATAATCGCCGACCGCACAAAAACCCGTTGGGGTAAGTTCCGGCCCTATATGCTGTGGCTCTGTGTGCCTTTTGCTGTTGTCGGTGTGTTTACCTTTACCGTTCCGGATTTGGGTTTAACGGGAAAGATGATCTGGGCCTATGTAACTTTTATCCTTATCATGATGTTATATACGGGAATCAATATACCATACACCGCCTTGCTGGGTGTGATCTCAGCTGACTCTAATGAACGGACAACCGTTTCATCAGTGAAATTTCTTTTTGCGTTTTCGGCGGGAATAATTGTTTCTGCCACATTATTGCCCATGACCAAATGGCTCGGCGGTGGAAATGATGCCAGGGGCTGGCAATCGTCTTTTATCATTTACGGAATTGCCGCCGTCATTTTTTTCCTGATCGCCTTTAAGGGAACACGGGAACGGGTTCAGCCCCCTAAAGACCAAAAATCATCAATTAAAAAAGATTTTTATGAATTGGTGACCAACGGTCCCTGGCTGATTTTGCTGGCTACAACAATTACTTTTATCCTTTTTGTGGCCGTAAGAAGCAGTGTAACCGTCCACTATTTTAAATATGTCATTGGTGAGCTGAACCTTACTTTACCATTCCTGAAAAACAGAACTTATAATTTTGAAACCCTGACATCGGCTTTCAATACGGTCGGGCAGGTATCGTCGTTCATTGGTGTTCTGTTAGTCAGTTGGTTTGCGAAAAAGATCGGCAAAAAAAAGGCTTTCGTTGTAATTTTCATTATCGCCATAATTAGTACGGCTGCCTTTTATTTTCTGAGCGCCAAACAAATAGGATTGATCTTTTTCTTCCAGATAACAGGATCAATGACCGGCGGCCCGCTCAGTGTTTTACTCTGGGCCATGTATGCGGACACCGCCGATTATGCCGAATGGAAGCGCGGCCGCAGGGCAACGGGATTGATCTTTTCCGCTTCGACTATGTCGCAAAAATTCGGCTGGGCGTTCGGCGCATTTCTGGCTCTCACACTCATGTCACAAGTTGGATTTGAAGCAAATCAGGTGCAGACATCTGAAAGCCTGAAAGGTTTAATTTTGCTGTTCAGTCTTATACCGGCCGGACTCGGCATTATATCGGTTATACTATCACTTTTATACCCCTTAACTGATAAACGCGTTGAACAAATCGGCGCCGATTTAACGGAGAGACGTAAAAAGGACGAATAATAAAGTCATTAAATTGATTTATTATATATTCGCACACGAAAGGAACGACATTGTCGAAAACAATTAAAGGTGATCCTTTACCCAACATTCCCTGGGAAGACAGACCGGAGGGTTGTACAGATGTCGTATGGAGATACAGCGGCAATCCGATCATCGGCTGGAACCCGATACCCAAAGCGGCCCGCATCTACAACAGCGCCGTGCTGTCTTATAACGGAGAATTTGTCGGCGTTTTCAGGGCCGACCAGAAAAACGGCCGCGCCACATTATTTTTCGGCAAAAGCAAAGACGCCCTGAAATGGGACATCGGGCCAGACCCGATCCAATGGGTGGATGAAAACGGCACTCCGGATCCGACAAGTTACGCGTATGACCCGCGCCTGCTCAGGATTGAGGATACATATTATGTCGTCTGGTGCGACGATATGCACGGCGCGTCTATCGGACTGGGTAAAACCAGGGATTTTAAAACATTTATCCGGATGCCGAACCCCCTCATGCCATTCAACAGAAACGGTGTGCCGTTCCCGAGAAAAGTGAACGGCAAATACATGCTGCTGAGCCGGCCGAGCGACAGCGGCCATACGCCGTTCGGAGATATCTTTATCAGCGAAAGTCCGGACCTCATCCACTGGGGCAGGCATCGTTTTGTTATGGGTAAAGGCGGATTGGGCTGGTGGCAGGGCGTGAAAATCGGCGCAGGACCGGTACCGATCGAGACTTTGGCAGGCTGGTTGTTGTTTTATCACGGCGTATCGACGACCTGCAACGGTTTTGTGTACAGTTTCGGCGCGGTTATACTGGATATCGATAATCCCGCCAAAGTGCTGTTCCGGACGCGGGATTATCTGCTGACTCCGGAAAAACCGTACGAAACAACCGGTTTTGTGCCGAATGTTGTTTTCCCCTGCGCCAATCTGTATGACGCCGACACCGGACATATAGCCATATATTACGGCGCCGCAGATACTTATACGGCAGTTGCTTTCGCGCAGGTTGATGAATTGATTGATTATATTAAAAATAATTCGGAAGAGTTTTAACACAATTCCGTAGAGTAACGTTTTATTGGAGAACTTTCAAATGCAATTCGGTTATTTTGATGATGAAAATAAAGAGTATGTCATAGAACGTCCGGATACGCCGAAATCATGGAGCAATTACCTGGGCTCCACCGAGTACGGCGCGATCATCACCAACAACGCTGGCGGGTACAGCTTTTACCGTTCAGCCGCGCAGGGACGTTTTATGCGCATGCGTTTCAACAGTATACCCATGGACCAGCCCGGCCGGTATTTCTATCTTTACGACCGGGACCGGAAAGATTACTGGTCGGCGTCATGGCAGCCAGTGGGGAAACCATTGGATAAATACAGGTCCGTCTGCCGTCATGGTACGGCTTATACGATCATCGAATCCGAATATGACAAGATCGGCACCGAATCCACCTATTTTGTGCCCCTGGACAGGTATTTCGAATGCTGGCTGCAAAA
Source organism: Candidatus Zhuqueibacterota bacterium (assembly GCA_016934825.1). Classification (GTDB taxonomy): domain Bacteria; phylum Zhuqueibacterota; class Zhuqueibacteria; order Residuimicrobiales; family Krinioviventaceae; genus Fontivivens. The sequence continues at coordinate 36,271 of JAFGSB010000143.1, forward strand.
AGTAACCAACAAGGACAAAGTGAAAAGACGATTAAGGATCTTCACCTTTGTCGAATACGCCAATAACTGGTATCTCTGGCAGGATTTTATCAATCTGCAATATACGCAGTTTATTTTAAAAATGAGCATCGTAAACAACATCATCGATCATGGAATCAATGTATTGCTTCCCGACGATAGCGGTGATTTCCAGCACCATGACGGCAACCGTCACACCTTTTTTGGTGTTATCGGCGCAGACATAACCGGTTATGATACGGACCGGGACATATTTTTAGGCAATTATCGATCCTACAACAATCCTGAGGTTGTGGAAAACGGACAATGCACCAACTCACTGGCGACCGGGGATAACGGCTGCGGTGTTTTGCAGACGGACATCGATCTTGAACCGGGCGAATTTAAGGAACTGGCCGTGTTTATGGGCATCGGCAAGGCCGCGGTGGAAGGCAAAAAAGTAATCAACGAATTCCAAAATATCGAAAAGGTGCACCGGGAATTCAACAGGGTAAAACAATACTGGCACTCGCGGCTGCAGGGAATGCATGTTAAAACTCCGGACGCGGAATTCAACAGCATGACCAATATGTGGAGTCCGTTCAACTGCCTAATGACCTACGCATGGTCGAGGGCGGCAAGTCTGGTCTACAGCGGGGAACGCGACGGCCTGGGTTACCGGGACACGGTGCAAGACCTGCTGGGCGTATTACATACCATACCCGAAGACGCCGGTAAACGCCTGGAATTAATGATAACCGGACAGGTTTCCACCGGCGGCGCCATGCCGGTGGTAAAACCGTTCGCGCACAATCCGGGTAAAGAAAATCCGCCGCAGGAACAAGAATACCGTTCCGATGATTGTATGTGGCTGTTTAATACGATCCCGGCATACGTAAAGGAAACGGGAGATACCGGATTTTATGATAAAGTCCTTCCCTATGCCGATAAAGGGAAAGACACCGTCCTCGGGCACATGAAACGCGCCATCGAATTTAACCTGCAGCGAAGCGGCGCCCATGGTCTGCCGTGCGGGCTTTACGCGGACTGGAACGACTGCCTTGAATTGGGACATAACGGCGAAACCGTGTTTGTCGCATTTCAGCTCAGATACGCCCTGAAAACTTTTATCGAAATCTGTGACATGCTGCGGCGTAACGATGATTCAAAATGGGCGCAGCAGCATTTACAGGCGCTGGACAAAAATCTGCAGGAACACGCCTGGGACGGCGAATGGTTTGTTCGCGCATACCGTTATGACGGCATGAAATTCGGATCAAAGGACAATAATGAAGGCAGTATGTGGCTCAACCCGCAAAGCTGGTCCGTACTGAGCGGCCACGCCTCTCCTGAACAGGCGCAGAAAGTCATGAAAGTCGTCAACAAGAGACTGGCCACGGATTTCGGCATCATGATCGTCGACCCGCCTTACGCCAAAACAGACCACAAAGTGGTCAAGGCGCCGTTATTTAATCCGGGGATGAAAGAAAATGCATCGATATTCTCCCATACCCAGGGCTGGGCAGTCATTGCGGAAACCATGCTGGGGCACGGGGATTTGGCTTTTAAATATTACCGTACATTTATGCCGGCGGCTTACAACACAAAAGCGGAAATCCGCCAGATCGAGCCGTATGTCAACTGCCAGTTTACACACAGCAAGTACAGTCCCCGTTTCGGCGCATCTCGTCTGCCATGGCTCACCGGCGCAGCGGCGTGGTCTTATTACTCGGCAACGCAATACATCCTCGGCGTACAGCCCGATTATAACGGATTGAAAATCGATCCGTGTATTCCCTCCTCCTGGAAAGAATACCGGGTGACCAGAAAATTCAGAAACAAAAATCTTACAATTACCGTTAAAAATGATAACGGCGTTCAGAAAGGCGTGCAAAAAATTATATTGAACGACAGTGAAATTAAAGGGCAATTTATTCATATCGACGATATGAAAGAAAATAATGATGTTATTGTTTTGATGGGTTAAATGCGAAACGGAGAAATAATGGATAAAGTAACCGAACTGGCAAAAATGATCGATCATTCCATTCTGCATCCGACCTTTACGGATGCGGACCTGAAACGGGAATGTGAAATCGCGGTAAAATATAATGTGGCCTCGGTATGCGTCAAACCCTATGCGGTCAAACAGGCGGCGGATTATATTAAAGGCTCCGATGTTTTAAACTGCTGTGTTATCGGGTTCCCGCACGGCAACTCGTCAACGGATGTCAAGGTTTTCGAAACCGATTTGGCTTGCAAAGACGGCGCTGTTGAAATCGATATGGTGGTGAATATCGGCAAGGTTTTGAGTGAGGACTGGGAGTATGTGAAAACGGATATCGGGCGCGTGCTGGATTCCTGCCACAAACACAATGCTATTCTGAAAGTTATATTTGAGAATGATTATCTGACGGATGACAAATACAAGATCAAACTGTGCGAAATATGCAGTGAATTAGGGGTAGAATTCGTAAAAACATCAACGGGATATGGATTCGTTAAAGGTGATGACGGGAAATATGCATACAAAGGCGCGACAGACCACGACCTGAAATTGATGCGGAAACATTCTGCTCCGGGAGTTCAGGTCAAAGCGGCAGGCGGTGTACGCACGCTGGATGACCTTTTACGGGTCAAAGCGCTGGGCGTTACCCGGGTCGGTGCGACCGCAACCATAGCCATTCTGGAAGAAGCGAAGAAGCGGTTTGGGAAGTGATTTTTTATACAAGTATAATGTCATTTATTAACGGCTGATAGCCGATTTTGGTATTTTAATGTGCGAACACAATCACCTTGCAAAAAAATTGTTTCATGGATTTTATGAGGAATTGTGATTTAATATTGTCTGTTATGTGTATTATATAACCGTTGTTAGCTGTAGTGAATATCAAGAACTAAAAAGGAGAAATATCAGCATGAAAAAAGTATCAATTCTCATACTGTGCTTCTTAATAATGAGTGTGCAATGGTCATTTGCATCACAGGAAGAAGCAACTTCTTCTACCACAAGTATCACGAATGCGGAACAAGAAATCATTAATCTCTCCAAAGAGAAGTGGCAGTGGATGTCAAACAAAAAAGTAGATATCCTTGACGATCTCTTCCATGAAAAGGCTGTGTTCGTCCATATGGGAGGAAACATGACCAAAGAACATGAACTCAATGTCATCAAAAGCGGAGGAATTCACTACAAGAAAGCGGATATCCATGAAGTATCGGTGAATATCATTGGTACAACGGCCATCCTTTTAAACAGAATTACTCTGTTGGCCGTTGTTGGCGGCAATGAGGTCACCAATCCCTTCACAGTCACAGAAGTGTATGTGCAGCAAGATGGCAACTGGAAATTAGCGGCCATGTCTTTCACCAGGCTGCTCACACCGTAGCCACACTTATACATGACAACAATAAAGCATTAAACCAGATGAAATCATAAAAAAGCTGAATTTAACTAAAAGAAGAAACCAAAATGAAAAACAAACTGATTATTGTAAATACATTATTACTGGTGGCTTTTGCAACCCGCTTTTATGCGCAGGACTGGCCACAGTTTCTCGGGCCCGAAAGAAACAGCACGTCGCCACAAAAAGGTATTCTGCGTACCTGGCCTGAAACCGGTCCTGAAGTTTTATGGACTGCCGATATTGGTATCGGTTATGGAGGGCCTGTTGTAAAGGATGGTAAAGTTTATTTGCTCGACAGAGACGACAAGGTGGGAGATAACCTGCGGTGTTTCGAACTTTCTACCGGGAAAGAACTCTGGAATTTTGCCTATGATGCACCCGGAAAGGTCATGTTTCCCGGTTCACGAAGTGTTCCGGCAATTGACGGCAATTATATTTATTCCTGTGGCCCTTATGGCGACCTTTATTGCCTGAATATTAATACACAAAAACCGGTCTGGAATAAAAATGTATGGACTGATTTTGGCGGAGAGGAAATTCCGATCTGGGCTATTTCCCAGTGTCCGCTGGTTTATGGTGATTTGCTGATAATAGCCTCACAAGCCCCGGAAGCCGGTGTAGTTGCTTATAACAAAACCACGGGAGCCATTGTGTGGAAAACGCCCAATCTTGGTAACGAAACATATGTCAGCCCGGCAGTTGTAAAAATAGATGGGAAAGACAATATTGTAATGGTTACTTCATCCACTAATCCTTTCGGACATCGGGAATTACCAAAGACTCCGGGGAATATTGTCGGAATTGAACCTCTTACAGGAAAAATTTTATGGACCTATACAGGGTGGAGCTGTCATATTTCTGTACCAAGTGCGGTGGATGCCGGTAACAATAAAGTGCTTGTTGTAGGCGGATATGAACTCGGTGCGTTAATGATAGAGGTCAAAAAACAGCCTGATGGAAGCTACGTTCCAACAGAAGTATTCAGAACAGAAGAATTTGGCGATCATACAAAGCCACCTCTATTGCATGAGGGCTATTTTTATGCCCAGTACGGAACCAATAACCGGCGTGATGGACTGGTGTGTATGAGCATGGACGGACAGATTATGTGGAAAACAAAACGCGATCCCTATTTTAATAAAGGAAGCATGATTTTGGTTGACGGACTGATTTTAGCTACTGATGGAGCCAAAAATCTGTATTTGATTGAACCGGACACCTCAGGATTTAAACCCCTGGCAAAAGCTGAGATATTGGGCTCAAAAAGTAGCAGCGACGAAAATTCCATTGCTGTAAGAATTGGTGGCTCCACTCAGAACTGGGCTCCAATTGCTCTAGCCGATGGCAGACTATTAATCCGCGATCAAAGCAGGTTAATGTGTGTGAAAGTTGCCCAATGATTAGCATTTAAAAAACAATTTAAATGGGTATACAAAAACACAAACTTGATGATTTTTAATAGTGATTTCCTGGCAATACCTCAAGAAGCCCCTGAAAATATAAAGCAATACATGAGGTTGTCAGATTATGTAAAAAAACAGGCAAATCTTAAAAATACAACGCTTTCGTAAATCTCGCTTGTATGGCTGCAGGCGCAAAAATTTTGGGTTGAGCCCATCCCCGACACGATACAAAGGGTGCGGACAGTAAATATTCCTACCAGGGCGCAACGGATCACGATCTCGCACTGATGCGCAAGCACTCCGCTCCGGGAGTTCAGGTCAAAGCGGCAGGCGGTGTACGCACGCTGGATGACCTTTTACGGGTCAAAGCGCTGGGCGTTACACGGGTCGGCGCGATCGCAACCACAGCCATTTTGGAAGAAGCGAAGAAACGGTTTGGCAAATAATTTATAATACAGGGGGATTTGATTTTACTGAGGACTGAGAGCTATCAGTTTTCAGTTGTTAGTTATCAGCTTTCAGTTATCACATATCACATTACACAGCAGAAAAATTACTTGCTTTCCCCCGGGGATATTGTAAATTTTCAATAACAGGATTTATGTTATCATTAGAGTTAAGCAGGGAATAATATGTCAAAAGCTTCACGTGATTTTCAAATATTTGTCAAACCGACCGGACCGCTCTGCAACCTGGGCTGTCATTATTGTTATTACCTTGATAAGAAAAAATTATTTTCCGGGGACGAATCGCTTCGCATGCCCGATGATATACTGGAGAACTATATCTCTCAACACCTCCGGGCCTGTCCCGATCCGGAGGTTCTCTTTTCCTGGCACGGCGGGGAACCGACACTGTTGGGAGTTGATTATTTTCGCAAAATAGTCGCGTTACAGCAAAAACACAAGACTTTAAAACAACATATCATCAACGGAATGCAAACCAACGGCACTCTTCTAAATGAGGAATGGTGCCGCTTTCTCAAAGCGGAAAATTTTACCGTAGGCATCAGCATGGACGGTCCACCGGAGATGCATGACCTTTATCGCGTAACCCGCGAGAACAAACCCACCCACGAAAAGACGCTACGGGGATTGTCCCTGCTGCAAAAACACGGAATTGGCAATGAAATCCTGTGCGTGGTGAATGCCGATAATGTTCGGTATCCTGTAAAAGTATACCGATATTTTAAACAAATCGGGGCACAATTTCTCACTTTTCTGCCGCTGGTCGAACCGCAGCCGGGAACGGCAAGCGGGGTTACATCCCGTTCGGTTACACCGCAGGCGTGGGGCGATTTCCTCTGCGCGATTTTTGATGAATGGCTGGAACGGGATATAGGCAAGATCAAGGTACAGATATTTGAAGAAGCGGTGCGGCCCGCATTCGGGCAGGAGCACACCCTCTGTATCTTTCGCCAAACCTGCGGGGATGTGCCGGTCATTGAACATAACGGGGATTTCTATTCCTGTGATCATTATGTCGATGCTCAACATTGTCCCGGTAATATTCAAACAACGCCGCTTGTTGACCTGCTCGAAAGCCCGGCGCAGCGGGCCTTCGGGCTGGCGAAAATGACTTCTCTGCCCGGCTATTGCCGGGTATGCAGTGTAAGGGATATGTGCAACGGCGAATGCCCAAAAAACCGTTTTATAACAACACCGGACGGGGAACAGGGATTAAACTATCTGTGCGCCGGTTATAAAAAATTCTTTACCCACTGCCGCCCTTTCGTCAACCAAATCGCTGAACTATGGCAAAAACAAGCCGGGCATACTCTAAAACCTGCGGCCCCTGCCGTCAATATCGGACGCAACGATCCGTGTCCCTGTGGCAGCGGTAAAAAATATAAAAAATGCTGTATGAACCAGACCCCGCCGGATTAACTCTCCCAAACATCTGTATAAATAAAGATGTCAGCTTTTGAGCTTTTCCTTGAAAAAGGCGATAGTCCGCCCCCAGGCCAACTCTGCCGCTTCTTTGTTGTACCGGGAGGGATTGGTGTCATTGTTAAAGGCATGGTTTGCGCCTTCATACATGAATAACTGGTACTCGATTTTCGCTTCCTTCAGGGCTTTTTCGAACGCCGCAATACCCTGATTGATTCGCTCGTCATTCCCGGCATAATGCAGCAACAGGGACGCTTTGATTTTTGGCACATCGGCGGCCTCCGGCTGGCGTCCATAATAGGGAACCGCTGCCAGCAGGTCCGGAGAATTAACCACAACCTGGTTGGTCATGCCTCCACCCCAGCAAAAGCCGGTACAGCCAACCTTGCCCGTGGATAACGGGTTGGTTTGCAGGTATTTTACCGCCGCGACAAAGTTTTTCACGGTTTTTGTATAATCTATTTTCTGAAACAGTGCGCGGACTTGTTCCAAATCTTCCGGCGTGCCGCCATAGGGTGACAGTGCATCCGGGGCAACGGCAAGGAATCCTTCCAGCGCCATACGCCGGGTCACATCTTCAATGTGCGCGTTCAGTCCCCGGTTTTCGTGGATCACGATCACGCCGGGATATTTACCTTCCCCTTTGGGTCTGGCCAGGTAGGCGCGCATCTCGCCGCCTTCGACCGGATAAGTTATGTGCTCCGTATGCAGCCGGGCATCATCCGCGGCGGTGATCTGCGCATCGGCGTTGGGCAGTTCAGGCAACCGCAGCAGCACAACCGCGGCGGCGCCGCCGACCATCACTGTCAACCGGCTGAAAAATTCACGCCGGTCAAACATATCTCCAGTTTGATTATTGGGTGAATTATTAATTGTGGGATTCATTATTGATTCTCCTTAAATCGAATTGATGTTCTTTGTTACTAAATCATAACAAAAATGAAGGTGAATAGCAATATATATTTGTACGAATTCTTGTCCTGTTTTCAGTATTGGTTTTGTTTGTATGATAAAAAATTGATCACTGCCCCGAAAAATATACCGGCATGGATTTTTTCATACTGTCATTGGCAAGACTGGTACGATTGAAGAAAATGATAGAATTACTTTTCGTGCTCACGCTGGTTGACCTGCTGCGGATTAAAGCGCTGGGTGTTATGCAAGTCGGCGCGACCGCAACAATAACCATTCCGGAAAAGGCGAAAAAATTTTACCGGATAAAAAATACTGAACCGTTCTGACAGGCTATCGTGTCAGGACGGTTATGAACTAAATTCAATACCAAAGGCTTATTTTTTGCACAGACTCATAAAAACTTTTGGTTCTACTTTCGATGTCGTCGCCAATAAACCTGCTTCAGATACGGATATCAGTTCCTTTTCCTTAAAATACTTTTTAGTCTGGAATCCGACTAAAGTAGATATTACTTGATCACTCGAGTCAACCGCGATGGATTTGAATACACCGCTTCTGCTTTTAACAGGTAACTGTATTTGTAGTATTTGTTGTACATTCAGGCTCGCCATATCATCGGGGGTTAATTCTTCCCTGTGACATACGAGAAACTCTTCATTGTCATCAAAGAAAAATGTATACACCATAATCGTTTCGTTATCTCCGCCAAGCTGTTCTTGCTCGCTGCTGTTCACAAGTGTGATAAAGGTATTGCAGTTTATAAGTCCCATCTCATCATAACCGATTTCATAAAAACCCATTAATGCCGTTTGCTGTTCATCATCTGTCCCATTACACGAAATGAGAAACAAACCCAAAACCAGAAAAACAAAACACTTTTTCATTTTACCCTCCATAAATAAATAAAACTTGTAACAGGTTAATATCAACTTTTTTTATTAAAGTTTTAATTATACCTTCAAATACTCATTTTCAAAATTGTTGATGTGAAGTAACGTTAAAAATCCGATTTTAAATTATCCGGAATATCGTTTTCGTGGAAAACTATGTGAAAAACCCCGTAACCGCTTTGATTATCACTTGTAATATAAACAATTTTGTATCTTTTTTTATTCAATTTAAATAAAAACTTGAAAAATATTATCCCCGGGCGATATTTTTCACGACCCCGAATAGTATCAATTATTCGGTTTTATCATCCAGCGGCCAGGTCAATATAGGATTGTTAAGCTCATGACTGATCTTACCGGGTAATACAATTGTCCCTGAACCGTCCCCACCGCCGACCTGTGACCCGCGGCCGTTAATGAATTCATATACCGTGTACGCGGCGATGCAGGCATCCAGCATGTCTTTGGGGCCGCCAGCAAAATTGGCAAAATTTAAACCGACTTTACAACTCTTATCTTTATCAAGCATTTTGTATGAGGCGCTTGGGAAAACTTCAAAAACATTTTTTACGCCAGCCAAGCTTTCGAAAATTCTGAAACCGAGCAACATCCATTGAGGGGCATCACGCAGTAACGGCGTCCATTGAGGATTGCCCAATCCAAGAGATTTGATCACAACTTCGCAATGCCGGCCGTATCCTTTATCAGAGGGTCTACTTTTCCGCCAGGTATTGTTTTTTTTATCCCAATAAAATTCCCTCGGCCGGGACAACGGCATCCTCGGCGCATCAATTCCAATAGCAGTATAATCCCCGGGGTATGTTTGAATGAGGGAACGTAAATTATCACAAATTTTTTCAATCGTCCCTCCCCTTGCCCAGCCGGAATTTATGAATTCCGCCTGCCGGTTCAAGACCAACACAGCGCATCCCCGGGAAATCTGTACATCGATGCCTATAAAATATTGAATCGCGTTCGACATAAAATTAAATGTCAATCCCCATAAACTGTCTGATCAGGAATCCGATTAAAAAACTGAACGCGGCAACGCCAAAACTGAGTCCCGCCATTTCCAGAAACCTCTTTCTGAACGGCACCTCGTCTACAACCGCGACATAATAATTAAAGAAAGCGATGATCAGCACGGCGACGAACATTGTGAGCGACAGGCAATAATAATAATTATGCAGAATCAGGTAAGGTAATATCAACAAACAGACCGTGAGGATATATGCCGTTCCCGTATAAACAGAAGCCTTAAACGGCTGCCGGTGCGTATCTTCCGTTTTTGTTGAAAGATACTCGGACGCCGCCATGGAAAGCGACGCGGCTATACCGGTGATCAACCCGGTCAATGCGATGAGCCGGGTATTCTGCAACGCAAGAGTTAAACCGGCCAGCGCCCCGGTCAATTCGACCAGCGCGTCATTCAATCCCAGAACAATAGAACCGATATAATGCAGGCGTTCCTCATTTAACATGCCCAACAAGGCATCTTCGTGGTCGTTTTCTTCTTTTATGATCGTTTCCACTTCGGGAAGGCTCTGTAAAACATAATCATAATTCTCCTGTGCTTCCTCCTCCCCGCGTTCCATGAGTTTGATCCCGAAAGTAAAACCGAACAACCGGGATATTAAAATAAAGAAACCTATCTTGATTCGATTGGGTTTGATCTCTTCTCCGGTATATTCTTTCCATAAATGATAATGCCGGAATTCATCATTCGCGATCTGTTTTAATATTTTTTGATTTTCTTCGCTATCGACTATTTTTGCCAGTTTTAAATAGATGTGATATTCGGTAATCTCGTTTTTCTGAAATACAAGTATCTGTTTGCGTAATTTATGACTGATTTCCATATAACTAAATTTCCTTCCTGACTAAAGTCGGATCTTTTAATAACAAATTCTTTTAATATTATATGAAATTTAGTTGTTTATAATATCATTTACAAACCATAATTTCTTTTAAGCACCCCGTTAATCACGTAAAATAAAAAAAAGCGCATATAAAAATTCTTTTATACACGCTTTTGTTCAGGGGTATTATACTAATTTAGAACTTGCCAAATCGAAATGTTAAATTAAAGGATGTATTGCTCAGATCAGAATTAGTTGTACCTGTGAGACTTGCGCCGGTAACGTAACGATAACCCGCGCCCGCGCTAATCCTGAAAAAAGAGGTCACATTTAAGGTTACATTCAGTGCCGGTTCAATTACCCAGATTGCATCATCTTCGATATTATAATTATTATGGTAACGATTGTCATAATCTTTACTATCATCATCCCAAATTGTATTCGATATACCGCCGCCGCCGAGGAGCACATACATGGAATAATGCACAAGTTTGTTGGGTCTGCCGATATATTCAAGTTCCAGGCCGCCATAGCCGAATTCCAGATTCGCCTGAGTACCATGTTCATCGTAAACTCCCGGTACTTTAATATCATTAACAAGTCCGTAACCGCCGCCGCCTATAATGTACGAATGATTTATAATCCATCCGCCTCTGCCGCCCAACAGTATACTGTTAACGCCATTGACCTGGGAGAACTTGACAACAGGACCGCCAAAACCGCCATGGGACAAATCACCCGAAAACAGCGTCTCTTCAGCCGCGAATACCTGGGTCGAAAGAACTACGAAAATCATAATTAGAATCGCTTTTTTCATTGTACACCTCAATTTGATATATGTTCAATTAGTGATTATTTTCAGGTCATATTACGCACAGGTTCTGTAAAGGTTACAAAATATGAGTCAATCGTGTGACTTTAATCACAAAGGGGCGCAAAACGGGTGGAAAGAGTTGTTGATAAAAAAAAACATTTTGGGGGAAGAGAATAATGTTGAAGAAAAAAAATCCGGCCAAAATAAAATGACCGGATTTTCAAATTGAAAACATTAAGCCTTATTTATCGCTCAGGGCCGCAACGCCGGGCAGTAGTTTGCCCTCCATCAGTTCCAGGCTGGCGCCGCCGCCGGTGGAAATGTGTCCGAACTTGCTGCCGAAACCGGACTTTTTCGCCGCGCTCGCGGAATCGCCGCCGCCGACTACGGAAACGGCGCCGCTGTTGGCAATGGCCTCGGCAAGCGAATATGTGCCTTTATCGAATCCTTTGACTTCAAAAACGCCCATCGGCCCGTTCCAGACAATGGTTTTGGCATTTTTAACTTCATTCATGTACAGTTCTATCGTTTTGGGGCCGATATCCAGGCCCATCATATCGGCGGAAATCGCTTCGCCGTCCGTCGCCTGCGGCGTGACCTGAACATCTCCGGCCGGGAATTCAGCCGCGACAATATGATCAACCGGTAACAAAAGTTTGACATTCTTTTCTTTTGCTTTGGTTATGTAACCTTTGGCTTTATCGATAAAATCTTCTTCAACCCTGGATTTACCGACGGCAATTCCTTTGGCTTTTAAAAAGGTATAGGCCATGGCCCCGCCGATCATCAGGCTGTCGACCTGGTTCAGCAGGTTATCGATAACCAATATTTTATCGCTGACCTTGGCGCCGCCGAGAATCGCCAGCAGGGGTTTTTCCGGGTTGTCAAACACCTTGGCAAAGTATTCCAATTCTTTCTGCATCAGGTATCCGGCCGCACCCTGACCCAGTTTTTCCGGTACGCCGGACATGGAGGCATGCGGTCGGTGCGCGGTCCCGAACGCGTCGTCGACGTACAGATCGGCAAGTTTTGCCAGGCCGTCGATGAACCACTGCCGTTCTTCCCTGCTCATTTTCTGGCCGTCTTTTTTGCCCTCTTCCTCGGGATGGAAACGCAAATTTTCCAGCAAAAGTACATCGCCGTCCTGCATTTTTGCAACCAGCGCTTCAACTTCACTGCCGACACAATCCGGGGCAAAAACAACCGGTTTGTTCAACAATTTGCCGAGATGTTCGGCCACGGGGGCAAGGGAAAATTCCGGCTTGACCTTGCCGTCCGGGCGGCCCAAATGCGACATTAATATGGCTTTACCGCCGTCGTTTATGACTTTTTTAATGGTGGGCAGGGCCGCGACGATCCGTTTGTCATCCGCGACTTTTTTATCTTCCGTTAACGGCACGTTAAAATCCACACGTACCAGCACTCGTTTACCTTTTACATTGAGGTCTTCAATAGATTTTTTATTCATTTTGACTCCGGGAGCTAATGTTTATAGTTAAAACAGATTATTTTTTTGTATTGGATAAATATAACTTTTATTCTGAAAAAAACAAATAAAAACAGATTTTCACAAATATTATTTGACCGCAATGATCTTTTTCTTGACTTTAAACAATGATTTGAATATATTTAAAGCCGTTTGTAACTGGCCGAGGTGGTGAAATTGGTAGACGCACTGGACTCAAAATCCAGCGTTCGCAAGAACATGCGGGTTCGATTCCCGCCCTCGGCACCAAAAATAACAAATAGTAAAGCCCACTTTTATGGTGGGCTTTTTTGTTTGTATATAGGACAAAATAGTGTATATTGGAGACAAAATGACGTAAAAAAAAGTCAGAATATCACAATGAAAAAAAAATTAATTGTTTTTTTTATATTATTATGTTTCAGAATTTCATTTTCAACTACAATTATTGCTTATCAAAGAAACAATATCATTCACATTGGTGCTGATAGTAAGCATACGGTATGGAATTCTGGAAAAAATATTGACACATTTTCTAAAACTAAAATTCATATTATTAATAATTTTTGTTTTTTACTTCAAGGGAATTGGGCAGACAGTACTATTAATTTTGAAACTTTCATTACAGATCAATTGAAAGAAAATTCATTTGGTTTAACTGAGCATTTAAAAAAAATTATAGATTGGTATTACTCAAATTTTAGTTCTTATTACAAGGTTATTAAATCTCAAAATAGTTATTACTATCAAAAAATATTTAAAGAAAAATTAGTCTGCAAAATTTTAATATGTGGAATTGAAAACAAGAACCCCCATTTATATTGTTTGAAATTTATAATTAATAATGATGGAATTTTAGATCACGATATAATGAATTTTTCAAATGAAAAAGCTTATATGTATTATTTAGGACAAACAGAAGCAATTGAACAATATTTACAGGAAAATAATTGGGAAACCGAAACAAATCCTATTGATTTAATTAATAATTTAATTAACCTTCAAATTCAAACAACTCCAGAATTCGTAAGAAAACCAATTAATATCATTAAGCTTGATAGCAAGGGATATGAATGGATTCAATAATATTTAAGTTTTTATCATATAAAAAACTCCTGTACAGGGGATGTAACCGGGGTTTAAACAGAGTAGTTTACTGTATCGAAAGATAAAATACATATATATTTAACAATATAAAAAAAGTAAGGGAAATATTTCAAATAAAATAGTTCAATTCCCACAGTTTATCCTTGTAAAACTTTCAAAAAGTTATTAATATAAAAAATACGAATAAAACAAAAAGGGGCAAACATGGCAAACCCAGAACACCTTGCAAAATTGAAAGAAGGTGTAAAAGCCTGGAATGAATGGAAAAAAACACAGAAAATTGACTTTGTTGCGGATTTGAGCAAAGAATATCTCAGCGGGGCAAAACTCCATAAGGCCAATCTCAGATATGCTAATCTAAGTGAGACCGATCTAAGTGGGTCAGATCTATGTGGCTCCGCTCTTACTAGGGCTAAACTTAGTAAGACCAATTTAGGGGGATCCAATCTCACTAAAACCATATTCGTTCATACCGATCTTAGTGGGGCCAATCTCAGCAAGGCCAATCTCCGTATGGCTAATCTCATCAGCTCCGATCTCAGTGAGACCGATCTCAGTGAGGCCAATCTCATTGGGGCTAATCTCAAAGACGCTAATCTCGCTAATGCAAATCTTAGAAAGGCCGATCTAAGAGAGACCGATCTTCATGGAGTAAATCTCAATGGTGCAAGTCTCATAGGAGCAGATTTAACAACTGTGGATTTTGAGACTGTCATATTAAATAATACAAATTTTATTAATGCTAAATTGGATTTTACAATAATTTCGGATGCAGTAATTATCAAAGCCCTGTTAAAAGCTTGCCAATTTGATAGTTACTTTTTATTAAATAGTAAAATTGTAGAAAAATTAAATAGATTATTAATTGGAAATAAAGCTACAGCAAACAAAATCATTCGTGAGATCGAATTTGAGCCAATAAACTGTACCCAATATTGTAGACACACCAAAAAGTTCGTATATTTGCATAATAATGGAGGTGTGTCATGGTTACAAGACAACGAAG